>DAOQTX010000085.1:0-3198 GCA_035340715.1 Bacteroidia bacterium | reverse complement strand
AAGGCTTTTAACTCATGAATATCTTCCATCTACTTTAATGGAAAGAGATAAAATGGGTTTTAGAGTTCCTGTTGAGTTGTGGATGAGAAATGAAATGAAAACATTACTATCAGATGTATTAGATGAACGAAGTTTGAATAGACATGGTCTTTTTGATTCAAAGCAAGTATTGAAAATGAAGAACCATTATCTAAGAAACGGAATGGAAGATTTTAGTCGATTATGGAAATTTTTTGCCTTCCAACAATGGTACTTAAAATGGATGTAACCCAATCATCAAATTAGATCGTAAAAAGAAGCCAAACGTATGTGCGGAATTGTCGGTATTATTCATAAGGAAAAACCCATCAACAGACAGTCGTTGGAAGCCATGTCTAAAAAATTGCTTCATCGTGGTCCTGATGATGAAGGAATAGAAATATTTCATTCTAATAAGGCTTCAGCTGGTTTTGGTTTTAGGCGACTTTCCATCATTGATCTTACTCCATCTGGTCATCAGCCCATGCAAGATTCTACCAGTGGAAATTGGATTGTTTTTAATGGAGAAATATATAATTACAAAGAGATTCGAAAGGAACTGATTGAATTAGGTCATTCTTTTAAGAGCCAATCCGATACCGAAGTTATTTTAAAGTCGTATCTCCAATGGGGAAAAAAATGTGTTGAGCATTTTATTGGAATGTTTGCCATTGCCTTGTTCGATAAGGCAGCCAATAAGATACTTCTGTTTCGGGATAGGGTTGGCGTAAAGCCGTTGTATTACTACCACGATGGTGATGTTTTTCTTTTTTCATCTGAGTTAAAAAGTTTCCATGAAAATCCTGATTTTAAAAAGGAAGTTTATTACGATTCTCTTCCGCTTTATTTTAAATTAGGTTATATACCTGCTCCTTACACGATAAATAACAATACGTATAAGTTATTACCGGGTCATATACTGGAGATTGATTTAAATCGATGGAGCTTTAGTATAGAAAAATATTGGAGTGTAACGGATGTGTATAACAAACCTAAGTTGAATATGTCCATTGAAGAAGCTACCGAAGAGTTGGAAAGAATTTTGATTTCATCTTGTTTGTATAGAACCATTGCAGATGTTCCGGTAGGGGTATTTTTAAGTGGAGGCTACGACAGCAGTGCTGTAACAGCCTTATTGGCTGCTCACGGTGGTGAAAAAGTAAAAAGTTTTACCATTGGCTTTCACGAACAATCGTTCAATGAAGCAGACTATGCCAGAGAAGTGGCCAATCATTTACAAACCGATCACCACGAATACTACTGTACTCAAAAGGATGCTCTAGAATTGATGCCTGATTTTTACAAAATTTTTGATGAGCCCTTTTCAGAAGCGGTAGCCATTCCAAATGTATTGGTGAGTCGATTGGCTCGCAAGCATGTAAAAGTGGCCTTGAGTGCCGATGCCGGAGATGAAATTTTTGCCGGCTATAGCCGACACCACAAAATGTTTTTGGACATGATCCGATTGCAAAAGATTCCATATCCGATTCGTTATACTTTGTCCGCTACCTGTAAAACTATATTAAGTAAAAAAGTAAGTTCTTTAGTACAGGTCGACCGTAAAGGACGTTACTGTCAGCTGTTTTCTACAAACGACCCGCTTCAATTATTTTTGGTCGGTAATCAATGTTTTTCAGACAATGAGATTGATTCTTTTATGAAGTTACCTTTTGTACAATTAGGTACTCCATTTGATAACAACGCCTTGCTTAATGATGGCAATGATATGATAAATAGAATATTGGCGTGTGAGCATCAAACCTATTTGGCAGATGATATTCTACATAAAGTAGATATCACCAGCATGTTTACAAGTTTAGAGGCTCGTGAGCCTTTATTGGATCATAGGGTATTGGAGTTTGCTTCTCGTTTGCCTTCTGATTTTAAGTTAAAAGGATCAACCGGCAAATACATACTAAGAAAAATCGTTCATAAATATATTCCTGAGAAAATGGTAAATCGTGCAAAGAGGGGATTTGGAATTCCGGTTCATTTATGGGGAACTCGAGAGTTGAAAAACTATTTTGATGAAGTAATGACATCAGAGAATTTAAAACATCATGGCTTTTTTAATGAAAAAATGGTAATGGATCTTTATCATCATTATCAAAAAGGAAATCATAATGTATTTGAACGAGTTTGGTTATTTATCTCGTTTCAGATGTGGTATAATCGCTACATCATGCAGGCATAGAGCAAAAAAAACCTGTTCCACAGTTGTGCTGTAGATCAGGTTTTAGTACAAAAAACAAATTTTTACTTGCCTTGACCTTTTACATCCTGAACATGAACGCGAATGGCTTGCGCAAGAGATTTGATGTCCTGCATACCTTTGCGAACACGAGTTCCTGCTGCAAAATTACCATTGTCAAACTTACTGATGTCGTTTTCCAGTGAAGCAATCAAGGCTTTTAATTCTTCAAATTTTTGCATAGCTGATATAGTTTGATTAATGAAGGTTCAAGGTATAATAATTTTTATTCAAAAATAAAACCTTCAAAATAAAGTTATTTACACGTTTTAACATCATTGTTTGTTTACAAATTAACTGGCTCATACTGAAATGATAACATTGTTAATCATTTCTTTGTGCTAGGTTCAATTTATGGGCATAATTCAGCGTCAAGGCATAAAAAACTTCATTACCACCTATAGTGGATTCATTATAGGCTTTATCAACCTGATGATTTTACAGCCGCGTTTTCTCAGTCCAGAGGAATTAGGTTTGACCCGGATTTTATATTCTTTCAGTATGTTATTGGCCATGTTTGTACCCATGGGTATAGGCAATGCGACCACTCGATATTTCCCAATTTTTAAAGACGAAAAGAGCAGACATCACGGATATTTTGGGTTTATGCTGTTGTTTATTCTCACCGGATTTTTAATTGCTTCCGGGCTATTATTCTTTTCACAGGAATTTTTTATTCAACAATATGAAAAGGAATCGCCATTGTTTGCACAGTATTTTCATTTTGTATTTCCATTTATTCTCATTCTTGCTCTCATTTCCTGTTTAAATATATACAGCTATGCATTGCTCAAGAGTACGGTGCCTGCATTTCTAAACGATGTTTTTACCCGATTAACCATAATGGCCTTAGTGACCATTTACTTTCTGAAGTGGATTAGTTTAGATCAATTTATCATGCTTTTTGTTGGAGTTTATCTGCTTCAGTT
>DAOQTX010000084.1:0-4545 GCA_035340715.1 Bacteroidia bacterium | reverse complement strand
GTAATAGGAACTCTGTTTGGCATTCCCGACATAGAGTTCAATATGATCGGTGCCCAATAAAGGCAGAAAGTCTTCTGCTATTTTATTTTTTGTTTCTATTTCATTTACTGAAGTACTCATAGTTTTTAATTTATTCGTTAGTCGTATTTGTATAATTCCAATTTAAACCGTGTATCCAACGATCCATGAATTGATCCATTGAGCGCAATTCATCCGGGTATTCATCGGTGCGTATTTCAATCATCTTCTTTTTATCACCTGATCGAATATACATTCGTACAGTCGGTATGTCGGTAATATGTGGATTGATGTATTGATTTTCCATTTTAAAATATCCTGCCTCCTCCATTGTATTAATAAATGTTTCAATTTCATCTTTTGAAACCATGCTGGTATGGTAGCCTTTGAGCGGTGCATCTTTAATTCCTTTATAGTAAGCAAAACCGCTACGGTATAATTCCATTTTATACACAGCACATTTTCCAAAACAAGGACTTCTTTCCATTGAGATTAAAAGTGAATCAATGTCTAATACTGCATTTGAATTGTTCTGCGTTTTTACTTTGCATGCCGTATGACAAAAGGTTAACATCAAGAAAACAAAAAACAATTTACTCAAATGCGAATGATAAAACAATGATGCAGCTCTTTTTTTCATTACATTTTTATTTAGGCAATTTATATCCTCTTTCTTTCGCCATTTTTTCAAGCCTTTGTTGAAATTTTGATTTTTTATTAGACGAAGGCTTCTTTTTATTCTCTTGAATTTTGCGATGGATTTCATCTTCATCAACAAAGCGTCTGAACATAAATTGTTGTCCAATACTGATTACGTTTGCCAGGAAATAGTAATAACTCAATCCGGCAGAATAAGAATTGAACACTCCTAAAAATATGATGGGCATTAAATACATCATCCACTTCATCTGCGGATTCGTAGCCGTCATTTGACTGTTGAACATGGTAAACAGCAAAGTAGAAATAGTCATCAGCAAAGTGAACAAACTCACGTGATCACCATAGAAAGGAATATTGAATGGTAAATCCAATATACTGTCATAAGTGCTCAAGTCTTTCGCCCATAAAAAACTTTCCTGCCGCAATTCAATACTGGCCGGGAAAAAGTTGAACATGGCCAATAAGATGGGGAACTGAAGCAACATGGGTAAACATCCGCCTAAAGGATTTACGCCTGCTTTGCGATATAATGCCAACATCTCTTGCTGCGATTTCATTGGCTCGTCTTTATGTTTACCTTGTATTTCTTCTACTTCGGGACGGAGTACTTTCATTTTTGCTGTACTCATATACGACTTATACGTCAATGGAAGTAACAGCAATTTAATGCCAATCGTAAGGATTAAAATAATGATCCCATAGTTTAGATTAAAAGTGTTTAAGAAGTTAAAAACAGGAATTACTAAGAAACGGTTTACCCATCCAAAAATTCCCCAACCCAATGGAACTAGTTTTTCCAAATTGAGTTTCATTTTTCGTAAGGTCTGAAAATGGTTAGGTCCAAAATAGAATTTCATGTCGATCTTTTCATCCGAAGATTTGTCGAACGGTAAAGAAAGACGAGCACTGAATTTTTTAACAGTCGAATCATTCAAGCCACTGCTTTGATGCGCTACATCGGTTGGATTTAGAAAAGAATCATCGGCAATAAGTGCAGAGCTAAAGTACTGTTGTTTGAAAGCTATCCATTTTACTTTTGTTTTAAGGGCTTCGCTTTCGTCTGATGTTTCAGATAAGTAATCAACGTCTTCATCCAAATACATATAATGCACACCACTGGTTCTTCTTTGCGCTTCTATATCTTTCTCCTGACTGGGACTTTGTTGCATCCATTCCAATTCAATAAAGTTTGAATTGTCGGCAATTACTTGATCCATTCCATTCAATCGGATTTGAAAGGTCAATTGATATGACTCCGGTTCAAGAGCATAAATGAAATCAATATATGCTTTGGTGTCGGTTTTCAATCGAAAAACCAATTTGCTATTATCACTTTGCTCCATCGGTTCAAAGTATAAGGCATTGGTATTGATCAACCGATTAGCTGCAAAAAAAGTAAGACCAAAGCGAGTTGAATCTTCGTCAAAAAGTTGCAACGGATTTTGCTGATAGGTTTTATAGCTTTTTAACAAAGCCTGTATGGGTTTGCCACCCTTAGTGCTGAAGGTAACTTTTAATCGATCATTTTCGAGCCAAAGCTGCTTTTCATTTCCTTCAGAAGCATTTGAGAATAAACCAAATTTTGCTATCCGATTTGCCATCAATAACGAATCATTACTGATGCTATCGTTTACAATAAGGCTATCATTAGCAAGGGGTTGAGTTTTACTTTCAACGTTTTGGACGGTTTGGGCATTAATTTCTTCAATTCGTTCTACTTCGGCAATCGAATCACGAACCTGCTTTTGGCGGGCCAATTCTTCTGCACTGGGTTGATTCATTATGCTGAAAACGACTAAAATTAAGCCGATTAAGAAGATACCTATAAGTGAATTTCTATCCATGGATGGGCTAGTAAAAAAAGGTTTTTATTAAGAGGGGGCAAAGATAGCAATACGGCCGAAAATAGGCAGTGCAATGTGATTTAATATGTAGAAAATGGCATCAGAATGATGAAATTGAGATCATAATTCATTTATTTCAGCGACAATTTATTTACCCTCTTCAGATGCTTTTGTTTTTTGATCAGCAATAAGATCATTTTGTTGCTTTCTCAATTTTACAAAATCATCCATTTTCATGGCAGGATTTCCCAAAACAATAGTGCCTGCCTCAACATTCTTTACCACTGTACTCGCTATTCCTATGGTAGCATTTTTTCCAATATTCAATGCGTTTCTAATACTGCTCGATGGCGCTACCCAGCAGTTTTCACCAATAACAACACTTCCGGCTATCATAGAACAAGCGATTATAAAAGAGTTTTGCCCAATTACCACATTGTGTGCAATATGAACCAAGTTATCAATCTTCACACCTTTCATTATATGGGTATCTGACAAAGAGCCTCTGTCAATACAAGTATTATTGCCTATATGAACATCATCTTCTATCACCACACGACCGTAGTGTGGAAAAAGTTCCGATTCTCCTTTGGCATCTTTCGTATAACCAAAACCATTTTCTCCAATCGTATTGTTTGAGCCAATCATAACCCGATTGGCAATAGTAGCATTCTTGATTACCGTGTTGGCACCTATCATGCAATGATCACCCACTTCCGAATCACTTGAAATAAAAGTATGGGCACCAATCACAACGTTCAATCCAATTTTTGCTCCTTTCTCAATTACAGCACTTGCATGTATATCTTCCGTTTTGCTCAAGGCGCCAAAACCTAAAAATGATTTGCAATATTGAATCAGTATTTCTTTTGGCTTATCGTGCAATAAAAATGCTTTTCCATCTGCTTTAAAATCATTTGGCAATAAACTTTCGGGAATGATGATTAACCGGCACGCACTAGCCGACAACAAGTCCATTACTTGATCTTTATACTTTGACGTTATCATCGAGATATTGTGCTCATCGCACAACTCTATTGCTCTGGGGTAGCGGATCATATGGCCATCAGATAAACCAAAATTCTTCACTTTGCCATTTATTTCCTCATGCCATTTAATAATCTCTGCTGCTGTTATTGGGTTCAACTTCATTTCGAAATCAATCTTATCACTTCAAACGATTCGGCATACGGTTTTAAAATCTGACCACCTCTCAAAGTTGCCAAAGCCGTTATAAACTCCGGTGTGCTATACGCGCGTTGTATTTGCGATTTATAACATGCAATTGCTTTTAATTTATTTTTCAAATGCTTCTCTTCAATTGTGTGGTATAAAAACGAAGTGAATCCAAAATTATTCCAGGGCATTTCATAGCCAAGTAAATTGTGGTGTTTAAAAGCACGTTTACCTTCAACATTTATAACTTCATGATCCTGATGAATATCGCTCGAGCAGGGAATAAAAACCAAATCGGGCTCAATGCGTTTTTTTTGTTCAATCATCTTCTCTAATATCTCCTGACGATGTGCCGGAAAATCCCGCACCGGATAATCATATACCGTCAGGCACTCTTTCTTTATATTAAGACTGTTCATAGAGGCATACATTTCTTTTTCTATATCGCCTACTTCAAAACCTTTTGGCGTACTTTTTTCGCATACACTAAAAGTGGTTACAAAAATTTCTTTTCCTTGTTCAATGAGTTTAGAAATTGTTCCACCCAAACCGAATTCAGCATCATCAGGATGAGGGGCAAGGATCAATATTTTTTTTGCATCGAAAATCATTGGCAAAGCATTAAAAGATAATTGTATTCAAGGTGCGATTAGGCACCCATCAGCACTAAATATTTTTTAAAGGTAATGCTTTATTTTTCAATAAAAATGAATCGGTTTTTAATGAATATATTTTTATTTTCTAATGCATGGATCGTTTATTGCAGCATAAGAATTTCAAATCTTTTTTGAGAGCAAGCCAACAAACACATTCTGATGAGCGCTCTAAGCTACAACCTAAAAAAATA
>DAOQTX010000083.1:0-4648 GCA_035340715.1 Bacteroidia bacterium | reverse complement strand
CAAGATAAAAGAACAAAAATCCCCCTTGGTATAAGGGGGACATAGGGGGTTCACCTTTAAAAACACCATGCAGCCCTCATCTTCTGCTTCAAAATAAAAAAACATAAAAAAATCCACCCCTCGCGCACCCGCGCGCGCGTACAAACCCTCCTACGAAAAACCAACACCAAAAGATTCACAAAAACAAAAAAAATCTTCAACCCCACATACACCACATCATCCACCATAAAACTGACAAAACTTCCGAAACTTCATCCAATCATCCATTCCATCCCAAAAACCCATCCATAACCCCTCGCAGTCATGCCATAATTCATTGCGAAACACCCATAACCCCTCGCGAAACAACCATAACCCATCGCGAACCATCCATAATCCATTGCGAACCATCCATAACCCATTGCGAAACAACCATAAGCGATTGCGAAACATCCATAACCCATCGCCAACGTCACATCATCCATTGCGGTCCGCACATAAGCCCCCGCTAAAAACACCCTACCCATAAAAAACCACACATCTGCAAGCAAAAAACCCCAATGCATTTGTAAAATTTTTTCGAAAAACGTAGGTTTATACCCCCAAAGCCCTACTCCATACATGAATATTTTACTTATAGGATCCGGAGGCAGAGAACATGCCTTTGCACTCAAACTCACTCAAAGCCCCCTTTGCAAAAAACTCTATGTCTCCCCCGGCAACAGCGGTACAGCACAAGTTGCCGAGAATGTACAAATTAACAATTCCGACTTTGATCAATTGGCGCGCTTTTGTCTCGATCAGCAAATAGAAATGCTCGTAATAGGGCCCGAAGAACCTCTCGTGGCAGGCCTGAGCGATTATTTCAAAGCAAACTCGGCATTAAAACACATCCGCTTTATTGGCCCGGTAAAAAATGGCGCATTGTTAGAAGGCTCAAAAGATTTTGCCAAAGCATTCATGCGCAAATATAATATCCCCACCGCTCGTTATGCCAGCTTTGTTAAAGACAATATCACCCAAGCCTATACCTTTCTTGAATTAATGCCCTCTCCTTATGTATTAAAAGCAGATGGATTAGCTGCAGGAAAAGGAGTGTTGATCATCGATGACTTGCAACAGGCCAAAGAAGAAGTAAACAATATCTTGTTGAATGATAAATTCGGAACTGCAGGAAGCAAAGTAGTCATCGAAGAATTTCTACCCGGAATAGAAATGAGTGTATTCGCATTGTGCGATGGTAAAAATTATGTGATCTTGCCTTCGGCTAAAGATTACAAAAGGATAGGAGAGCACGATACCGGTCTAAATACCGGAGGCATGGGAGCCGTTTCACCCGTACCTTTTGCCGATGCATCTTTTATGAAAAAAGTAGAAGAGCGCATCATAGAACCAACCGTCAAAGGATTGAATAATGAAAACATTCCCTATTGCGGTTTTATATTTATTGGTTTGATGAAAGTCGGAGATAATCCCTATGTCATAGAATACAATGTTCGAATGGGCGATCCCGAAACAGAAGTTGTTTTACCCAGAATAAAAAGCGATTTGGTCGATCTGTTTGTGCATACTGCCGACCAAAAGCTAAATCAATTTGAAATTGAAATTGATGATCGATATGCAGTCACCGTAGTAGCAGTTTCAGAAGGCTATCCCGGGCCATATCAAAAAGGGAAAGTCATTTCAGGTTTAAAAGATGTGACTCAAAGCACAGTTTACCATGCCGGAACTATTGCCAATGAAAATAATGTGTTAACCAATGGAGGAAGAGTCATGGCCATTACGTCTCTGGATCAACAATTATCAGAAGCGCTGGCTAAAAGTTATTCTAGCTTGAATAAAGTTTGTTATGAAGGAATTCGATTCAGAAAAGATATTGGAAAAGATTTGCTCCCATTTTTGGAAGACACTGCAGTAAAACGCTAAATGAGAAATTATTTTCCTCCTAAATAGTTTCGGCCACCTTTGTTGACTTTTATCTCATATAAAGTCCAGTACAAACAACCTACACCAATAAGCAAAATAAACAACCAGTTGGTATATGGACCCAACGCTTTTAAAACTTCAAAAAAAGCTTCACATGCCGAACCAATTGCGTAAAATACCTTTGTCATTGTGCTAATAAATTTTTGCGAAGATATAAAATATATACATAGACATCATAGTATATTTAAGCCTAAATGATCATTCGCTTTTTTACAGGAAATCAATTGATAACATGGATATTGCTACCCATCATCGCAATAACACTTTGGTTATGGGCAGCCACAAGTTCATTTCCCCTCTACTACGACAGTCCTATGATTCTCTACCAAACAGTAGTTTCTTGGCTCGAGCAACAACCTCGATATGTTGTTTTATTTATTAGTTTCTCCCTTTTGTTTTCCCAAAGCCTTCATCTCAACTATGTACTACGAATCAACAATGTATTATATAAAAAGAGCCATGTTCCGGCACTGGTGTATTTATTTGTAATGTCGTTTGCACCGCCCCTAATCGGATTTCATCCCTTATTGATAGTCAATTCCATTCTGATCATTATCCTTTCGCTAATCTTTAAATTGTATAAGCAAATTCAACCCATGCGTCTCGATTTTGATATATCATTCCTTATCGGTTTTGCAACCTTGTTTTATTTTCCGGTCATTTTCCTTTATCTCATATATCTAATTTCATTGGCCATGATTGCAACATTCAATTGGAGAGACATTGCCATCTCTATTATTGGCTTGTTGTTTCCCTATTTTTTTGTTGTCAGTTGGATAATAATATTTAGTCCCACCGGATTCAATTGGTCAGACCTATGGTATGATACCATTCCAACCCATTTTGACCCATCGGCTTTGTTACTTAGCGCATACCAAATCTCATTTTATTTTATGGTGATACTTTTTACCATAGGGTTAATACGATTGGGTAATAATTTTTATAAAAATGTTACTCAAACACGAAGATATCAGCAGATTGTATTGCTATTAACCATTTTTGCATCCTTGAGCATTATGTATTCAGTCGAGTATGGAATGTATCGATATTGTCTCTTAAGCATACCCATTACTGTTGTTCTATCCTATCTTTTTATATCCGGATCAAAAAAATGGTTGAACGAAACCGTGTTTATACTTTTTATAGCATTGATCTGTTATAATTATTGGTTGGGTTAATGTATTTTTGCAAAAAATAATTCTATGAAATTTGGTGTAATAGTTTTCCCGGGCTCCAATTGCGATCAGGATATGTTAGACACACTAACATTGTTAGGCAAAAAGGAATCCATCGAAGTAGTAAGTCTTTGGCATAAAGATCATGATTTGAAAGCTTGTGATGTTTTGATCTTACCCGGAGGATTTTCTTATGGAGATTACTTACGTTCCGGTGCTATTGCACGATTTTCACCGATAATGGAAGAAGTGATTCGCTTTGCCAATGCCGGAGGATTGGTTTTTGGAATCTGCAATGGTTTTCAAATTTTATGCGAAGCGCATCTACTGCCTGGCGCATTACTGCACAATAATAATCATCAGTTCATTTGTAAAAACGTTTTTATCAAACCCATAACCGATAACTCTGCAATCACCTATAAGTTAAGTACCAATCAGGTCTTAAAAATTCCGATTGCACATGGAGAAGGTAAATATTTTGCTGATGAAGCAACACTCCATTCCCTTTACGAAAACAATCAAATCCTTTTTAAGTATTGCGATAAAAATGGAAACATTACAAACGAAGCAAATCCCAATGGAGCTATAGATAACATTGCGGGTATTTGTAATAAAGCGCGAAATGTATTTGGCATGATGCCACACCCTGAAAGAGCAAGCGATCCTGAATTGGGCAATACCGATGGAATGGCTTTGTTTGAATCAATGTTGTCCGTACTCGAAGTTTAATTAATTCGCCAAGCGCTTAAGTTCTTCCCAAACCAAACTGCTTTCATAACCTTTTCGTATCAAATGCTGAGCAGTTTTATGAATCTTTAATTGATGTGAACTTTGTTTGCATTTTGAAAAATAGCTGCTCATTGTTTTCCGTAATTGTTCTAAGTATAGTTCTTCATCCAAGGAATTGAGAGCATCTTTTATCAATCGATCCGAAACATTGTGTTGCATCTTCAATGCATATTTGATTTTATTTTTTCCCCAACGTTTTATAGATAGCTTACCTCTGGAATACGCATTGGCAAATCGTTGTTCGTTTAGAAACCCTTGATCTATTAAATCGACTATGCACTGCTCTACATCATGCTTGTGCAAACCCCACTCATACAGTTTGTCTCTTACTTGCTGATGACTTCTTTCTTGATAGGCACAATATTTTTGCGCCCTCAATATTATTTTCGAATCAATGCTCATTATTCTTTATCTGATCCAATCGCTCAATAATATATTTTCCAATCAAGTCGTATTCTATGTTTACCCGATCGCCCACCTTTAGTGTTTTAAAGTTGGTGTGCTGAAACGTGTATGGTATGATGGCTACTTTAAATGAAGTGCGTTGTGGGTTGATTAAAGTCAAGCTAACTCCATTTATACATACGGAACCTTTATCAATATGGATAAACTTTTTATGCGGTGAATGGGTAAATGTAAATTCGTGACTACCGTTTTTCGTTTCAATGGATGATACTTCAGCCACGCCATCAACATGTCCTTGAACAAGATGTCCGTCC
>DAOQTX010000082.1:0-4878 GCA_035340715.1 Bacteroidia bacterium | reverse complement strand
ACTTATATTTGAATCATCAAAAAAATAAATAGATGGATGCAGTATTGGATAAAGATCTTATAGAATCGTATGCAGGCACCAGTGTGCGCCTTACAACGATTGATGATTTACACTTTGAAGGTGTTCTGTGGATGGTATATTTTATGGAAGAAAGTGAAGCTGAAATAGATAGTATTTTATTACATACTGAGCGATTTGCTTTCAAACCCGAACACATAAAAAAAATAGAAAGCATAGAGCGAAAGTGGGAAGATTAACTTAGGCCAAATGTTTTTCGGCATGGTAGCTGCTGCGCACCAGCGGGCCGCTTTCCACATATTTGAAACCCATGCTTAAACCTTCTACTTTAAGCTGGGCAAAAGTTTCGGGTGTAATAAAATGCTGAACGGCAAGATGTCGTCCGGTTGGTTGCAAATATTGCCCCAGCGTTAAAACATCAACACCGCTTTGCAGCAGGTCGTTCATGCTTTCCAATATTTCATCACGGCTTTCGCCCAATCCAAGCATTATTCCGCTTTTAGTTCGGAGTCCTTTTTCTTTGCTGCGGCTTAATACTTCCAGACTCCTGTCGTATTTGGCTTGCACACGAACCTGTTTGGTGAGTCGCCTAACCGTTTCAAGATTATGACTCAACACTTCGGGCTTTTGTTCCAATACGCGGTATAGATTTTCCCACTTGCCCTGAAAATCAGGTATCAGTGTTTCCATAGTAGTTCCCGGGCTTACTTCACGAACGGTTTTAATCGTTTGAGCCCAAATTTCAGAACCACCATCGGCTAAGTCATCACGGTCAACAGAAGTAATTACACAATGTTTTACTCCCATCGTTTTTACGCTTTGAGCTACTTTCATGGGTTCGTTTGGGTCGGCTTGTTTGGGTCGGCCTGTGGCTACGGCACAAAACTGGCAAGAACGGGTGCAGATATTACCTAATATCATAAAGGTAGCGGTGCCGGCTCCCCAGCATTCGCCCATGTTTGGGCAATTGCCACTTTCGCAAATGGTATGCAATTTATGCTCGTCAACCAATTGGCGAACTTTGAGATATTCTTTGCCGGTGGGCAATTTTACTTTTAGCCAGTCGGGTTTTTTATAGGCGGGTTTTACAAAGGTGCTGTCGTTGCTGCTCATAGCGCTTGCAAAGGTATAAATAATCGTGTGAGAAGCGGGATCAAAAAGATCTTACCACTTTTTGCCAAACATAAAATTAAGATAGACATTAATAAAGCCGGGATTGGCCTTGTTGAATGCCATTATTTCTATATCGTCCGGAAATCCTTCGGCAATAATTCCGGCTTCGATAGCTTTTACATCATCATCAACCGGACTGTATTCAAACACCAAACCCAACTTTACATACAAGCCGGGATGAAATTTAGTTTCTTCCAGGCCTTTAAAAAAGCTGGCTCGACCAAATATGTCGCTGAGCTGATGTCTATCGGGATCGTATTTCTCGGTTTGGGTAAAAAATTCGAATGGCGATCCATTGGGATCTTGTTTTAGTATTTCGAGATAGATGGGTTTGGCCAAAGCCAATGAAATACCTCCGGTATATACCATGCGCACTTCAACTGCGCCACGGTCGGCTTTTCCAAATAAAACTTTTTGGAAACCATATCCGCCTCTGATCATCATTACATAATTAAGTTTCCCGTATATGAATGATTTTGTGTTTTCGAAATAGGGATTGAGCGATCGAACTTCTTTGGGATGTTTCATTACCGCAAAGTCGTACTCCATTACTCGTTTTTTATAACCGGTTAAATGCCACTGACGTTTGAAGTTGAAACCCCATCCGCTAGTATGAGGCATGAATCCTAAATTATATTCGTGTTTATACAATAGCGGTTTATCTTCTTCATATTCGTTCGGATTGCTAACGGTTTGAGTAAAAGCAATTTGAGCCGAAAAGAGCAAGCCAAGAAAAATAAATAGCTTTGTTATCTTCATCTTGTAATTAAACAAATTTACAAACATAACGTTAGCAATTCAAAATCATTTTAATAAGAATTACACAATGCCTACAATAAAAAGTACCTACAGCGGACAATTGAGATGTGAACTTACACATGAACAAAGTAACACCAAAATAGAAAGCGATGCTCCGACCGATAATAACGGCAAAGGAGAACGATTTAGTCCCACCGACTTATTATCGGCTTCGTTAGGTGCTTGTATGATGACAATAATGGCGATACGTGCTGAAAAATCGGATCTGGAATTAGGAACGGTTAGCTGCGAAACAGATAAAATAATGGAAAGCAATCCAAGACGAGTAGGTGCGTTGGATTTGATCTTAGAACTTGATAATAATTTAAAAGAGGAGCAAAGAGTTTTGCTTGAGAAAGCAGCTATGGCCTGTCCGGTGGCTCAGAGTTTACATCCCGATATTAAAGTGAAAGTGCTGTTTCGATACAGCGATGGACGAGAAATGGAATACAACAAATTGGGTTAGTCGAGTTTAATTCCGCTGTAGTATCCGGTTTCTTTTCCGCTCAGGTATTTACAGATCAAAGTAATTTGTCCGGTGTGGTAAGAGAAATGTTCGATAACATGTATGAGTGCACTTAATCCACTCACTTCAAACGATTGAATGCGATAGTTTTTAATTAAGACTGAAACATCTATTTGATCCAAACATTTTTGAAGGTCATTTTTTAAAGTCATCAACCGCTTCTTTAAATCTTCTTTTCTGAATGGGCCTTTTGCGTCAAATTCTTCTTGTCGCACTCTGATATCTTTTTCAAAACCAAAAGAGGCTACAATCCACTGCCGTGCATTGCCACATAAATGCAAAACCAGATTTCCAACACTGTTTCCATTTTCATGGATCTTAAGGTGCAATTGATTTTCGTGTAATAAGTCAATACAAGTAAGAATCCGCTGCATAGATTCATCAAAAACCCGAACCTTAAATTCCTGAATAATCAAATCTGCATTGAGTGAGTTCATGGTATAAAAATAAAAAAGCCGGTTTAATCCGGCTTACTATTAGGTTGATTTCAGATGTACGATCAGGAACGGGCTTTTTTCATTTGTTCGTAGTTTGCTTTGCCATAGGCAGGGCATTTTTCTTTTGGTTTGCACGAATAAGCCAAGGCCATTACAAACAAAGCTACCAATAAAACAGCTGATTTTTTCATGATTTAATTCCTGTATTAATTTTCGTTATGCAAAAAAAACAAATTCCTCGAAAAATGCATCTATTGGCAAAAAAAAGTTTTAGATACTTATACACAAACAGTATAACCCTTATTTTTGATAAAAATTGTATTTTAAACCATGAACTTTTCTTTACAAGAGCAAGTGAAAGGCGGACAAGGTCGCTTAAGCGAATCGTGGATGATGCAATTAGGGGATGAATTGAATGAACCCTATATGTTATCGTTAAAAGAATTTTTGTTGGAGGAGCAAAAAAATGGCAATATGGTTTATCCTCCGCGGCCTCAAATTTTCTCGGCTTTAAATCATGTTTCGTTTGAAGATGTAAAAGTGGTCATCATAGGTCAGGACCCCTATCATGGGCGAGGACAAGCCAATGGACTTTGCTTTTCGGTAAGCGAAGGAGTAAAAGCTCCCCCCTCATTAAAAAACATTTTTAAAGAAATAGAAAGTGATATCGGTATAAGCATGTCAGGAAAAGTCGATCTAACTCCCTGGGCAAAGCAAGGGGTATTGTTGCTGAATGCCACCTTAACCGTTAGAGCCGGTCAAGCGGGCTCGCATCAAAACAGAGGTTGGGAACAGTTTACGGATAGAATAATTTCGCATATAGCAGAACATAGACAAGGTGTGGTATTTTTGCTTTGGGGAAAATATGCGCAAGCCAAACAAGAACTTATTGATCAGGATAAGCACCATATATTGGTGGCGGCTCATCCTTCGCCTTATTCGGCCTATAATGGATTTTTTGGGAATAAGCATTTTTCAAAATGCAATCAACTGCTTATGCAGCAAGGTTTGTCGCCTATTAACTGGGCAATTTGATTGCTGCAGTTTTCGTTCAAAGACCATGCTGCGCCATGCAATATTTATTATTTTATTTAGTGGAATTATTACGCAAAGCCATGCGCAAAAATGGTTGCAGGTAAATGCTTTAAACGAAAGTGAGCAAGCCATATTAAACGAACTCAAAGCGTCTTCAAAAGTTTCTTCCATCTATTCGGATAGCTTGTCGATTGCTAAAGCGATACAGCAATTTGAAAGCGAATTGTTGGATAAAGCCTATTTGGAATCTTCTGCCGATAGTATGCATTGGATCAATGATACTTGTTTTGTCTTTTTTCATTTGGGTGAAAAGTATAATTGGTCATCGTTGCGCAATGGAAACGTAGATGATTATTTTTTGCAGCAAAGTGGCGCACGTATTTTTTTTAGAGACGATCAGGTTTATGCCGCAAGGATTAATAGAATGTTTCAGCGTTTGCTTTCAGCTTATGAAAACAATGGTTACCCTTTTGCACAAGTTCGATTGGATTCTTTGCGTATCGATCAGCAATCGGTTGATGGTGTGCTTTGGGCAGATCCGGGACAGTTGTACATGATCGACTCATTAGTGATTAAAGGAGATGCCAAAGTGAGTCAGCGATTTGTGGAATATCGTTTAGGCATTCGGGCGAATGATTTGTACCGTGAGAATTTAATTCGACAAATACCGATTCGACTGAAGGAAATTCCTTTTTTACAGCAAAGCCGAGATTTAAATGTACGGTTTACCGACAAGGGCAGTACGGTTTATCTGTATTTGGAAAACAAAAAAGCCAGCCGCATAGATGGGGTAATCGGTTTTTTGCCCGATGCCAATAATAACAATAAACTAACCCTGAGTGGTGATGTGAAATTGAAATTGCAAAACTCATTTGGGCAAGGTGAGTTGAT
>DAOQTX010000081.1:0-5102 GCA_035340715.1 Bacteroidia bacterium | reverse complement strand
TTGATTTGAGTTTTTTGAGCAATGGCATGTATCATGCAGTCATAACAAGTGATGGGTTTACTAAAGCAGAGAAGCTGGCACTGCTAAGGCCTTGAGGCTTTTTGTTAAGTAAATTTCTTTCTCATCTGCCACTTCACTACCTTAGTATCTCAATATTGCGAGGGATGCAAAATTTATTAAACCATAAAAGAAAATGCTTGATTGCCGTATTGCTAATGCTGCATGCTTTGGTGCAGGGGCAGGGTAAATTTACCGACCGCTATTGGCCCTTAGGCGACCGTGCAGCGCTCAACTTTAGCAATATTCAAAACCCGGTGGGCGATACCAGTGTGGTATATAATCGTATTTCAAATGAAGTCAGTTTGTGCGACAGCAGCGGTAATTTGATTTTATATTCCGCTACCAATATTACAGTTCATCCAATATATTATGATCGGAATGTAAATATCTACAACAATCAACACCAACTGATAAAAAACGGAGCTAATTTATACGGTAAAACTATTTCTATATGCTCTAAAGTATTTGTTCCCGATCCTGATAACGATAGTTTGATTTATTATTTTACTGCTTTTGGCCATTCTACTTCCGGCCCATATTGGATTTATTATTCAATCATCAATCTATACCAGGACAATGGCAAGCCCGAAGTGATTGCTAAAAATATTTTATTATCGAATAACAGCTACGGAGCTGTGACTGCTATAAAACATGGAAACGGAAAAGATTGGTGGCTAATATGTTTTAAAGATTCTGTATTGGTGAATAACGATTGTAAGTTTTATGCATTTCTCATCAATAGCAATGGTATAAACAGCCCGGTAATTAGTCACATAAATATTCAAATCTTTTATGGTCCACCGTACCTATCAGCGAGTCAGAATGGAAATAAAATATCATTATGCGGAGCAAATTCAGAACTATATTTATTTGATTTTGATCGATGCAGCGGGCAAACGTCTAATATGAAAAAAATAGGTCAGATTTCATGGCCTTATTTGAGAATATACGATGCTTGTGAGTTTTCAGCATCCGGCCGCTATTTATATACGATTGAAACAACTATTGTATCATCACCTAGTCCAAGTCAGAACCAAATATATCAATACGATACCTGGGCAAGCAATATTTTTCAAAGTGAAGTAAAGCTGGATTCAATATCTTTCCCTGTAAACGATGAAAGAGTGTTCTTAGACTATGGTATTAAACGAGGCCCGGATGATAAAATTTATATTTCACCATATTATTATATTGATACGTGTACATTTAATAACCTTCTTTATTGTTCATCCTTTCACAATGCGTATTCAGATAGTTTAATTGTGATCAATAGCCCCGATAGTGCGGGTGCTGCATGCAATATAGTAAGGCATGGTCAATATATAAGTAATACCGGTGGGCGTTCGGCTTCGGGCTTACCCAATAACCCCAACTATGAGTTGGGCCCACTCATTGGCAGCCCCTGCGATACCCTTTCGGTCAGCGTTGCCGAATATGCCGGGCACGAGTTTAACTTTTCGCTCTCACCTAACCCTGCAAAGGGCAGCATAGAAATTATTTACCAATTGCCGCAAAACAAAAGCGGTATGTTTGAGCTGTATGATGTAACGGGAAAAAAAGTTTTCACTTATACCCTCCCACCCTGGAGCACCCTGCAACATTTTGATTTGAGTTTTTTGAGCAATGGCATGTATCATGCAGTCATAACAAGTGATGGGTTTACTAAAGCAGAGAAGCTGGTACTGTTGAGGCCTTGAGGCTTTTTGTTAATTTATATAAACAAATGCCTTTTCTTAATAAGCATTTACATCGCCAAAAAAGGCGATTTCACGGCATTTCATCCCAACATATTCACCGTTTGCCAAAATATACTTGACCCATCTGCATTTTTGGCTAATTTGCTATAACTTTGAATCATCGTGTTTTAAGTTTAACCCATTTCTATTTTATTACAATGAAAAAACTTTTACTGCTTCTTGCATTCTTATTTGCTTATACCCAAAGTCAATCGCAATGCAGCACCACCAACGCTACTTCTTGTGTATGTGCTACTGCCGGACAAAGCAACTGCGATCTTTTGCCCGATATCATTTGCGCCAAACCCCCCTTATTGGTTAACGGTTCAAGTGGTATTCTTGAATACTCGCAAAGTGGCAATGGATCAAACAATGGTTTGTTGCGTGTGTCGGTTTCAACCCCTAATATTGGTCATGGGCCTTTAGAAGTGCGTTCTTCAAACTCGTATGTATGCGGAACAGACACCCTTACCGGAACGGCTCCAACAACTTGTCCCAATACGGGTTTGCCGCCTAAGCAATTGATCAAACAAAGAGTATATCATAAAAATGGTAATGCCATGACTTATACCGACCGATGGGCGGGAAGTATGACCTACCATCCTTCGCACGGACATATGCATGTGGATGATTGGGGAGTTTATACCTTGAGAAAACAAACTGCTGATCCCAATCCACTCAATTGGCCTATTGTAGGTACAGGTGCTAAGCTTGCATTTTGTTTGATGGATTATGGCACTTGCTCGTATTACAATGGGCATTGTGTTGATAGTTTAGGAAATACCCTTACCAACAGCAATTTCCCTAATTATGGTTTAGGCGGAGGAAATTATGGTTGCTCTTCAACCGTACAGGGAATCAGCTCGGGCTATACCGATATTTATTATCAGTATTTGTCGGGCATGTATATTACCATTCCACCCAATACCTGTAATGGAAATTACTATGTAGTAGTGCACTTGGATCCTTACAATTATTTTGAAGAAGAAAATGAAAACAATAATGTGTTGGCCGTGCCTTTTACTTTAACCAAACAATTGGCGGTGCCTAGCGTTAGTGTAAGCAGTAATTTGAATACTATATGTGAAGGCAGCTCAACACTATTATCAGCCAATGGTGCCAGTACTTATAACTGGACTCCCTCGGGCTCTTTATCATCAGGAAGCGGTGCTCAAGTAACTGCTTCTCCGCTAAGCACCACTACTTACACAGTAGAAGGAACTGCCACGAATGGTTGTACAGCAACATCTGATATTACCATTAATGTTAATGCTGCACCTACTGTAAGTGCAACAAGTATTAGCACCATTTGCGAAGGACAAAGCACTGCCTTAAATGCCAGCGGTGCCACTACTTATACCTGGTCGCCAGCCAACGGATTGGATAATACCAATGGCAATAGCGTGAACGCAAACCCTATGACCAGTACTATTTATACCGTAACCGGTACCAATACCAGCGGTTGTACCAATACGGCTTCGGCTTCGGTTATTGTAAATGCAAATCCAATCATCACGGTAAGTCCTGATGTTAGCATTTGTGAAGGAGCATCAACTGCTCTTACTGCTTCGGGTGCTGATACCTATGCATGGAGCCCAACAACCGGATTGGATGCGACAAACGTTGCTTCTGTAAATGCTTCGCCAGCATCTACAACAAGCTATGTTGTAACCGGCACCGACTTAAACGGTTGCAGCGGTTCGAACTCGGTTACCGTAACGGTTAACGCACTTCCTTCAGTATCGTTTAATGGTTTAAATGCGCAATACGATGATACCGATTTGCCGGTAACCTTAATTGGCAATCCTGCCGGTGGAGTTTTCAGCGGCCCGGGAATGAGTGGTTCTATGTTCGACCCATCGATAGCCGGTGTTGGAGGTCCATACACCATTACTTATAGTTATACTGATGCAAATGGATGTAGCAATTCGTACTCACAGTCGGTATTAATTAATCAGGGTTACAATTGTGGTGTTCCTCAAAATGTTAACGCAAGCAACATTACGCCTTTTGACGCACTTATAACCTGGACAGATGCCACAGCTGCCAAGTATAAAATAAAAGTGAAAATACCCGGCACTCAAGGTGCAACGGTAAAAACCTTAAATGTTCCGAACAGCACTTCATATCAGTTGAATGGTCTTGCACCCAATACCAATTATAAAGTTTTTGTTCGCACAGTTTGTAGCGGTCAGCCGGTAGTGTACAGCAGCCCTGTACAGTTTACTACCCCTACTTATGCTTACAATTGTGAGGATCCTATCAACTTAACTGCCTCTGTAGTATATGATGTCAGCGCTTATATTGAGTGGGATTCAACAGTAACAGCAGACGAGTTTAGAATCAAATATCAATCAACTGCTCCGGGTTCGCCTTTTAAGTATAGAAATACGCACGCCAATGTTAACAATATTTGGTTGGTTAATTTAACTCCGGGCACTACCTATAACTTTTGGGTTCAATCGAGATGTAGCGGTAATTTAGGCGACATTGTTGAAACAGGAACTTTCACAACAGCTTCCAATATCAGAAGCGCTATGAGTGGAAGTGAAAATTTAATTGTCTATCCCAATCCGGCTTCCGACTATTTAAACATCGCTTTGAACAATATTGAAGAGAACATTCAAGCCATAAAGATTAGCGATTTGAGTGGAAAGCAAATTCTTTACAATGGAAATGTTTCAGGAATAAGCTCGGAGATATCGTTAAAGAATATTGAGTCGGGCATGTACTTGTTAGAAGTGTTTACCGAGAATGCCATTCACCGCGCTCAATTTTTAGTGCAGTAAATAACTTTTGAATTAATATGATCAACGCTATGTTTTAAACGACATAGCGTTTTTATTTTTGTGTATGATCAAAACGATACTGTCTTTTTTTTTGCTGTTGGGAACAATGTCCGGCTTTTCACAAGTAGTTCTTTCGGTTTACAACAGCAGCAACTCTTCTTTGCCCGACAATAATGTTTATTGCATTGCCACCGATCAGAATAAAAATCATTGGGTAGGCACCGACTTTGGTTTGGTTCGTATTGATAGTATGTTCAACTGGACTGTATTCAATACCGGCAACTCGGGATTGCCCAACAATTCGATACGCTGCATGTATATAGATGATCAAAACCAAAAGTGGTTTGGAACTTTTGCCGGAGGAATAGCTCTCTACAACGACACGAATTGGACTGTATTCAACACGCAAAACTCGCTGTTGCCCGATGATCATGTGCGAAGCATTGATATGGATGACAGTAGTTTTGTTTGGGCTGCAACCACAGGAGGTATAGCAGTATTCAAAGACACCACGTGG
>DAOQTX010000080.1:0-5153 GCA_035340715.1 Bacteroidia bacterium | reverse complement strand
GTGCATAAAAAGTTGAACGGAAAACAATACCCGTCATAAACTGCCACTGTATCCAAACTTGCCTGAACATTGTTGGTATCAACATTAAACTGGATAATTTTTCTAACCGTACTAACATACAGGTTTTTTGAATTGGCAGAAAATGACAATCCAAGTCCCGGCTGGGTTTCAGTAAAACTCAGGATTGTGGCATTTGAAAACATGCCGCTGCACCGGTCAAAATTAAACAAGCGAATGGAATAGTTTAATGCACCTGCAACGCCATCGTAATAGGAATATGCCATTTTTTTTCCATCGGGAGAAAAATTCATCTGACCAAGCAGGTAAACAGGATAGGGAGTAACACCCAATGATTGCTGAACAGGTGCGCTAACTCCGGAAGGAGAAAGCAAAAATTTATATACAATATCGCTGCTGTCTTTAAAGGCGATTATCCACCAGTCCCTGCCATTGGCATGGCGGCAGGCAGCCATGCCCGGATTTATTCCTGCCTGCAAAGCGCTGACGTTTTTCTGACCGGGTATAACGCCTCCCTTTCCTGCATTTAAATTTATATCAATGACAGAATAATAAACATGACTTGATTTAAAGTTTGAGCTGCTTGTTCCCGTTTGATGGAATAGAATATATTTGGTGCTGTCGCCCGGAAAAGGCAGAAAAATATCGGAATGATGATATGGAAGCCCGGTAGTGCTGTTGCACCAGGAAGAAGTATAAGAATTAGGGTTCAATCCCCCTCCGTTTTGCATGGTGTCGAGCGTGGCATCGGCAATCCAGCAGCCGTTGCTTACCATAAGCAGATTGCCCTGCTCATCGCTGATATTACCTTGTGCAGCCCGGAATGGCATTTTAAAATTATCAGGTGTCACTGTAACGGTATTAGTATCAAATTGAAGCCATCCTCTTTTAGATACAACATTGGTGTCAATGCCTGATGTATATCCGATAAGGAAATTATGATTTCTTCCCTGTGCAAATGCTGAAAGAGAAATGCAGAGAAAAAAAATGGTGGTGCAACAAGTTTTCATAGCTCTTTGTCATGCACTAAGGTAGTGAAGAGTAGGCTGAGAAAGAAATTTACTTAACAAAAAGCCTCAAGGCCTCAGCAGCACCAGCTTTTCTGCTTTAGTAAACCCATCACTTGTTATGACTGCATGATACATGCCATTGCTCAAAATACTCAAAACAATTCCGCAATCATGCAGCGGGCGCTACCTCCTCCCGTATGTTCAATACAGTCAATTGATGCAGTGTAAATATCAGTATAGCGTTCAATGTTTTTGATTTGGTTTGGGTTAAAATGTTTGTGGGCTTTGCTTGACATCACCAAAAGCGGATCATTATTTTTAGTTTGCAGTTGGATAATGTTGCAACAAAAAGCAAGCATCTGATTAAGCGTGCAATCAATCAGGGTTTCTTTACTATTTTCTAATTGAGTAACGACTCTTTTTTTATTTTTTTCAAGCAAACTATCCAGACAAATTACCGCATACTTTTCCGCAATACTCATCATCACATTGCTGTGATATATGGCAATACCTTTTTTGTCCCGGCTTTCAAATGATACGAGGCGATAGGCAATATGATCGCAGAAGCTTTGTAACACCTCTGGGTGACAGCGGGTGGAAAGTGCGGCATAGCATACTTTATTAAAGTGATCGAAGACCATGCTGCCGGTACCTTCCAAAAATTTGTTTTCTTTTTCGTAAGCCGTCCAATCATGTACCTGCTCAGAAGAAATTTGGCAGGCGTGTTTAAGTTCTTCAATCAGTTTTTTGTTTCGTTCTTCTCTTCGCAAGCTCGATTCCATAGGAAACAAATGCATTTCTTTATTGGGCATCACGCAAAACCAATTGTTCGGAAAAACCGCATCGGGCGAAGTTATTTGATCGGAATAGTCGGGTGTAAGTATTTCTATATTTCTTTCACGCAAGTCGCTCAACATTTTGTCAAACTCTGCGCAGGCCTTTTGCTGCAAGATGTTGTTGTTAAGTAAAGATTGATTTTGAAATACATTAGATGCGGCTGTTTCCGTATTAAAACGAATATGATCAGGACGTACCATACATATCTTTTGCGCAATCATTGTATTCGGTTTAGAGCGTTATTATTTTTTTGTTGTTTGTTTTGCGAAGATATTGCCTGAGAATGCGTTGGCAGTAAAGACTTTCTTCTTTGTATTCGATATGCTCTAAAAATTCTTCTCCATTTTGTATTGAAATATTTCGATCGATATATCCTCGTCCACAATATTTTCCTGATCGTACCAGCACTATAGCGTTCTCCTGTGCATGCCGTCCTTTTTCTACAATCACAAAATCGGGAATAGCATAGCTGAATTCTTTTAATGCTTCTTGTACACGTTTGTTGTACTGTTCGCTGCTTTCATTTGCTACACAAGCCCCATTGCACAAGTGCAGTTTATATTCGAAGCAAGGCCTCAAGCCCGATTCAATACCACACAAAGCAGGGCAGAGGCTATGCCGTTTTATTTGTTTGCCTAAAATACTGGCGTACTCTGATCGGTTCTGAAATTGCGTGTGTGGAATTTCATCAGCTGCAGTTTTTCTAATCTGAAGATTGAGATAACCATCGCGATCGTAATCAGAAAAAAGACCAAAAGGAAACTTCGATTTTTTTTGTGCCTGATTGTATAGGGGTTGATGTTTTTTTATTTCCTCATCTTCTATCAACAGCGCCATCAGCTCATTGCCGGTTTCTATATAATCGATATGTGCAGTTTCTTTGGCAATCTTTTCGTATTTCGAAAACAGTTTGTGCTTTATAAAATAACTTCGCACCCGATTGCGAAGGTTGATGCTTTTTCCAATATAAATGATCTCTTCTTTTATATCCTTAAAAAAATAAACTCCCGATGTTTCGGGCATTTCATCTAACACAATGGGATCAAACAATACCGGTCTCTTGATCACGGGTTCGTGTTCGTTCAATTGTTGTTCAACTATTTCAGGGAAAGCTGAATTTATTTTATGAAAAATTTCAGCTGTAGCTATGGCATCGGCTTCCGCCCTGTGATGACCATTGAGTGATATGCCCAGGTTGCGGGTAAAATTATTTAAGCTATAGGATTGAAATCCCGGAAAAGCTTTTCTACCCATCTGTACCGTGCATAGCTTTTGCGGGCTGTATTTCAATTTCAATTGTTTGAACTCTTCGCGGATAAAAGTCAAATCAAAATGAACATTGTGCGCAATAAATATTTTATTCTGCAATACGCGCAGAATATCATAGGCCACTTCATCAAAAACCGGAGCATCTTGCAACATATTGTTCTTTATTCCGGTTAGGTTTTCAATAAAAGGGGGTACCGGTCGCAGCGGATTGATAAGGGTATGATATCGGTCCACAATTGAACGACCATCAGAAATTAAAATAGCAATTTCAATAATCTTATCGGTATAACCATTGCCACCGGTGGTTTCAACATCTACTATTGCAAATTGAATGGGTTCCACTGAATGTTGAACGTCTTTAACTGTTAATCTATGGCCTAAATGATACCGGATTCATCTTTGAATGTAAAACATCTTTCCTTTGTTGTTGCGGATTGATGATCCAAGGTGTCACAGGGACAAAGCAAAATATTTTTATTGAGAAAATGTGCCCAAGGCGAGATTCGAACTCGCACGCCTGTTGGCGCCACCCCCTCAAGATGGTGCGTCTACCAATTTCGCCACTTGGGCAGGGAGTGCAAAAGTAAAAATAAAGGTGTATTCCGCTAAAAAAAGATCAGAGAGATTTTTCCTGCAATTGCAATTGCTTTTTAGGCGATTTGGGAAGTTTGAGCACCACATAATCTTCAACACAAAATTGATCTTCATTGATGATCCAGGGATTGTATTCTTTTATTTCCTGTGTACCTACATTCACTTCCTGAGCAATGTCTTGTAAACTTACCGGGCAATTCCATTTTCCTGTTTTCCAGGGAATGTAATTTACTTTTCCCGGCTTTATTCTGAATCCATACTTATCGGGGTGTTCCAGCATTTCTTTATAGGCCATTACTTTAAATAAATACGTAGCCGTTTCTCTATTCAGTTTCAATCCGTAATACGATTCCATGTTTTGCTCATTCAGTTTTCGCATCAACCTTTCGGGTCCAATATTGAATGCTGCAGCCGCCAATGTCCATGAGCCGGTTCTCTTTTTCAGAAATTTCAAATATCGACAGGCGGCAATGGTCGATTTTTCTACATTCAATCGCTCATCAATATTTTCATTTACAGTAAGTCCCAGGTGCTCTGCAGTAGCCGGCATGAATTGCCAAAAGCCTGAGGCGCCTTTGTGAGATGAACCTTCCAGAAACTTGCTTTCTACTATGGCCAAATACTTTAAGTCTTCCGGAATTTCGTGTCGTTCAAGAATGGGATCAATCACAGTGAACCATAAATAACTTCGCTTGTGCAATTGTATGCTTCGTCTGTTTTCGCGGACAATTTTTTTTAAAATGCTGTAAAATTGATCATACACTTTTTCATTTTTTAAGGGGACTACTTCTCCACAAAAATTCAAATCGCTGGAGAAAGTAAGTTGCGAATAATCGAATGTGCTGTCCACTTCCATTTGATATTGCCCTTCAAAATGGTGGTAAATGATTCGAGTAGTGAGCGAAAGGGTGATGACTATTCCGGTAAGAATCAATAAGCGTCTCATGAGTGTGTAGGCTCAAGCTTTGGGGAAGCGCTTTGGGGCGATTTTTCTTTTTTCGATTTGTTCAATCGGGACGTAATAAAGAAGAATAAAAACATGGCCAATATGTAGGAGGAAAACCAAAGGGTATGCGACCAGGTCCATTCCGTGTATTGATATTTTATGACGAGTAACAGAGCAACCGAAACAAATGAAATGATCATAAACACGAAAGCAACGGCACGATCGCTTAAACCAAGATATGCCAGGCTGTGCGTGGTATGATCTTTACCTCCTACAAAGGGCGATTGCCCTTTCGACAAACGATTGATGACTACGGTGGTGGTGTCGATTACGGGGAGTAAAAAAGCCAAGAGGGTAATGATTACCTGTTTGCCGTGACTGATGGGTGCATTGCTGTATTCATCGTTCCAGAAATAAACAATACCAATATAGGCGAGAAACACACCAAGAAACTGGCTTCCGGTATCGCCCATGTACAT
>DAOQTX010000079.1:0-5630 GCA_035340715.1 Bacteroidia bacterium | reverse complement strand
CTATCCCGGTGGGATGTTGCAACCAGGAAGAAGTTTTTCCTCAGATAATTATCGCTTCGGGTTTAACGGGCAGGAGAAAGTTGACGAAATTTCCGGAACCGGAAATCACAACACAGCACTTTTTTGGGAGTATGATACGCGGCTTCTGAGGCGGTGGAACTTAGATCCTGTTGATCAAGTAAATGTCAGTAACTATGCCACATTTGTAAATAACCCTATTTTCTATACAGATCCAAATGGTGATTGTCCTACTTGCCCAGACGATGCAGAAAATGGGGCAACTCATGAATGGGGTGGCTCAACTTTTACATACAATGGAGATGAAGGAACTTGGGCAACAACCTTGAATGAAGTTAAGATCACGGCAGATAGAGATTTAGGCGCATACGGATACCCAATTGGTTCAAACACTCTTGAAACAGAAACAAGCTACAAAGCTTCGGGTTATCAGATTGGTGCGTATGCAGATTATGAATATGCTGGTGCAGAAGGTAAGGGAAGAGGTTTTGGAGTTGGATACGATGGAGATGCAGGCTTTGGCTTAAGTGGGATTTATGCAGAAGGTGGCACTGAAGCATATGGACTGAAGGGGGATGCGTTAGCACGGATAGGAACTGATCGCTGGAATGCTTTTGGCGCAGGCGAAGGGGCTATTTTCTTGGCAGAAGCTGAAGGTATGGCTGGTGTATATACAGGGGCTGATGATAATTATGGAGCAATGGTAGGTGCAGGTGCAGGTGCATATGCACTCAAAGGAGATGCTAGCTTTGGAGTAACCGTTTTTGGTACTAAAATTAAGTTGACTTATGGAGGTTCTTTAGGGTCCGCACATATTGGTGCTGATCTTGGGGTGTTGTACAATTCAGAATCAGGAGACTTTAAAGCAAAGGGAAAAGTACATGTCGGATTAGGAGCAGGTGTAAAATTTGGATTTGAAATAACTAATGAGAAAAACTAAGAAATTGATTTATGTTTTTTTTACGACGCTACTATTAGTAGGTGGTGCTTTTAATGTGGATTCAGAAAATAACGCTAATTCAATAGATAATTTAAAGGTTATGACCATACCTAATCAGGGAATTGAAAGAGAAAGAATCGATGTTGGTTCATTCTCAATTGAAATCCCTGCTGACTGGAATTTAGTTGAGAGTGAAGCAACAGAAAAGGGCTATAACTTTGCTATTAAAGGTGAATGTTCAAGTGTATTCTGCACAAATCTTATAGGAACTCAGTATGATGTTGGTTCAGCAGTAGATTTTAATTCGTTTTGTACTAATTGGCTTGCAGAAGCACAACTTTCTCAATTTGGGATCGAATACAATGGTTATACAAAGCCTAAAAATAGTGCTTTCGATATACTACTTTACAAGTATTCCTTTACTCAAAGTGATGTTAATATATTGGGGTTGTCATATCTCATCGATTTTAAAAATTCATGGTGGGTTCTTACATTTATGAGTGAATATAATGGTTCGATGAAAAGAGACTTTATCAACACAACTAACAAAGTAATCGAATCAATCAAGATTTAGGCTTATGCAAGAATTAAAAATCAGGATTCATAGGAATAGAAGTGTGTTACTTACCGTAATACTTGTTTTGTTTTCCCTTCCCTTCTTAACTGGAGCAATTTTTCTACCTTTTCAATCTTCAGTACCTATATTAATGAGAATATTAATGACTCTTTTCTATGTCAGTATACTTTTCGTTATCACCTACATTCTTCTGATTAATGTTAAAGGATTTTACTATATAATTAATAATGGTAGGGAGACAAAGGTTGTTAAATATCCGGGATTATTCTCAAAAACAACAATCTTAAAAGGAAGGTTGGTAAGTGATACTATTGATTATGGTAGTACCCAAGGCTCTAGAGCTTTATTAGTTATGATAGGTTTTTTGTCTCGGTATAAGCTGGTTATTAGTGATACTCATGGTACTGTTCGTTCGGTATTATGGTTGAACAATAAAGCGCAGGTAGAGCAAGTAAATAGTTTTGTTGGAATCACCACTTAAAAATGGTATTGCCTCCTGTGAATGTTTCAAGCCCCCGCCCAAAAAAAACCTGCTTATTGCTCCAGAAAAGTTTTTTAGAAAATAATTTGCGACTGAATTGCAACCAGTTTTTTTAGGTTGAAATTTTCCTAGTCAAGCCGATGCAATCTCCTTATCTTGGACATGCCCAAACCACCATATATTTTCTTCGAATGGTAGAACGTAGCATCACTGAGTAATCTCCCTAAAAATTCGGTCAATTAAGGGTAGGGAAAATTAGAAAAAAGCTCTAAATATAATTGATTATTAAAGGTCTATATTTACATTTTACCATGGGACTGCCAAATATAAGCGTTAAATTCCTAACTTAGCATCCTGTTTTAAATCCGTGGAATATTATATACTATACGTTTAGAATATCTATTGATTTGTGGATTGCAGTCCAAGTTGTTTTTAGGTTTCATTATATTGATAGCGAATTAAATCCGAAAGTATTAATTAGCAACTAGCTTCCTGGTGTTGGATCTTCCATTTTCAACGACCGTTACAAAATAAACTCCGGGCAGAACATCTTTTAAACTTATTACTTTTTTAGAAATTCCTGATATTGTTTCCGTATGCATTACCTGTCCTAGCGTATTGTAAATGCATATTGTTGCCCCCACAAAATCAACATTACTACTCAATGTGAAAAAAACATCTCCTTTTGAAACAGGGTTCGGAAAGAGTGTAATCTGTGAATTATCCCAATCTAGTTTATTCAAACTTAAGAGAATACTTGAGTTAACAAATGCACCCTTTTGCGATGTTCCTGCAAACAGGTTGTTCCCACTTATGGTTGTACAATATAAGTTGTTAACATCCATTCCTGTGCCGTCAATTGAATCCCAGTCTAGACCATTATTGTTTGAAAAATAAACCAGGCTATGGGTTGTTGCCAGCATAGTTGAGTCTTTAAACATAATGTCCCTTACTTGCCCTACCCCTGTAGTAGCAAATCCAATATTTGTCCATGAAAATCCAAGGTTATCTGAAAAATACACTTTGCCATTTTGAGATCCGGCATACAAGTTAGCCCCATTCACTGTCAAACAATATTCTCTAAGATCACTGATTCCATTATTCACAGGAGACCAGGAAGTCGCCGAATTGGAAGAGACATAAATTCCACCGCCATCAGAAGCTGCATAAATATTTGAACCTAATTCAACGAGGCCAATTATGTGATAGTTTGTAAGCCCTGTCCTCATAGATGTCCAAGAAGCGCCACTATTGCTAGACTTGTAAACTCCTCCGGCTCCTCCTGCAAAAAGGATTGTTCCTGCAACAAGTATTGTTTTAATATTTCCATTACTTATTCCATTATTCAATCCACTCCAAGAATTTCCTCCATCGTTAGAATAAAAAATACCATCATCAAACGATCCTGCATATATATTCGCTCCATCTATGGTTAATGTGTGAAAGTCCATTGTCGGTAACCCGGCATTACATGTTGTCCAAGAGTTGCCCTGATCAGTACTTTTTAAAACTCCGTCGCCAAAAGTAGCTACAAATAAAGTTGACCCTTGAACCTCTATATCCTTAACATAAGTATTAGAAAGTCCATGATTCCTGATTGTCCATGTGTCTCCATCATCTTCTGAAATAAAAACCCCGTTTTTGGTACCGGCTATTAAACTTGTTCCGGAATAATTCAAGGCATGATTATATGCGTTTTGAACCCCAACACTTTTAGGTAGCCAATTTAAACCATTATCATCCGATACAAAAACGTTACCAGTATTGTGTCCTCCAAATATCTTTGTTCCTTTGGTTGCGAATGAATTAATCACCCCATTTCCAATTCCATTATTTCGGCTGCTCCAAGTTGTTCCAAAATCGGTAGTCAAACAAACTCCGCCTCTGTATGTTCCTATGAATAGATTTGTGCCAAGGACCCCAAAGGCATAAATTGTTGTATCTGGTATCCCTACATTTACTGTCGCCCAGCTGGTTCCATTATTTGTCGACAAATAAACTCCGCCACCCTGTGTTCCTGCAAATACATTTGAACCTATAATTGCAAGTGCATTTACTTTATCGTGGGTTAACCCGGTATTTACTGACGACCACGAAGCCCCGTTATTCAATGACAAAAACACGCCGTGAGCGTAGGAGCCGGCAAAAATTGTAGATCCGCTAGCAGCTAAAGACTTTATGGAGGCTCCACTAACTCCGAGGTTCATTGCGATCCATGTAGATCCATTATTATCTGTTCTAAAAAGACCTATTGGAGTCCCTGCATAAAGACTATTGCCACTTACGGCCATAGCTTGAATTGTATGATGCCCTAATCCATTGTTAATAGGAGTCCAAGATAAACCGTTATCAATAGACTGAAACACGCCTGCTCCTTCTGTTCCCGCAAAGAGATTGCTTCCGATTGATGCCAAGGAATATACCCTTCCACCTCCAGGTCCCGGAAGTTGGGTCCACTGTGCAAACGTTACTGAACAGACAAAGCATAAAATAATATTTAGTAAAAATGTTTTCATGACTACAAGATTTAAAAGTGAAGGCTAACTTGTTGCCCATATGTGAGGGAAGATATATTAATTGTGTTCGCTTTAATGGTATTCTTGTGGATAGTTGTATTAACCCGAAAGTTCAACTGGAATCTCGAAGCGTCAATATTATTACTTAGAGGCAAATTTCAGAAACTGGATTTCAATATTACAATATTATTTTCATTTGGCTATAGTTGCTTCAAAGAAATTTGATATTTATATCTGTCGGGCTTGCAATTTCTTTTGCTTATGAATTTCAAGTTTGGAATGCAATAGCAGTTTAAAATCATTGCTTTCTAAAAGAAAACATCAAAAAGCAGAATAGCCTAAAATTTATTTTATTTGAAGGTGGTGAACTTAAGAAAGACATAAATTTACCAATGCTGAAGGAATAGGGGTTTATTCCTATCAATATTTATCGTACTGAATATAGCAAAGGAAAATTGCTATTTAAAAATGGGCCAGTTTATTGGGGGGAAGTCATTTCTGAATATTTAAAATAAAAGTTAATAATTTTGTGTACTTTAGCATAGCATCTAAATAGAAGTTAAATCCGATTTCTGAACAACAACATGCACTCATGATTAAATATTTTCACAAAAGGCAACTCAAAGCTTTTACTTTATCCGAACTTCTGATCGTCTTGGTTATCCTCGGAATTCTGGTATTACTTGCCTTGCCTAATCTAATTCCTGATCAAATGGATTAAATTGCCAGGAAATTGGTGATCACATTCACAGGAACCTCCATTCACACAACATTCCAGCGGGCGGGGGCTAATTTTACTCTATCTTCTCACTAATATATTTGTATTTATACACTTCCTCAAAACCTTCTTCGCTTTTGTTACCCAAATATAAATCCGTCCTCACTCTAATAAGCTGGGAATTGTTGTAATAGTATTTTCGCATTACCTGCTTATTCCCTTCAAAAAAATACTCTTCTTGGTACAGTTTTTTATTACTTATCAAGAGAATAAGAGAATCTAATTGTTCAGCTTCATCGATCCCTCTGTTATTTGAAGAATAAGGTTGTAAGTAGCCCTAAAAATCCTACAGTTTAAAAGTAGACAAAAATGTCTAACTT
>DAOQTX010000078.1:0-6990 GCA_035340715.1 Bacteroidia bacterium | reverse complement strand
TCTTGAAAATATTTAGATGCTAATTTCATTCTGCTTCCGTACCAAGAAAACATCTCTCCATTTACTAAGAATACATTTTTTGTGTTCAATAAATCTTGCAACTCATTTCTATGTTTTTCTTTAAATGGGAATGGCTCCGAAGACAGGAATATAAAATCATATTCTAAATTTTTAATTTCTTCCAAACTATAAACTGGGTAGTTTTCTTTAGAATCCTGTATGGAATTAATAAAGCCGGCTTTTGTCAACATAGTAGAAATAAAGGTATTCTTTCCGGCTAACATATACGGATTTTGCCAAATAAAATAAATACACTTTTTATCAGAACCAATAAATCTTTGAGTTTGAAAAGACTCTTCAATCGATTCAATCAGTGCGCTAGCTTTCGACTCTTTATTACACAAAAATGCAATGTCATTTATCATTTTATATGCACCTTCAAAGTCTCGAATATCGCTTACATAAACAGGCGCTAAATTCATTAGATTCTCTATATCCTCTTTTGTATTCTCTTCCTTATTTGCTAAGATTAAATCAGGATTTAGTTGTTTGATTTTTTCAATTTTAAGATTCTTTGTTCCGCCTACTACTATTTTAGATTTCAGCAGTTGGGGAGGGTGAATACAAAATTTAGTTATTCCTACAATAGCATCCTTCAAACCTAAAAAGTCAAGATATTCTGTTTGAGAAGGAACAAGAGAAACTATTCTCTCCGGCACTTTTAGCAGTGTTACTGAGTTCCCTAGAGCATCAATTACCTGCTTTTTCATATACCAATTATACTGTCAATGCACTCACTACATCATGTCGTGTTATGATATAGGTTTGATCGCGTTTAAAATCTTTTATCAGAACAGCCGATTGATCTTTACTTAACATCTGGGCCAAGGATTCAATATTGGTACTGGCGTCAACAAAAGGAAATGCGGCTTGCATTACTTCCTTAAGGTTCTTTCGTTTCATCTCGGCATTTTTAAAAACAATTTCAAACAAATGATTTTCATTTACAGATCCGACAATTCTTTGATCGGATGTAACCGGTATTTGCGAAATATTTCTTCCCACCATTAGATTAAGTGCTGCCTGAATCGTTTCATTTTCATCAATTGTGATTAGCTCACTTTTATTTTTAGAGGACACCATTTCTATGGCTGTCATCCCTTTTACATCAATAAAGCCTTTGCTTCTCATCCAATCATCATTGAAAATTTTTCCCAAATAACGCGATCCATGATCGTGAAAAATAACTACGACAACATCATCCTTAGTCAGTTTATCTTTGAGTTGGTGAAGACCAGCGATAGCAGATCCTGCTGAGTTTCCTACCCATATTCCTTCCTGACTTACAATTTTACGAGTCATAATTGCAGCATCTTTGTCGGTTACTTTTTCAAATAGATCAATTAGATCGAAGTTGACATTCTTTGGAAGAAAATCTTCTCCAATTCCTTCGGTTACATAAGGATAAATTTCAGCCTTATCAAAGATCCCTGTCTCTTTATACTTTTTAAAAACCGATCCATAGGTATCAATACCCCATACCTTCAAATTTTTATTCTTTTCTTTTAAATATCTGGAAGTTCCACAAATAGTACCTCCTGTACCCACTCCTACTACCAAATGAGTAATTTTTCCTTCGGTCTGTTCCCAAAGTTCAGGTCCGGTGGTTTCGTAATGTGCTTGAGCATTAGAAGGATTATCGTATTGATTGGGATAAAAGGAATTTTCGATTTCTTTATTCAACCTTGCTGCAACAGAATAATAACTTCTCGGATCTTCAGGCTCAACATTGGTTGGACAAACAATTACATCAGCCCCATATGCTTTTAATGCATCAACCTTCTCTTTTGATTGTTTATCTGTAGTGGTAAATATGCATTTATATCCTTTTACTATTGCTCCAATAGCCAAACCCATCCCTGTATTTCCTGATGTTCCTTCGATGATTGTACCACCAGGTTTTAAGATACCAGCCTTCTCAGCATCCTCAATCATTTTTAGCGCCATTCTATCTTTTATAGAATTGCCTGGATTAAACGTTTCGACTTTTGCTAAAACTGTAGCGGGTATTCCTTCAATAACTCTGTTTAGCTTAATTAGAGGCGTTTTACCTATAGTTTCAAGAATATTATTGTAATACATTATAGAAATTTTGCGCAAAGGTACATTTTACCCTTCAATTGGTCTAATCAAAACGCATAGCTTCTACCGGATTGACTTTTGTAACAAAACGTGCCGGAATAAACAATAGCGCAACGCACAATATAAAAGTACCGAGATTAAGCAGAAGTAAACTATATAAGTCAAAGTGTATCGGAACTTTGTTCATATAGTAGGATGCTTGGTCTAGTTTGAATAACTCGAATTCCACTTGAAGATAGCCCAATGTCAATGCTATTAAATTACCGAATACAATTCCTATTATCGCTAAGTAAGATCCTACACGAACAAATATTTTTTTTATAGAAAAATTATACGCACCCAGTGCTTTTAATATGCCAATTAAATTTGTCTGCTCAAGCATTACGATTAATAAAGTAGAAACCATATTCATACCTGCAACTATAAACATTAGAATAATAATGACCCACACATTCATATTTTGTAAATCAAGCCAACTGAAAACTTGAGGGTACAATTCTTTTACTGATTGGCAATTGTAGTTAAACCCTGAACTCTGATACAACTCATTATTAACCTCTTCGACTTTAGAAAAATCTTTTACAAATACTTCGTAACCACCAAACTGATTATCGCCCCAATCGTTTAGCTTTTGAATATGCCTAACATCAGCGATTAAATACAACTCATCAAATTCACCTAATCCTGTTTCATAAATACCTGCCACAGTAAGCTTTCTATATCGAGGAGGGTCTTGAATAAAATAAACTAAAAATGATGAATCAACATCGAGTTGCAATAATTGGGCACTTGCAGAACTGATTAATACTTGATTACTTTTTTCAGATAAACTAAAATCAGGAACCATCCCCTTTACCAATTTATCTTTAAAAAAATTGACATCAAAAGTGTTGTTTACACCTTTCACCAATGTCCCTTGAAATTCGTCTTTGTATTTTATAATGCCTGCCTTGGTAGCATACACTTGCAAATGTTCAACCTTATGGTTGGATAAAATTTGCTGATACAAGGTTGAATCAAATTCAATGGGCTCTACTTCGTATGAGTTATTATTATTGAAGGAAGAAATTTGTATGTGCGCACTAAAGCCTGTCAGCTTTTCTACAATGGTTCTTTTGAATCCACTGATAATCATAACGGAACAAACCATCACCGCTATGCCCAATGCTACACTTAATACAGCCAGTCTTATGACCGGGCGAATCATCATTCCTGAACTCCTGTTAAAAAGAATACGTTTGGCTATGAAAGTCTCAATGTTCAATGTTTAACTTTGTATATGTAAATGAAATTTCAAATGTCTATCGCAAAGGTTAGAAATTTATTATTCTTTTTTATCATTTTGATCTCATTGAATGCATGTTCACAAGATCAATATCGCTTTTCTCATCTATCTGATAGCCTAAATAAAATAAAGACAGGAGCTGAACGGATGGAAGAATACCTTCCACTCTTAGAAAACAAAAATGTGGGAATTGTTTGCAATCAAACTGCACAAGTAAGAAATATTCACTTAGTCGATACCTTGACATCTAGAGGAGTAATGATTAAAACGATTTTTGCGCCTGAACATGGTTTTAGAGGAGAAGCTGGTGCGGGTGAAAAAATTTCTTCAGGCATTGATCCGATTACCGGCATATCGGTTGTTTCATTATACGGAAACAAAAAAGCACCTGATGATAAAGACTTACAAAACCTAGACATTTTGGTATTTGATATTCAAGATGTGGGCACACGATTTTATACATTTATATCAACTTTGCAATTGGTGATGGAAGCATGTGCAAAGAATAATAAAGAGATCATTGTGCTTGATCGTCCTAACCCAAATGGCTTTTATATTGATGGTCCGGTACTCAATAAAAAATTTAAATCTTTTGTTGGAATGCAGTCGATTCCGATTGTTTATGGCATGACAATTGCAGAATATGCTTTGATGCTCAATGGAGAGAATTTATTGGAAAGTAAACAACCCTGTTCTCTGAAAGTGATTACTTGTTCCAATTATTCACACACCGACCGATATCATTTACCGGTGGCTCCATCGCCTAATCTTCCGAATATGGCTTCAGTGTATTTGTATCCTTCATTGTGTTTTTTTGAAGGAACGAATGTTAGCCTGGGAAGAGGAACAGATTTACCTTTTCAGGTATTTGGATTTCCTGGGTTTGAATTGGGCGGCTATCAATTTACTCCCAAGAGTATTGAAGGAAAAGCAAAAAATCCTCCACACGAAGGAAAGATTTGCAATGGAGTAAACCTTCAAGAATTTGGGTCGACATATATGAAAGAATATGGAGGAATTTATCTTCCATGGCTTATTGAATCGTACAAATACTACCCCGATAAAGAAAAGTTCTTTAACAGTTTTTTTGACAAACTTTCCGGCAATTATGAATTGAAAGAACAAATCAAATCAGGTAAAACTGAAGCTGAAATTAAAGCTTCGTGGCGCGATGGAATTGATGCCTTTAAATTGGTAAGAAAGAAATATTTGCTCTACGAAGATTTTGAATAAAAAAAGAGCGATATCCCGTAAGGTACCGCTCTTATTAACTCTCAACACTTTTTTTAGTTCAAAGAAAATTTAAATCGACTTGTCATCGATTTCTTCTGCAATACGAGTACATAAAGTCCTCGAGCAAATGGATCAACGTTAATATAATCGGATGTAGCGCCTTCTTCCGCAATACGTAACTCGCTGAATAGAATTTTTCCCGCCATATCGCATATCATTATTTTGTATTCTCCTTGTTCAGGATTGTCAAAGGCATAAGTTAATTTATCAATTGCTGGATTGGGATAAGAATTCAATTGCAACAAATCATCTGAATTGCCCGATAGCTGAGCAATATTGGTAGTGGTGAATTGCAAAGTATCGCCATAATCTGAACGACCCCAAGGGCAGAATGACATGAGCTGATACGTATAAGTTGTATTCGGCTCCAAATCAAGCAGAGTACAAGAAGTACCATTCATTGACGTTACGGTCTTCTTATAACGTAAGTCTCCATTGAAACCAGTTTTCCAAAATCGAACACGTACGCTATCTACATTTACTAATTGTTGCCAATTTACTTTTGCAGATATATCATTGATATGAGTAGTGTAAGGAGTAAACATCATCAAGCAAGCATCATGGGTTGTAAAATATTTCTTTCCGGAATACAAACTCCAAATGCCATCGCAAAGTGCTTGCACACCCCATTCATAAGTTGTTCCAGGTGATAAGCCTTTAAGCATTGCTCCGGCCATTGCTTCTGTTCCAGTAAAATATCTGTGGTCATATCCGGCTTGTCCTAGTACTCTATAACGAACTCTGAATTGAACTGCATCTGTTGAATACCATAACAGAGTAACCTCTTGCGCCATGATATTAACCGCTTGTGTATTCTGTGGAGTAGAACCACAAACTAAATTTCCATTACGTGTAGTGAACGATTCCATTGCACTATAATGAACATTTGATCCACAATATGAAACTACATTCCAGTCATAGGTACGTCCCGGTGTTAGACCATTCACTTGAATTCTCGATTGATATCCAGGAACATTTTTAACGATTTGATTCATTGAACCCACTTCCTGAACGATAACTTTAAAATAATCTGCAACTACAGCAGGATTCCAAGCTAATACTGCTGAGGTATCTAAAACATCATACTCGGTTAACATATCCGCTTGCGTACATCCTAAATTTGATACCCCGGTAACGGTCATTTGTGAAACTGATGAAATACATCCGTATGCATTTACAGCTTTAACCGTATAGTTGCCTGCATTATTGACCATAATACTGCTGTTGGTTTGACCATTGGACCAAATGTATGTAAAGGCAGTTGGCTCATAAGCCGTTAATTGATAAGCTGTATTCGGTATATATGAAATGGCAATACTTGGAGCATCAGGTGTTGGCGAAGATGTAATTGATATTTGATCGTTGCTTAAAGTATTACCTCCGTTATCAAATAAGGATACGGTATAAACTCCTCCTTGATTTATTGTTATGCTTTGAGTTGTTTCACCCGTTGACCATAAGTAGTTTCCACTACCTGAAGCAGTTAATGTCAATGGAGTTCCATTACAAATTGCTGTAGCCCCACTGGTACTTATACTTACTTGAGCTGTTACTGTTACTTGAACAGGACTTGAATAGTTTACACAATTATTGGCCGACATGACCATTACCTGATATGTTCCAGCAGAAGAAACCGTTATGCTTTGACTGGTTTGTCCGCCAGGAATCCAATAATAACTAGCGCCTTGCGAAGCTGTGAGCACTACCGATTGTCCAGCATTTAGATTTAGATTTCCACTCGAAGAAATAGTAGCTACAGGTAAAGGATAAACCGTTACCGGAATACTGTTTGACACCGCAGTGCATCCATTCGCTGCGCTAACCGTTACAGAGTATAATCCGGTCGAAGAAACTACTACTGAACTACTTGTTTCACCGGTTGACCATGCATAGTTCATTCCACCACTAGCATTAAGTGTAACATTTCCTCCCTGACAGAATGTTGTAGTAGTGTTATTACTAACTACTGGAATCGGATTGGCTAACACGTTAACTTGAACTGGACTTGAAATATTTGTACAACCACTGGCATTCGTCAACATAACGGTATAATTACCGCTTGATGTTACATTGATGCTTGAGGTACTCGATCCATCTGACCACATGTACGATTGAGCTGATCCTGAAGTGAGTGTTACTGAAGACCCCTGACAGAATGTGGTATTTCCTGAAGCGGTGATTTGCGCATTTGGCAAACTAGCATATGTAACAGCTATAACATTACTGGTGCCAGAACAACCACTTGAGTTACTCACCGTAGCCGAATAAGT
>DAOQTX010000077.1:0-7271 GCA_035340715.1 Bacteroidia bacterium | reverse complement strand
ATCTACCATACCTGACCATTAACTTTTCATCATTCTCTTTAGTGTTTTTACCAAATCGTTTTACCAAATCATTGACCAAATAACTGGCACCCCAATTCAATTGAGTGGAGATTGTACTCATGTATGCAGCAAAAAATGCAACCAATAATAATCCTTGTAAACCTGCTGGTAAAAAGTCTTTCATAGTCATTACAAAACCTGCTTTTTTATTTTCAGTGGTCAATTCAGGATACAAAACCAATGAACACAATGCAATGATAATCCAAGGCCAAGGACGAAGACAATAATGAGCGATCTGAAATAGGAGGGTAGCATATACCGATTCTTTTTCGTTTCGGGTGCTCATCATTCTTTGTGCCACATAGCCTCCACCACCTGGTTCAGAACCGGGGTACCAACTGGCCCACCACTGAACGGCAATATGAGCCAGAAATGCTCCAATACCAATTACAAAAACTCCGTTGTGCGAAGTGTTTCCAAACTCAGGGAAAAAGTTAAAAGTTTCTTTAGGTAGTTTAGATTTAAGTCCGGTAATGCCACCAATTTTATCTGAATTGAGAACGATAACAGCCAATATGATGCATCCAAGCATTGCTATTGTAAATTGAAAAACATCGGTAACTGCAATCCCTTTTAAACCTCCTAAAGAAGAGTAGATCATGGTTAAAACCATAAAGCCTCCTACACATAAGAAAGCTTCGGTATGTTCTAAGTTGAAATATACTTTCAGAATTTCAGCCAAGGCTACATTGACCCAGCCAATGATGAGGCAATTCATAAACAGTCCAAGATAAAGCGCCTTAAATCCTCTAAGTATAGCTGCATGTTTTCCACTGTATCTAAACTCAATCAACTCAATTTCGGTGAGTACATTCGCTTTGTACCATAGTCGCGCAAAGAAAAAAGTGGTGAGCATTCCACCCAATAAAAAATTCCACCACAGCCAGTTACCGGCAATTCCTTTTTGTCCTACCAATTCGGTTACCGCTAACGGGGTATCGGCCGCAAAAGTAGTAGCTACCATCGAAATACCTGCCAGGTACCATGGCAATTGTCGGCCACCTAAAAAGTAATCGCTTAAGCTTTTGGATGATTGGTTTTTGTAGTAGAATCCAATAAAGAAGGAAATACCCAAAAAGGCAAAGATGATGATCCAATCAATAACGTGTAAGTGCATTGCATTTCTAGTTTAAACAAAGATAAATTTATGATTCCTGTAGAACTGAAAAGATTGATTTATTTATATCCCAACAGGTGTTAATAACCAAAGTTCACCCCAATAAATTGTTACATTTGTCGGAATGAAGTCCCGTAGAAAAAAGAAACAATCCTACGTAAATAAATCTGCAAAGAAATTTGTGCCGGGTACGAGCCCTGGTCATTTTCATGAAGAGGAGCTGAGTACTTTCCCAAACACAAATGTGATATTTTACAATGAAGTTGAAGTAAAAGCGATACAGTGCAGTAGTGTATCTGATTTGGAAATTCTTTTAGCTGAAAATCAGACTTTCAACAAATGGATTGAAGTGAAAGGGAAACCCGACTTGAGTTTGATAAAATATTTCTCAAGAGCATTTGGGGTGCACCGGTTGGAAATTGAAGATGTTATAAATACGGGGCATTCTCCAAAGATTGATTTTTATCCTGATCATATTTTTGTTATTACTCGTTTGGTGTTTAACAATGAAGAGTCAGAATTGAAAAGCGAACAAGTTTCATTTTTCATGGCCAATAAGATTTTAATCTCCATTCAAGAATCGGATAATGATCATTTTGATTCGGTTAAGAAACGATTGGACTCGAGCGGTAAACTTATTCGAAAAAGTAATACCGATTACTTGATGTATGCTTTGCAAGATTCGGTAATCGATATGTTTTATCCTGTAATCGATTCACTGGGTGAAAAATTGGAAAGGATGGAGGATTCGTTTTTTTCTGATGAAGGGCTGTATAGTATTTCAGATATACAAGATGTGAAAAAGCAACTTCTTTTTCTTCGTAGAACTTTGGTATCGGAGCGAGAAAAGGTAAATGAATTATTGCGAAGCGATTCTGATATTTTTGGTAATGAATCGAAATTGTATTTACGAGATGTGATGGATCATGTTCGATTTAGTATGGATGTGTTGGAATCGTATAAGGAAATTTCAGGTGGATTGATTGAAATTCATTTATCGAATAGCAACAATCGTATGAATAGTGTGATGAAAGTGTTAACGATTATTTCTACCATTTTTATTCCTCTGACTTTTATCGCTGGTATTTATGGAATGAATTTTCCTAAATCAGATCCAATCTCAGGAGAAGAGTATTTTTTCAACATGCCTGAAATGTACCATCCCTATAGTTATATAACCGTGTTACTTGTTATGTTGGTTTTGGTTATTCTTCAGTTGTATATGTTTTACAGAAGAGGTTGGTTAAGCAAATAAAAGATACAAATCAAATGATTCAATATCCGGCTTTAGTTGTAGTTAAATGTTTTGCAGGAATGGAAGAGCTTCTTGCAGAAGAAATTAATTCAATATGTCAGAAAGAATGTAAAATTTTAAAACGTGCAGTTGAGTTTTCTGCAAGCAAAGAAGACATTTATAGAGTAAATTATTTAAGCAGGTTTGGAATTAAAGTATTAGTAGAATTTACCCGTTTTCCATGCGGTGATGAGCAATCATTGTACGATCAAGTAAAAGCAATTGAATGGGAAAAATTTCTTTCTCTACAAGATACTTTTTCAATTAATGCGGTATTGATCAACAGTAAACTCGATCACACAAAATATGCTGCGCTAAAATGTAAGGATGCAATAGCCGATCGATTTAGAGATAAATATGGGGAGCGACCGAATGTTAATACCATTGATCCTGATTTAAAGATTCACTTACATGTGAGCAATAACCAAGCAATCTTATCATTCGACAGTAGTGGTGAACCTTTGTTCAAAAGGGGATATCGGCAAGAAACTGGACCAGCACCATTGAATGAAATTGTAGCCGCTGCCATTATAAAGTGGACCGGATGGAATGGAGAAGTCCCTTTGATCGATATTACTTGTGGAAGTGGCACACTCTTAACTGAAGCTGCGCGCATGGCATTGAATAGACCTTCGCAAGAGAAAAGAAAAAAATTTGGATTTTTTAGTTGGCGTGATTTCGACCCAAAACTATTCACACAAATTCGTCAGGAGGCGGATCAATCTATTGCTAATACTGAGATTAAATTGATTGGTGTGGATATCAGTCAAAGAGTGCTGGAAGCCGCTAAAGAAAATGCTTCCTCTGCAAATGTTGACCATTGTATACGATTTATATTCAAAGATTTTAATGAGTTTGAACCAAAAGAAGAAGCGGGCGTTATTGTAGCAAATCCACCTTATGGCGAGAGGTTGACCAGTGAGAACATAAGAAGATTTTATAATGATCTAGGTTCGTGGTTAAAACATAATGCGGTTAATTTTTCTGCATATATTCTAAGCATGGATCACGATGAGAGTAAACAAATTGGGTTAAAACCAAAATGGCAAAAGCAAGTATTTAACGGGTCTATTCCTTGCAAGCTAAGAGCCTACGAACTGTATAGCGGAAGTAAAAAGAAAATGGATCAAACGATTGAAGGAGGATCCTAGATGTTTGCTGATGTTGTTTTGCCTCTAAAGCTCAATCAAGCCTATACATTTTCCATTCCCGATCAAATGCGAAACGATATTCAGGTTGGATGTCGTGTTATGGTTGCTTTTGGGTCGCACAAAATGTACTCTGCCATTGTTTATAAAATTCACAACAATAGACCCAAAGTTAAAACCCTAAAAGAAATTGTTGAACTGATCGATCGAGAACCTATTGTTACGAAAGAGCAAATTAAACTTTGGGAATGGATTGCCTGGTACTATGCTTGTTCGTTAGGACAAGTGATGATTGCTGCTCTGCCATCGCGTTTGAGAATTGAGAGCGATTCATCTCTGAGCTTGAATAATGAAGTTGATTTTGATGTGGAGCTGTTGAATGAAAGAGAGAAGGAGGTTATCACATACTTATCCAATAACAATAAAGTAAGATTGAAAGACCTTGAAGCTTTTTTGGGTTTGAGAAATGCAATGCCTATTGTACAGTCACTCATTGAAAAAGAGCTTATTCAATCGGAGGAGTCGTATAATGTACAACCCACCCGAAAGCCGGTAGTTTTGTCGTTAAATGCAGTATACAATGATGAACTAGAGTTGAAAAAAGTTATTGAGCATTTGGAGAAGAGAGCCCCAAAGCAATTCGAAGCACTCCTTTTATTTTTTCAATTGCAAAACGATTTAAATGCAAAGATGGTGGATCGTAGTCGATTGCTCGAAAAGAAAGATGTTAATTCAGCAGTTGTAAATGCATTGATCAAAAAAGAAATATTAATCAGTTTTGAAGTCGATTATATTCCGGGTGAAATAAAGAAGAATATTGAAGCACGATCTTTGCTACCATTCCAAAAGCAAGCTTTGGAACAAATTCGAGAGATCTTTAAAACCGATCAAACCCCTGTTTTGCTTCATGGTGTAACCTCCAGTGGCAAAACTGAAATCATCAAACACTTGATAAATGATTGCATACAACAAGGAAAGCAAGTGCTGTATTTGCTTCCCGAAATTGCATTAACCACCCAGATGATTCAAAGGTTTGAAAGAGTTTATGGGCAAAATTTGTTGGTGTATCATTCTAAATACAGCGATCGCGATCGGTCGGTTATTTATCACCGTGTGTTAAACTTTGGTCGACAAGAGAATATAAACAATGATCCTTTTCAGATTATCATCGGAGCACGTTCATCTTTGTTTCTTCCCTTTGCTCAGTTGGGATTAATTATAATTGATGAAGAGCATGATCAATCGTATAAGCAACAAGATCCTGCACCGAGATATCATGCTCGTGATGTGGCGGTTGTTTTGGCGGCACATCATCAATGTCATATTGTATTGGCTTCTGCTACCCCAGCAATTGAAAGTATATACAACGTGCAGAAAGAAAAATACAAGTTGATTCAATTGTCTGAGCGTTATGGAGGTGTTCAATTACCTGAGCTTTGTATAGTTGATATGCTGGAAGAAAGGAACAAAGGAAAACTTAAAGGATATTTCTCATCAGTGCTCATGGATGAAATTCAAACTGCTTTGGGAGCCGATGAGCAAATCATATTGTTTCAAAATAGAAGAGGATATTCATCATTTATTCAATGTGAAACTTGTCAATACATTCCACAGTGTGCGAATTGTGATGTTACACTAACCTTGCACAAGTACTATAATAAATTGATGTGTCATTACTGTGGTTTTTCTGAGTCATTGCCTGAACATTGCCCGGAATGCAAACAATCAAAATTATTGACAAAGGGATTTGGTACCGAGCGAATTGAGGACGAACTCAGCATACATTTCCCAAAAATCAATATTGCACGTTTGGATTTTGATACGGCAAAAACGAAGACAGCCTATCAGAACATTCTATCTTCCTTTGAAAAAAAGCAAGCTCAAGTATTGATTGGGACTCAGATGGTAACAAAAGGGTTTGATTTTTCTAATGTATCATTGGTAGGAATACTAAACGCTGATTTGCTTTTGAATTTTCCTGATTTTCGGTCAGCTGAGCGCAGCTATCAAATGTTGGAGCAAGTGGGTGGCAGGGCAGGAAGGAGAGTCAAAAGAGGAAAAGTGATTCTTCAAACGTATAATACTGAACATCCGGTAATTGAACTTGTGAAAGATCACAACTATGATGGATTTATTGAATATGAATTGGAAGAACGAAAGCAGTTTTTCTATCCACCTTTTAGTCGTTTAATCGAAATTTATTTGCGACACCGCAAATCGGATCATGTACAGTCGGCTTCACGTCTTTTGTTTAGTCTTTTGAAAAGTGAATTTGGAAAAGAAGTATATGGTCCTGTGTTGCCGGAAGTATCGCGAATTAAAAATCAATACTTAAGAAAAATATTGGTCAAAATTCCTGAGCATATGTCACCACATGTGGTTCGGAATAAACTGTCAAATGCAATGAAACAATTTGATCAGAATCAAAAGTTTCATAATGTTCAACTGCATTTAGATGTTGATCCTTATTGATAAGAAATCTTTCCACTTCCTATCAAATTATTTTTATCGGAGATGGTGAATTGATATTCACCCTTCGGAAATTTACGAGCGGGTAAGACAACTTTAGAATCGTTTATAATACTTTCAAAAACAACTTGTCCGCTTATAGAATACATTTTGAAAATAGCTTGCACCGGAAGGGCAGAACTGAAATTTATTTCTTGCCCTGCGGTAACAGGATTTGGATATACAGCAAGTGAAGTTCGACCCTCATTCTCATCAATGCCTATGCTGGGTAACAATTGACTAAACTTAACCATATACGCATCATCAACACCCATTTTAGAACTCTGGTGTACACCAGGAGTTGCAATGTTATTAAAGCTTGTTGTTGTTCCAACCGAAAAAATTAAAGTATTGTCCACCAATGCAATGGACTTTAAATCGTCATAGAAATTTCCTCCATAATAGGTAGTCCAAGCTGGCGAACCGAAAGAATCAAAACAAGACAAACTGCCATCAATTTGACCACCGTAATTTTGTTGATGTGTTCCGGGTGTACCTCCGGTAGGTGAATTGGTGCTGCCACATACAAAAGTTCTTCCACTTAAATCGACAACTATATCCTCAAATACTTGAGTCGATGTGTCTCCATAATAAGATGCATAAGTAAGCACTCCGCTATCTAAAAAGCGAGCATAGTATCCGTCACCGTTACCACCATATGTTGCTTGATAGGCATTAAAGGATGAAATATTATTGGGTGAAAAAGTTTGACCAGCCACATACACATATCCATTAGCTGCTCGCACACCCAAACCAAAATCATCTCCTGATCCGCCAAAGTATGTTGACCATAATCGAGTTCCACTGGAATCAAATTTTACAAGTGCTACATCAGCAAAATTAATTCCACCATAAATGGTTTGATGAGCACCACTTGAAGCCACATTACTTGATGAAAAAGTTCTTCCAGAACAATAAATATTGTAATCGGCATCAACGGAAACATCGGTAAAGGACTCATAAAATGCACCTCCAAAATAGGTAGCCCAAATTCTAGAACCACTTACGCCATCAAATACTGCTAGGTAAGCGTCTAAGCCCCAAGTGCTATCTTGATAAGCGCCAGCCGTTGCAATATTATTGGCACTGGCCGCATGACCAACCAAATAAACTCTGTTGAGATCATCACATTCCAACCCAAAAG
>DAOQTX010000076.1:5148-7286 GCA_035340715.1 Bacteroidia bacterium | reverse complement strand
GTACAACATCCATTCATCTTTTCTCTACATTCATCACATTGAATAAACAATAAGTGACAATCGTCATTTGCGCAATTTACATGACGATCGCAGGGCTGATCACATTGATGGCAATGACTAATTATATCGTCCGTAATTTTTTCTGCCATTCGTTCATCAAACACAAAATTTTTTCCTATGAATTTTGAGGTAATGTTTTTCTCTTTAATTTCTCTGGCGTATGTAATTATTCCACCATGAAGTTGATTGACATCACTAAATCCTTTGTGTTTAAAATATGCACTAGCTTTTTCGCAACGGATACCACCGGTGCAATAGAGAAGAATTTTAGAATCTTTTTTGTCTTGTACCATTTCAGTTGCCATCATTATAGCATCTCTGAAAGTATCGGCATCGGGCTTGAGCGCTTTCGTAAAATGACCAATTTCACTCTCGTAATGATTGCGCATGTCGATCACTATAGCTGAATTGGATTCCATTGCGGCATTAAATTCTTCTGCGTTTAAATGTTGGCCAACATCACTTACATCATATGTTCCTTCCGGCAAATAGTCAGCTACGATCATTTTTTTGGTCCTAACGATAAGTTTTATAAAGGAATGATTGTCAAACTCAACAGCGGTGTTGAGGCGCATATTCTTAAATTCATCGAAAGTATTAAGCAAAGTTTGAAATGCGTTTTTATTTTTTTCAGGAAGTGTTACTTGTGCATTTATCCCTTCATTTGCGATATAAATTCGACCTAGTACTTTTAACTGATCAAAAGCTTTGTAAAGGGTGTCACGCATTGTACTTGGGTCGTCTATACGCACATAGCGATAAAAGGAAAGAGTAATGCGATTGAAGGATTCTTCTTGGAGTTTCTTTTTAAGAAATTCTTTGTTGTATTTATTAAAGAGTGTCATATTAAAATCATTTGCAGGATGATTAATAACTTAAAATTTTGGAGAACGTTTTGAAAGGGACTATTATCCCTGTTTCTTTTTATGATAATACCAAATACCCACTGCGGTTCCTCCTAAAATGTAAGGGATCGACAACAGATATAAAATTCCATTATTCAATCCGCGCCCTACATTGTTTTTATTTGAATCTACGTTTGATTCAGCTACCGCGCGACACATTGAACACTGTGCTACAACAAGCGGAGTGCTAATCATGGTAATAACCCAAATCAGAAGTAAACAAAAAAGTTTTTTCATTGGTTTGCAAATATACGAAGTTGTTTTGCAAAGAGGCAAATACCTTAAAACGAATAGTAAGGAGAAATCATTAGATATACAATGACTCCACTCAAGGTTACGTAAAGCCAAATAGGATATGAGAATCGGACTATTTTTCGGTGACGAACGATATTGCCTTGCAATCCAAAATAGAACGAAATCAGAATTAGAGGCAATACGAGTGCCGCCAGAATAATATGACTGATCAGAACAATTAAATACAATGGGCGTAACGAATTTTCGGCCGGAAATTTAGTTTCGATTCCATAGGAATGAAATATTACATAAGAGACCAAAAACATACCACTTAATAGCAAGGCGGTTAGGTTCAACTTTTTGTGCAATTCAATTTTTTTATTCTTTATCGCATACAGAGAGAATAGCAATAGTATGAAGCAAGTGCCATTTACAGTAGCGTTAAAAGTGGGTAACCATTTAATATAAGAAGGGATATTTTCACTTTGATCAGCTTGTCCCAAGAATAAAATCAGTGACAGTACGATGGCTGAAATAACAATTATTATGGTGTATGCTTTACGATCGTTCTTCAGATCAGACATTATCGTTGCACCTTTTTTGTGTACTCGTATTTGAGCACTTTTATGTCTTCAATCAACTTTTTTACTTCATAAATATCGGTACCATCGTAAATTCCTCTGATGCGTCCTTCTTTGTCAATCAATGAGAACTGATTGCTATGAATAAATGCATCGGGTCCTGTTTGAGCTTCTTCAGCTACCATAAAATAGCCTGTTTGACAAACAGAATAAATATGAGCACGATCACCGGTAAGGAAATGCCATTTGTTGCGTATGGCCTTGTGTTGTTCAGCATAAGCTAGCAATGCTTCAATAGTGTCGTTAGCAGGGTCAACGGTGTGTGACAAAAGAATGATATCCGAATCGTTTTTAAATT
>DAOQTX010000076.1:0-5138 GCA_035340715.1 Bacteroidia bacterium | reverse complement strand
ACATGTCTTTACAAATGGTTTGACAAGTGGTAAAGAAAAAATCGGCTACATATATTTTCCCTGTTACATCTTGGGTGCTTATGCTTTCTCCAAACTGATTAACTAAAGTAAATTCAGGAATGCGATGATATAAAGTATCCCCATTTTCAAGAAGTGATTTGGGCCCTAATATTTCAAGCGTATTGTAATTATTACTACCTCTAATTATCCATAGGTAAAACAACGATGGCAGAATCAATACTGCTAATATGGCTATGACTCTGCGAATTGACATGGTCTGTGTTTTCTAAAGGTTTTTTAATATGTTAACCAAAACACATCTAATACAGAGCCTTCATATAAAGAAATAGCAATCAGATAAATAATTAAAACAAAGGGGACCAGTATGGCCATCTGAAATATCTTTTTTTCATGCATTAAGTGCATGAAAATGTAAACGATATACCCGGCTTTCACTAAAGTCAGTGTAATAAATATAATAAGCAGAATATTATGCGGGATACTTGTAAAAGCTATTCCAACCTCAAAAAGGGTTACAGTGAGCAATATCCAAAAAGTTTTCCAAATCCTTTTTTTTGCGCTAGGATCGTGATGTTCTTCTATAAACTCATTGTGTATATCTCCGGTATAGTACCCTTTCTTTTCGTGATGTTGATCTGACATTTTTTTAATTTTATTAAGATTAAACAAGATAGAAGAATGTAAATACAAATACCCAAACAAGGTCAACGAAGTGCCAGTATAATCCTGCTTTTTCTACTTGTTCATAATGACCTCTTTTCAGGTAATCTCCATTCACTACTTTTAAATAGATTATAAAATTAATAACTACTCCACTGAATACGTGAAAACCATGGAAACCAGTTATAAAGAAAAAGAAATCAGCAAACAAGGGCGATTCACCATATTCATTTACAATCAAGTTAGCCCCATGAATAACAGTTCCATCAGCCAGGACTCTTCCATGCTCTGTTCCTACTATAAAGTGGTACCATTCCCAAGCTTGAGATCCAAGAAATATTAAACCACCTAAAATGGTCCATAACATCCACTTGGCAACCGCTTTATTGTCTCTTCTTTGTCCAGCTTCAACAGCCAATACCATGGTAACCGAACTCATGATCAGAATAAAAGTCATTAATCCTACATAGGCTAATGGAACATGAGCATCTACAAATGGAAAATGATGAAAGACCTCATTAGCATCGGGCCATATATCTGCAAAACGATGGCGTAAAGTCCCATAAGCAATAATAAGGGACGAGAAGGTAAAGGCATCCGAAACAAGGAAAAACCACATATACATTTTTCCCCAACTTACTTTAAATGGAGAGCCACCTCCTCCCCAAAGAGATTTTAGTTCTGATGAAACACTGCTTGAAGACATAATTTGTTGTTTGAGTTCTGAATTATCAAGTTGCTAAAATAGAAATTATTGGGTTATCTCATTATGCTTAAGAAAACAAATAAATAAACCCATAGAATATCAAGAAAATGCCAATAGGATGCGGTCAAACTAATTCCCATATAATTTTCTTTATCGTATCGTTCCAAAATTGATTTGGTAATAATCACAATCAAGCATATGATTCCTCCGGCTAAGTGTGCCAAATGCAATCCGGTGATAACATATAGAAATGATCCACTTGGATTTCCTACAAAAAATACTCCTTGGTCAACCATTGAAGACCATCCCATGAATTGGGTAAAACAGAACCCTAGTCCCAAACCTAAAGTGATCATAAGATTTATCAGGTTGGTTTTGTTGTTACCTTTTTTAATGGAACGCAATGCCAATTGCATACTTATTGAGCTAAGCATAATTAGTATAGTACTGAGCAAGAAGATCTTTGGTAAATCAAATAAGAGCCAATTGCCTTCGGCCTGACGTACTATATAGCCACTCGTTAATCCGGCAAAAAGCATGATCATGCTCACGATGGAAATCCACAACAACATTTTTGGTGTTGGGATTCCGGTAATTGTATCTGCTTTCTTTTGACTCATTGAAATAGAATTCATCGTTTTTATATTTTATCAAGAACCATTACTAATTGAACTACAGGAAGATAAAAGAAGCTTCCAAACATCAATTGACGAGCTGAACTGATCTCGCACGTTTTTAACAATTGAACCGATTGATAACACAATATCAATGCGGCTATAAGCATAATCGATACAGCTATTAGTCCACTCATTTGAAAAGAAAATGGTAAAAAAGATAAAGGGATTAAGCTAAACGAATAAACCACTGTTTGCATGGCTGAAGCTTTATCTCGTCCACCCGGACTAGGGAGTAGATGAAACCCGGCTTTTTTGTAGTCATCGTGCTGTACCCAGGCAATAGCCCAAAAATGAGGGAATTGCCAAAAAAACTGTATGCTAAATAAAATCCATGCTTGATAGGAAAGAGTATCACTAGCAGCAGCCCAACCAATTAATGGAGGAAGCGCACCAGGAATTGCGCCAACAAATACCGCAAATGGAGTTATTTTCTTAAGCGGGGTGTAAACAAAAGCATAGAGTACAAGAGCCAATAGCGAAATAAAAGCGCTTAAAGGACCAAAAAACTTTAGAAACAATAATATGCCGGCTATACCTGAAACGATTGCAACAAATAGTGCAAATTGATCATTCATACGATCAGCGGGCAAGGGCCTGTCTTTTGTTCGCTCCATCATTGAATCGGGGTTTTTTTCAAATATTTGATTCAATGCATTAGATGCTCCGGTAACCAATGTTCCGGCTATCATGAGCCAAAACAAATTGAGCCACACTATATTTTGATGATCGACCATTAAATAGCCCATCAAGGCAGAAAAAACTACCAAAGAAGAAAGACGCAGTTTGAGCAGTAGAGATATGTCTTTTATGCTGGTCTTCAAAGATTTATGCTCGATGATATGTATTGGATTTGATGACATCCGACTTCGGATATTTCAGGGTCACAAAAGTAGTTAATTTTCGCTTAGAGACAAACCAAATTGGCTAATGCTTAGTGTGCATTATCTTCTCCCTTAATCATATTAACCACGGTATAAAATATGATCTTTATATCCAGTAGGAGCGACCAATTTTCGATATACCAAACATCAAACTCTACTCTTCGTTTCATTTTGTTTGGATCGTTAGTTTCACCTCGAAGGCCCCATATTTGCGCCCACCCGGTTATGCCCGGTTTCACTAAGTGTCTAACCATAAACTTTTCAATCAGCTCTGAATATTCCTCGGTGTGTTTGAGCATGTGTGGCCTTGGTCCTACTACCGACATATCTCCAACAAATGCGTTAAAGAACTGAGGAAGTTCGTCTAAGCTGGTTTTGCGTAAAAAATTACCAACTTTAGTAATTCTAGGGTCATTTCTAGATGCTTGTAACTCATCCGCTTCACGATTTACGCGCATGGTTCTGAACTTGAGGCAGACAAAAGATTCATTATTTTTCCCACTTCGCTCTTGCTTAAAAAATACCGGGCCTGGAGAAGACATCTTTATCGCAATCGCAATTATGGTTAATAACCAAGGGAAAATAAGCACGATGACCAAAAATGAAAAAACGATATCGAATAAACGTTTCATCGCCCTATGGTGTGTGCTTTCTAAAGGTTCTTTTCTAATGTTCAAAACAGGGATGCTCTCATAGAAATCTACGCTGACTTTTTTGTTAAAAAAGCCTCTGAAATCGGGGATCAATTTAAATCGTATAAAATTCTGATCGCAAAAACGCAATAGGTTATTTACTTTATGAAAATCTACCGTGCTCAATGAGCAATAGACTTCGTCAGTTCCATGATCAATTAGAAATGTGTTTGCGTTTTCAATGCTTCCTCTAACCATATTGAGTGGAATATTAGGAATGCTGCTAACATCATCTATAAAAATGCCCTGAAGTTTAAAACCTAGTTCATCGTGCTTTACAAAAAAATTAAATAGATCTTCTGTTTGAGGTCCCCCACCGATCATTACTATTCTTCTATAGTTTAAGCCTCTTCTACGCAAAAACTTTAACAGACCCATCATAAAAGATCGCCATATGAACAACAAAAACACAAAACCCAGATACACCATATAGAACTCGGGCCATTTACCTAGTTTGCTTTGTGTTAGGTAAAAGAAAAAGATCAATAACAAGGAATGTACAACCAATGACTTAATGATATTATTCGCGATCGATTCAAATTTTAAAGATCGATTTGATTCGTCTGAATAAAACAGAGAGGTGGCAATCAACCAACCTAAGTTGAGACCTAATAACTGCAGTAATCGTTCACGTGTAAAATCAAATTCACTGTTTAAGAAAAGGCTGATTCCCAAAACTGAAAGATTGAGTATAAGTAAATCTCCGAATTGGTAAATTCGGTTCATGTATCTTGAATAGCCTCTTGACATGATTAACTAAGTGAATTATACAAACATAAGCAAGAATTATGCGCTGTTAACCCTTTTATGGATAAGATATTAAAAAGTTACACTAAAATACAGAGCGAGCTATTTGTAGCACCGGCTCAGAATTGCTCATGGTGTAATAGTGCAATACGGGAACCCCAGCATTTAAGAGTTCTTTAGATTGTTGTATGCCCCATTCAATACCCACTTGTTTAACATCATCTTCGTTTTTACAACGACTAATTGATTGAAATAAATCATCGGGAATGTCGATAAAAAAAGTTTTCGGCAAAGCACTAACTTGTGCCTTACGAGTGATGGGTTTTAAACCAGGTATAATCGGAACATTTATGCCTTCTTTTCGACAGCGTTCTACAAATTCAAAATATTTTTTATTATCAAAAAACATTTGAGTTACAATGTATTCCGCACCGGCATCCACTTTTTTCTTTAAATACAATATATCGGTATTGAGGTTTGGAGCTTCGAAATGTTTTTCTGGATATCCGGCAACTCCAATACAAAAATCAGTAGCTTCTACATCTTGTAATTCATCATCCAAATATTTCCCTTTATTCAGATTGACGACCTGCTTTACTAAATCAAGTGCATAACGGTGTCCACCTATTTCCGCTTTGAATTCTCCTTGTGTCTTTACCGCATCACCACGTAACAACAACACATTGTCAATGCCAAGAAATTGAAGATCAATCAATGCATTCTCGGTTTCTTCTTTAGTAAATCCTCCACAAAT
>DAOQTX010000075.1:0-7295 GCA_035340715.1 Bacteroidia bacterium | reverse complement strand
AACATAATTTCCTTCCGAATTACTTGTCGTTCCGTTGGTGGTGCCTTTAATATAAATACTGGTAAATGGGAGCGCTTGCCCTTCTGCATCGACTATCGATCCAAAAATTTTTTGAGCGTCAACTTGTGTGGTGCTAATCAGTGCAAAAGCAAAAAATAAAAGCAAGAACCTGCACCAAGAAGGAATGCGGTTCTTCATTTTTAATCAAGTTTTAATACGGCTAAAAATGCCTTTTGTGGTATTTCAACATTTCCAACCTGACGCATCCGTTTTTTACCTGCCTTTTGCTTTTCAAGAAGTTTACGTTTTCGGCTTATATCACCTCCATAACATTTTGCAGTTACATCTTTACGCAAAGCCTTTATAGTTTCTCGTGCTATGATCTTGCTACCAATGGAAGCTTGAATAATAATTTCGAATTGTTGTCGGTTGATCAGCTCTTTTAACTTTTCACAAATTTTCTTTCCAAAAGTATAAGCGTTGTCTTTATGAATAAGAGCCGATAAGGCATCAACAGGTTCACCGTTCAATCGAATATCTAAACGAACCAATTCCGAATCACGATAGCCAACCGGATGATAGTCGAATGAAGCATATCCTTTCGAGATACTTTTCAACTTATCATAGAAATCGAAAACAATTTCTGCCAATGGCATTTCAAACACAAGTTCTACACGGTCGGTGGTTAGATAACTTTGATGCGTAAGAATTCCTCTTTTGTTTATGCAAAGATTCATTACGGCTCCGGTAAATTCAGATTTGGTTATAATTTGAGCTTTAATGAAAGGCTCTTCTATCCGATCTAGCTTTGAAGGATCGGGAAAATCGGAAGGATTATTAACCGCTAGCACTTCTCCATTGGTAAGGTAAGCCACATATCCAACGTTGGGTACGGTTGTGATCACGGTCATGTCAAACTCGCGCTCTAATCGTTCCTGTATAATTTCCATATGCAGCATCCCTAAGAATCCACAACGGAATCCAAATCCTAATGCAGCAGATGATTCGGGTTCATACACCAACGAGGCATCATTCAACCTGAGTTTATCCATGCTGGCTCTCAACTCTTCATAGTCATCCGTATCCACCGGATAGATTCCGGCAAATACCATTGGTTTTACATCTTCAAAACCTTCAATTGCTTTATCGCATGGTCTATCTATATGGGTAATGGTATCGCCAACTTTTACCTCCTTCGCTTCTTTGATGCCGGAAATAATATATCCCACATCGCCTGTGCTGATAATGTCTTTAGGAATTTTATCTAACTTTAAAACACCGATCTCATCTGCAAAATATTCTCTTCCTGTGGCCACAAATTTTACGCGGTCATTTTTACGAATCTCTCCCTGAATGACTTTGAAATAGGCGATGATACCTCTAAAAGAATTGAAGATAGAATCAAAAATCAATGCCTTTAGGGGTGCATTTTTATCTCCCTTGGGAGCAGGAACTCTATCAATAATGGCACGTAATATATCTTCTACCCCCATGCCGGTTTTTCCGCTTGCGGGTATTATTTCTTCTCGATCACAACCTAATAAATCAACAATTTGATCTTTTACCACTTCGGGTTCTGCGCTTGGAAGATCAATTTTATTTAAAACTGGAATAATGTGCAGATCATTTTCCAATGCCAAATATAAATTGCTAATGGTTTGCGCTTGTATTCCTTGGGCTGCATCAACAATCAATAATGCGCCTTCGCAAGCAGCAATTGATCGTGAAACTTCATACGAAAAATCAACGTGACCTGGAGTATCGATTAAGTTAAGCACATATTTCTTTCCATCCAATTCATAATTCATTTGAATGGCATGGCTCTTAATAGTAATGCCTCTTTCTCTTTCCAGATCCATACTATCCAACACCTGATCTTGCAAAGCATTCTTATTCAATGTATTAGTATGTTCTAACAAGCGATCGGCCAAGGTACTTTTACCATGGTCTATATGAGCGATGATACAAAAATTTCTGATATGCTCCATAAGGGCTGCAAAGGTAGAGAATTTAAGCTATCTGACCTTAGATTATGGCGCTCTTTAATCAACTTTATTTTTATTCATTGAGCATGCAACCTTTTATGGGTAAATTGCATCTACTATAAGTACACCCGTAAAATGAATGAAGAACAACTTTTACAAGAATGCATTCAAGGGAGCCGTCAAGCACAAAAAGAATTGTACGAGCGGTTCAGTAGATTGATGATGGGAGTTTGTCTTCGATATTCCGATAGTCGCGAAATGGCTGAGGATGTTTTACACGATGGTTTTTTAAAGGTGTTTGAAAAGATAAACACTTACCGGGGTGAAGGTTCTTTGGAAGGTTGGATCAGGCGTATAATGATCAATACAGCTATGAATAGTTTCAGAAGACAAAAGCTTGAGCCGATTGCGGTAGAGGAATTACCTGAAAGCAATGGTACTGAAATGAATACAAATGCCTTAACTCATTTATCTGCAAAAGAGTTGATAGGTATCATTCAAAGCATGCCGCTAGGTTATCGATCGGTCTTTAACCTATTTGCTATAGAAGGATACAGTCATAAAGAAATAAGTGAAATGCTTAATATATCAGAAGGAACAAGTAAGTCACAATACAGCCGCGCCAAGATGCACCTTCAAAGAATAATTGAAAAAGAACTGATAGAAAATGAAAGATAGTTTTGAAAATATTTTAAAAGAAAAGTTAGGCTCTTTCGAATCCGATGTGCCCGATCATCTTTGGAATTCGATTGAGTCCGGAATTTCCAACGAGCCATTGGATCAGCCATCCAATTCTTCTGATGCCGGATTGGGTCATTCTGCCCTGAGCAAAACCGGAATTGGATTTAATATTCCAACCATTGGTGTAATAGCCGTAATCAGTGCGGTTACCGCCTTTACTTTGTTTCAATTTTCTAAAACGGATAACGCTGAACACACTTCCCCTGCCATGAAAACAATACAGCCGGAAGTACAAACAAATACTATCGATGTTAATAATGAGACTCCAAATGAAATTGCTGTTCAATCAATACCTGCTGTGGTATTGAATGAAAAAGAGTCAGAAAGATCAAGCTCTAATCAAAACAGCACAAGTCAATTCATCAATGAAATAAATGATGTAAAGCCAGAAAGTAGCAATGGCATCATTGCTGAATCCGATCGTTCGAATACAAATATTATTAAAAAGGAAAATAAAATTTTGCCCTCAACCCAACAGAACAATTCTTCTGTTTCACAAGAAGGTTTGAATTTAATTCAAACGCATCACAATGAACCCAAGGCAAGTATAATGGCAAACCCAATTTCAGGCTATGCTCCATTAAGCGTTCAATTCAATAATAAAGGTTATGGTGATGATGTAAGATGGGATTTTGGTGATGGGTCGGTTTATTCATCTTTTACAAATACTAGCCATGTATTTGAAAAACCAGGAACTTATCAGGTAATATTAATCAGCAGAGATAAAGCAGGAAAGGAAACTAAAGATCAAGTATCTATTGAAGTTTATCCTCCTTCGGCTTTTGGAACCATTCCCAACATATTTACACCCAATAATGATGGCTATAATGATCAGTTTGAAATTATTGGAGAAAACATTTCTTCGTTTCAAATGACGGTGTTTGACCGATTTGGAGTAGTCGTATTTAATTCCTCACAATTTGGTAACTGGTGGGATGGAAAGCTAAATTCTGGTATGCCTGCTAAAGAGGATACCTATTATTATAAAATTGGAGCTAGTGGCAGCGATGGTAGGAAATACCAATTTCAAGGTGCCGTTCGCTTGGTTAGATAGAAAATAAATAAATTTAAAATAAACAAGCCAATCGGGTGAAAATACAAGATTTATAAAGGGTTGAAACAGTAAAATAATTATATTTGACCTCTTATACTCATTTAAAACCGAGAAGCTTAAAAACTGTAACAAATACTATGAGAACTATGAAAAAACTATGTACCCTTTTTGCAGCCTCCTTACTTTTGCTTGGAGTGTTCTTTAGCACCGAATCGCGTGCAAGTCATATTGTTGGTATGGATATTACCTATGAATATACCGGCATACCGAATCAATACATTTTGACTGCCCGTTTGTATCGCGACTGTGCAGGGATTACAGCCCCTACCACTTTGAGCTTATGTTATAGCTCTATCTCTTGTGGATTAAACGGAACGGTAATTATGAATCAAATTCCGGGAACCGGACAACAGATTCCAATTCCTCCTTGTATTCCGAATCCTGGACCAACTTCTTGTCAAGGGGGTACATCCTATGGAGTACAAGAATATATCTACACAGCAACCGTTACCCTTCCTCAAGCCTGTAATGATTGGGTTTTTGCATGGACACAATGCTGTCGTAATGCTCAGATTACCACTTTAAATGGTGCTGGTGGGCAAGGTTTATATGTTTCTACAACAGTGGATAATTTGAACTACCCAACCAATAGCAGTCCCGTTTTTGCTACACTTCCTGTAACACAGTTTTGTGTAAACAGTCAATTCTATTATATCCAAAATGCTACCGATGTTGATGGCGACTCTTTAGCTTACTTTTTGGTGGATTGTGAAGATGCCAATGGTGGTTGCCCTATTACTGGAGTTGGACCGGTAATTTACAATGCAGGCTTTAGCGGTACCGTGCCATTTACTACTGCCAATGGAGTTGTTATAGATCCTACCACCGGAGTGATTAATTTCTTCCCTACCGTTGCTCAAGTGGGTGTTATGGCTGTGTTGGTAAGAGAATATCGAAACGGTGTTGAAATTGGTTCCGTTAAGCGTGACATTCAGGTGTCTATTGCCGGAAATTGCATCATCAATCCTCCGGTTTTCAATACCGATTCTGTGCAATGGCAAAACAATATTTACTTAGGCGCGCAATATCAGTGTGGTGATACTGCTGTTATCATTGCCTTGCAAGAGCCCGTTCAGTGTGGTTCCATCGAATCTGCCGGTACCGACTTTCGTGTATTGGCTCCTAATGGACAACCCAACCCAACCATATCTGCTGTTGCCATTAATTGTACCAATGGTTTTACCGATAGCATCCTTCTTTATTTGAACTATCCTTTAACCTATGGTATTACTCACATTTGGACGAAGCAGGGATTTGATGGCAATACACTTCTATCGGAGTGCGGATCTGCTATGGCTGAGTACGATACTTTTGATATTGTTATTGACGATACTACTCAGTACCAACTAACCATTATCAATGATGCGCCTTGTGCGTTTATCGAACTGGATATCACTGTTAATGAAGCCATCGCTTGCTATACTTTTGCTAATGATGGTTCGGATGTGGCCTTCTTCGATTCAAACGGAACCTTATATCCGGTGGTAAGTGTCACTTCACCTCCTTGTAATCTTGGCAATCCTTATGTGAATCAGTTTCATTTAACCTTTGCCAATACGGTCTCCGGAAATCCGCCTTATTATTTTACTACAACTGTCGGAACCGATAGTTCAACCGTGGCAAATTCATGCGGAAAGTTCCTATTCCCCGGTGATACAATTGCTATTATTTATACTTTGAATTATATTTTAGTTAATATCGGTTCGGATCAAACTATTTGTTCTACCGATACTTTCCCTATTCTCAATAGCAATATTCCAAGTTTAAATTACAATTGGACCTTGAATGGAAATAGTGTAGGAACAAATCAAACACTTCAGACAACTGCCGGGGGAACCTATATTGTGAATGTTTCTGCAGGACCTGCTTGTTCAGGAAGTGATACTATGAACTTAAATGTTGTGCAAGCACCTGTAGTGAGTTTGAACGATGCTACGATTTGCGATTATGATGCCTTGCCTGTTCTTGATGCCGGTAATGCAGGTGCCACTTACAGTTGGACCCTCAATGGAAATCCGGTAGGTTCTAATCAAACATTACAAACTTCAGCTGCCGGTACGTACATGGTAACCGTTAACGTTGGAAGTTGCGATGCAAGTGCTTCTATGAACTTGACCATCAATGCCAGTCCAATTGCTACGCTTACCGATGCTACCATTTGCCAAGGAGATCAGCATGTATTTGATGTAGGAAACCCCGGTGCAACCTATGCATGGTCGAACGGTGCTACCGATCAAACCATTACGGTTAATGGTGCTGGTTCTTATTCGGTGATCGTAACCAATGCTGCTAATTGTATCGATACTGCTTCTGCAAACCTTACAGTTGCTCAGTACCCTGCTCCTCCTATTGTAATTTGCGATCCTTCGCCCGGAACGCAATATGCTTATGTATATTCTTGGTTGGCCGATCCGAACATCACCAATTATCAAGTAAGTATTGACAGCGGTCTTACCTGGATTGCTCCTAACGTTTCGAACACACAGCATGGAGTTAATGCTCCCGTACCTTTCTTTATTGTTCAAGCATTGAACAGCGGTCCTTGTAACCCAAGCCCGGCTTCTGCTTTCTCTGAGTGTGAGGTTGAAGTTGAAATACCTAACGTTATCACTCCTGATAACGATGGTAAGAATGATGTATTCTTTATTAAAAACTTAGATAAGAATCCTAATTCTAGTTTACAGATATTCAATCGTTGGGGTAATGAAATTTATTCAAGCGGTAGTTATCAAAACGACTGGAAAGCTGCTGATCAGCCTGCCGGAACTTACTTCTATATTCTCCGATTGCAAAATCAAAAAGTATTCAGCGGTAATATTACGGTAATTAAGAAATAAAAAGATTTTATCCTATGACAAAACCCCTTCGATACTATTCGAAGGGGTTTTTCTTTTGTTGTCATGCAATCGTATCATTATTTAGTATGTTTGCAGCCTTAGCAAAATTGCTTTTGAATGAAAGTTGTAGATCATATAAAAAAGGCAAATGGGAAGACCTTATTTTCAATAGAGATATTACCTCCTCTGAAAGGTCGAAGCATTCAATCCATATTTAAGGTGTTGGATCCTTTAATGGAATTCAAACCACCATTTGTTGATGTTACCTACCACCGTGAAGAATACGTGTACAAAAGCCGTGAAGGTGGCTACCTTGAAAAGGTATCTATTCGAAAGCGACCTGGAACAGTAGGCATTTGTGCCGCTATTATTTTTAGATATAAAACCGATGCGGTTCCACATATTATTTGCGGAGGATTTACAAAAGAAGAAACCGAGAATGCATTAATTGATCTTCAATTTCTTGGCATTGACAATGTGTTGCTCTTACGTGGTGATGCGGTAAAGACACAAGGAGAATTCAAAGCGGAAGTAGGTGGACACCGTTATGCACTTGATTTAGTAAAGCAGGTCGTCAACCTGAATAAAGGGAAATATTTGGATGATGAATTACAAGAT
>DAOQTX010000074.1:0-7560 GCA_035340715.1 Bacteroidia bacterium | reverse complement strand
GGAGATAAAAAGTATCAAACCTCAAGCTCATTGGTTATTAAAGGAGAAAATGCAGAAGATACCGCTATGGCAAAAACAGTTGGTCTTCCTTTAGCAATAGCCTGCAAGTTGCTCATAAAAGGTGAGCTAAAGCATAGTAGGGGGGTATGCATTCCTGTAACAAGGGAGATTTATGTACCGGTGCTAAATGAATTAGAAGAAATAGGAATTTCTTTTTCTGAATTAACGGATGAAAGATGAGATTCCAAATAAAAATGCTCAACCAAGTTTAAGTATTCTCTAGTATAGTCTCCATCTTCATTTCGCAAACACAACAGATTGGTATCGCATGCACTATTGGTATAACCAAACTCCAATAGCACTCGCTTAACTTCTTTATTTGCTTTGGTATAAACCATTGTTTTTCTCAAACAAAACAATCCATTGACTCTACATTTTTCTATAAACAGATCGGATTCTTTTTTAGGCAATATTAAACTCAACTTCGATTCTTTGTGCATGAGATCAGCTGAACACTCAATCAACTCATCGAAATTTAAGGTCTCATCCGAAATACGGGCTATGTTTCTCAACTTATCATTCGAACTGAATCCGTTTAAAAAAAAGGGTGGGTTGGAGACAATTACATCATACTTTTTTGAAGATTGGCTATAGGCTTGAATGGATTCGTGAAACGCATTTAAGCGATGATGCCATTTTGAGCTTCTAAAATTTTCTGAACTTTGAATAAAAGCACTTTTGTCTATATCAATCGCATCAACTGTTGCTTTCGATCTTTGTGCAATCATCAAAGCGATCAACCCTGTGCCACTGCCAATATCCAATACACGTTTAGCATCATCACATCGTATCCAGGAACCTAAAAGCACACCATCTGTTCCAACCTTCATGGCGCAAAGGTTCTGACGAACAGAGAAGTGTTTGAAATTAAATATCGTTTCGGACATACGTTTTATTAAAACTAAGATACAAAGAAAATAACAAAAGGGTAGGCTTTGATGCACTACCCCTTTGTTTGATATTAAATTGAAGCTATGATGATATGACGCTTCAATGATGCAAAAGTTACATAGCTTAGGAATTTAAATCCAATAATCCTTCGGGTAGATTGCACTTTAGTAATTTTCGCTCTATATCTACCTCAGGAAAAAACTCCGGCACATAAGGAATTAAAACAGATCGACCATTGATGCGAACATTAAGCATGGTTTGTCCCGGCATGTCGCTTATGCTTTCTACCGTTCCGATCTCTTTTCCATCCGTTACATTAATGATGGTGCTTCCGACCAAGTCATGGAAAAATACTTTTCCTTCTTCTAAGGATGGCAATTCATCAATAGGCAAATACAATTTGCATCCGCAAAATTCTTGTGCTTCATCTATGCTGTGCAGCGATTCAAGTTTCAAATAAGCATTGCCATTCGATTTGATGCTTATTTCTTCGATATGAAAATCGACCAGTTGACCATTTTTTTTTTGTATTAAAACTGATCCCAGGTTCTCGTAGTGGGAAAGATTATCCGCATCAATAACAATTAGCAGCTGTCCTTTAAGTCCATGTGTTTTAATTACACGGCCCCATTCAAATACATCTTTTCTATTCATATGGTCAATAAAAAGAAAGGACTCCTTCTCAGGAGTCCTTATTAACTTTATATTAAATTAATATTAGTTCGCTTCTTCTGAGGGAGTTGATTCTTCAGTGGCGCCTTCTTCCGTTGAAGGCGTTACTTCAGCACTTGCTTCAGGAGCAACTTCATCAACAGTATCCTCAGCGTTTTCTTCAGCACTTACTTCAGCCGATAACTCACTTGTTTTAGCAAGAACTTGAGCTGCTTTTTCTTCTCTTTGCTTCGTTTCTACCGCAAATTGATCGTCTTTCTTTTTATTGCGTGCGGCATGAATAGCGTCCGTTGCTTTGTTGATTTTAGAATTCTTTTCTTCAAGCCACTGAGAAAATTTTTCATCAGCTTGTTCTTGTGTTAAAGCACCTTTTAAAACACCTACTTGAAGGTGTTTTTTAAACAGTAATCCTTTATAGGATAAAATGGCTTTGCATGTGTCAGAAGGTTGCGCTCCTTTCATCATCCAGTCCAATGTTCTGTTGGTGTCAATTTCAATTGTTGCAGGCTGCGTTAATGGATTGTAAACTCCCAAACGCTCAATATATTTACCATCTCTCGGAGCACGCGAATCAGTCACCACCATATGGTAAAAAGGTCTGCCTTTTTTTCCATGTCTTTGTAAACGAATTTTTGTTGGCATTTTAAATTATTTTGTTTTTGATCAAATTATAAACCCCGGTCTCCAAACGGGAGCGCAAAGATACAATTTTCCCTTTCACAACCAACCAAAATCTTTGTTGAAAAGTTTAGCGCTAATCAATTAAAATTCAGTTCAAAAAAGAAGTTTTCATCTTGCTCGGATTATCGCTTGGCGTGTTCTATATTTACAACACTTGTGGTGTTTCGCTACAATAACCCATTATTTAAATTAAATCATTTAAAATCAGTTAGTTGCATGTTAGATTTTTGTCATTTACACGTTCACAGTCAGTATTCATTGTTAGACGGGGCTTCCGATATCGATGCAATGATTGCCAAAGCGGTAAAAGACGACATGAAAGCAATAGCCATCACCGATCATGGTAATATGTTTGGTGTTTTTAAGTTTGTGGCAGCTGCAAACAAAGCCAACATAAAGCCTATTGCCGGCTGTGAATTTTATCTGGTAGAAGATCGGCACAAACAACAATTTGGGAATGGACAGAAAGATATACGCTATCACCAAGTTCTGTTAGCTAAAAATCAAATCGGTTATCAGAACTTAAGCAAACTATGTACGCTCGGCTACCAAGAAGGTCTGTACGGAAAATATCCACGGATCGATAAGGAATTGCTTTTACGTTACCACGAAGGATTGATTGCAACCACTTGCTGTTTGGCCGGTGAAGTGCCTCGAGCTTTTCATAGCAAAGGCGAAGCCGAGGCCGAAGAACTATTTAAATGGTGGTTGAATCTTTTTGGTGATGATTACTATATAGAACTTCAGCGACATGGAATTCCGGAGCAAGAGAAGTTGAATCAGTTTTTAAAAAGGATGAGTTTGAAGCACAATGTGCCAATGATAGTATCAAACGATGCGCATTATGTGGATGTAGAAGATAACGAAGCACATGATATTCTTTTATGTATAAACACAGGTGAGAAAAAAAGTACCCCAACCAATAAAGATTTTGGTGATAATGAGGCAAAAGTAAAAGGAGCTCGTTTTGCGTTTTACAACGATCAGTTTTATTTGAAAACAAAAGCTGAGATGCAGGAATTATTTAAAGATTTTCCTGAAGCAGTTGAGAATACCGTATTGGTAGCTGAGAAAGTAGAACCGCTTTCGCTTGAAAAAGAAATTCTACTTCCAAATTTTCCTTTACCAAAACCGTATCAATCAATGGATGAGTATTTAAAAGACTTGACCTACGATGGAGCAAAGGCACGATACGGACAAATAACTGCAGAAGTAGAAGAACGCATTAACTTTGAACTCTTTACTATTAAAACCATGGGATTTGCCGGATATTTTTTAATTGTATCCGATTTTATTAAAGCCGGTAAAGATATGGGAGTTGTAGTGGGACCGGGTAGGGGCTCAGCAGCCGGATCGGTGGTTGCCTATTGCATTGGTATTACCAATATCGATCCCATAAAATACAATCTGCTTTTTGAAAGGTTTTTAAATCCCGATCGCAAGTCTATGCCCGATATCGATACCGATTTTGACGATGAAGGTCGACAAAAAGTAATTGATTATGTAGTTGAAAAATATGGCCATCACCAAGTGGCACATATTGGAACTTTTTCAACCATGGCTGCAAAAATGAGTATAAAAGATGTGGCGCGTGTACTCGATCTTCCACTGAACGAATCGAATGAATTGGCCAAACGTGTCCCTGAAATTCCGGGCATAAAATTGAAAACCATTATTGAGGAAAACGAAAATCATATAAAATCAAAATGGAGTGTTAATGGTGATCATTTGAAAGATATTGCATTGTTAAAACAGATGTATGCCGAAACTGACCTCAAAGCTCAAGTTCTGCAAGAAGCGGTTAAACTCGAAGGATCGGTACGCGGAACCGGAATACATGCAGCAGGGGTTATCATTGCTCCGAAGGATTTAAGTGATGTTATTCCTTTATTCAAAGCCAAGGACACCGAAATGCTCATCAGTCAGTACGATGGAAACATAATTGAATCTGCAGGAGTTTTAAAAATGGATTTCCTTGGACTAAAAACACTATCCATCATTCGCGATGCACTTGAATTAATTAAGACCAATCATGGAATCGAAATTGATTTAGACACCTTGGCACTCGATGATAAAAAAACATACACCTTGTTTCAAAATGCCGAAACCAATGCCGTGTTTCAATTTGAATCGGATGGAATGCAAAAATATTTGAAAGAGCTTAAGCCCGATAATTTTGATGACCTTATAGCTATGGCTGCGTTATACCGACCCGGTCCTATGGAGCATTTGCCTTTGTTCATCGATCGCAAGCATGGACGCAAAGCAATCCACTACGATCTACCGGTCATGGAAGAATTGCTGAAAGAAACCTACGGAGTAACCGTTTACCAGGAGCAAGTGATGTTGCTCTCACAAAAAATTGCCGGCTTTTCTAAAGGCGAAGCCGATGGGCTGCGCAAAGCTATGGGTAAGAAAAAGAAGAACGAACTGGATAAACTAAAGAACAGATTTCTGGAAGGGGGAACAGCCAATGGATACAAAGACACTATACTCCAAAAAATTTGGACCGACTGGGAAGCATTCGCCAGTTATGCCTTTAATAAATCGCACTCTACTTGCTATGCTTTAGTGGCGTACTACAGCGGATACCTCAAAGCCAACTACCCATCAGAGTTTATGGCTTCGGTGCTTACGCACAGTTTATCCAACATCGATAAAATCAGTTTCTTTATGGAAGAATGCCGAAGCAAGAAAATAAAAGTGCTTGGGCCCGACTTGAACGAAAGTCGATCTAATTTCTCTGTAGATAAAAATGGTTCCATCCGTTTTGGTTTGGCAGCCATTAAAGGCGTTGGCGAAATGGCAGCCGATGCCATCATCAAAGAAAGAAATGAAAACGGAAATTTCACCGATGTGTATCAGTTTATGGAGCGGGTTGATTTAAAAAGTGTCAATAAAAAATCAATCGAGAGTTTGATTCTTGCAGGTGCTTTCGATTGTTTCAAAGAGCACAAGCGTTCACAATATTTTGCTCATGCGCTCAACGAACAACGAAACGGAATTGAACTTCTGATGGCCTATGGTAATTCACTGATCGAAAAAAAGAATTCTTCGCAAACCTCATTATTCGACATGGGACTGAATGTTGAAGTGCCAAAACCCACATTGCCCGAATGTGAAATGTGGCCCGAACATCAAAGACTTGGCCTCGAAAAGGAAGTCATCGGTTTTTATATCAGCGGGCATCCGCTAGATACTTATCGCGATGAACTCAAATATTTCTGCAACACTACCGTAAGCGAAATTGAAAATAGAGCCAATAAAGAACTGCGCTTTGCCGGAATCATTTCTTCAGTCAATCATCGCATCGCTAAAAACGGAAACGGCTATGTCAACTTTGATGTAGAAGACAAAAGCGGTAAAATTAGTCTGGCCCTATACGGAAAAGACTATCTTAAATTCAAACATCTGCTCGAAAACGATCTCTTTATTTTTTTAAGAGGAATCTACAAAGAGCGTTTTTATGGTAGCGATCAAATGCAATTTAAAATACATCATATTGAATTGCTGGCAGAAATAGGTAAGAAAATGGCAAAGTCCATTGTTTTGCATCTGCGAACACAAAAAATTAACCAAAAAAGTATTGAGATTCTCAATCAAATAATGGAAGACAACAAAGGCGACATACCACTAAAAATGATGTTGCATTGCGATGAAAACAATTGGACCGTAAATTCTGTTAGTAGAAAATATCGAACCCACTACGACAAACTTTTGTTTGAACAAATTAATAATTTAGAGGGTGTAGATTATAATATAGAATCGTAAGAAATAGTATTTTTAACCTCAAATAGATATATAAATAATATGGCAATTGAAATTACAGACAACAATTTTGAAGAAGTAGTACTTAAATCCGACAAACCGGTATTGGTTGATTTTTGGGCAGAGTGGTGTGGCCCTTGTCGAATGATCGGACCTATCGTTGAAGAGCTATCAGGTGATTTTGATGGTAAAGCAGTAATTGGAAAAATGAACGTGGACGATAATAGTAAAGTTCCCGGAGAATTCGGAATTAGAAATATCCCAACACTTTTGCTTTTTAAAGATGGTAAAGTAGTGGACAAGCAAGTGGGCGTTGTTCCTAAATCGGTTTTGGCCGAAAAGATTGAAGCACAGGTCTAAACTTTCGCAACATTTGATTTTTCTTTCCGTTTACGGAATCAGTTATGCCTATTGAAAAACAACAAGTTCAGCAAATCGGTTCTATTGAGCTGCTGGCCAAGCAGGTCGTTGAAGGGTTCATAACCGGACTGCACAAAAGTCCCTTTCATGGCTTTTCAGTCGAATTTGCCGAACATCGTTTGTACAACAAAGGAGAATCCACACGGCATATCGATTGGCGTTTATTTGGTCGTACCGATAAACTCTTTGTCAAACGCTACGAAGAAGAAACCAATCTTCGATGTCAAATCATCATCGACAATTCTTCTTCCATGCACTACCCCGAAGTGAAAGAACAAAAGCAAGGGCTGTTGAACAAGATCAGCTTTTCAGCACATTGTGCGGCTGCCATCATGCACCTCTTGCGCATGCAGCGCGATGCTGTAGGGCTCAGCATTTTTTCCGAATCCGTTGAGCAACACACCGCTGCCAAATCCAATCTTGTGCATCACAAATTGTTGTATCATTTGCTTGAACAAGCCATCGATAACAATCAATTGGAAAACAAAAAAGGCACTTCTGCTGCTCAAAGCATACATCAAATAGCCGAACAAATTCACAAGCGTTCTTTAGTGGTTATTTTTAGCGATATGTTTGAAAGTCATTCCAACAGCAACGAACTCTTTAATGCGCTCCAACACCTCAAATACAACAAGCACGAAGTAGTCTTATTTCATGTTACCGACAAGCAAAAAGAACTTGAATTTATGTTCGACAACAAACCATATTTGTTCATTGATGTTGAAACCAATGAAAAAATAAAAGTGCATGCCGCTTCCGTAAAAGAAAAATACAAAGAAGCAGTGGCGCAGTTCAAACACGAACTTAAACTCAGATGTGCGCAGTATCATATCGATTTTGTTGAGGCCGACATCCATTTAGGCTATCGTCAGGTATTATTACCCTATCTCATCAAAAGGCAAAAAATGCTTTAAAAAGAACAAAACACTATTTGTTCATATCTAAAAAAATGTACCTTTGTGCTCCCAAACAAAATCATACGTGTTTGGCACATCCAAATACCAAATAGGTCTGGTAGTTCAGCTTGGTTAGAATACATGCCTGTCACGCATGGGGTCGCGGGTTCGA
>DAOQTX010000073.1:0-7669 GCA_035340715.1 Bacteroidia bacterium | reverse complement strand
AACTCCATTTATACATACGGAACCTTTATCAATATGGATAAACTTTTTATGTGGTGAATGGGTAAATGTAAATTCGTGACTACCGTTTTTTATTTCAATATATGATACTTCAGCCGTGCCATCAACATGTCCTTGAACAAGATGTCCGTCCATTCTTTGCTCAAATTTTACGGCTCGTTCCAAATTGATATCATCTCCTTCTCGGAGCAAGGATAAATTGCTTAATCGTATGGTTTCTTCAATGGCTGTTACGGTATAATGATCGTCATGAATTTGTGTAACCGTTAAACAAACTCCGTTATGCGCCACACTTTGATCGACCTTTAACTCGTTAAGAAAGGCACAGGCAATATTAAAATGTATGTTGCTTCCTTCTCTTTCAATTCGAAGTACTTGACCTAAGGTTTCAATAATTCCGGTAAACATAAAAACCTATTTGCCGTTTCGTATCAGGTGTATAAAACCTGTGATTGTTCTGGGTTTTATTCCATCCAGAAATATTTCGTTGACAATACAGATATAATGATAAACACCATCGGGACAATCTGAACCGTTGTTATTAATCTTTCCATTCCAATTGATATCGCGATCATCGGTAGAGAAAACTATTTGTCCCCACCGGTTAAATATTTTAATGTCGATGTCTTTTACATTTCGATAGGGAGGACAATCTATTTGTAGACTCAAATCGGTGCTTTCATCGCAAGGATGAAACAAATCATTTACGCCATCTCCGTTGGGAGTAAACACATTGGGCAAGTTGTATTGATTGCATGAGTCAACACAAACAACAAGTGGATTGGTACTTTCATTTCCGGCTGAGTCAATAGCGGTAATCTTATAACAGCCAACCAAAGTAGATAAGTTGCTATGAATAAAAGTAGTATCGCTTGCAGTAGAAAGTGTTGCAATTAGAGAAAAGTCGGTGGAGTTGCCCGATGAAAAATAGATATTGTAAGCTGCAACATCATTGGCACAGCTGTTATTCGGATTGTTCCAGATTAATTCATTTTGTCGGTTGCTGCAATTTACATTTACAGCCAATGAAGGGCTGCAAGGAGGCACATTATCAATGGGTGTACTGCATACTTCTTGCGACCAATTTAAAATAGGACTTACAAATCCACTGGCTGAATAGTCGCCTGCACTTTGTATTTTATAACAATAACTAATGCCATTGATCAATGAAGAGTCGGTATAGGTTTTAGCATAGCTGGTGTCAATGAGTTGAAATGTTGCTCCATCAAATCTATAAATCTCATACAGTGCGTTTGTCCAAGGAACCATCTCATTCCAGGAGAGCGTTATTTTTTGATCGGAAGGTAAAGCACTTATAAAGATAGACGATGCCGGCTTAGACGATCCTGCTGAGAAAACATTACCCGGGGTTAAATTCATAAGTTCAATTCTATACTCATATCCTTGTGATTCAGTGTTTAGAAAAGTATCGGTATAGGTGGTATCGAATAAACTAAATAAACTATCAATCAAAATAAAGTTATTAGATCCTATACCTGTTGAACGATGGATTCTATACATATAGGGTCCTGGAACTTGAACAGAATCCAATTCTTTGGGCCACGACCAAGCCACATACACACTGCCATTGCTGGTATGGGTTTGATTAACACTTACATTGGTTATTACAGGAAGATCTCTTTTGAGTTCAGCACAAAATTCAACCGATGCATAACTCTCGCTTCCGTCAGCAAAATAGGCTATAACCATATAACAATATTGTACACCGACCGACAATCCTGAACCCATATTATTGTCGGTATAAAAGTTGTTCGTCACTCCGGCTACATCTGCTATCAGTTGATAGCCGGTATAAGATGGAACACCGGTTTCGCAATTCGCTGGAACAAAGCCATAAGTGCCCGCACGTCTGTATATTTTATATCCAATTGCATTTTGACAAATACTTTGATCCCAATTTAAATTTATTGAATTGCCAAAAGGTGCAGCTGTTGGATTTTTTGGAGAAGGTGCAACAACAGTAATTCGTATGGTTTGTAGGTCGCTTAAGTTTACTATTGAATTGTTATCTGTAGCCTTAAAGGTCATTTGATAGGGAGACTTTCTTACATGCGTACAATTGGTATTCCAAGTAAAAACACCAGTTACCGTGCCCGGAGCAATAATGGGTTGTGGAAAGAATGCTGTGCCATCATTTAAAAATAATGGCCCACCGGTTCCGGTTAATGTTATGGTTTCAAAATCGGGATCGGTAGCGGTAACAAATAACACTAATGAAGTATTTGCCTCTATACAAGTGTCGTTAATCGTGGCTATGTTGGGCGGATTGTTGGTGCCGTTGCATATTACATCTATCTGCATATCACGGGTTACAAATCCAATGTTGATACCATTCCTCCACTCCTTTACTAAGAAAGCAACATTGTACTCACCACAAGCAATTGGAGTATCCCAAATTAAATCTCCACTTATAGAATCAAGAGAAAACGAACTGCTTGCATTGGGGTAAGTATAACCAGGTATAAAATTTCCCTGTTCGCCTCTGCAAAATATCAACTCATATGACAAGCTATCACCATCCGGATCAAATGCATTGGGGTTGTGTATAAAGAGTTGATTAACGAGTGCATTATCAATGGGCGCTTGTAATAATATTGGTGAACTATTAGCACCTACAAAAGGAGAAACAGTAATTTTCGTTTCAACATAAAATGGAACATTAACTGAATTGGGAATGTTGATCACTCCACCATTTCTATTTGGATCTTCAAACGATAATGTGAATGAAGAAAAACCGGAATAGGTATGAGTGCCTTTATAAACATTCTTAGTGATATCGGCAGCTACACTAACCGAACTTATCTGAGGAATTGAATCGAGCGTTCCGTCACCCCAATTTAATCCCAGAACCGGTCTTGGAATTTGAGACGAAGTTTTAACGTAAGTTGTTATGGTTGCTTCAAAACTTAAAGTTCCTATCTGACTTACCGTAATTTCACCCGCACGATTGTGCGTAGCATATGCTTGAAAATTCAAACTCAATAATAAATGTAACAGACCAATAAGGCAGATTCGTTTCATTTCGTTAATAATCTATCAATTGTTGTTCCATATTTGCAGGCACTTCTCTATACTCATATTGCTGGTTTCTCAATCTTGGTTCAAAGCCGGCCTCCTTGATTGCATCTTGTATGCCTTGACTGGTAAAGCGGTGCGGGGCACCCGCAGCCGAGACCACATTTTCTTCAATCATGATCGACCCAAAATCGTTGGCTCCGGCATGAAGACAAACTTGTGCCGTTTCTTTTCCAACTGTAAGCCATGAGGCTTGAATGTTTTCAATGTTGGGTAACATCATTCTACTCAATGCGATCATTCGTATGTATTCATCACGACTCACATTATTGTTGATTCCTCTGATGCGCTGCAATAATGTTCCTTCATCCATAAAAGGCCATGGTATAAATGCTATAAAACCTTTGGCATGATCAGGTTTCTCGCTTTGAACTTGACGAATTGAAATCAAATGTTCAAATCGCTCTTCAATGCTTTCAATATGTCCAAACATCATTGTAGCACTTGTGGTAATATTTAATTGATGTGCGGCTCGCATTACATCCAACCATTCTTCTCCACTACACTTTCCTTTTGATATAATTCGCCTTACTCGATTGTTCAATATCTCAGCTCCTGCACCTGGCAGTGAATCTAAACCAGCTTCTTGCAATTCACTCAATACATAGGTATGAGACTTTTGCTCTAATTTTGAAATATGAGCAATTTCTGGTGGCCCAAGCGCATGTAATTTTAAGTTGGGATAAAGTGCCTTTATTTCTCTAAATAGGTGTGTGTAAAAAGAAAGGCCTAATTCAGGATGATGACCACCTTGTAATAATAATTGTTCGCCACCAAGCCTAAACGTTTCGTCTATTTTTTCTTTGTATTGTTCAATGCTTGTAATGTATGATTCCTTATGTCCTGGAATACGATAAAAATTACAAAACTTGCAATTGGCTATGCATACATTAGTTGTATTTACATTTCGGTCTATAATCCAAGTAACTTCTTTTTTTGGTTTTGCAACATAACGCAAATGATTTGCTACACTCATCAAATCACTAGTAATTGCATTGTTGTATAGCCATACACCCTCCTCTAAACTGAGAAACTCTCTTTGAAGGGCCTTATCTAATAATTTATCTATTTTCATTTTTAACAAAAAGCTTTACTCTATAACCCAAAGATACTTTTATTGTTATATCTTTTGTTTTGATCCATTGACAGAGTTTGAGTATTTTCAACCCCTCAAAAATAACTTTAAAACATGACTACTACAATCCGGATAGCCAAAGAGCTAAATACAAAAACCGGCATCGTTCTTTTAATTGAAGATAAACAAAAGTTTTCGGCATCTTTTCTAAGTCCTTCTGAGTTAAAATATGCTAAAGAGCAACTTAATAATAAAAAAACAAGTGTTGTAATAAATCAGTATCATCGACAGATATTTTTACAATACTTTGATACAAAAAAGCCCTCTCCAAGCAAAAGCAGAGAAACAATTCGTCAGGCAGGAAATAGAATTTATTCTGCTTTGAAGCAATATGGTCTATCAGAAATTTGTGTAGCGAGTGAATTGAAATCTCCCACTGCTCTGTTTGATTTTGTTGAAGGAATTCTTTTATCCACCTATTCATTCGAAAAATATTTTACCGAGAAAAAAGAAAGTTACCAACTAAAAAAGATAGATGTAGTAGCCAAAACGATTAAGCAAAAAGATCTGGATGAATTGGTGAATCTTTGTGAAGCTGTTTTTCTAGCACGTGACTTAGTAAATGAACCTCAAAATGTACTTACGGCAACAGCATTGGCTCGTTCCTTATCGAGCAACGGAAAAAAGGCAGGATGTAAAGTTACAGTGTTGAATAAAAGCCAAATTGTTAAATTGAAAATGGGAGGATTACTATCCGTAAACAAGGGTAGTGTTCAACCACCTTCATTTACGATTATGGAATACAAACCTAAATCTCCGATCAACAAGAAGCCATTGGTATTGGTGGGAAAAGGTGTGGTATATGATACCGGAGGATTGAGTTTAAAACCTACAGCCAACAGTATGGATTATATGAAGTGCGACATGGCTGGAGGTGCAGTGGTTGGAGCGGTATTATGTGCAGTAGCTAAAAATAAATTACCATATCATGTCATCGGATTAATACCGGCTACCGACAATAGACCTGATGGAGAAGCTTATGCTCCTGGCGATGTAATTACCATGTACAATGGTAAAACTGTTGAAGTATTAAATACCGATGCGGAAGGAAGACTAATTTTGGCCGATGCGCTTCACTATTCAAAAAAATACAAACCCGAAATGGTCAGTACCTTTGCCACCCTCACAGGAGCAGCTGCTGCTGCAATTGGTCACTATGGTATTGTGTGTATGGGGAATGTCGATCAGGAAACCAATCAGCAGTTAAAAACAGCCGGAGAAAATGTGTATGAGCGTTTAGCCGAAATGCCATTTTGGGAGGAATACGATGAACTGCTAAAATCGGATATAGCCGACATAAAAAATATTGGAGGAGCAGTTGCTGGAGCAATTACTGCCGGTCGATTTTTGAAATTTTTTACAGATGATCCTTTCATGCATTTTGATATTGCAGGACCAAGTTTTGTTAAAAGTACGGATAGTTATAGAGGGAAAAATGGAACAGCAGTCGGGGTGAGAATGATGTATGAGTTTATTAAGAATTATAAATCATCAAAGAAAAAGTAATGCAAGACAATGAAGGTAAAATATTGGTTGGCATTACCATGGGCGATATCAATGGTATTGGCCCTGAATTGATTATCAAGATATTTGAGGACAATAGAATGTTGCAAGTTTGCACTCCGGTTATTTATGGTTCAGGTAAAGTATTGAACTACTACCGAAAGTCGCTCAACGTAAAAGAATTCTATTACAACACAATTAAAAGTATTGATCAAGTTCAATACAAAAAGTTAAATCTGATCAACTGCTTAGAAGATGAACCCATGATAGAAGTGGGAGTTGCAACTGATGCGGTTGGCAAGTACGCATTTAACTTTTTAAAAACTGCCTGTCAAGACCTGCAAGATGGAAAGTTGGATGCGTTGGTAACTGCTCCTATCAACAAAGCTACCATGCAGCAAGAGGGCTTTCGTTATCCGGGGCATACCGAATATTTAGCCGATACATTTAAGAGTAATGATTCACTTATGATTCTTATGAGTGGATCGCTACGCGTTACATTTGTGACCGGACATGTTGCTGTAAAAAATATAGCAGACAATATTTCCAAAGAGATCATACTGAAAAAACTGAAATCATTCAATGATTCGTTAAAGAAGGATTTCAGATTGAGAAAACCAATGATCGCTGTTTTAGGACTCAATCCACATTCGGGTGATAATGGATTGTTAGGTAATGAAGAAAAGGAAATTATCATTCCAGCTATAAAAGAAGCATTTGAGTCGGGCATAATGGCTTACGGACCTTTTTCTGCCGATGGATTATTTGGCAGCGCAAATTTCAACAAGTATGATGGTGTTTTAGCCATGTACCACGATCAAGGAATAGTACCTTTTAAAACTATGGCGTTTAACACAGGAGTAAATTTTACCGGTGGATTATCCATTGTACGAACTTCACCCGATCATGGAACCGCTTACGATATTGCTGGTAAAGGCATTGCTGATGAATCAAGCTTTAGAGAAGCCATATATGCTGCCATAGATATTTGTCAAACGAGAATGGAGTTTGAAGAAATAAATTCCAATCCATTGAAATTTACTAAACATAATAGCGATAGATAAATGTTACGAAGCCATACCTGCGGAGAATTAAATGAAACCAATATTGGCCAAGAAGTTCAACTATGCGGCTGGGTACAAAAGTCACGTGATTTAGGTGGTATGACTTTTATTGATTTGAGAGATCGATACGGAATCACCCAATTGGTTTTTAATCTGGAAACCGATAAAGCACTTTGTGAAAAAGCACGTGAGTTAGGACGAGAGTTTGTTGTTCAAGCCAGTGGAATAGTATCGGAGCGTAGCAATAAAAATGCAAAGATCGCAACGGGTAATATTGAAATCATTGTAAAGCAATTCAGCATTTTAAACCCTAGTGAAATACCTCCCTTTACAATAGAAGATCAGAGCGATGGTGGAGACGATCTTCGTATGAAGTATCGATATTTAGATCTGCGTAGAAATCCGGTTCGCAAAAATCTAGAGCTACGTCACAAGATTACTCAATCTGTGCGCAATTATTTGGATCAACAAAATTTTATTGAAGTAGAAACTCCTGTGCTTATACGTTCCACTCCAGAAGGTGCTCGAGATTTTATTGTACCTGCACGCCAAAATCCTGGACACTTTTATGCTTTACCACAATCGCCACAATTGTTTAAGCAACTATTAATGGTATCGGGTTTCGATCGTTACTTTCAAATTGTAAAATGTTTTCGCGATGAGGATTTGCGTGCCGATCGTCAGCCGGAATTCACTCAAATAGATTGCGAGATGAGTTTTGTGGAACAAGAAGACATACTACAAACTTTCGAAGGATTGATTCGGAATACTTTTCAGATGAGCATTGGAGTGGATTTAGGAAAAGTTGAACGAATGACCTATGATGAAGCAATGCTTCAGTATGGATCTGATA
>DAOQTX010000072.1:0-7852 GCA_035340715.1 Bacteroidia bacterium | reverse complement strand
GTGGGACATAGTTTTTAATCAAATAACTAACGATTGAATATTTAATCAATGAAAGAAGATAAACTTAATGAAGAGGATCACAAAGCACGCTCTCGTTTTATACGGAAACTTATTCAAAATCCCAATATATCTCATACCGATTCTTCTGTTTACGTAAAAAAAATTCCATTGCAAATTGTACAATTTTGGGACAGGCTAGATAGTCTACCAAATGATGTGAAGGATTGTATGCAAACTTGGGCGAACCTAAGCCAACAAGGGATTGAGAGATTATTTTTCGATAATCAAAGCGCAAAGGATTTTATTTTAAAAAATTTAGGAGTAAGACATTTAGCAGCATTTAACAAATGTTATCATCCAGCAATGCAAGCAGACTACTTCAGACTCTGCTACATCCTAATAGAAGGTGGTTGCTACATAGACTCAGATGATGTTTACAATGGTGGTGAAATTAAAAGTCTTTTTAATGATGGTCGGTTGAAAATACAACCTCTGTGCTATGACATAATTAGCAACACGATGATCCCACCTAATATTTTTACTAAAAGTGGAACAGACGCTTTGAGTTGGATTTTTTACTTTAACAATAATCCACTAATTGCCTGTAGCGGGCATCCTGTAGTCAAGCGTGCGCTTATTCAAGCGACTTTACTGCTTGAAAATGAGGAAACGAATGGTTTACAGGAAATACAATCGACAACTGGTCCAGGGAATCTGAGTAAAACCATATTTGATACCGTGGCCGAAAATGCCGAAATGGAGCATACACTTCTTGTTCTATCTAATTGGGAAGATGTAGCCAAGTGCAAATGGGAACTTAGCTATAGAAATGACGCAAGAAACTGGAGGCATTCGAACTGTTTAAGATTTAAAGAATAGTAAACCCATAAGGTAATCAATAATATTTGTGAATCTAACATCTCCAATCTCTGAACTCTCGCAATTCATATTTCGAATTATGTTTAAATATCGGAGATTACTACAGAAGAAAAAGTCATCTTCATTCGGGGCTTTTAGCACAAAAGAAAAACCAAAAATTGAACATATCTATGTTATCAATCTAGATCGTCAAAAAGATCGTCTTGTTAATATGGAGCAAGAGCTAAGGCATGTAATGGATTGCTCTGGTGCTGAACTTTGGAATTTAACTGAGAGATTCCCTGCAATCGATGCGATACACTTTTTGAAAGACCCGATAAAAGACGATGATGTCGACCCAGTGTATACACTTGGAGATCAACTTTTCGTTGAACCCCAACCTTTAACATTACCCACAAAGGTTGAACTCGATTCTCCGATACGTATGAGTAGACAGGAGGTTGCAGTAGCTCGTTCGCATATTGAGGTTTGGAAACAAGTAATAGAAAATAACTACGAATATGTCCTTGTTCTTGAAGACGATGTTTGGTTTCAACCTAGGTTTGCCAAAAATTTAGATCAAACATGGTCAGAGATTAAAATCGCATTCAATAAGGCAAGCAATTTTGATATTCTGTATTTGTCTTTTAATGAGGTAAAACACGGTGCACCGAAAATCTTCATTTCAAAAAATTTGTTTCGCCCCGAGCGTGGTCTTTGGTATCTCTCCGGTTACGTTATTTCAATAGAGGGTGCCAAGAGATTAATTCAGTTGTTACCCTGTAGAGGACCAGTGGATCTTTGGATAAATCACCAATTCAAGTCACTTGATGTAATTGCCATCCGGAAATCAATAATTTCCCAACGAAGTGATACTGGCTCAACAAATTCATATTCAATACTTCCTACCCTCACAAAAATTGGAGCTATCAATAGTGAGGGTGCTGCAATGTTTCACGTTCGTCCAAATGAACGACCAGTGTTTGCATTTGGAACAGATAGTTCTGGACTTACATCACTTGCAATGGCACTCTCAATGCTTGGGTACAGATGCTGTAGTGACCTCAAAACACTTCCAGACATGGAACTAAAGATGCTCCTGGAAGGAAGTACTGATAAAATTTTTGATGCATATGTAAACATTGGATCGTTAATTGAAAAAATTCCTACTATCATAGAGCGATTCCCAAGGGCAAAGTTCATCATAACAAAAGGAAAGCCTAAAATCATAGACAATATAGACTTAAGAATTATTGAAGCTTTAAAGGATATGGATGTAACCTTTCTCCATTTAGATACAGCCAACAAATGGCAAGTTGTTTGTGAACATCTAAGATGTGCACCACCACCCTGTTCATTTCCTGAATTAGCTGATGAAGGACAACGGGAACTCTCTACTAATAATTTAGAACAAGAACCTGTTCCAAGATGTGTGCCTGCAAAACGGGATGAGTCTCCGTGGGTTGTTGAACAAAATAGTTGGTGGAAAGGTGTTCGCACTATCTCTGAGAAATGTGCATCATCGATTGAAAAAGACCGTATTTCTTTCAAAGACAACTTGAAATTACTTGACAAAACACGCTGGTTCATGCGTGATGATACCTTCACGGATAATATGGCTTTATTTCGTCCATCAAACATTGAACTTCATGCTGAGAACGGAGCTGTTCTAACAGTTAAAAGTGAATCGTTGGGTGTTAGAAAATATAGTGCTGCTGCATTAACTAGTTCTGTTCAATACCTATATGGTAAATTTGAGGCTATAATTAAAGTATCAAAGACACCTGGTGTGGTTTCTGGTATTTTCCTCCATCGTGATTCACCAAGACAGGAAATTGATATTGAAATTACTGGGAATCGACCAGATCGTCTATTAGTTAATGTATTTTATAACCCCGGCAGTGAGGGGGCCAAGTATGATTATGGTTATAGAGGAGCAGCAAGTTATATAGACCTCGGTTTTGACGCATCAGAATCATACCATTTGTACACAATTGAATGGAGACCAAATGAGATACGTTGGTTCGTAGATAATCGATTGGTTCATAGCCGGGTTGTCTGGGATCCTACTCCTATACCACATCTTCCAATGTCCTTCCATATAAACATATGGCCAACTCGTTCCAAAGAACTGGCCGGACGATTGGCAAGTCATCGGTTGCCCGCGAGAACTTTCATACAGTCGATAGCGCTGAATGCATATCAACCCCATACTAACCATATCTATGAAAATACTTTCTCTTAATCCAGGACATGACGGTGCCTTAGCCTACCTGAAAGATGGTCAATTGAAGTTTTCAATTGAGGCAGAGAAAAATTCTAACTATAGGTACTCACCTGTTTCCAGTCATGATGTAATTAGTGTTCTCGGTGAACTTGACGAAATGCCGGACATCATTTGCAATGGTGGTTGGTGGCCTCGAGAAAACAACCTATTAGGTTCACATCCTTATGTTGGATATCGTGGAATAGATAAAAGTGATATTTTCACAGGGGTCCAGAAATTTTTAGGAAAATCAATTCAATATTTCTCTTCATCCCACGAGCGATCTCATTTGCTTAGCGCTTTTGGAATGTCAAATTTGCCTAAGGGCACTCCGTGTTATGCTTTAATATGGGAAGGGGCGATCGGGGCTTTTTATGAAATTGATTCCGAACTTAACATAGCCCTTTTGGCGAATGTTCTAAATGAGCCAGGGAATCGGTATACTGCTATCTATGGTCTAGCCGATCCTACTTTTCCAAAGAACGCTCCCTTTTCTCGTTTTTCAGATGCAGGAAAACTTATGGCTTTAGCGTCCTTCTCAAATCATAGGGCCCCTTCATTGGAGGATAAAGACCTTATGGATTTTCTACTGGGATCACCTCATGTTCAACTGAGTTTATATAATGACCTCGAGAAATCACGGTATTATAACGTTGGTATAGATGACCCCGAGTTTCGCAACTTCGCAGGTATCTTTAGTGATAAGATTTTTGATATCTTTTATAAGTTTGCGAAAATTAATATGAAGAAAGGAATGCCACTTATTATTGGAGGTGGCTGTGGATTGAATTGCGACTGGAATAGTAAATGGAGAGAGAGTGGTATTTTCTCAGAAGTCTTTGTAACTCCTGTCGCTAATGATTCAGGCTCTGCAATCGGAACCGGAATTGATGCGCAGTTTCACTATACTGGAAATCCAAAACTAAGCTGGGATGTTTATTCAGGGCTTAGTTTTGATTCTAGCTCTTCCTTTGATCAGACACCGTACGATATTTATAACGACATTGAAATATTTGCCGACATGTTGGCCAATAATCTAATATTAGCCTGGGTTAATGGCAAATATGAAATCGGTCCAAGGGCACTAGGTAATAGATCAATTCTTGCAGCGCCATTTAGCGATGATACCAGAAAAAGGTTAAATAGGATTAAACAGAGAGAAGAGTTCCGTCCAATTGCTCCAGTTTGTTTAGAGGAAGATGCAGCGAAATGGTTTGACTGTAAACATCCTAGTCCACATATGTTGTATACTTACATCGCGCAAACTGACTCATTGGCAGCAGTTACTCATGTAAACAAAACTGCTCGCTTACAAACAGTATCATTTAACACCAACAGAAATCTAACCAACTTGCTAATTGCCTTTAAAAAGCGTACTGGTTATGGTGTCTTATGTAATACCTCTTTGAATTTCAATAGGAGAGGTTTTATAAATCAAATCAATGATCTTTCATCATTTGTTATTAAGCACCATTTAGATGGATTTATTGTTGAAGGACGAGGTTATATCTTGAAATCATCAAAAAATTATCAGATATTTAAAGAAAAGGAAAATCACCTGCATGATCAAAAACAAAAATAACACTTTCAAATCAGGAAGCATGTGCACATAAAAGCACATCCCAAAATGTGGCGGCTCATTCCTGAAATCAAAGTACGTACTTACATCAAAGTATTAGGTTGGAAGACAATAAAGATACTGGAAATTGTCGCTTTCTTGTGATTGAAAACAATTTTCGATCCACATAGTTAGCAACAATACAAACAAATAAGACACATATTAATCAGAAAAATCAGAACCTGAACATCAGACAAGTAAAAGCGGACTGACAATCACTTGTTTTATTACATTTAAAGACAAATGGCAACTATGTATTCGACCATAAAAAAGCGGATTTTTATTTTACTCGATCCAGCAGAAGGAGGAAGTCTTTGGGATAAGTTTATCGACAGTTTTATTGTCACTTTAATCGTGCTTAATGTATTGGCTGTTATGCTTGAAACAGTAGACAGCTTGTTTATTGAATATGGATTAATATTCAGACAATTTGAGGTTTTCTCGGTTGGAGTTTTTACACTTGAATATGCTTTAAGAGTTTGGACTTGCACTTTCCTTGAAAATTATAAGCACCCTATTGTCGGTAGGGTCAAATATATTATGTCAATCGGTTCGCTCATTGACTTGATTGCAATAGCTCCTTTCTTTATGCCTTTTACCAAGATATATGATTTTCGTTTTGTTAGAATTTTTCGCCTGTTACGATTTCTAAGAGTTTTTAAACTTGGCAGGTATCTTAATGCTACCAAAGTTGTATCAAATGTTTTAAAGGAAAAGAAAGAGGAGCTTGTTTTATGTTTAATAATCACAATTACTTTAATTGTAGTGGCATCGAGCTTTATGTATTTCGTAGAACACGATGCACAGCCGATTAAATTCTCAAGCATACCGGAAACCATGTGGTGGAGTGTAACAACCCTTACAACTGTTGGTTATGGTGACGTTATTCCAATTACCGGACTTGGAAGAGTTTTGACTTCTTGTATTTCAATTTTAGGTATTGGAATGTTTGCCCTCCCTGCCGGAATTTTAGCATCAGGATTTTCTGCAGAATTTCAAAAATTGAAAAAGCATAAAAATGTTTGCCCACATTGTGGTAAGGTATTAAATGACAACAATTAATTTCCTTTTATATGAATGAAATAATTTGCCCTCATTGTAAGAAAGCCTTTAAAGTTGATGAAGCAGGTTTTGCTGAGATACTCAAACAAGTGCGGGACCATCAATTTGAAGAAGAATTATCAAGTCGTCTAGCTCTTGCAGAAAGAGAAAAGGAGAGTGCAGTAAAACTAGCAGAAGCCAATCTTAGAAATTCTTTACAGGAAGATCTTGCAAAGAAGGACAAAGAATTAACCGTATTCAAAGCACAAAAAGAAGCAGAACTTTCCGAAAAGCTAAATCAAAAGGAATCAGAATTACTCCAAATTAAAGCTAAACTTGATAATTTAGAAATTGAGAAAAAACTTGCTGTTTCCCAAGCTACTCAAACGATTGAAAAGGAAAGGGATGAATTAGTACATACTGTTAAACTTAAAGACACTGAAAAGGAACTTCTTGAAAAATCTTTAAGTGAAAAATATACAGCTGCCTTGAAAGAAAAGGATGCAATTATAAAACATAAAGACGAAGAAATTGCTTTAAGAAAAGACATGAAGTTGAAACTATCAACCAAAATGATTGGTGAAACACTTGAGCAGCATTGTGAGACGGAGTTTAACAAACTTCGAGCCACTGCTTTTCAAAAGGCATATTTTGAAAAGGATAACGATTCAAAATCAGGGAGCAAAGGTGATTTTATCTTTAGAGAAATGGACGAATCGGGAAATGAAATAATTTCCATTATGTTTGAAATGAAAAATGAAGGAGACGAAACTGCAACTAAAAAGAAAAATGAAGACTTTCTTAGGGAGTTGGATAAGGATCGAATTGAAAAGAAATGCGAGTATGCTGTCTTAGTTTCGCTTTTAGAGTCAGAAAGTGAGTATTATAATACAGGGATTGTAGATGTGTCACATAAATACTCTAAAATGTATGTTGTTCGTCCTCAATTTTTCATTCCAATCATTACACTTCTCCGGAATTCAGCAATGAATTCGATTAAGTACAAAGCTGAGTTGGAATTGGTGAAAAATCAAAATATAGACATTACAAAATTTGAAGAGAAAATAGAGAAATTTAAGGAAGGATTTGCGAGAAACTATGATTTGGCAAGTAGAAAATTTAAAACAGCAATTGAAGAAATTGATAAGACCATTGACCACTTACAAAAAACTAAAGAGGCATTGCTTTCTTCAGATAACAATTTACGCCTGGCAAATCAAAAAGCTGAAGAATTAAATATCAAAAGACTTACGCATAACAACCCCACAATGAAAGCTAAGTTTGACGAACTTAAATAGAATAACTTACTCATGCACGAACATTCTTCTCTGTTATTACATAAGCAGACACTGCCATTTTTAAATATTTCACTTTATCTGAACGACATTAAGCCGATTCAAGCATTAAGTATTGAAAACCCATCTGAAAATAATTCAAATCAATTAGATATTAAGATAACAGGTGATCTTCCTTTCATTGAGCCTTTTGGGTTTAGTATTCCGTTTGTTCCTTCAAAAAGCCAAGTACAGATTCCATTAGATAAGTTGAAAGTAAATCGTGAATTATTAAATAAACTTTCTGAAACCGAAAGGACAAATATTACAATTGAAGTTAGTGAAAACAATACGGCTTTTATCAAGGAATCAATTCCGATAAATGTGCATCCATTAGAGCATTTTGGTGGGTTTCAAAATTTACCTGAATTGATTGCCGCATATATTACTCCTAATCATCCTTACATCTATCATATTAAAAGAAAAGCAGTTGGGATTTTAGAGAAACAAGGACTAAAAACTGCATTTGAAGGTTACCAAAGCAATGACCCTGAAAGGGTACTGCAGAGCATGTCGGCAATTTATTCTGCCATACAAAGTGAGGATATAGTTTATAGTTCATTGCCACCGGGTTATGAGGAAACTGGTCAAAGGTTACGGTTGTTGAACACTATCCAAGCAGAAAAATTTGGTAACTGCATTGATATCAGCTTACTGTTTGCCGCATGTTTGGAAGCAGTAGACTTAAACCCAATTCTGATAATTGTTCGCGGACACGCCTTTGTTGGTTGCTGG
>DAOQTX010000071.1:0-7985 GCA_035340715.1 Bacteroidia bacterium | reverse complement strand
TTCGATCCGGACCAGTGAAATGAATTATTCAGGGAAGTTTATTGTGATGGATTAGGACTACAAGTTGATGAAGATTTAATTTCTAGTAATATTTTATATCTTAATTAAGATGCAAGCTCATATTATGAATGTTCCGGTCGCAGTATAGAATGCCTAATTACTAGATTTGACGTTTCCAGCGCAATGAATACCGTTCCGGAATTAAGATTTTCCGAACCTAATTTACTAATTTTTCCTATAACATCCGATGATAAAAAAATATTCTCTACACAGACATTCAAAATGGGAAGGTTGAAGTTGAAGTCATTGATAATCTTGATAGCGAAATAATTCATTTTGATAAGGAGAAAAATTCGGAATATATTAACTTTGAACTCAGCTTAAATCATCTTGCTCCAGCAATTTATACGGTAAGGTTAAAATTGAAAGATGTTATTGTTGCAAAACGATTTGTAAAACTATGACAAGATGGAGTTTATTATGCCTTTTGATATTTTCTAGTATTACAAATGCTCAGAACTGGAATCCCTTAAATGGTAGTATAGGCTTTCATTGCAGGGCACTTTACGCAGATTCAAGTTCAAATTATTTATATGCATCTGGAAATTTCCAGATTGTTGATGGGTTGCAAATCAAATGTATTGCCAAATGGGACGGTAATGACTGGGATTCAGTAGGTAATGGATTGACTGATTTCGCATCAAATTTAGTTACATTCAAATCAGATCTGTATGCATGTGGTGCATTTTCTGTAATAAACAAAATTGAGATTAAAACAATTGCACGTTGGGATGGATTCACTTGGGATTCACTTTCCATTCAGCCTGACATACTAAGTTCAGATTTTGTTGCATCCGTTACTGCAGATGATTCATTTCTTTATGTAGCTGGTGGTTTCAGATCAATTGGAGGTATATCTGCAAACAGCATTGCAACATGGGATGGAGCACAGTGGAGAAGTTTGAATTTTCCGGACCTTTTTCCTGGCTCTGTTTCAAATACTTCAACAATTGTTTCAGCTTGTAAATTTATGAATAAATTATATGTTGGAGGTGTCTTTCGCTCAAGTCCTGTGGATACAATCGGTCATATATTGTGTTACGATGGTGTCAATTGGACCAAGTTAGAGAATGGGATAAGAGGAAATTTATCAGGTATAGCAGATATGTGTGTGTACAAGGGGGAACTCTATGTTGCAGGACTTTTTACCAAAGCTTCAGGGAATTATGGAAATAATATTCAAAAATGGAACGGATACCAGTGGTCAGATGTAAATGGCGGAACATTTGGTATGGGAGGAGGAAATGGGCAAATTCACCGTTTGATAGTTTTCCATGATCAGCTGTATGCTTGTGGCGTCTTTACTACAGCAGGCGGTATTGTTGCAGATAAGATTGCTAAATATGATGGTGAGAAGTGGTGCTCGCTTGGTTCTTTTTTTGACAATGGAATTGGTAATTTAGCTATATACAAAGATTCCTTATATGTAGGTGGAGGATTTAACACGATTGATGGAGATAGTATTAAGTACATTGCTTCTTGGAACGGAGGAACATATGTCGATACATGTAATGGTTTGGACTGGGTAGAAAATGAAGAATTACAAAGATCAATTTCAATTTTTCCTCTGCCTGCAGAAACTAATATTTTTGTTATTTCTACTTCACTAAAAATTACCCAAATTACAATTTACAACTCTGTTGGAGAAAAGTTGAAAATTAAAATCGTTAATTCTGGAAACTCAATGATTAATCTTCAGGATTTAGTTTCAGGTGTTTATTTATTTGTAATAGAAACTGATTTTGGAATAATATCTAGGCGCTTCTTAAAACTATAAGAGAATTGAACGTGACTACTTTTTTCGACAAGTTGTAAGTGTGATTTAGAGGTAGATATTTTGTTTTGAATCGAAACGTAAGTAAGCTCTGCAGAGTTGCAACTTGCCAGGGATAGGTTCGTCCGATGAAATGTCGAATCCTGAGCTGTTACAATTTTTGTAATTGCTCAAGATATTTCAGAGGGTGGAGATTCCAGTGCATGTGATGACAAATTTCTCGGCAACGTAATCCATTTGGTCAGGAATTCACTCGTCAGGTAAACCGGAATTTCCAGTCTTGGTCTTAGTGCCTGAAACAGTGGGATTGAACCTTCGAAAAACTGAGTGAGAGTGTCAGTCCATGCGAAATAAAAAACATAGGCAGTGAACAGTCAAAAGGAAGTGAAAGTATCAGAAACAGACTAAGTGAACAGTCAAAAGATGTGGTCCCGACGGGAATCGAACCCATAACCTACTGCTTAGAAGTCAGTTTTATATTATTTTTAGTTCTTTCCTGTAGTTTACTGATACTAGTAAATGCTTAATAAACAGTGTAATATAATTTGAGTATCTCCGGGTAGTTCTTGTATTTAACATAAAATGTGTGCAAATTGTGTGCAAATAATTTTTATGTCATATAAAAGACCAGAAGCAATCGTATCTCTCTTTGTAGATAAGAGACATCAGAATAAGAACGGTGTCTATCCCATCAAACTTCGAATTTGTTATAAACGGCAGTCAAAGCTATTTAGCCTTGGAAAACATGTAAATGAAAAGGATGTTGAAAAATTGTTCAGTCAAAAACCCGGGATAAAGCTTAAAGATACGCAATTGTCAATTATGGCTATGGAGGCAAAGGCAAAAGAAATAGTTGAACGGATGTCTTCTTTCTCCTGGGCTGAATTTGAAAAACAACTTTTTGAAAAGTCAGCAGATCCCGGTTCTCTTTTTAGCAATTATGAATCGTTGATACATAAGATTGAATCCGAAGGAAGGATTTCTACTGCAAACACGTATCGGAATAGTATGGACTCAATAAAAAAATTTGTGAAAGGGCAGGAACTCTATTTCAATGACATCACCTCTGAGTTTTTGGCAAGATATGAAAATTGGGCCAGAGACCTTGGCAGGTCCTCAACCACCATAAGCATTTACCTGCGATGTCTTAAAAGAATTTTAAATGAAGCGATTGAAAAGGGGAGCTTTGACAGAAATGCCTATCCTTTCGGTAGATATCGTTACAAGATTCCTGCTTCAAAGAATGTGAAAAAGGCATTAACTAAAGCCGACATAGCCAAATTATTTCAACATAAACTTATTGATGGTAGCAAGGAACAGAAAGCAAGAGACTTTTGGATCTTTAGTTATTTGTGCAATGGGGCAAATATTAAAGACATTCTTAAACTCAGAGTTCAGGACATCCAACAAAACAGGATAACTTTTGTGCGTTCAAAATCAGCATCCACGAGCCATTCGCTTAAGCCAATTGTAGTGATGATGAACGAGTATATGAGAGATATTATTGATAGGCAGGGGAATCTTATTGGTGATGATGAAGATTATGTATTTCCTTTGCTCAAACGGGAAATGACACCAAAACAACAATTGTTTAAGGTTAGAGATCACATTAAATTTATTAATAAGAACATGGCAGGATTGATGGTTCAAATTGGAATAAAGGAGAAGGTGACAACATATACAGCTCGCCACTCCTTTGCAACAATTTTAAAACGAGGTGGGGCTTCCATAGAATTTATAGCCGAATCTCTTGGCCATTCGAATGTGCGGACAACAGAAAATTATCTGGATAGCTTTGAAGATCATGAGAAAACGAAATGGGCTGAGTTGTTAGTGGATTTCAAACAATAATATTGAGTGAATTTATATTGCTAAAGGTTGATGCACTAACTATCCTTAAGCAAGGGATAGCTAGCCAATAAATGCATTAGATCAGTTTAAATCAGATATAATAAAGATCCAAACCGGCTAAAGATTAAAATCAATCCTTCAATTGCTCCTGCCTGATCTTCCATGTATAGTCAATGAAATTTAGGAACCTTGATAAAGGAAATATGCATTGAGAAATAGCTATATTTGCAAGTATATAAGATAATGCGTTAGTTTAGTTCAGCCTCTCAAAACGACCAAATCAGAGAAACTTGGCATGAATAAACTTAATGCTCACGCAATGCGTGGGCTTGGTTTATTTTGTCAAGTGGGCGCTTGGTCGTGCCTGAGAGGCAATTATTCTAAGTCCCACGTATTTTTTTTGCACCGGTTAGTTAGGGACGGCGACCATTAATAAACTAAACAAATGCAAAGGGCAATTTTATTTTCTATATCCATCATCTTACTAGGTGGGTGCATGAGTACAAAGCAAATTGGGAAGGTAAACATGATCTCAAACAGGAACAATGATTCAAATGCAGAATATGAATCGATCCAGAACTATGTAGGTGGATCAAATCAAGAATTACGGAGGTTCAAAGCCCCAACTTTAGAGCAGGCAATTGATAATGTTGTGAGAAATGTTCCGGGTGGAGAGTACTTGAAAAATGTCAAAATTTACGTCTTAAATGGTAAGTACTTTGCAGTTGAAGGTGACGTTTGGGGATTTAGACGAGGAGCCAATTTTAAAGGGTTCAAAGTAGGGGACAAGGTCCAATGGAAGGAATATTTACGAACCGAATCAGGAATAATTGTCGACCTTAAAGATGATTTAACCTGTACCGTTAAAATTGATGGTAATGGAAAATTCAAGGTTATTAAATATACTGAGCTGTTAAGATCAGATGAATAGCTTATGAATTAGCCATACGGATCCTGTGGTGACCTCGAGTCCATATTCTTGTCAGATTTACTTTAGTTTTTTTTTCGTGTTTTTTATAGATTATTTGCAATACAAACTATGTATACATGGATTTAATTGCATTAGCTGCAATTAATCCAGAGCTAAATCAAATTAATCCGGATTAATTTAGATTACAATCAGTTAGATTTATTTTTAAATTGTACACTTGGTTCTGAAACGGGAGTGTTTGATAGAATGGAGGGATTAAGCTTCAGTTTCAAATCGTAGCCCAAAAACGTTATGAGTTCTTCTTGCGAACGCGTAAGAATCGCAGAAGAATTTAAATTGCAGGTTATGGAAAGATATAGAGGTTGAGTTCAAACACAATTATTTTAAAATCCGAGTTTCCTTTTCTGATATTTTTAAGACTGTATTTTTGATGATGTCATAATAATAGGCTAATTATTTCGAAGATGAAGTTTGCTCTACAGCCATGGGGATGGTGGTTTAGTAAAAGTACTAATGTTAAGTTTTTAAGGTTTTAGTATATTTACCTTGGTTATAGATTAGAGTAGGAGTTAATAGAAGCAGACTCGTTAAGAATTTATGTACCTAATGTTCAATACAAACACTAATATTTGGTATGTGTAAGTATTGTGTATTTCTGATATCTATTGTTGGGGGCAATTTAAAACCACAGAATGAGATTACACAGATTAAAGATTCAAGGCTTCCGAAGATTAAAAGAAATAGAACTTTATTTCGGAGATGCAACATTTCTAATTGGACAAAACAACTGCGGAAAGAGTACAATTCTCAAAGCAATAGAGACTTTACTTTCTGCAAAAAAAACTCTAGCTTGTGGTGATTATCATTCCATCATTGACGAAGAGACCAAAGAAACCAAGCCCGACACTACCATAGTGCAGCTTGAAGGAGAATTTAGAAACCTACCTTCAGAAGCTCGAGAATGGCGTGGATTTAAAGGGCGGATATTTAATTACGAAACTGAAACTGAATCAGGCCTTTCTGTTACATATAGAAAAACATATGAACTCGGGAAAGATGTAGTGATTGAATTTAAGTCTAAAAATAGAACTATCAAGGAAGTTTTCAAGGATTGCAAAGCACCTAACGACTTTATTGAAGCAGGACTTGACAGGAACATTATCGAACCTTTCTTTCCCGAACTTGATAAATACATTGGAAAAAGTAAAAGTGCATTAGAAAGCCTTGAGCAACTAGATGAAATATTTGACCTGACCGAAGAAGATGTATGGTTTCAAAACCCTGGCGGAATACCAGGCAATGTATTAAAAATGCTACCACGTTATTTATTGATACCTGTAGATTCTAACTTATCAGAAATACAGGGAAATAATAGTGGTGTACTAGGCAAAACATTAAATGAACTGTTTGATATGGTTCGTGAATCTTCTTCAAATTTTAAAGAAGCACAGAAATACTTAGATGAGCTTTCAAAAGAGCTGGATCCTAAAGACTCGGATTCTGAGTTTGGAAAAATGATGGCTGACTTAAACACAATTCTAGCCAGTGTATTTCCAAATTCCGAACTTCACGCAACAACAAATCTTAGTGACGCATCTAAAGTTTTAAAACCAACATTTGATATTGAGATGTCCTCTAATATCAAAACAAACGTTGAAAATCAAGGAACGGGAATGGTTCGGGCTGCTGTCTTTGGAATGCTAAGATTCAGGCAAAAATGGCTTTCTCGAAAAGAAGATGACCATGCAAGGTCATTGATAATATGCTTCGAAGAACCAGAAATTTATCTACATCCAAGTGCAGCAAATCAAATGAGAGATGCAATTTATGAACTTAGCACTTCATCATCCCAGATAATTGCTTCAACGCATTCTCCTTTTATTATTGACATTTCCCGCAAACCAAGACAAGTACTAAATAGACTTACAGAGAACGGGAACGCTATAGATAATTTGTCCTTTTCAGTTACAGACTCTTTTAACATATTGCAAGACGATGATAAAAGCTATGTGAAAATGTTACTTAAAATTGACGACTACATCGCAAGAGCATTCTTCACAAATAATGTGATTATTGTCGAAGGAGATACAGAAGATATTTTACTGAGAGAATCAATAAGCAGATTACCAAAAAAGAATTATTTATCTATAATCTCAAACTTTGAAGTAATCAAAGCGCGTGGGAAAGCTGCAATTATTGGACTTGTTAAATACCTCACTGCAATGGGTATAAAGCCAGTTGTAGTTCACGACAAAGACTCTCAAACACCACATGCCGAAAAATTTAATGAACCAATCCAAAATGCTCTTAACGGTAATGGAAGAATAGTGTTGATGAATGAGAATGTGGAAGATGAAATTGGGTATCAGGCAAATTCTGAAAAGCCATTTAAAGCGTACCAACAGACTCAAACGTGGACTGACGAATGGGAAAGTATTCCTGAAAATTGGCGAAATAAATTGAAAGAAATCTATGGTGACTACATTGAAAAATAAAAAAAACTGCCCCCAACATTGGTAGCCGTTGCACAACCCCCATCAAAAAAGTTTATGAATTCTATTCCTCGGAATAGACCAGGGTATTTTGTTCCAAAACAGCTTTAGGCGATGGAAAAAATCTATTTAATGTGTTTCAGAATTTATGGTGCTTCCTGAAGCTTGAAGAAAAATAACCCGGTACAAGCTTATATTTTTACTGAGTTCTGATCGCATTGCCAGTATCTTTACTTTTTTGCATGAGTAGTTCATCCATTTCTTGAGGTTGTAAGCAATAGCAGCTCCAAGCATAAACTTTCTTGCATTTTCAATGCCTCTTGTCCAGATCCTGCGCATGGAAAGAAAGTTGATCAGTGTCCCCAGCACCGGCTCAACAGTAGAGCTTCTTTGCTTTTTCAAACGCTTTGCCTTTTGAGTCTGTAATCGAGCATGCATTTCATCATAAAGCGGTTTGTCGATTGAATCGTCAATTTTTTTGAATTTTGTTTTTTCACCGATGCAACTAGTTCGAAGCGGACAATTTTTACAAACCGTTTCACTGCTGCGGTATACTTTCATGATATAGCCCTTGCTGGTTGGTCCGGTTTTCTTCAGAGGAAGAATGGCCTTGTTTCCACGCAGACATTCATATTGATCTTTTTCTTTATTGTAAATGAATCCTTCTCTTACAGGTTTATATTGACCGAAGTTTGGAATATAGCCGGTAATATTTTTTTCTTTCAGGTAACGCAATGCAGAACCACTGCTGAAACCTGTATCAGCAAGAAGTTCCTCCATATGGAGGCCTACTTCTTCAAGATTAGCGATGGTCTGATCCAGTGCTGCAGGCAAAGACTGACTATCACGTTTGTCACTATAATCGGCCATGATATTG
>DAOQTX010000070.1:0-8524 GCA_035340715.1 Bacteroidia bacterium | reverse complement strand
TAGGCCAGAAACACGCCAAGAAACTGACTTCCGGTATCGCCCATGTACATGCGGCTGGGGTTCCAATTGTAATATAAAAATGCAATGAGGGAAGAAAGGAGTCCAACCAAAATGATCAGATTAATGCTGGTAACATCATAATGCATCAGCGTAATGAAAATAGCGGCTTCAACAATAGCAATAGAAACAATAGTTGTGATGCCATCCATATTATCGAGCATATTGATGGAATTCATAATGCCAACGACCCAAAGCAAAGTGAGTAGGTAATTGAAAATATTCTGCTCAAAAAAGTTGATATGAACACCCGAAGCAATTAGAATTACACCACACAAAACCTGAACACTAAATTTTAGTAAGGGCCTTGTATTGTAGGCATCGTCAGCCAAGCCAATAAGAAAACCGGCTGCCATGCTGAGCAGCAATCCTATAAAACTGCTGTTGTGTAGCGTTTCATTAGAAGCAAAGAAAGTGGAGTAAGATGCAACAGATAATAAAAATACAATATAGAAGCCTATGCCGCCAATAGCGGGCTTGCTCATGGAGCCCCAACGAATAATGGTGCCATCATCGTTGTTTCGAATGCCTAAGGTTTTTACAAAACGAAGCAATAAGGAGTAAATTAAAAATGAAAACACTACCGCTGCGGCAAAGTAGGTGCAGTACACAACGGAGTAATAGTTATTGGAGAAAAACTCTTTCATTAATTATTCAAAAATAAACATTCAAAAAAAATCATATAAACGGAGAATCGAATTCTTTCAACAGCGGTAAGTCTAAATCTTTTTCCGATACTATGGGTTGATCTACTTTCCAATTAATATTTAAATCCTTGTCGTTGAAACGGATTCCCATTTCAGCTTCTGCATGGTAGGGGGCAGTGCATTTGTATAAAACAGCAGTTTGATCTTCTTGCACAGAAAAACCATGTGCAAAACCTGCCGGTATAAAAAGCATGTTATTGTTTACAGTATTGAGTTCAATTGCAAAATGTTTGCCATAATTTTTGGAACCTTTACGGATATCGACTGCCACATCAATGATGGAACCTCTTAATACCCTCACCAACTTACCTTGAGCATAAGGTGGACGCTGAAAATGCAAACCTCTGATCACGCCTTTTTTAGAGAGTGATTGATTGTCTTGAACAAATTCGACATCCAAATTATTTTGAGCAAAGCGCTGTTGATTCCAGGCTTCAAAAAAATGTCCGCGCAGATCTTCAAATATTTTAGGTGTAATTAAAAATACTCCCGGTAAAGAAGTTTCTTCAACCTTCATAAACGTCAAACAGTTTTCTTCGAGAACAAACTTTTGAGCATGGCCAGTATTCCGTGCTTTTGCGTGTCTTCTTCATAATATCCATACCCATAACCGTAGCCATATCCATACCCATATCCGTAGCTATAACCATAGCCATATCCATAACGCAATTTTGCCAGATCAACTCCATTCAAAATAATAGACAATTTTGAAACTGAATTTTCATCCAGCATTTTATTCACATTATGCAAAAACATTTTCTTCGAATAGTTTGCCCGAAGAATATAGATAGGGAAATCTACTTTTTGAATTAACGGAATTCCATCACTAACAATTCCAACCGGAGGCGTATCGCAAATAATGACATCGTATCGTTCTTTCAGATAGACGAGCAGTTCATCCATCTTAGAACTGATGATCAACTCCGATGGGTTGGGTGGTATAGGGCCTGCTGTAATAAAATCGAGGTTCGATAAATTGCTTTTCGTAATGCAATTTTCAGGACTGTCCACTCCAATTAATATGGTACTGACTCCATGTTTATTTTCCACATTAAAACCAAGGTGAATTTTTGGTTTACGCATGTCTAAGTCAAGAATACAAACTCTCTTTCCAGAAAATGCAATTACACCTGCCAGGTTAATGGCATTGAAAGTTTTTCCTTCACCACTAATGGTACTCGTTACGGCCATAACCTTTGAACCTTCTTCGTTCGAAATAAATTTTAAATTGGTTCGAATAGAACGGAATGCTTCGGCAATAAGTGATTTAGGGTTCTTGTCCACCAACAGCTGAGATATAGGAATCTCTCTTTTATAACGAGGTATAATTCCTAATAGAGCGGCATCGGTATACAATTCAATTTCTTCTAAAGAAGTCAGTTCATTATAAAATAAATAGCGAACAATAATGAGGAAAAAGCTCAGCAGAAAACCAATCATTAAACTGGCACTGATCACCAAGGCTTTTTTAGGTGAAACGGGAATATTGCTTGGGCTGGCTTTCGATAAAATTACATTCTTAGAAACATATCCGGCACGGGTGATGGAAAATTCCGTTTTCTTTTCCAATAATAGTGAATAGAATTTTTCATTGATGGTAAACAACCTGCGCAGTCTTTGGTACTCAGCTTGCATATTGGGCAATCCAGAAAATTTGCCATCTTCTTCGGCAATCATTTTGTTTAGTTGCTTTTTTCTCTCCTTCAATAATTCTTCCTCGTTCGAAATGGCTTGCGTTAAAATGGTAACCTGATTTTGGATTTTTAAATTGGCGGCACGATACAGGTCGCTTTGTTTGGTAGTTTGTAATAAGATAATATCGCGTTCATTCACCAAATTCATTAAATTGTTTAATGCATTTACAATGACTGTTGAAGAACTACGACCTATGGCATGTTTGATCACATTCAACAATTCGTTATTGCTCGACAACTCTTGTTTGAGTTTTGCTAAGATGGCCAATTCAATGTCCACATTAAGGCGATCGTCTTGCAATTTCTGAATGCGAACCAAAATATCGTTTACAATTTTGTCGGGATCGGAAACTTTATTATCGCGTTTAAAATTTTCAATTTGATTTTCCCATTGCAGCAACTCGTCATCTACTTGAGCGATGGTATTGTTGATGAACAATAGAATGGTATCGGCAACCTCTGCACTTTTTTGTATGTCGTAATTGATAAACTCATTGGCAAAAGTATTCACCACATCGGCTGCCTTGTTTGAGTTCTTATCCTTGTAGCGTATTGAAATAGTTTTCGCTTCCATGCTCAATGGCGTTACCATTAAGTTTTTAAGCAGAACCAATGAAATATATTGAAGATCGTTTACTTTAAAATAAAAGGCATCTGTTTTAAATTGTTTTTGTTGATTTAAAATCAAATCCACATTATTAGCAGCTAATTTAATATCGGCAAAGGGGAGGCGAACCCATTCTTTCACTTTAAAAGGACCAAACTCTGTTTTTTCTCCGAAGGAAGTTCGCAACCTAAAGTTCTCTCGATCTATAAACTCCACAAATATTGGTTCGTCTATGATGGTGGAGTCTTTCAAATAAATATCGATAAAAAAGGGAGCCGCTCGATATAATTCATTTTCCAACAAAGTTCCTTTTGAATAATAACTTACTGCAAGTGGAAGCGATTGGCTTACACGCTCTGCAATTATCTTCGAACGAATCAGCTCAATATCTCCAGCCACTTGATTGGCTTGTTGCTCATAAAAAATATCCTTATTGATATCGAGCACCCGATTGGCATTGTTCTCCGAATAAAGTTTAATAACACTGGCCGCTTCGAAAACCGGAGGGGTATATCGCAAATAAATAAAAGCGATTACCAAACTTAAAGCAATAAACAACAAAGCCCAGATAAAATTTCTTTTAGCTATGGTAACAAAGAGTTTAAAGTCGAACTCTTCGTTTAATGGGGTTATCTTTTTTTTGGGCATTATTTGTTTATCTGTGTAACGATACTATAAATTAGAAAGGCACTCGTTAACACACTAACCACCGGTGAAATTTGTGACCAAAATCCTTGGCTAACCTGAGGCGTTGGTTCAACATAAATAATATCATTTGCTTGCAGCAATAAATTGGCCGACTGCATACCGTCTATAGTAGATAAATCAATCAACATCACTTGTGGATTTCTCAAGTTTCCTCTAATCAATTTTATCTTATATGCTTTTCCTATTTCGGTAATACCACCCGATTTGGCTAAGGCTTCAATCAAAGTAGTGTTTTCATTTTCAAGATATACAACTGTACCGCTTCCACCTGAACCCGGAAATACCAAAACTCTTTTGTTCACTACATTCAGCATCACAAAAGGCTTGTTATAATATGTAGAATATTGTTGCTCCAACATTTTTTCTGCTTCACGAACCGTTAAGTCTCTGATTTTAACCCGACCAATGATTGGAAGTTTTACAAATCCTTCAACATCGCTCACAAAACGTATGCCACCCATGGTATTGTTTCCTCCTTGTCCACCGTTGGTCATCAGCTGACCGCTTGTAGCTGTTTGATCCAATAATTTAAAACCTTCGTTAGAATAAACATTCAATTCAATGATATCATTGGGCGCAATGCGATACTCTGAAGTGCCAATGGTTTGATCAATGGTATAGGTATAATCCTTTGAAGTTTTAAACATTACACTCGGGTTCAATGGATTACAAGCCGAAACGGCAACAACAAGAGCAATAAGTAAGGTTTTTTTCATGATGGATTCAAAATAATAGAATAGCAAAAGTAAAAATTTCTTTGGGCTAAGGTAATCATCATTCAACCTTGAAAAACCGTTTTTATTATTAGTTTTAATCAAATTTTTAAATTTGTTGGTTGCAATGTTATTAATAATTAACGTAATTCAACAAAGCTAAAAACCAGACTAAATAAACATTTTTATGGAAGTACTACATGAAGTTCCTTCAGATTTGGAAATTGCACAAAATGCAAGCATCCGTCATATTAAAGAAATAGCTGCAAGATTGGGTATTGATGCAGAAGACTTGCAATACTATGGAAAGCATAAAGCTAAGCTTCCTTTAGAACTCATTAATGAAAAGAAAGCGCAGCAAAGTAAACTGATTCTGGTTTCAGCTATTAATCCAACACCAGCTGGTGAAGGAAAAACAACTGTTTCCATTGGATTGAACGAAGGATTGAATAAAATAGGGAAGAACGCAGTAGTCGTTCTACGCGAACCTTCATTGGGTCCGGTTTTCGGAATGAAAGGTGGTGCTGCGGGTGGAGGATACTCACAAGTGATTCCGATGGAAGACATCAATCTTCATTTTACAGGAGATTTTGCTGCGATAGAAAAAGCCAATAATTTATTGTCGGCTTTAATCGATAATAATTTACAATCAAAGAAATATAATCTTGGATTGGATCCAAGAACCATTGTGTGGAAAAGAGTGATGGATATGAACGACCGTTCCTTGCGCCATATCATCGTAGGTATAGGAGGAACTGCTAATGGAGTGCCTCGTGAAGATGGTTTTAATATTACACCGGCTTCTGAAGTAATGGCCATTCTTTGCTTGTCGAAGGATATGGCCGATCTTAAAAAACGATTGGGTAATATTTTTGTCGGATATACCTACGAAAAGAAACCAATATTTGCCAGAGATCTGAAAGCGGAAGGTGCCATGGCTCTTTTGTTGAAAGATGCTATAAAACCTAATTTGGTTCAAACACTTGAAGGCAATCCTGCTATTATTCATGGTGGACCATTTGCCAATATTGCTCAAGGCACCAACACTATTTTAGCAACCAAAATGGGATTATCTCTTTGCGATTATGTGGTAACCGAGGCCGGTTTTGGTGCCGATTTGGGAGCCGAAAAATTTATGAATATCAAATGCGGATATGCCGGATTTAAACCGCATGCCATCGTTTTGGTTTGTACCATCAGAGGTTTGCGCCATCATGGTGGTGCTGTGAAAGCCGAATACGATACTGCCAATTTGGAAAAAGTAAAACGAGGATTTGAAAATTTGGAGAAACATGTAGGTAATTGCAAGTTGTTTGGAGTCAATCCGGTTGTGGCCATCAACAGTTTCAAAAGCGATTCACAAGATGAAATTGATTATATCATCGATCGTTGTGCGGATATGGGTGTACAAGCTATTGTGAGCAAAGGTTGGGCATTTGGTGGTGAAGGCACTACCGACTTAGCTAAAGCCGTAGTGGATGTGATTGAAAAGAATCGAAATAATTTTGTTCCATTGTACGACTGGTCGATTCCGGTAGAAGACAAAATCTATAAAATAGCGACACAGATTTATGGCGCAGAAGGTGTGGAGTATTCAGCTATGGCACGAACTCAATTAAAAACCATTCGTGATCTCGGTTTTGATTCGCTTCCGGTTTGTATGGCAAAAACGCAAAAGTCGCTTTCGGATAATGAAACGAAAGTAGGACGCCCCAGGAATTTTGTCATCAATGTGCGCGAATTTGAATTTGCCGCAGGTGCTGGATTTGTGATTCCTATTTTAGGAGAAATGATGCGAATGCCCGGATTACCAGCTGTTCCAGCTTCGGAGTATATGGATATAGATGAGAATGGAAAAATATCCGGCCTTTCATAGAAGGTCATGCCAGTAAAAAAATATAAGGCAACAAAATTTCAAAGCAATAGCTACTCTGAAGTAAACGATACTTTGAGTGTTGAAGCATTGTTGAATATCAGCATCAATCAGGTGCCCTTTAGCATTACCATGCGCAGTCCAGGCAATGAGTTTGAACTCATACGCGGTCTTTTGTTTTCAGAAGGAATCGTTACCCAAAGCGATGCCAAGCTTAGCTACAATATCGTTTCAAAAAATTCAGATGGAATCATTGATACAATTGACGTGCAAATTGACACCGCTTTTTTAGACCGTGAGTTCTCTGGCGATCGCAATCTCGCTTCGGTGAGCAGTTGTGGCTTGTGTGGTAAAACAGAGTTGATTGAAAGCGAATTCAAAACAATGAAAGATACTTTGTATCGCGTATCGTCTAATCAAATCAATGAAATGTTTATTGAAATGAGTAAACATCAATTGGATTTTTCGCAATCGGGTGGAGTACATGCTGCCGCTGCTTTTGATCATCAAGCCAATTTGATGATTGCAATGGAAGACATTGGCCGACACAATGCCGTAGATAAGGTAGTGGGGCATTTAATCGATCATACCCTTTTAAGCAAAGCTAAAGCATTGCTTGTCAGTGGTCGAATTTCATATGAGATTAGTAGTAAAGCAGCTCAAGCCGGGTTTGAGGTTTTGGCTTCGGTATCCGCACCATCGAGTTTGGCAGTTGATTATTGCCATGAACATGGTATTACCTTATTGGCGTTTTGCCGTGAGCATAAACATACCGTTTATTCGCATTCATTTCGTCTTGAAAACTGAGATGAATCCGTGCAATGCAGGATAATATTTAGTAAATTTGTGTTTTACCTATTATGTCAAAAAACATTAGCGAACTTACCGGCCGTAAAGGAATCGACAATAATTTATTCGATAAGCTAGGACAAATTGCTGTTGAAAAGGGAAGCATTAGTCATGATGAATTAGAAAAGCTGGCTGAGGAATTTCTTCTCGGAACCGCCAATGTTTATTCCAGCACTACTTTTTATGATTTCTTACGACCAGAAAATCAAGGTAAGAAGGCGTATGTATGCAATGGCTCAGCATGTTTAACGGCAGGTACACAAAAGCAGGTGACCGAAAAATTGGAAAAGGTTTTTTCGGCAGAAGAAATTGGGCAAATGTGTTGTTTAGGCCGATGCCACGAAAACAAAGCCTTTCATGTGAATGGTAAAAATTATTCGGGAGATGATATTGAGCAATTCAGTGCTTCTAATACGAAACGAGCAATTGATCAATACCAAGTTGCGAACTATGGAACAGCGGTAATCACTTCAGCATTTCCTGGCATTGATACTTATTATGCGGCACTTAAAGATTGGCTTCGCAAAGATCCTTCTGTTCTTTTAGAGGAATTAAAAGTGTCGGGCTTGCGCGGCAGAGGAGGAGCAGGTTTTCCTATGTCGATTAAAATCGAAACCTGTCGGGCTACGGAAAGTAACGTGCGATTTGTTGTTTGCAATGCCGATGAAGGAGATCCCGGTGCGTATTCTGATCGTTATATTTTAGAACAAAGACCTCATGCACTTTTATTGGGTATGATGATGGCCGGATACATGTGTCAATCATCGCATGGTGTGTTGTACATAAGGGCAGAATATCCTGAAGCTATCGAAGTGATTGAAAAGGAGATTGAGAATTTGAGAAATGCTTCATTGCTTGGAAAAAATATTTTGGATTCCGGATTCGATTTCGATTTCAAGATCATCAAAGCACAAGGCGCTTATATCTGTGGTGAAGAAACTGCGCTTCTCAATTCCATAGAAGGTCAACGGCCTGAAGTGCGCGTACGTCCACCCTTTCCGGCACAACAAGGTTTGTTTAACAAACCTACCATCGTCAACAATGTTGAAACATTGGCTTGCATCCCCTTTATTTTAAATAATGGTGGAAAGGCTTTTGCTGAAATTGGTAGAGGAAGATCAACAGGTACGAAATTGGTTTCATTGGATGGTTTCTTTAACAAGCCTGGAATTTATGAAGTAGATATGGGCACCCCAATGACGGTGGTGGTGCATCAATTGGGCGGAGGATTTAAAGAAAAAATTAAAGCCATGCATATTGGCGGACCTTTGGGCGGATTGGTTCCTGTGCACTACATAGATCAATTGAGTGTCGAT
>DAOQTX010000069.1:0-8849 GCA_035340715.1 Bacteroidia bacterium | reverse complement strand
ATCATTACTAAAAATTGTAATATCACCACATGATTTTTTTTATTAACTTGTCTGCTGTTTTGCAAAACATGTATCGCTAACTCATACAAATATTTAATATTATGAAAAAACTAAAGTACAAAGTAGATATCAATTCCCCTGCAAGCAGGATATATGAGAATATGCTTGGAATTAAGAGTAAATCTACTTATGAACAATGGACTTCACTGTTTAACCCTACATCAACCTATGAAGGAAACTGGGACAAGGGAAGTAAGATTTTGTTTGTCGGAGTGGATGAGAAAGGAGAAAAAGGCGGTATGGTTTCCAGGATAGCTGAAAACATTCCCAACCAATTTGTTTCCATTCAACATTATGGTCTTTTAAAAGACGATAAAGAAATTACGGAAGGACCGGAAGTAGAAAAATGGGCAAACGGATTAGAAAACTATTCCTTCGAAGAAAAAAATGGAACTACTACCGTCACAGTTGAACTTGACACAACCGAGGAGTTTTTGGATTATATGAACCAAACCTATCCTCAAGCACTCGATAAGTTGAAAGAACTTTGTGAAAATTAGTGTTAAGCTCATAAGGATAAAGTGATATGCAATCCATTGTTTTCTTAATGCAGAAATGAGTGCAGCAGGCCTTCCCTACTGAATTTAATTTCCCCTACTCCTGCCCTTGTTAAAATTATTAGTCAGAGGTATTTTAATGAAAAGCTTGGTTCTTCTTTCAAATTGAGAACAGCCTTTAACCGGGCTCTGTCTTTCTGTAAAGATTGCAAATCCTGTGAAGTAGTTGTTTATATTTATGATTAAGAAACAAAAAACGAAATTCTACTTTATATGCCACTAGTTAAGATCACTCGCTCAAACGAATATCTAAACCGATTAAGAAATATTCACATCTTCATTGATGGACATAAGATTGGAGAAATTGCAAATGGTCAAACGTCAGAATTTGAAATTTCACCGGGTCGGCATTCCGTTCTTGCAAAAATTGATTGGTGCAGCAGCCGGGAAATATCCTTTGAAGCAAATGAAACCAATACATTTATGCTTAGCGGATTCAACAAAGCTAATTGGATTATTTTAATAGCAGTCCTGATCATAATATTTCATTTTATCCTTCAATCAACGATTGGTTTTGACTACTTATATATACTGCTAATCCCTGTCTTTCTTATTCCATTTTATTTTTTGACACTAGGTCGAAAAAGATATTTAACTTTAATAATGCAATAACACTAAAAAAAACACTTCACAGCATGTATAATTTTTCATACTTCAAGGAAAAAGAGAAACAAAGAATTTTAAATTTCCTTGAGCAAAATCCATTTGTATTTTTGACAGGGAGCTTTTTATCAGGTGAACAAGTTGCAACACAGATCCCGGTTATATTCGAAGAAAGAGACGGCGAATTATATATTCAGGGACATATCATGCGTAACACAGATCATCATAAAGCCTTTGCTGAAAATCCCAACACCCTGATTGTATTCAGCGGTCCGCATACTTATGTGAGTGCTTCCTGGTATACTAACCCACAAGGCGGGTCAACCTGGAATTATATGAGTGTGCATATCGGAGGACAAATGAAATTCATGTCATCAGATGAGCTGAGAGACTTCATGAGAAAGTTCACTTTGAAATTTGAAGGTGGGAATAAAGAATCCTTGACAATTTTTGAAAACCTGCCTGAAACTTATATCAGTAAAATGTTGCCGGCCATTGCAGGATTTGAGATCAGAGCAGATAAGATAGATAATGTGTTTAAGCTCAGCCAAAACAGGGATGAAAAAAGTTATCTGAATATAATTTCCAAACTTGAAGTTCAAGACGCAAACAGTAAATTAATTGCTCAGGAGATGAAAGACAGGAAAGATGAATTGTTTCCTCCTGGAGTTGAATGGAATGCTTCAAAATTTGATTCATAATAATTCAAATGTATAATCCGAAGCTTTGCTTTTCCGGGCTGCCGGACAAATTAATTCTGATAAATTCTTAGCCTCGCTGTCCTTGCCTTGCATGAATCAGCTATTAAATTTTCAAATATAGAATAAACTAAGTTTAACCAGGAGCAATTATGACATTATTCAAAACATTACTGATCTGTCACATTGCTTGTGGTGGCACCGGGCTGATATTTGGTTTGTACATTTTATTGACAAAAAAAGGCAATAAAAATCATAAAAGATTTGGGAACATTTATTACTATGCGATGCTGGCAACGGCATTACTTGCCCTAGTGATGACTTGCATAAATCCAAGCTATTTTCTCTTTATTACCGGAGTTTTTACAGCTTACATGCTTATGAGCGGCAAGAGGTATTTACAGAAAAATTCCATATCCAAAGTTAGAGTGCTGGATTGGGTACTTACTCTAGCAATGGCAATTTTCGGCTCTGCCTTCATTGCCTTTGGTACTTATAATTTAATAAGGTCAAATTTTTTCGGAATCGTATTAATAGTCTTCGGTTCCATTAGTTTTCTATTCGTTTACCAGGACTATATCAATTTTAAAGGCAGATCAAGTGTCAAGAACTATTGGTTAGCCACTCATCTTCAAAGAATGATTGGCAGCTATATTGCAGCAGCCACAGCTTTTCTTGTAGTGAATAATACCTTATTACCCGGTGTGATCGCATGGCTTTTACCAACGTTTTTATTGGTACCATTGATCATAAAATGGTCAAGAAAATATGAAGTGAAATTGAATGTCACAAAATAATATACCATTTGTGAAGGAAATGTCTTAGACGAAAGCGGAGCGGGTTTCTTTATTATCTAAATGTTTGATGCTTTTCTAGTTGTGAATTGCTTTTGATTGGCTTCCAGGTTTTCAGTGTGGATTAAAAATCCACTTTTTATTGGCAAAGGATTGCAAATCCTTCGCAGCAGGGTATGCCTGAGCAAAATAAATTTTTGCGTGGGCAAATAGCATGGTTAGGGTTTAAACAAACAGAAGTACTATTTAATCGAGACACTAGAAAATATGGAAAGACCGGTTACTCAATTAGCAAAATGTTTCAGTTTGCAATGGATGGTATAACTAGTTTTTCTGACAAACCTCTTCAACTGGTAACAAGGTTAGGATTTTACATTTCATTTTTATCATTTATTATCATTCTGTATGCGATCTATTCTCACTTTATTTTGGATCGAACAATCACCGGATGGACATCACTTATTATCAGTTCAATGTTCATTGGCGGAGTTCAATTGATATCTATTGGAGTAATTGGAGAATATGTTAGCAGAATCAATAAAAATGTATTGAAAAGACCATTGTATATTATCGATAAAACTAATTGCGAAAAGGACACTACACACAACATCTAAGTAGTTACGCAGGATATGCTGTTGTTGATGCTGCAAGGCAAAGGATTATGTCTTTCTGAGAATGAGCAGCATTAATTTAAGTTCCAGCCCTTCAATGTGGATTGCAAATCCTACACAAGCGGATAGATTAGCACTCCATGTTTTTTTAATTCAAAGCTGAATCCCTATTTTTGTTCACTTTACATTCTGAATATTAATATCTACACATGCAAAATGGAGATTTCTGCTCCATTTCTGTCCATTTAGATTCCCTTACAAAAAAAACAATAATGAAGACATTAGTATTTGGTGCAAGCGGAGCTACAGGGAAACATTTAGTAGAACATCTGTTAAAAGCAGGTAAACAGGTTAAAATAATCGTTCGCTTCAACAGTCGTATTCCTGACTCATGGCTTGACAATGAAAATATTTCAATAATCAGAAGTGATATCTCAATAGTTAGCGTTGAACAAATGTCAGAATACCTGAAAGATTGTGAAGCTGCTGCCTCTTGTCTTGGACATAATCTGACTTTGAAAGGTATTTATGGAAAACCCAGAAGGCTTGTTCGTGATACTGTCAAACTGATCTGTGATGCTATTTTACATATTAGACCGACAAAACCTATCAAAATTGTATTAATGAATACGGCGGGAAACAGAAACAGAGATTTGGATGAACCAATTTCATTAGGACAAAAAATTGTGCTTGCATTACTTAGATTAATGCTCCCGCCACATGTTGATAATGAACAAGCAGCAGACCATCTTCGCCTCAAGGTGGGTCAGTCCAATCAATATGTTGAATGGGCTGTTGTCCGTCCGGATACACTTATTAATGAAATTCAGGTTAGTAATTATACACTACATAACTCACCAACAAGGAGTGCGATTTTTAAACCCGGACAAACAAGTCGCATTAATGTTGGGCACTTTATGGCCAAGCTAATTCTTGATGATACTACATGGCAAATGTGGAAAGGACAAATGCCGGTGATCTACAATGAATTACAGAATACCGGTAAGAATGGCATTCGTTGATAGGACTTCGTTCGTATTCCGGTTTTATTAAGATAATTATATGAAATTAAATAACAAATTAGTTCGAACAATTTTACTTTTTATCCTCTCTGCATTGAGCACTTCCTGCAAAGGACATGATCAATACAATTCTGACAATAATGCTTCAACGAATGCAACTATTGGAAAAGTAGTTACTGAAATTGACAAAAGCATCTGGCTGGTTTTTCAGGATAATAGCAATCACTACTGGTTTGGTAGTAATGGTAAGGGAGTATATTTTTATGATGGCTATACATTAAAGCAATATACAGAGGAGGACGGTTTGATAAGCAACCAAATTAGAGGAATTCAATCTGACAAGTCAGGAAACATTTATTTTGACACTCCTATTGGAATATCTAAATTTAACAGAGAAAAATTTATTACGCTTGAAGTCACAAATTCATCTAATGATCAATGGAAATTAAACGCTGATGATCTATGGTTTAGAGGAAATGGAGATATAGACGGTGGCTACCGCTATACAGGAGATACATTGTATCATCTAAAGTTTTCAGATTTCAATGCATCATTTAAAGGTAATAGATATGGTGTGTATTGTATCTCAAAGGACAATAGCGGAAATATTTGGTTTGGCACAGAATCTGCCGGTGTTGTACGATTTGATGGCACAACTTTAGATTTGATCTACGAAAAAGAATTATCTGTGCTTGATGATGGTCGGGTGCCTGCTGTTCGTTCAATAATTGAAGACAAAGAAGGCAACTTTTGGTTTAGTAATATTCTTTACAGATACAAGATAATAAACCCATTATTAAAAGGTCAATCCAAGATCGATTATGAAAAATTACCCGGAATTGATTTATCAAACCAGGATGTCAAGGTTAAACTCCCCTACTATAATTCGGCATTGCTTGACGATAAAAGTGGAGATCTCTGGATGACCAATTACAATGAAGGAATTTGGAAGTATGACTTTAAAAAACTTGTCAAGTATCCAATAAATGATAAACAAACAAGTGCTTTAATAGTTTCGATTTTTCAGGACAACAAAGGAGTACTTTGGGTGGGTACCGATAATTTGGGCTTGTATAAGTTCGACGGAGAGAAATTTAATAAATTTGAGCCTTAAGGAAAATTTACTACACAAATTCATCACTACAAATTGCGTTAAACTCATCTATACATGGGAAAACTTGCAGTAATTAAAACAAAGCAGACTGAGCAAAGTGTCGAAGATTTCATCGCCACAATCAAAGATGTTCAAAAGCAAAAGGATAGTCAGGTTATATTAAAACTAATGAAAAAAGCCAGCAAGGAAAAACCAAAGATGTGGGGAAGTTCCATGATCGGCTTTGGCATGAAGCGTTACAAGAGTCCTGCTACAGGCAGAGAGGTAGATTGGTTTAAGATTGGCTTTTCTCCGAGAAAAGCTAATCTCTCATTACATTTAGGTATCAATGTAAAATTGAATGCTACTTCACTGAAGAAATTAGGTAAACACAAGACCGGTGTCGGTTGCCTCTATATTCAAAAATTGGAGGATATTGACATGAAAGTATTGGAAAAAATTATCAATGATTCTTTAAAAACAAATGCTTAAGAGATGAACGGTTTATTTTTAAAACCAGAAGATGAACAATTCTCCAACAGATTTTTTAAACATTCCAATAATTTCCGGAAAATGTTTCTAAAATTTTCATTTGCCTATCTCTTTTTATTTATGCTGAGTAGCCATGTTTGCATTGCCTTTGACAAAGCTGCCGGATGGACTGAAGCAGGCCGAAAATCCGGTAGCTATAAGATGGGCATCGACAAAGAAGCAGGATTTGACGGTAGTAATTGCGGCACGATACAATCTATTGCTCCAAAGATTGAAGGCTTCGGACTGTACATCCAAAAGTTTAAAGCAGAAAATTATCGAGGGAAAAAAATCAGTTTCACCGGTTTTATGAAATCGGTCGACGTATCTGAACAGGCTAGCTTCATGATTCGTGTTGATAAAAATGACACAACTGCTATTATGGATAATATGCATGACCGAGAAATCAAAGGAAGTACTGACTGGAAACAATATGAGATCACAATGGATGTTCCGGATAATGCAGTATATATATCTATTGGCGCATCCATCAAAGGCACCGGACAAATTTGGTTTGATAATCTATCCTTTCAACTGATCAATAATTCTGAACCATTGGAATCATCCGAAAATACCGGACCAATTAATCTTAACTTTGAAAAAATTGTCGAGTAAGGTTGAAATCAATTCATTATTCAAGAAAATCATATACGATCCAAACACCTGCTTATAAAATGAGAACATCTCTTTTTCTTCTTCTAATCATCAATTGTTTACCCGCTTATTCGCAATGTTTGTCAGACATAGACCCCGGAGATAATCATTCAATCGCTATCACAGCCGGCGGCGAACTACTAACATGGGGCTACAATGCCTATGGTCAGATAGGTGATTCTACGAACGCAACGCGAAGTGCACTCACGCAAATTGGAACAGAAACGGACTGGATATCGGTAAAGGCAGGCGGTAACCACAGCATTGCTTTGAAAACAGACGGCAGCTTGTGGGCCTGGGGCAGAAATGTTCAGGGAGAATTGGGGACTGGAAATAATTCCAACAAAATTGTTCCTACCCGTATAGGATCAGATAATGACTGGTCTAAAATCTTTACAGGAAGCTTTAATACTTTCGCGCAAAAAACTGATGGTTCTTTATGGGCAACAGGTTATAATTATTTCGGGCAGCTTGGTGACAGCACTACAAGTACTAAGAATTCATTCGTCTCAATCGGGAATCATACAGATTGGGAATACCTCAGTCCCGGAGCGAACCACACCATGGCTCTAAAAAACGATTCAACTCTCTGGGCCTGGGGTGGAGGTTTCCTGGGAATAAGCTCCGGATCATTTGATTCCAGAGTGCCTAATCAGGTTGGTACTGATACTTGGTTATCAGTTAGTGCAGGCTCCAATCATTCTACCGGTGTGAAAAGCAATGGCAGCCTTTGGACGTGGGGACAAAACAATAAAGGGCAACTTGGAGACAGCACCCTGGTAAACAAAGCACTTCCGGTTCAGATAGGAAGTGATACGAACTGGTCTAAAGTCGCTGCCGGCTTTGAGCATACTATAGCTGTGAAGGCTGATGGCACTATGTGGTCATGGGGAGAAGGTGCTTACGGACAACTGGGTATTGGTTCAGGTTTTGATCAAATTGCACCCGTACAGGTAGGAACTTCAACAGACTGGCTATCTATATGGATAGACGAAAATCATAATGTAGCCATGAAGACAGATGGAAGCCTGTGGGTTTGGGGCGAGAATACCTACGGACAGTTAGGTGTGAGCAGCGGTGGAAATGCACCACAACTATTAGCATGTTCTATCCTTGCAGTAAAAGCCAATGAGTTGAACAGCCAAGAATTTTCTATTTATCCAAATCCTGCGACAGACATTCTTCATATCACAAATAATTTTTCAGATCAAATAGTTAAAGTAAGCATACATGATCTTCAAGGCAGAATTGTATGGCAATCTTATTCGCTGCAGAATACTTTTGACATTAGTCATTTGAATCATGGTATATACATTCTGCAAATCGAAACAGAAAGCAATACAATGCTAAATAAATTCATCAAACAATAGTCCTCAGGTATTCTTACCCCCGAATTAGTAAACGACCATGCTCTCTAAGCCTTACTGTGAGCGGCATTGAAAAATATTTTACAAATTTTTGCAAATCTGTTTTTTTTATTATCTTTCGATACCCAAGATCATAATTTTAAAAGCATTTTAATCAGCCCTATGATCAAAATATTTTTTTCAACTCTGCGGAAATTCTTTTTGTTAGCTTGTGTTTTTTGTATTTCAATTTCCTGTTTTGCTCAACGCAACGAGACGAAGGCCATACATTCATCATTTGAAAGTTATAGAGCTGCGGTTCTTACTGATAATGGAGATGCAGCAATAAAATATGTTGACAGTAAAACAATCCAATATTATAATGACCTTCTGGTCACTATCAAAAAATCTGACTCTTCTTCGATTGTTACACTGCCTTTCTTAGATCTGTTTATGGCTTTAGCTATCAGGCATACAGCCGGCCCCAATGAATTACATTCTTTTGATGGAAAAAGTCTTCTAATCTACGCCATAGAAAACGGTCTTGTCGGGAAAAACAGCATAGAAAGTAATGAATTAGGTGATCTGGAAATTAGCGGAGAGATGGCGAAATGTGCATTCATATCAAATGGTCAGGTTACAGGTAGTTTTCTGAATTTTTATCGGGAGAATGAAGTATGGAAAATGGATCTTACATCATTATTTGATTATACCAATGACATTTTTGACAAAATTATATCTTCAGGTAAGAGAACCAATGTTGAATTTGCAATTCATTTGATTGAAACGCTTACCAATAGTAAGGTAAAACCGGAAGTTTGGCGACCGGTGCTTAATTAGAAGTGCAGAGATTGCAAATACTTTTCTTATGCTCTATATG
>DAOQTX010000068.1:0-8867 GCA_035340715.1 Bacteroidia bacterium | reverse complement strand
AGAATGGATTTCGTTTTCATCCAAAAATCCTACGTGATATCGGCCAAATAACTTTGACTTTGGAAACAAAGAAGATAAACCGGTCATTTTAAAAAATGCAGTCGAAGGAGTAGGGAGGCCTCGCTTTGATTCGGGTAAAAAATTTCCATTACCATCAATCATTTTAACCCCCATAGCTCCGGCCTTTTCATGAGCATCCATATACTCGATACATTTTTCGAAAGTGTCTTCTTCTACCAATGTATCTGGGTTCAACAATAATATGTATTCCCCTTTGGCTATGCGTATCCCTTGATTATTCGCTACAGAAAATCCGGTATTTTTTTCGTTAGCAATCAGAATTACTTCCGGAAATTTCTGTTGCAACATTTCTACCGAACCATCAATGGATTTATTATCGACCACAATAATCTCCGCTGAAATATTTTGAATGGCTTTTTTAACAGACAACAATGCCTGTTCCAGAAAGAACTTTACATTGTAGTTGACGATAATGACCGATAGTTTCATGAATAGAGGCTCAACTCAACTTAAATGGTTACTTTTTTATCGTACGGAATTCTGTTTATGATCGAACGACCCAATGTTACTTCATCGGCATATTCAATGTCTCCACCAATTGAAACCCCTCTGGATATAACAGACATGCTGCATTCTGTTGTCGCCAGTTTTTTTGAAATATAATAGGTGGTCGTGTCACCTTCCATGGTTGCGCTCAAAGCCATAATGATTTCACGGGTATTTTCATTTTTAATTCTTTCCATTAATGAATCAACATTCAGCTGTGACGGTCCAATACCTTCTACCGGACTGATGATACCTCCTAATACATGATAAAGCCCACGGTATTGACCGGTATTTTCAATGGCCAATAAGTCGCGTATGTCTTCTACCACGCAAATGATTGATTGATCTCTCTTCAGATCGCTGCAAACATAGCAGAGTTCCGCTTCGCAAATGCTATGGCATTTCTGGCAATAGCGAATGATTTTGTTCAATTGAGAAATTAATTGCCCGGTTCTTTTATTTTCCTCTTCTGTTTGCTTGAGTAAATACAATGCATATCGGAGAGCAGTTTTGCGACCAACACCCGGAAGACGTGAAAGCGCATCAACTAAATATTCGAGAGATTTTGAAGGTAATTGAGTCACTGTTTTTTCTAAAATTGACAATCCAAAGTTAATATCTTAAGCCGTACTTTCAATTGTAAAAAGTATGTATGCGTATTTTGAGCCTTAATCGAATATGTCACCCTGGATTATAGTTTCGTCCATTCTAATATACTTCTGTATATTACTATTTATTGCCTGGATTACCAGTCGAAAAGCAAATAATGAGAGTTATTTTATAGGCAATAGAGAATCGCCTTGGTACATTGTAGCTTTTGGGATGGTTAGCGATAGCCTTTCGGGAGTAACGTTTATATCACTTCCCGGTACTATTGTCAATAGCCAGTTTTCCTATATGCAAATGGTATTGGGTTATATTGTGGGCTACTATGCCATTAGCCGGATTTTATTGCCGGTTTATTATAAACTCAATCTCACTTCCATTTATTCCTATTTGCAAGATCGCTTTGGTGTGAATGCACAAAAAACCGGTTCTTTCTTTTTCTTACTGTCACGAATTATTGGTGCTGCATTGCGACTTTTCTTAGCCGCAACCGTTATACAGTTGTTTGTGTTTGATGCATGGGGGGTGCCATTCCCCGTTTCAGTTGCCATGATCATAGCTTTGATGTTGGTTTATACCTATCGAGGTGGAATTAAAACTTTAGTATGGACAGATGCTTTGCAATCGACCTTTTTAATACTTGGAGTTGTTTTGTCAATAGCGGTTATCTTAAATCATTTAGACTGGAGTGTATTGACAGCGATAAAGTCTATCAGTGAAAGTGAAATGTCGCAAGTTTTCTTTTGGGATTGGAAAGAGAAATCATTCTTTGTAAAGCAATTTCTCAGCGGAGCTTTCATTGCTATTGTTATGACTGGATTAGATCAAAATATGATGCAGAAAAACTTAAGCTGCCGATCGCTTAAAGATGCTCAGAAAAATTTGGAAGTATTCAGTTGGGTATTGGTTTTGGTAAATCTCTTTTTTGTTTCATTGGGAGCTTTGCTTTATATCTATGTAGAACAAAATGGTATTTCATTAGCTGTAAATCAGGATACCGGAAAAATCATTACCGATAAAGTTTTTCCTTTTATTGCTTTGGAGAGTTTGGGAGGTGTAGCCGCCATTGTATTTATCATAGGCCTTACCGCAGCTACCTTCAGCAGTGCCGATTCGGTGCTCACTACATTGACCACATCTTTTTGTATTGATTTTCTTGATTTAGAAAATCCAATAAAATACTCCGATGCGCAAAGAACACGTATGCGTCATTTGATGCATATCATGTTTGCTTTCATTCTTTTCCTAACCATCATGGCTTGTGTATGGATCAATCGAACTTCGGTACTTGATGCCATTTTTACAGTAGCCGCCTATACTTATGGCCCACTGTTGGGGTTATTTATGTTCGGTTTGTTTACTCAGTACAAAGTTGCCGATAAATGGGTGCCTTTGGTATGCAGTCTGCCTCCCGTACTTTGTTATGTGTTGAGAGAAAATTCGGAGAGTTGGATGATGGGTTACAAATTTGGATATGAACTTTTGCTCATCAATGGATTCCTAACCTACTTAGGCTTGTATCTCATCCGTTTAAGAAACAATAAATCTTTAGCGATTTAAACACTAAAAGTCCGCAGAGCTTGATAGACTTCATACATGGGTAATCCCATTACATTGTAATACGATCCTTCAATATTTTTTACTACCGTAAGTCCCAACCAATCTTGAATGCCGTAAGACCCGGCCTTATCGAAAGGCTTGAATACTTCAATATAATAATCCATCTCTTCTTTTTTCATTGTCCTAAATTCAACTTTGCTGGAGACAGATAATTTTTCAATCGTATGGGCTTGTTGAATACAAACTCCGGTAATCACTTCATGCGTTCTACCCGACAAGACGCTTAACATTTCATAAGCTTCCTGATGATTGTTTGGTTTTCCTAAAATATGGTCATCCAATATAACTATAGTATCTGCTGTAATGATAATATGATCAGCACATTCAGTTTTAAAAGAACTCATTTTTTTTTCTGCTAAATACAATGCAATGTCTTTGCACAAAAGTGTTTCCGGAAATGTTTCATCACAGGGCTTTACTTTTTGAATAAAGTCAAAGCCTGCATTTTTAAGAATCTCCATTCGTCTTGGCGATTGAGACGCTAGGATTAGTGGGTAGGAGAGTTGAAGAGGTGATTGCATCAGAATTTTAAATAGAAAAGTAATATGCTCGCAATACCTGTAATCATAAGTGCTTTACACATTTTGGAGATATAGCTGAACTGTTCCTTTTGTGTGGCTTTAATGCCTGAATACAATATTAAGATGGATGGAAGGATTAAAAATATTCCAACATATGATGCCGGTAAATATTCTGCATTGTCTAATTGAGATTTGAAGACATACACTAATCCGGCTATAAGTAGAACCATCAAGAATACTAAGGTTGCTCTAATCCAGATCATATTTGCCACTATCGGAAAAGTTTTTAATCCTGAAGCTTCATCACCTTCAATATCTTCAATGTCTTTTATAATTTCTCTCACCAAACCCAACAGAAATGCAAAAGCAGCATAAGCTCCTGCAATTTGAACAATAGGCTCGGCCTGACGTGCCGTATAATCACTAATAACCGGCACCAAAATTACAAGTGCCGTTAAAAAGGCAATGATGATATTGCCAATCACGGCAACTTTTTTTAGATACAAAGCATAAATCCAAAGTAGAGCGGCTGCTAATAAAGTAACTACTGCAGCTATTTTTATTCCATTGGCAAAAGACAAATAGAATCCTCCTAATATGCCGATAAAAGTAAGAGTCTGATATAAGGTGTATGAACGATCTATACTGAATTCATTCCCTACAAAAACCCGATCGGGTTTATTGATACGGTCACATTCCACATCTTGTATATCATTTATAATATTTCCTCCTGCTGCTATAAGCACTACCGACAAAGTGAGGATTGAGAATTCAAGGTAGGCCAATGAAGGTTCAGCTAATCCGAACGAAAGAATAGGTTCTATTATACAAAAGCGAACCAGCAATATGCTGGCCAAAATGATGAGCAGATTTTTAATACGTATAAAAAGTAAAAATGATTTCATCGATCTTATTGATTCCAATACCCTTGAATACGTAGTACTTGTTCGATCACATCGCGAACACAGCCTTCGCCCCCTTTTTGTAAAGATTGATAAACGGAAACAGCCTTTATCTCAGCAACCGCATCGGCAGGGCAACAGGCTATGCGAACGGATTTCATAACCTCAAGATCGGGAATATCATCTCCCATATACAATACTTCGCTGGTGCTGATTTTATACTTATCACAAAGGCTCAACATCAATGACTTTTTATCTGCCACACCTAAGTGTATTTCAGTAATTCCCAATCCATTCAATCTTTGCGTTACTCCTTTCGAATTGCTTCCGGATATAATAAAGATCTTAACTCCACTCTCGACCGCCTTCTTCATTGCATAGCCGTCTTTTATATTCATACTCCTCAGCAAATCTCCTTCAGGTGTCACCAGTAATTGACCATTGGTCAACACACCGTCAATGTCAAGCGCAATTAGTTTTATTTGTTTTAAAAGTTGTTTAAAGTTCAATGTCATTTTTTATTGTTTCGATTCAAAATGTTATTGGTCAGGTGAAGATATAATTTTCTTTCCTCAGGTAAAATTCGATTTAGAATTTGTAAATGTTTTTCGATGGTCTTCTTATCGTTTCTCTTGGCTGGTCCTGTTTGCGCAGCACTTGGATTTGGGAATGCGTTTTCGGCTGTTTTAATCATCAATGGTTTCAGCAAGTGATAATCAATTTTATTCTTAGAGCAGATCTCTTCTGCAATAACCGCCATGTGATTGCTAAAATTATTGATAAAAACAGCAGCCATGTGTAAGGAAAGTCTTTTTTTGCTGTTCATGAAATGCACCGAATCGGAAAGGCTATGTGCCAGCATCTCTAACTTTTCTTTTACGCTTTTTGATTCACTTTCAATGATCAAAGGAATATTTCTAAACGACAATATTGATTGCGATGTAGAGAAAGTTTGCAAAGGATAAAACACCGCGCGTTTGTTTTTTGGAAACTTGATACGGTCAATGTCTGCAGCACCCGAACAGTGAACCAATACCGTATTTTTCCAATTCAAAAATGAAGTGCTAATTTTTTCGATTGCGTCATCACTTACCAAAAGAAAAACGAAATCGCATGGCAGCGCTTGATCGAGATGTGCATGAAATGGAACTTTATTTTGTGAACAAAGTTTTCTCGCTTTTGAAATATTTCTTGAATGCAAACCGATAATCTCATGCCCTGCTTTGCACAATGCCGGAAGCAGATGAGAAGCGAGGTTTCCCGATCCTACGATAAATATTTTCATTTTTTGATGCACGCTGTTGATCAAAACGAAAGGTACAAATAGTAAACGATTTATGGTTTTATTTAGAAGACATGCGGTTTCGGATTGAAATGATCAAACCAAACACCAAAACAAAACTACCGGCCCAAACCAAACTCATGTAAGGAAAGAGTACCGCTTTCATGATGATAAAATCTCTTTTGTTGCTCTTTCTTTCTTGAATATTAAAAACCAATTGATTCTCTTTTGGAAGAATATTTAAAAACTTGATTCGTATTCCTTCTTCATCTAATTCTTCTGTTTTGCTGAGCAGTGTGTTGTTTTTAATAATCAACATGGGTTTCATTTCTTTGCTTTTACCAAATTGATCGATCACATAAAAACTTGCTTCAACAGCCAAATCATTATCAGCTAAACCTAAACTTTCTTTATCCTGTGTGCTATTTAAATGAGATAATACCAAAAGATGACGGCTAGTGCTCAAAGTATCTCCAATGGATAATTTGACTTCTTCCATTTTTGTAAAATCTTCATCTTTTTCATCATCTCCTTTGTCGAGTTCGGCATAGGTAACATGCGTATATAAATCGTAATTAATGAAATGCTTAGTAGCAGGTTCCGCCACATTGCCCATTCTTTCATTGAGCTGTACAAAGGGTTCGAGTGTAAATACTTTACTCAATGTCGAGCGTTCGTAATTGTATCTGAAATAGTCGATGGTAAAAAATACGTTTACCCCTTCTTTTCTTTGTCCGGTATAGGTTACATAGTAGGACCCCATGCTCAAAGTGTCTCCTTTACGAATCATTATGTTTTCGTTATTCGGAAAATCTTTGCCCAAATCTACATTGAGTACATTCTCAGAAATGACGTCTTTTTTTGCGTTGGCAATCAGCGACCCTAACATGATTAATGCAAATCCGATATGCGATATCGTAGCACCTGATATTTTGAATTTTGCTTTGAGCTTATTTATAAAGTAGATGAAATTGGCTATGATGGCAAATACAGAAGCAAACAAAAGCAAGTACATTGGTACTGTGCTGAAAACAAAGTAGATGCCAAGTGCAATACTTATTATTAGAGAAAGAAAGAAACTGAGAGAAATACTTTTAAAAAATCTTTTTTTATCATCTTTTTTGAATCGAAGATAAATGGCAATACACATCATGATTAAGATCAGACTTGCAATCGGTACTTGCCACGAGTTGTAATGTGCTTCCACTTCAACCGGTGGAGCCATGTTGGTTCCAAACACTTTATTAATTACCGGAATAGACGTTGAGAAACTGATTTGTATAGCAGACACCAATAATATCAGCATACCTAGATAAAGCCAAAACTCACGTGAAAGTATAGGGTCTTCTTCTTTAACACCCGGTATTTTTTTTATGTGATAAATAATAAGTGTGGCGGCTATTACAATAAACGCAATGAGGAAGAAAAGCAATTGCCCCATCAGTCCTAAATCGGTGAACGAATGAACACTGCTATCGCCTAATATGCCGCTTCGTGTTAAGAAAGTTGAGTACAACACTAAAATAAAAGAAGCACTGAGCAAAATAATGCTTGCCGCAAAGGCCTTTTGTCGACTTTTATTTATAAACATTACATGCAATCCTGCTACCAAAGTGATCCATGGAACTAAGGAGGCATTTTCAACCGGGTCCCAGGCCCAAAAGCCCCCAAAGCTTAGAGCTTCATAGGCCCAAGCAGCTCCCATCAATAAGCCGGTACCTAAACTTAATACGGCAAACAAAGTGAAACTCAAAGCGGGTTTCACCCATTCGGTATATTTTTTAGTGACCAAAGCCGCCATAGCAAATGCGAAAGGAATTAGGGTAGAAGCAAATCCTAAAAACAACATGGGTGGATGAATCACCATCCAATAATTTTGTAACAATGGATTTAATCCTCGACCGTCTTCAATGCGGTTAAGATAATCGGGAAGTTGTACAAAGGGAAGATTGGCCATATCGGGATGTTCGCGCAATAGCGTGAATGGATTGGAACCAATTTTCAAATCGCCTACAAAAACGCCCAATATCATCGACAAAATAAAGGCTTGTACTATTGACACAACCATGATCACAGGAGCGGACCATTCGTTGTTTTGTTTTAGAATAAACAATCCTAAGATACAATGCCAAAAAGCCCAAAGAATAAAACTTCCTTCTTGTCCTTCCCAGATGCAAGCAAAAAGATATTGCGCAGGAAGGTTATCAGAGGAGTGTTGCCAAACGTAGTAGTACTCATAATATCTGCCTGAGATTAAAAAATAAAGCAAGGCAAATATTACGATTACACTAACACTATGAAGAATAAACGATGTGCGCGCAATTTTTTTCCATGCAACATCCAATGGATTTTTAATCGATATGAGAAATGAAAAAAATGAAAGCAATGCAAATGAAAAAGCAGCGGCTAAAAGAAGGTTGCCGAATACACCATAAATAAGGCTTTCGCCTTCATAAACTATTTCCATTTACTGCGATTCATTTGAGTAACTCAGGTTGTTTTGATCTTGCTCGTTTCCATTGTATTTCGAAGGACATTTCATGAGTATTTCGCTGGCTATGAATTCATCTTCAACCATTTTTCCAACGATAACTATTTGTTCGGCACGTTCAAAATCTTGTGGCTTGCTGTTGTTATATACCACTTTGCTTTCTTTGCCTTCATTGTCGATCATAAAAAAGGTAAACAAGTTGGCATTTACTTCAGGTGCGTAAATCATGTCTCTATCTTTATTCAGCTTTCCAACTACATGATAGGTCTTGCCCGGATTCTTTGCCGAAGTACTAAAGTTTGCATAGGTACTTGTATTGCTCAGCGAACTGAGTATGATGGCAAAAGCAACAGCTACAACAATCAAGGCTATGATATGCGTTTTCTTCATGACTTATTTTTTTAATCCGCTTTTGGTTTCCAGTTTTTTTATTTTTCGATCAAGTGATATCAGATAAAATACGATGCCTGCAAACACAATACACAATACGGAAACTACTACATATATCTTTCCTTCTGAACGCATGGTATCAGCCATGGTCACTGATTCTTCCTGTGCTTGTGCAATGCTGGTGAACAACATCAAAATCAATACTAAAAAGACAGACAAAGTGTTTTTATTTTTAACAAATGCATTCATATAAGGTTATCTTCTTCTAAGTGTTTATTTAATATTTGATAACGGCTGCGCAATTCAAAAATCCATAGAGACAACATAAACCATCCGATGATAGCCGGATAAAATATTCCTCTCATTCGATGATCTAAATCGTAGGTACTAAAACCCGGATTTCCGCCATTGCCTGGATGCAGCGAATCGGTCATGCGTGGAAGTATCATTATAAAGACCAACATCATCACATAAGCAAAAATGCTGTA
>DAOQTX010000067.1:0-8982 GCA_035340715.1 Bacteroidia bacterium | reverse complement strand
TCAACCATGTATTGTGAACGAGGATGGTACAACACTAACAATGGAAAGTCAGTCTTTAGAAAAAATGCCTGGCTCCAATCTGGTGTGCAAAAATTGGAAGGTGATTCATTGTTGTACGATCGATTTGCTCAAGCCGGAGAATCTTTTGGAAATGTTCTGGTATCGGATACGGTGCAAAAAATTTCTATAGCAGGTGATTATGCATATTACAATAAGAATCTAAGAAAGTCATCGGTGTTTGGCGATATAATATTGTCGCAAAAAATAGATGATGATACTTTATTCATGCATGCCGATACCTTATTTGCACTATTCGATTCTACCGGAAGAGCCAGTGATTATTTTGCTTATCCGAATGCGCGTTTTTACAAAAAAGATATTCAAGGAAAGTGTGATTCGATTGCATACAATAGCGCAGATTCCAGTATGAAAATGTTTGGCGAACCGGTACTTTGGAACAATAATTATCAACTGACATCAAATTACATTCAATTGTTTATGGAGAACAACAAACTAAAAAGTATGCTGATGGATCAAGCGGCCTTTATTGTAGGTGAAGTAGATAGCGGATACTACAATCAAATTAAAGGAAAGAAAATGCTTGGTTTTTTTGACAATAACCAATTGCGGCAAATTCATGTAGATGGAAATGGACAAAGCATTTATTATGGAACCAACAGCAAAAAGGATTACATAGGATTGAACAAAGCCGAATGCAGTAATATGATCATTGACGTTGACGACAATAAAATCAATCGTATCAATATGATACAAACACCCGATGCTGTATTTAAACCAATGAATAGTATTAATGATGAATTGAAATTTTTGAAAGGGTTTGTTTGGTTGGATTATAAAAGACCACTCAATAAAGAAGATATATTTAATTGGAGATAATATGTTTAAACTGAAATTGGCTACCGATCCTAGATGGGTAAACATCGTGGAAAAAAATTTAGAGGAGATATTAACCGATCATGCCTATTGTGAACAGAAAGCGGCAAGCAATGCTATCTCCATGGTCATTCTATATCCTGAATACAATGAACTGGTGAGCTGTTTGTTGGATGTGGCACAAGAAGAATTGGATCATTTTAAACAAGTGCATTCTAGAATAATAGAACGAGGATTAACATTTGGTCGCCCCAGAAAGGATGAATATGTAAATCTGTTAATGGAATTTATCATTAAACAAGGCAGCAAAGAACAATTGCTGGTTGATCGATTATTAGTTGCTGCCATGATTGAAGCACGTAGTTGCGAGCGATTTAAAATCTTATCGGAAGAACTAGAGGATGATGATTTAAAAAAATTTTACAAAGAACTGATGATTAGTGAAGCCAATCATTACACTCTTTTTATCAACTTTGCGCGCAAACTTGGAAAAGGGATAGATGTAGAAAAAAGATGGGAAGAGTTTTTAGAGTATGAAGGTGAAATCATGAAAAATTTCTCCGTTAAAGAAACCATGCACGGTTAAAAAAGATAATTATGAAAAGAATATTTATAGCCTTACTATCATTCATTCTGTTGGCAAACTTAAAAACACAAGCACAGAAGAGCGATAATCTTTTATATCCTCAGGAAAAGCATCTTAAAAATATGAAGCAACTCACCTTTGGTGGTGATAATGCAGAAGCATATTTTAGTTTTGACAATTGCATGCTTACTTTTCAAGCTACCTATGATGGTTGGAATGCATCTTGCGATCAAATTTTTTTGTACAACTTAAAAAAGACCAACGTCAAGAAAGCTGCCCCGAAAATGTTGAGCACAGGAAAGGGAAGAACTACTTGTTCCTATTTTATGCCGGGCAATAAATCGGTTTTATATGCCAGTACACATTTAGGTGATGAGAATTGTCCGCCTGTACCTGAGCGTAGAGACGATGGCAAGTATGTTTGGCCAATCTACGATTCGTTTGACATTTTTGTAGCCGATTTAAATGGGAATGTCATTAAGCAACTAACGAACAATCCCGGCTACGATGCAGAGGCTACAGTTTCACCCAAAGGGGATAAAATAGTTTTCACCAGCATGCGCAGTGGTGATTTAGAACTTTATACCATGAATATTGATGGTAGTGACGTAAAACAAATTACGTTTGAATTGGGTTATGACGGTGGTGCATTTTTTTCACCCGATGGTTCGAAACTACTTTTTCGTTCATCCAGACCTAAAACAGAAGAGGAAATTAATAATTACAAAAATTTACTGAACGAAGGCTTGGTTCAACCCACCAACATGGAACTCTATATATGCAATGCCGATGGTAGTGATTTGAAACAACTAACAAATTTAGGTAAAGCCAATTGGGCGCCATTTTTTCACCCTTCGGGTAACAAGGTGATATTTTCATCTAATCATAAATCAGCAAGAGGATTCAATTTTAATTTATTCATGATTAATTTGGATGGTACCGGGTTGGAACAGATTACATTTGATCCGGTATTTGATGCATTTCCAATGTTTTCGTTTGATGGAAAGAAGCTGATTTTTTCTTCAAACCGAAATAATGGTGGAACACGAGACACCAATTTATTTATTTCCGATTGGGTTGAGTAGTTTTTTTGCAAAGCAACATCTTGCTTTGTAACTTTGACTAAACAAAACTGCATGAACAATTCCGAGAACCCTCTTCATTTTTCAGAAGAAGATTTATTAATACAAGAAAAAGCGCTTGAAGAGCATCACTTAGTGTTGTTCAACGATGATGTAAACACTTTTGATCACGTGATCGAATCGCTTATGGATATTTGTGATCACGATTTAGTTCAAGCCGAACAATGTGCTTTGATTGTACATTATAATGGAAAATGCACCGCGCGAAACGGTAGTTTTTTAAGTTTGAAACCTATGTGTGAAGCGTTGCTTGATCGTGGACTTTCTGCTGGTATTGAATAATCCATTTCATTTATTCTTAATTAAAAGTTGTTTACTTTTCACGTTAAGCTTTAAACTTATACCATGAAATTATACCAATTAACACTCCGTCTTTTATTGATCAGCATCTTGCTTTGGGCTTGTGCTAAAGTTCCTATTTCAAATAGGAAACAGATGAATCTATTGCCCGAAAGTGAATTGATGTCGATGAGCCTGACCAGCTATAATGATTTCTTAAAAGAAAATCCGCCAATGCCGGAAAGCGATCCAAACGTGCAACAAGTTAAAAAAGTTGGAAAGAATATTTCAGAAGCCGTTACTAAATATATGACCGACAATAAAATGGGTAAGCGTATAGAAGGATATACGTGGGAATTTAATTTGGTAAACGATGAAACAGTGAATGCTTGGTGTATGCCGGGTGGGAAGGTAGTTGTTTATAAAGGTCTATTGCCGGTTACACAAGATGAAACTTCTTTAGCTCTTGTAATGGGACATGAAGTAGCGCACGCTGTTGCTCGACATGGAAATGAGCGAATGAGTCAAATGATGATGGCTCAGATTGGAGGAGTAGCTTTGGATGTAGCATTGTCACAAAAGTCGAATGAAACGCGAGCTATTTTTGGAGCGGCATATGGTGTTGGTGCACAAGTTGGTTTGATGTTGCCTTATTCCAGACTGCATGAGACAGAAGCGGACAAGATGGGGCTGATCTTTATGGCAATGGCAGGTTACGATCCAAGGAAAGCTCCGGAGTTTTGGAATCGTATGGCGGCATTGGGGGGTGGTAAGCCACCAGAAATTTTGAGCACGCATCCAAGTGATGATACGCGACAGAAAAATTTGAACGATTTTATGCCAGAGGCGATGAAATACTATAAAGTGAAGTAGATTATTTTTTGTTACTTTGTTTAACTAAAATATAATACCATGAAAAAACTAATGACTCTAATAGCTTTATTGATCTGCAATACATTTGGGTATGCTACTCAATACAACATCAATATTTCAGGACTTACCTACACACCTTCTAATTTAAATGCACTGGTAGGTGATACTATCAATTTTCAAGCTTCCACTTTTCATCCAACAGTTCAAGTTTCGGAAGTTACCTGGTTGATGAATGGTGCTGCTCCTTTGGCAGGCGGATTTGGAACCCAAACAGCTAACTTCTCAATTGTTGTATCCGGTCCGGATGACATATTTTATGTTTGTTCAAATCATATTGGCTCTGGAATGAAAGGTCGTATTTTTGTAAGTGCTACAAATGTTCCACAACTCAGCATCAATGACTTGATTATAGGGCCCAATCCTATCCAAGATCGTACTTTAGTGATTCGAAATGCTAATCAATTAAAAGATCAAATACAACTGAATATCATTGATATTAAAGGACAGGTAGTATATAAAGGGCAATTATCTAATACAGCTGAACAAAAAATTAGTTTAGATATAGCGAAAGGTAGCTACATTTATTTTTTCAGTAGCGAAGGACTGATCAGTAAATCCCGTCAGCTATTGGTGGTAGAGTAGCATTTATTTCAAATAAAATAAAAGGAAGCAAGCTGTAAAGCTTGCTTTTTTGATGTCAAGCGATTTCACTTTCATTTTTTCTTTGTTTAATTTTAAAGAAAACCATTCTTTGTTCTATACTGTTTCCTTAATGCTTACTTTTGTTAGCTAAAATGGATTTATTATTTATCATCATATTATTAGTACTGGGCTTGGGCCTATTGGTCATTGAAGTGATTATGCTGCCTGGCCTTATCACCGGCATCATAGGATTTGCCATGTGTGTTTCGGGAATATTGTGGATGTATAATGCCTATGGAACCAATGCAGGAAATATTGCTCTGATTTCCACACTCATTTCGTCCGTTATCATTGGAGTTATTATTTTTAAGAGTGGGGCTTGGAATCGACTGAGTTTACATGATACCTTGTCAGGTAAAACCTTGTCGGTTGAATCACTCAATCTTCAAATAGGACAAGAAGGGCTCAGCCTATCGGCTCTTCGTCCTTCGGGTTCAGTTATGATTAATAATGAAAAAGTTGAAGCCACATCATTGGGAGAATTTATTGATGCCAACCAATCGATTGAAGTGGTGAAAATTGCGCATCAAAAAATATTTGTAAAACGTAAAACCTTATAAACTATGCCAGGATTATTTTTAATACTCATGATTTTTGCAGGTCTTATCCTGTTTTTTGTATTTCTTTATTTTGTCCCGGTCAACTTGTGGATTACGGCCGTATTTAGTGGTGTTCGGATCAGCATAATGAATTTGATTTTGATGCGATTACGAAAAGTTCCACCCAGTGTAGTGGTAAACGCATTAATCAATTCCACCAAAGCAGGTTTATCTGTTAGTTCCAATGATATCGAAACTCACTTTTTGGCCGGTGGAAATGTGAACAATGTCGTCAAAGCTTTAATCTCTGCCGACAAAGCAAATATTCCGCTTGATTTTAAAATGGCAACCGCTATTGATCTGGCTGGTAGAGATGTAGCAGAAGCAGTTCAGCTAAGTGTTAATCCAAGAGTAATTGATACGCCTCCTGTATCAGCCATGGCTCGAAATGGTATTCAACTTATTGTTCGTGCACGAGTAACAGTTCGTGCCAACATTAATCAACTGGTAGGAGGTGCCGGAGAGGAAACCATTTTAGCACGCGTTGGTGAAGGAATTGTAACCACCATCGGTTCGGCTGATGATCATAAATCAGTGTTAGAGAATCCTGATAAAATAAGTAAAACCGTTTTGGAAAAAGGACTCGATGCGGGTACTGCATTTGAAATATTATCAATCGATATTGCCGATATTGATGTAGGAGAAAATATCGGAGCTAAACTTCAAACAGAACAAGCCAGTGCAGATTTGAAAGTAGCTCAGGCCAAAGCCGAAGAGCGCAGAGCAATGGCGGTAGCATCGGAGCAGGAAATGAAAGCAAAAGCTCAAGAAGCTAAGGCTAAAGTGTTGGAGGCAGAAGCACAGGTGCCATTGGCTATGGCCGAAGCATTTCGTTCTGGTAATTTGGGTATAATGGATTATTATAAATTCCAAAATATTCAGGCGGATACTGAAATGAGACAAAACATTTCTAAACCCGATAAAGACAAAAAGGATCAGGGTAAATAATTTTTCTTACTTTTGCCCTCGCTTTTTAAGCAATTAAAAACGATCCCGTAGCTTAACTGGATAGAGTATCTGACTACGGATCAGAAGGTTGGGGGTTCGACTCCCTCCGGGATCGCTTTTTTATCTGCTAATATGAAACGTATTCTGACAATCATTCGGTCATCTGCTTCGGTATCCACTCTTTTTCTACTTATTTCATCACAGGCTTACTCTCAAAGTATCACTCAAGTAATACGAGGTTCTGTTTTTGATAAACAAACCCATGAAACCCTGATTGGCGCTAATGTGATCATTGTTAATTCTGATCCTTTCAAAGGTGCTGCTTCTGACGCAAATGGAAAATATAGAATTGAAGGGATTTCTCCTGGTCGGTATGACCTAAAAATTTCCTACCTGGGTTATAAAGAACAGTTCATTCAAATAATGGTTATCAGCGGAAAAGAAAGCATTTTGGATATTGAATTGGAAGAATCAGTTTTTCAAGCCAGTGAAGTAACCATTACAGCTCAGGCGGATAAAGATAAACCCATTAATGAGATGGCAGCAGTAAGTGCTCGAATGTTTACTATTGAGGAAACTTCCCGTTTTGCAGGAAGCAGAAACGACCCTGCAAAGATGGCTCAAAACTATGCCGGAGTTAGTGGTGCTAACGATGCTCGAAATGATATAATTATTCGAGGTAATAGCCCGCTTGGAGTATTATGGAGATTGAATGGACTCGATATCCCAAACCCTAATCACTTTGGAACCTTAGGCACAACAGGGGGACCAATTAGCATGCTAAATAATAATTTGTTAGACAACTCAGAGTTTTATACTGGTGCATTTCCTGCAGAGTATGGTAATGCGTTAGCAGGTGTTTTTGACTTGCGTTTGAGAAGAGGAAATAATGAAACGCATGAATTTTTAGGAATGGTTGGTTTCAATGGTTTTGAAATTGGAGCTGAAGGACCTTTCAATAAGAATAAAAATTCTTCGTATTTACTTAATTATCGCTACAGCACTCTAGGTGTTTTTCATGCACTGGGTATAGATTTTGGAACAGGGAGTGCGGTTCCTGAGTATCAAGATATATCGTATAGGTTTGATTTTAAAACAAAAAAAGCTGGTACGTTTTCTTTGTTCGGCTTAGGTGGATACAGTACAGTTACTATATTGGATAAAGATCGTGATACAAGCGATACCGATCTTTATAGTTCACATGGGTATGATAGTTATTATACCACTTATATGTCCTCAACCGGTTTAAATCATTCTATCACCTTTAGCAGTAATGCATGGTTGTCCACTACATTAGCTTATTCGTATCAAGGTGTTAACGCTAAAGAGGATAGTGTAGATCGAAATACATATAATGCTTTTCCATATTATAGAAATTTTTCAAATGAATCGAAGGCAAAGTTTAAATCTGTTTATCATAAAAAGTTCAATGCAAGAAATTTTCTAAAAGCCGGTATTGATCTTTCCTTCAACAAATATCACTATATAGATAGTTTTTATAACGACAATCAACAGTTTGAAATTCTGACCGACTTTGAAGGAAATACACTACTATCTCAACTATTTACTGAATGGCAACATAAATTCACCGATCAGTTGCAGTTATTGAGTGGTATTCATTTTCAACATCTGAAATTGAATAATACCATTTCATTTGAACCTAGAATTGCCATTAAATATGATACCCCAAATGGAAGTAAGTATAGCCTTGGTTTGGGTATTCATAGTCAAATGCAACCCACTTATATTTATTTTAATACAACGCTGTTAGATGATGGCACTTATGTTCGCAGTAATAAAGATTTGAAATTTACCGATGCCGCCCATTTGGTTTTAGCTTATGACCGGAAATTGGGCGAACAATTCAGATTGAAAACGGAAGCTTACTACCAATATATTTATAATGTGCCGGTTGAGAAAGACAAAACATATTTTTCATTATTAAATGCAGGTGCAGATTTTGGAATAGATGATGTAGATTTTCTTGTTAATAAGGGCAGTGGAAGAAATATAGGATTAGAATGTACTATTGAAAAGTTTTTTTCTAGAACATATTATTTTCTCATCACATCCACATTGTTTAGTTCGACCTACAAAGGAAGTGATAACATTGAAAGGCATACTACATTTGATGGGAATTATGTTTTTAACGCCTTGTTTGGAAAAGAGTGGACAATTAAAGAAAGAAACAAATTAGCTATTAATTTAAAAACAAATATCTCTGGAGGTAAACGATATATTCCTATTGATTTTGAAAAAAGTGCTCTTGAAGGTGAGGAAGTGCTCGATTATCAAAATGCGTTTGAAAATAAATTTAAGGACTACTATCGCACCGATTTTAAAATCAGTTACCGCATCAATAAAAAGAAGTCGAGTCAAGAAATATCATTATCAATAGATAATATTTTCAATACCAGAAACATTTGGGAACGAGTGTACGATCCTGAATCCAACACCTTACAAACGGTGTATCAAATTGGTTTTTTCCCAATACCGCAGTATAAAATAGAGTTTTAATATTTTTTCTGCTTTGTGACTTTTTTAATAGCATGGTGTCATAAAACTAAATATGACTCAAAAAAACTTTTAAAAATGGAAAAAACTAAAGTTGATTTAATGAAAGAGCATTTGGTAAAACTAGAAGACATACTGAATTCTCAGCAAAGTTTAATTGAAAAGGTTGGTGTATTAACCATCGATATGTTGGAATGCCCGCATCCTAAATTGGAAAATAGTCTGAATGAAATCAATTCAAAATTTTCTCAGAATTACGATTATATAAAAGAAGTAATGGAGAAATATGAAATGGAAGTTAATTCAGAAGAGTAAAATATATTTCACAATGCCCCAAGGTCAATAAAAAAAAGACCAATTCTAATGGAAAACGTCCCCGATATTCGGGGATGTTTTTTTTATATTTACGCATAAACCAATATAATATGAAAATAGAAGCCAGTTC
>DAOQTX010000066.1:0-9979 GCA_035340715.1 Bacteroidia bacterium | reverse complement strand
GAACGGTAAATTCCTGCTCAAGTTGTCTCTTATGAAGGTCCAAAGCCCGGAATTTTTAATGTCTAAATGGTTTGTGCTATTCTGGTAGTGAGCAGCTTTTGATATGCTTACAGTCTTTCAATGTGGATTGCAAAACCACCATTTGTGAGCAAAGGATTGCAAATCCTTCGCAGCGGAAAAACCTAAGAAAAATTCATATCTTTAATCAACTGCTAAAAGAATAATAAGCAATTAGAAATTACATGAATCATACACGTCTAGAAAACATTCCGTTGGAAATTAGGACTCACAGTGACTATCGTGTGCGAATATCAGACATCCTTTTTTATTTTTTATTTTTTGCCTTATCTATAAACAGTAAAGAATCAAACGCTCAATTGGGGATGGAGTGGCAAAAGTGTTTTGGGGGTTCTCAAGGTGATTTCGCATATGATAGCAAGTCCACCCCAGATTTAGGATTCGTGGTCGTCGGACATTCAGCTTCCAATGATGGTGATATTAGTGATTCACTTGGGAATGGTGATATCTTGGTTTTAAAATTGGATAGTGTTGGAACAATTCAATGGTCAAAGATTTTGGGTGGATCACAGGGTGATTTGGCTAGATCAATAGATTTGACCTATGACGGTGGATATATTATTGGGGCTGTGTCTACGTCAAACGATGGTGATGTTACCGGTCATCATGGAGAAGGGGATTATTGGATAATAAAATTAGACAGTTTTGGGGACATAGAATGGCAGAGATGTTATGGAGGAACAGATCGTGATGAGTTGTTTGAAATTCACCAAACGTTCGACTCTGGATTTATTGTTTCAGGAAATACTGATTCTAATGATGGTGATGTAGTTGGTCAACATGCCTGCTCAGGTTGTACCACAGACTTCTGGGTATTAAAATTGGATTCAATTGGAAATATCGAATGGCAGAATTGTTTGGGTGGTATATTTGATGAGATAAACAGCGGGATAACTCAAACAAGTGACAGTTGTTATATTACTGCCGGCTCTTGTTTCGTAGATAATGGGGATGTCAATGGTAATCACGGTCTTTTTGACTATTGGGTTGTAAAATTGAGTAACTCCGGCACTATTCTTTGGCAAAAATGCATAGGCGGATCCGATAATGATGCATGTAATTCGGTTATTTCTACCATTGATGGTGGGTGTCTGGTCATTGGTGAATCAGCTTCCATCGATGGTGATGTCACAGGCCATCTTGGCGGGTGGGATTCATGGTTAGTAAAATTGAATCCCAATGGTGGAATAGATTGGGAAAAAAGTTATGGTGGACCAAGTTATGAAACGGGAAAAGTAGTTACTCAAACTAATGATTCATCTATTTACTTAGCATCATTAGTTTTTTTAAGTGGAGGCGACATAAGTGGGGTTATTGGTGGAGGCGACTATTGGGTGGTGAAAACTGATATGACTGGAAATTTGATTTGGGAGAAATGTTTTGGAGGAACTGGTCGGGATGTCCCTACCTCAATAAGTGTTGTAAATGACAATGAATTATTATTAGTTGGATACACTGAATCAAATGATGGCGATGTAACCGGAAATCATGGCGGAATTTGTCAATTCAATCCTTGCGAAGATGTATGGGTGGTTAAAATAGGCTCCACAAACACAAGTGTTTTGGAAATAAATACAAATATGCAATCTCTTAAATCTTTTTATAGTAATAATGAATCTCGTTTAACACTTTTTTGGTCAAGTACGAAAACTGAAGAATGCACTATCCAAATTTTTGATATGACGGGTAAAGAAATTTTCAATAATAAAATCACTTCACGCCTCGGAGAAAATAAAATAATCATACCCTTTGAAACCATAGGATTTCAAATGTATTTTGTCAGAATTACTGAAAAGGAATCATCGCTTGTTGGAAAGTTTTTTGGTAATTGATCAAATAGCCAATTTAAAAATCGTTAAAATTCCATAAAAGCATCTAATTCTAACTTTAGCTGGTTCGATATTTGGAACCCTGCGGGTACTTTATCAGTGCAAGAAACAGATCGAGTGAACAGTAATATACTGTTCACTCGATCTGTTTCTGGAGCTCAGACTAAGAGTTACACCCTGTTTTTTCTTCTGTTCACTCGCTCTGTTGGAACTTCCTGTTTAAATGACCAGTAAACTTCTGCTCAAGTTGTCTCTTATGAAGGTCCACAGCCCGGAATTTATTAATGTCTAAATGGTTTGTGCTTTTCAGGTAGTGACTAGCTTTTGATAGGCTTACAGACGTTCAATGTGGATTGCAAATCCACCTTTTGTGTGCAAAGGATTGCAAATCCTTCGCAGCGGGAAAGCCCGAAACCGTCAGACTGTGTAAAAACCATTTATAAATATTTAGTATTTCTGTTGGATTCATTTTTATTTGAAGCACCTTTAAGAAAAGAATTACAATGGCCTTTATGACAGGGATTGATCGGGAGCAAGCATTGCCTTTTCAAGTGAGTTTGAAAGTAATGATTATAATTTACCGATGATAGAGGTATGAAAATAATATTTACATTTAGTTTTTGCACGAACTGACGTTTTACCCATTGCTAAAAGACTACAGACCATTATTGACTTCACTGCCTAAATTAAAAGTAAGGTGTCATCACTATAAACACCGACGACAATAAAATGAAAAGAATAATAATTTTCATACTTGCTACACTAATTCTACATTCAAGTTTGTCTGCACACCAAATCGGACACACAACCTTTACGTTTATTGATTCGTTGCGAAGCAATCGCCAGATTATAACAGAGGTGTACTATCCTGCAACATCGGCAGGCAACAACACTCCGATTGCAGCAGGGGTTTTTCCGCTCATCACATTTGGTCACGGTTTTGTTATGGTATGGAGCGCGTACCAAAACTTTTGGGACTCACTTGTGCCCGAAGGATATATCATGGCCTTTCCAACCACAGAAGGCAGTTTCTCCCCAAGCCATGTCGATTTCGGAAAAGATCTTAAATTTCTCATTGAAAAAATTCAGGGCCACGGAGTGGGAGCAGTTATTCCATCAGCAAGCGTTGGAACTACATCAGCCATCATGGGACATTCTATGGGAGGCGGATGTTCTTTCCTTGCCGCAGAAAATAACCTGACGATTACAACCATGGTTTCGTTTGCCTCTGCAAACACAAGCCCGTCTTCAATAACTGCTTCGCAACAGGTATCTGTACCAACTTTATTGTTTAGCGGAACTAATGATTGCGTGACACCTCCTTCACAGCATCAGGACATTATGTATGATTCTACTGCCGCAGCGTTCAAAACACAGGTGAACATAACGGGGGGCGGACATTGCTTTTTTGCCAATTCAAATTTCAACTGCACATTCGGAGAAAGCACATGTTCACCCAGTTCAACAATTACAAGAGCGGAGCAGCAATCGGTAACACATAATTTCCTTAAACTTTGGCTTGCGTATTTTCTGAAAAATGACTGTCAAAAGGCACAGGAATTCCAGGACTCATTGAATGTGAGTTCTAAAATAGGTTATCGTCAAAGCCAAGCCATTGGATGTTTGACAGGAATAAACAACTCGAATTTTTACCCGTGCCAATTTAAATTTTTTCCAAATCCTTTTTCTACACAAACAACTTTACAGACAGACAACCATTTACACAACGCAACTCTCACGATTTACAACAGTTTCGGGCAGATAGTAAGGAAAATAAAAAATATTTCAGGTAACACAGCTACATTGCATCGTGACAATTTACCCAATGGACTTTATTTCGTTGAGCTGACACAGGACAACAAACAAATTGAAACGAAAAAATTAATCATCACGGACTGACAAGGAAAACAACAATACTATTTATAACAGCAGGTTTAATAAATTGACGGTTCAGTGGTTAAATGAACATTTGTTCTTCGTATCAAGTGTAGTGCTGACTGACAGTTTTGTGCTCCGAAATTGCCAAATCTTAAACCCGCAAACCCTAATGTGTAATTTAAAACTATGAACTGGGAAACAATACTATGTACTGGGGACAGTAGAACAATCGGATCGAGGTCCTATATCGGTTATCCTGAATACTGCGGAGATTTTTTATCACAGGAAACAAATAAAAACTGGAACGTCTTAAATCATGCGGTTTCCGGATATACAACAATTGATCTTGCCCGAAGTATTGATAAAAACTATTACAACTTAAAAAGTGCTAAGCCGGATATTGCAACTTTGCTTATCGGGACAAATGATTTGAAATTTAATACAACAGTTTCACTATTCGAGATATCCTACAATCTTTTACTCACAAAAATCCGGTTGCTCGTTGGTAATACAAATGTTATCCTGATTGAAATCCCTAAATTAAGGAACGGAGTAATGCTTCCTTACAATATTGGGATGAATGCCTTAATTTCTGAGTATAATAAAATAATACGGTTGCTTGCGAAAAAGAACGGATTACACTGTTTAGAATTATCGTGTGAAGATTCCTTTTTTTATGATGGAGTACATGTAAATGAATCCGGAAGCGAAGCTATTGGAAAGCAACTGTCGGATTTTATTTTAAAATTAAGAAGAGGATGAAACCCAAAAGAATTCAATTTGTATTTGGAACACGTCCGGAGATAATAAAGCTAGCTTCTTTCACCACTGTATTAAATAAATCAACTATCAACTATTCTTATAGAGATGACTTTATATCACAGAAATTAGTAGCCTAGATGGACAAAGAATTAAAAAACAGAGCTTATGATTTTTTGATAATTGGAGGCGGACCAGCCGGAACCGGGCTTTTACTTAAAGCCATGGAAGACGGAGCATCCAGTAAGCTATTTGAGAATAGGATTGCTGTGATTGAAAGGACCAATAACCTAATTAAAGGAAATATCACCCAATTCAATATCAATAGCGATACACTTTCAGATGTTTTTTTGGAATGTCTTCAAGGCAATAACACCTTTACTGATCTGGCTGAACTAAAAAATGAAGTTGACCTTATAAAGACCTATAAAGGAAAATCAATCCCTTTGGTAATGCTTGACAGTTACTATACTAAACTTGGCATTTTATTAAAGCAGAGTTTGGAGTCAAGCGGTAAATGCGACTTCATTTTGAATTCAAACGTAATGAAGGCAATTCAAAAAAGAGATAATACTTATGATGTATTTATTGAAGGTCGATCAAATCCGATTACAGCTAAAAAAGTTCTTGTTGCGACAGGGGGTGTTCCTCAAACCACTATTGATAGAAATTCTTTGTTTGCCAAAGCCGTTCCCCTCCATGCACATCAAAAAAAATGCATTCATTCGGATACATTTCTAAAGAATGGCTTACCCGATCATTTTAAGGAGGCATTACTAAAAAATCCTAAGATTGTTATCCTTGGTGGAAGCCACAGTGCATTTTCTGCTGCTCATTCCTTTCTTCATTCGTTCAATTTGCCCGGGTTCGCAATCGACACAATTAAAATATGGAGCCACTCATCACCTAAAATATATTTTAATACAAAAGAAGAAGCCAGAGACAATTCTTATTTTGATTATACAGATGCAGACATTTGCCCTGTTACGAAAAGACTTTATCGTTTAGCCGGCTTGAGAATGGACGGTAGACAATTGTATATGCAAATGCTGGGATTGGGTAAATTAAAAAAAGAAGACCGGGTAAAACTTATTGTCTATAAAAACCAAAAAAGCGAATTAGAGGAGGACTTAGATAATGCTGCTGTTATAGTATTAGCGTTTGGATACAGGTTCAACCTCTTTCCTTTTTACAACACGTATGGAAAGCAAATTAAATTCAAAGGTGAACTTAATCAACATTGGGTAAATGAAAGGTGTGAACTATTGGATGAAAACGGGATTGTAGTACCAAATGCATTTGCAAGTGGTCTTGCAACGGGTTTTATACCTAAAGGTAAATTGGGTGGAGAGCCGAGTTTTGAAGGACAAACAAATGGAATCTGGTATTACCAAAATGCAATTGCCGATTTGATAATAAATAATATAAGTGAACATACTCCAAATTTGTCATAAGCCCCCCTATCCACCAATTGACGGTGGGTCTATTGCTATGTACAGTCTGTATAATGGACTGATAGAAAATGGGAATAACGTTCATATATTAGCCATGAATACTCACAAGCAGTATTGTGATTTAAAGAACGTACCCTCTGATTTTAAAAGTAAATCAAAATATTTACTTGTAGATATTGATATCAGGATAAAAATACTGCCGGCATTTTTAAATTTATTTACCGGTCAGTCTTACAATATTACACGCTTCAATTCAATTAATTTTAGCCGGGCTATTCGGCAAGTGTTAAATAAACACACATACGATGTAATTATTTTAGAATCGTTATATACCACACCTTATATTCATCTATTAAGAAAGTATTCCAACGCTAAACTGGTTTTGAGGGCACACAATGCCGAATTCAAAATATGGGAAAATCTTGCCCAAAACGAAAATAACATCTTGAAAAAATGTTATTTGAATTTACTATCCCGAAGATTAAAAAAATACGAATTGAGCACCTTAGACAAGGTAAACCTGATTGCATCAATCAGTGATAAAGATAATCTGGTTTTTAAAAATAGTTTATGTAAAACACCAATGATCTACCTTCCGTTTGGAATAAATTTTAATGATGAAGAATTCAAACACTATACCCCACCCGAAATTGACGAATTAGTCCTGTTTCATATTGGTTCGATGGATTGGCTTCCGCATCAGGAAGCATTTAAGTGGTTTTTTGAAAATGTATGGGAACAAATTTATAGAACACTTCCTCATGTTAAACTTTATTTAGCAGGTGCAAAAATGCCTGATTGGTTAACGAATATGAATTACTCAAATGTATTTATTACCAACAGTTATGTTGACGGGAAAATCTTTATGAATAAAAAAGCTATTATGATAGTCCCTTCTTTTTCCGGTAGCGGCATACGCATAAAAATTGCAGAAGGCATGGCAAAAGGAAAAGTTATTCTTACTACGTCAAATGGAGCAATGGGTATACCTTGTATTGACCGTCAAAACATTTTTATTTCCGATAAAAGTGATGAGTGGATTTCAATCATATTTCAATGTATGAATGATCTCGAATTAGTAAAAAAAGTGTCGCAAGAGGCTAGACAATTTTCTAAAACTGAATTTGAATACAGGTTATCTGCAAAAAAATTAACAGACGCTTTAAACCACACATAAAAGCAACTTGCCAAAAGCAGGGCGACAGCGATAAAATAAACCTTACAACATCAAATAAGTCTTCATCCTTACAAGACAGTTTAGTTTGGTGGGACTGGAAAGTTAACGAAACTTTGAAGGCATTGAAAATAGTCAACAAATTTTTAACCTTCCTAATTGATTCGTTTAATTCAAGTAAGACAAACTAAAGAACTCGAAAATTATCCTTAGAAGATTAGAAAGTTCCCTTGTCGGACAGATTTGAATATGCTTTGTATTTATTTAAAAAGTGTTGACCGCCAATATTGTCGAATTACGCTAAAGGGTGCTGAGGTGGAATAATTACGTTCGAACCAGGGTAGTGGAATTGGATAGAATCTCGATAATAACATATAAAATCGTTAAATTTGAAAATACAATATTGTAGGAACAACAGAGATTATCATGATATACCTTCACTACTGAAAGTCAATTATCTTAGCCCACCGGCGCTCACGCTTAATAGCCCGGGATTCTTTAATGTCGAAATGGTTTGTGTTATTCTTGTGGTGAGTAGCTTTTGATATGCTTACACACTTTCAATGTGGATTGCAAATCCACCTTTTGTTAGCAAAGGATTGCAAATCCTTCGCAGCGGCGAGTGTGGCAAATTAATTAATCTCAATTTAGTATACGATTGTGCTTAAAATCATTAACTTTGAAAAGAAAAAAAATATAACCCTCAAAAAATATGGTTTCCAAAAAAGTTGAATCTGCATTAAACAAACAAATTGAATTCGAAGCAGCCTCTTCTCAATATTATCTGGCAATGGCTTCCTGGGCTGAAACTGAAGGCTTAGGCGGCATTGCGGAATTTCTATACGCACAGTCAGATGAGGAAAGAATGCACATGCTCAAACTCGTGAAGTATATTAATGAAAGAGGCGGAAAAGCACTGGTTCCTGCTCTAAAACAACAGCCTCAAACATTTAAATCCATTCAGTTTGTTTTTGAAGAGGTCTTGAGTCATGAGGTCTTTGTATCACAGGAAATAAACGGCCTGGTGGAAATATGTCTGAAAGAAAAAGATTATACAACACATAACTTCCTGCAATGGTATGTTGCAGAACAAATTGAAGAAGAGGCATTGGCAAGAAAAATACTTGATAAGTTAAGATTGATCGGCAATGACAAAGGAGGAATGTACCTCTTTGACCGGGATATGCCTTCCATGATCGTTTCCCACCCGGGCAATGGTCATTGAACGCATTAAAAAATCCTTTATAAAAATGAAAATCCCCTGACAGGGCAATGCTTTTGTCTTGCTCTCTTAGGGGATTTCTATGCAAATTCCCGACCGTTTTAATATCTTTTTATAATTGCTTTTGTAACCCAAAACGAATTGAATATAAAACTGTGAGCTCTGATAAGTGCTCTCTCCTATCGTACAAATCTAAAAATAAAAAATAGGCTTCCGGATTTAATGTGCGCTTACAAAATCAGGATTTACCGAAGCACGGCTTGTCAACATATTGAATTAGTATAGGCGAGGTAAAAAGGTATCAAAGCTGTGCCTGAACACGAGACTACAGGGATGACTATTCACAATAGAAAAGTCAAATAAATATCGATCATTTAATTAAAACTGAACAACGTTTCAAACCTTTTTCCTAAACCATGCTCAAGCAAATAATTTATTACAGTTGCATTTGCCTTGTGATTATTTGTTCTTTTCTACTCTTGTCTCCCAACCACAACCCAACATTTAACTCAGATGGGGCCATCATGGTTTTGATGACACATAACTTCCAACTGCCTGAAGATATCTATTTCTGGGGACAAGACAGGGGTGGTTCTCTCATTCCTCTAATGGCTCAGTTCTGGAACAAAGTCCTGAATATTTCAGCTATTACATCAGTTACGATCTGCCTTTATGTATTATTGGCTGCCGGCTTATCCGGTTATGCATTATTACTTGATAGAAAGCTGAACAAGGTCTTTCTTTCAGTATACCTTTTTCTGCCATGGTTCTTCTTTAATGATATGATTTGGTACACACTCGGTGTTCAAATTAGTCTGATCGGCTTTTGTATTCTTTTATATCACAAGTTAAAAATCGGAGAATGCAAGAAAGAATTTGCACAAAATGTCCTTCTTCTGTTATTGATTGACCTGATTTTTGTGATCAACCTTTGGGTATCTGATCAGGCCATCATTTCTTTGTTCGCATTGGTCATCTTATTTTATTCTTTGGTTTTTAGAAAGTTTAAAAAATCAAAAATGCTTGTCTTAACAACAATAAATTTTCTTGGGATCATAGCCGGGATTTTTGTCACGGGATATTTAAAAAAATTCGCTCTCGTGCGTACCGAAAACTATCTGTCAATTAATTCTTTCAGTCAAATTATTTCAGCTCTTGAAAATATTGTTCATTCTATTAAAAATTATTTATTGTTCAATCACAATGATGTATTTCTATCGATCAGCGTCTATCTTGTATTGATTTTGTTTGTGCTCATGCTTATAAGTCTAGTTCAAAATTATAGAATGATCGATGGTTCAAAAAGAAAATGGATACTCTTTTTTGGGTTCACGACTATAGCGTCATTAGGTTCCTTGATTGTGTCAAATTGGGTACTTCAAAATGATATGGGTAGACGATACTTCATTCCAATCTACTTTCAATGCTTTGTACTGCTATTCATACTCATCGAGAACTCGCCGAAGGTTAAACTTACGAAGTTTATAAAATACTATACAAGAATTCTAGCCTTGATCCTTGCTTGTACAAATTTTATTCATTTTATCCATGCAGAACCTAAAACCTTAAAACCTATGGTAAGTGT
>DAOQTX010000065.1:0-10943 GCA_035340715.1 Bacteroidia bacterium | reverse complement strand
CGCGGCCTCCCTACTCCTTCGACTGCATTTTTTAAAATGATCGGTTTATCTTCTTTGTTTCCAAAGTCAAAGTTATTTGGCCGATATCACTTAGGATTTTTAGATGAAAACGAAATCCATACCGTTGATGTATTGGCAGGAGCTTTTATGCTATTGAGAAGAAAAGCTTTAGATATAGCCGGCTTGCTGGACGAAGATTTTTTCATGTATGGTGAGGACATTGATTTAAGTTATAGAATTCAGAAGGCGGGATTTGATAACATCTATTTCCCTAAAACCCGAATCATACATTACAAAGGTGAAAGCACCAAAAAAAGTAGTGTGAACTATGTATTTGTGTTTTACAATGCGATGATCATTTTTGCTCGCAAACATTTTAAGCACCAACATGCCAATACCTTTTCTATACTGATAAAAATTGCTATTTGGTTTAGAGCTTTGCTGTCATTGATCAAACGCTTTGCCGATACCTATTTGCTGCCCATTTTAGACATTGGCATTTTACTATCAGGCATGTATTTGCTTACCGGATACTGGGAACATAAAGTAAAAGAACTAAACTATCCTCAAGAATTCTACAGTATCGTCATTCCCATTTACGTTTTAATCTGGATTACTACTATTTATTGGAGTGGTGGATTTGACAAACCAATCAAACCCTATAAAGTAATTCGAGGAATTGCCTGGGGTACCATTTTTATCTTAGTTGTGTACGCTTTGCTTCCTGAAACCATGCGATTTTCAAGAGCACTAATATTATTGGGATCTGTTTGGGCATCAGTACTTACTTTGAGCCTGCGATATTTCTTATCCATATTGTTTCCAAAATTGGTTTCGTTTGATCGAAACATGCAAAAAAGAACCATCATTGTTGGAGAAAAAGATGTGAATAGAATATTGGACATACTGCATCAAAGCGGACAAGAATTTCAGTATATCGGTTTTTTTACTCCAACTATCCAAGATAAAATTCCTTATGATCACAACTATTTGGGATCAATGGATCGATTAGCAGATGTTGCTGAGATTTATCACCCGAACGAAATAATTTTTAGTGCTAAGGATGTAAGCGCGCAATCGATTATGGATTATATGTCGCTTTTACGCAACAGCGGAATAGAAATAAAAATCGCTCCGCCTGAGAGTTTGTACATCATTGGTAGCAATGACATCAATAGTCAGGGCGACATCTATTTAATCAATATGAATAGCTTGTTCAGCAAAGCCAATCGAAGAAACAAACGAATATTCGATTTTATTTCATCCGGGCTTTTATTGCTATCCGCACCCATCAGTATTTGGATGATGAACAATAAAAGTGGCTTTATTAAAAACATTTTTTTTGTAATGAGTGGCTCATTTACCTGGATTGGTTACAACAACAATCAAAAGGTGAAGTTGAATAAAAAGTATGTGCTGTTTCCTTATGATGGCATCATCTTGAATGAGGCGATTGATGCCAATACTCGCCAAAGAATAAACTTTTTATACACACGGAATTACAATATAAGCAACGACCTAAAATTGCTTTACCGTAATTTCAGAAAGTTGGGAAGAAAAGCAGAGAATTAAACTTTATTGAAATCGCGTAAGCGAAGTGAGGTAATCACTTGCTTGGTTTGAAGTGGAAAATCACCCTTCATCATCCAATCGTAATAAGAAGGTTCGTCTCTGAATACTTGATTCACAGGTTTGCCTTTGTGCTTACCAAAATTAAACACCTCTTCTTTACTTTCATTGAAAACGATTCTACCGGCTAAGTCCACATTTTGCGTGGCTGCACTGAACTCACTTAAAAATTCTATATCGGATTTCAATTCCGGATAACGCTCAATTTGCGCATTGAGTACTTCGAAAGTTGCTTTAACATCGGCCAAGGAACTATGTGCATTCTCCAAGTTTTTCTGACAATAAAACTTATAAGCTGCTGTTAATGTTCTCTGCTCCATTTTGTGAAAGATCGTTTGCACGTCCACTAATTTTCTTCCTTTCATATCAATGTTAACACCCACTCTTAAAAACTCATCAAACAAAACCGGAACATCAAATTTATTGGAGTTATAGCCACCCAAATCGGAGTGATCGATAAACTGCGCAATCTCATGAGCCAATTTACTAAAGCTGGGTTCATCTTTTACATCATCATCGCTGATGCCGTGCACTTGTGTTGCTGCAAGGGGTATAGGCATCTCCGGATTAACTCTATAGGTTTTTTCTTGAACCTTTCCATCGGGGTGTATCTTCATTAAACTTATCTCGACAATGCGATCTACACCTATGTTCAATCCTGTGGTTTCCAGATCGAATATAACAAGTGGTTTGTTCAGCTTTAGTTGCATGTGCTTGCTTTGTTTAATTCAAAGATAAATTAAAATCACGATCTATCATGTAATCATCGCTTTCCGAAACACTAAACTCTTCTTCTATTCTTCCTTGTTTATCGGAAACAATTTTAATGATATAATTTCCGGCCGATAGCACTGCTAAAAATTTTCCGGTAGATGAATTGGTATAATACTCGCCCATGCTCTCACCGGTATTTTTATTGGTAATGGAAACCAACAAATTTTTTCCAATGGTATTGTTGATGGTAATAACTCTTCCACGTAATACGTGAAGCTTTTGATCGAATACCGAATTCTTTAACATGAACTTGTATATGTCCAATTCTCCCATTCCATTTGGCTTGTACGTAGATAAATATCCGGTAACACCATCGGCCATCAGTGTCATACCCATATCATCATATTGACTGTTGATTGGATATCCAATATTAACCGGAGGCGACCAAGGTTCAGAAGCCGATTTGCGTGACGTTTTAAAAATATCATATCCACCCATTGTATTATGTCCATTTGATGCATACAATAAAGTATTTCCATCCGCACATAAATATGGGTAGTTCTCATCGTATTTAGAATTTACCGGTGCACCAAGATTTACTGGTTCACTCCATTCACCGAACTGACTCCTTGTGCTAACGTAAAGATCTTTACCTCCCAAAGCCGTTTTTACCCCTTTATTTTCTGAAGCAAAAATAATGGTATTGCCATCAGGAGATAAAGTTGCACCGGTTTCATACGGATCGGTTTTGAATATCTTAGAAAGCACAAAACTTTTTTGCCATGACTTACCTTTTAACTCGGAGTAATAAATATCACCGCTGGCATCTGCACTTTCGCGATATACCAACAGTTTTGTTCCACTTGGATCGAGATACATACTCTCTTCATATCCTTCACTATTAACATTTATTCCTGCATTTTTTCCTTTACCATATACGGAGTCACGCGCAACATAATAAACATCAGTTGGATATTCGCCAAAAGCATCCACTAGACCTCCGGTATTTCCTTTGCGATTAGAACAATAAACCAACAATGAATCATCGGCTGAAACCATAGGTCTGAAATCGCTATACGTACTATTGATATTCTTGCCCAAGTTTTCAAACTCTACTGAAATGGCAGTATTGACATGTCCTTTAGCGTTAGCACACCAATCGGTCCATCGGTCTAATTCCAATTTTGAAGAAACGCTTCCATTGTTTGCTGCTTTATATTTATCAAAACTTTCAATGGCTTTATCGTACTCGCCTGCGGCATGATAGGCTATTCCCAATTGGTAGAGTACATCTTTTGGAGCATCTTTCTGTTGACTAGCAAAATGGAAATACTCAAATGCTTTTTCTTTATTTCTCCATGTTTTAAGATAACACATCCCCAGGTTATAGTTATAATCTACGTTCTCAGGAAATGAGTTGATCAATCGTTCGTAAACGATAACAGCTTCACGGTAATTTTCTTGTTTAAATAGAGATGCTGCTTCTTTCGATACATCTTTCTCCATGTCTTTACTTACCGGTTGTATTTTTTGTGCGTTTGAAAAAGACACTGCACAAACAAAAACAAATGATAGGAAAATTGCTTTGTTCATATGTATAAATAAATAATGTTAAATGCTTCTGTGAACATCAAATTGTTCCAGGTATTCGGCAATGCGTTTTACAAAGCTTCCACCCAATGAACCATCGACTACGCGATGGTCGTAAGACAATGATAAAAACATCATGTGACGGATTCCGATAGTGTCGCCATAGTCGGTTTCAATAACAGCTGGTTTTTTTCGAATAGCACCCACTGCTAAAATAGCCACCTGAGGTTGATTGATAATGGGTGTACCCATGACGTTTCCAAAATTACCTACATTGGAAATGGTAAAGGTTCCTCCTTGGATTTCATCAGGGCTCAATTTATTGGTACGCGCACGAGCTGCAAGATCGTTCACCGATTTGGCTAAGCCAATCAAATTCATTCGATCGGCATTTCGAATTACCGGAACAATTAGGTTTCCATTTGGTAAAGCAGTCGCCATCCCAATATTTATATTTTTCTTGATAAGAATTTTGGTTCCATCTACCGATATATTTACCAAAGGAAAATCTTTAATGGATCTGGCAACGGCTTCAATAAACAATGGAGTAAATGTCAACTTCTCCCCTTCTCTTTTTTCGAATTCTTTCTTTACTTTATTTCTCCACAACACCATATTGGTTACATCGGCTTCTACGAATGAAGTAACATGAGGTGAAGTATGTTTCGACATCACCATGTGTTCTGCAATCAGCTTTCGCATCCGATCCATTTCTATAATATCAACATCACCGTCAACACTAACAGCAGGTTTTGTTGCAGCAGATTCATTTTTGACAGCTTGCATTGTTTCACTGCCCTGAGTAGAGACTGAACTAACTTTCGCAGCTGCAGGAGCAATTCCCTGGGCACGATCGTTAACATATTTTAAAATATCTCTTTTCGTTACTCTACCTTCAGCACCGGTTCCCGAAATGGTTTCAAGTTCGGTTTCTGATATGTTTTCCTTGTTGGCAATATTTCGAACCAAAGGAGAATAAAACCGCGTACCATTACCCGAAATCACAGGAGTCGAAATACTTTGAGTTAAAACCGGAGCAACTTGAGGAGCATTTGGAATACTCATAGCAGCTGGGGTTGGAATGGAAGTTGGGGTCGGAGTTGATACCGGAGTGGCTACCTTTTCACCAACGGAAGAACCAATATGAGCAATTACAGCTCCTACTTTTACAACATCGCCCTCTTTGAACAATTGGTCCATTAATATTCCGGAACCAGGTGCAGGCACTTCACTATCTACTTTGTCGGTAGCAATCTCCAAAACGGGTTCATCCGATTCAATAGGATCACCCACATTTTTTAGCCAACGGATTATAGTTGCTTCCGCAACACTCTCGCCCATTTTGGGCATTTTCATTTCTATACTCGACATATTATATTAATAATCGGAAAATCGTAATTTTAATTTTAAGCGTTGCTCCAAAGTTAAAAATATTTTATTGACAATACTTTGCGTAACCCAAAAGTAATATCACCTTTAGAACTTTAATAGTAAATGAGAAAAAGAGTTTTTATAGGTTGCCCGATTGATTCCTTGAAGATGGTTATTCATCACTTTGTCTGCAATCATCTTACGGATCCGCTTTGCAAAATAGTTCCGGAAAGAAATCTTCATCTAACCTACTATTTTGCCGGAATGGTTGAAGATGATATACTACCAATCATTTACTATAAGATAGAACAATTGTCTGAGCAGCAAGAAGTAATTTATTTGCAATCAAAATCATTTACCAAAATTAAAAAACATAAACAGGGCATGTTTTGGCTTGAATTTATGGGAAGTGAAGAATTTAATCGATTGGCTTTGCTCAGCAGAGAGGCTTTCAATGTAACTGCCAATCCTATACCCCTGCATCCGGAATGCAGGCCCCATATTACATTGGCCAGATTTAAAGACGATGCAAATATACATTGGCAAAAAGATATTGATTTTACTGATGCACATTTGGCATTAACTCATATTAATATCTATGAATCAAAGTCCGGTACTCATCATGTTGAATATTCCTTGCTTAAGTCATTTCCATTCAAAGGAGGCCAAGCATGATCAAGCACTTCGTTGATACGATAATTGATGAGATAAATTCCAAAAAAATTGATGTCACCAACAAAAGTCTTGTGCTGTTTCCATCGCGAAGAGCCGCCTATGTTTTTAAAAATCGTTTTATCAGCCAGCTGGAGAAAAGCAGTTTGTTGCCGGATTGCTTTTCGTTAACCGACTTCTATAATCATCATTCCGAAATACGATTATTATCTTCAATGGAGTTGCTCTTATTGCTCCATAGCTGCCAGTTGGAATTAGGGAAACAAGAAGATTTTTCTAGTTTCTACGATTGGGGAACTATGTTATTAAACGATTTTAATGACATCGATAAATCTATGGTAGAACAGGAACGAATGTTTACCAATATCAACGAATGGAAAGAGGCAGGAGATTTTTTAAACGACACAGAAGAATTAAAGGGATTGAAGAAATTTTGGGATGACCTCACGATCGCTAACGATTCCAAAATTCAAAACGATTTTAAAAACAATTACCAATTCATACCTAAGCTTTATCACGCCTTTAGAAAAAAACTAATCGGGCAACATGCTGCTTATGAAGGTATGCTTCAAAAAGAAGTTATTCAAAAACTACAGAGTCAACCCGAGACTTTGATTTGGGAAAAAGTGTTTGTTTGTGGCTTCAACAAATTAGAAAAAACCGATCAGGAATTATTCTCTCTATTAAAGCAACATTGCGATGCTTCCTTTTTATTTGACAGCGACCCGTATTGGCTCGATAAGCATCAGGCAGGAACGCATTTAAACAAGAACATTTTCTTTAAAAGAAATATCAAGGAAGAGCATTCTTTTAAATTGGATAAAGCAATACATCTTCACCAATCACCATTGAAAACAGGTGAATGCAGGATAGCTGCTTCTCTTATAGAAGAATTAATTGCTGAACAAGGACCAACTTGTCTTGAAGAAACCTTGCTGTTGATGCCGGATGAGTCACAACTTATTCCTCTTCTGAAATCAATTCCCAAAAGCCTTGACGCCTTAAACATAACAGTCGGTTATCCTTTAGATCAATCCTTGACTTTTGAACTGCTTTCATTGCTATATAATTGGTTTAGCAGATCTCAAATTGAATACACTACAACTGCTCTAAAATCAGATCTTTTATCTCATCCTATTTTGAGAAATATTGACGATGAAAATGAGAGTCTGCAAAATCTATTGAATCAAAAACCAGAAACGTCAAATGAAATCATTGAGCAATGTATTGTAGTATTGGAACACATAAAAAATGTTGATCATAAGGAAAGCGATCAACTTCTGTTTAGTAAAACTGAAAAAATAGTCCTGCATGAACTGATACAGGAACTAAAAGAGCTTCTCATAATTTTTGGAGAATATCCTGAATTAAATCAAGGAGAATTGTTGTTGAGAATGAGTTTGCAACATTTAAAAAACAAACGAATTGCCTTTACTGGCGAACCGCTAAAAGGTTTGCAAATAACTGGACTATTGGAGAGTCGCTGCCTCGATTTTAAAAATGTAATTGTTTTATCCAGTAACGAAGGTATCCTTCCAAAAAAACATTCACACAATAGCTATATTCCTTATACCATACGCAAGTTTTTTGGATTGCCACTGCCAGACGATTTTGTTGCCAGCGAAGCATATTATTTCTATCGACTTTTAAAACATGCCGAACGGGTTCACTTGATATACAATGCAGAGCCGGTGGCTATGGGTTCGAATGAAATAAGCCGATTTATAACTCAGTTGTTTTATGAAACTAAAACTCAATTCCCACATTTAACATTTAAACATTTTGTTTACGATTGTGAGAATAAAAAGCAAAGCGTTAATCGAATTGCCATAAAGAAAAGCGCAGCTATTAGAAACGAATTAGACCTGATTGCACAAAAAGGATTTTCACCTTCATCCATTCATCGATACATTTTCTGCCCGATGCAGTTTTACTTTTCTAATGTATTGAAACTAAAAGAACCAGAAGTGAATCAATTGGAAATAGACTCGAGAAGTTTGGGAACAGTTATTCATGGTGCTTTAGAAGACTTATACAAAGGCAATGAGGGCAAAGTGCTTAACGAAAGTGTTCTGCTTGGATTAAAACAAAAAGTTGAAACTTCCATAGATACTCATGCTATGAATGAGTTGGGGAAGCACTATGATTTGAATGGGCGCAACCAAATCATGAAATCTATCATCAAAACATTTATTGAGGAAGTAATCGAAAATGATGTCCAGTTATTACCGATTACAATAGACGCTATAGAAAAAGAGTTTGCATGTGATTTTATATTAAGCACGGGAAGAGTGGTTCAATTGAAATGCAGAGTTGACCGAGTAAATTTTGCAAATGGAAAATACATCATATTGGATTATAAAACCGGAAAAGACAGTCTATCTAAGATTAAAAATAATGAACTGGATTTTTTGAATGAGAATAATAAAGCGCGCAATCAACTGCTCATTTCCTCTTACATATTTTCAGAAAACAAAAATATTCCGATCGCAGATATAGATATCGCATTGCATAAGCTTAGAAAATTCAAAGAAGGAACTGTAGTTTTAAACCTATCGGAAGTTGATGAAATAAAATCATTAGTAAAAGATGAATTGAATTCAGTGCTGACAGAGTTGCTGGATGACTCGGTCGATTTTGAACAAACCAATGATCTGGATCGATGCAAGAAATGCGCCTATTCCTCGGTATGTAACCGAACCAATAGTGATGATGCTTAATTGATTTTTATTCTACAAACTTATATCCAACCGAACGAACAGAGACGAAATGTTGTGGATTGGAAGGATCTTTTTCAAAATATTTTCGAAAGGAAACTAAAAAGTTATCGATGGTTCTTGTGGACGGGTATATATCATATCCCCACACAGTTTCTAAAATGTAATCACGAGAAACTACTTCGTTTTTATGCTCAATCAATAATTTTAATAATTGATTTTCCTTTTTTGTTAATGCAATATCATCCTTCCCCTTTTGAGCAATTTTTCTTTCGGCAAAATCGATCTCAAACCCATTAAATGCAAATAGATTAATATTCTTTCCATTCTGACCAGTAGTTGAACTTCGCTTAATTAAATTATTGACTCTTAAAATCAACTCCTCAAGTTCGAATGGTTTGCATAGGTAATCATCAGCTCCTAGTTTTAACCCTTTAATTCTATCCTCGCTGGTATTTTTGGCAGTGAGAAACAATATTGGCACTTCTGTATTTTCCAATCGAATGGCATCGCAAACAGAGAATCCATCCATTTCAGGCAACATGATATCCAATATTATTAAATTAAATCGCTCTGAATTGAAGGTTTTTAAAGCTTGTTTACCATTATCAACTTTTACCACTTTGTGTCCTTCCATCTCAAGATTCAATGCAATTGCATCCGCAATGCTTTTTTCATCTTCAACCAGTAATATTCTTATTTGCCGTTCCATTTGGTAAATTTATAACTAAAGGTACTTTATATCAATGCTAAAATCGGTCATTTAACTGTAAAATGAATTAACAGATAAATAGGATAAAGGTTAGTTTTTTCTCTTAAAAATATTGCCTTTCTAGGCTTTCAAATATTTCCATTATATTTGTAATAGAAATCAAAATCAAACTTATTAACTAATAAATTATGAAAAAACTGTTACTCAGTATGGTCGTATTTCTTTTTGGAATAGGACTGGCTCAATCACAAAACATCAACTCTTATAGCGTTACCAAAGGAGCACATCCCGAAATAACGGAGCGAACTTGCGCTACCGGAACTTTGCCGGTTGAGTTTGAAGCATGGTTGTCGGAGAAAATCCAAGAGATGAAATCGGATCCCAACAGAGAATCATCAATCGTTTACAACATTCCTGTAGTAGTGCATATCATTCATAACGGAACCGCTGTGGGTACAGGTGACAATTTATCTAATTCACAAATTCAAACACAAATTGATGTGCTCAACAAAGATTTTAGAAAATTAAATACGGATTGGTCGAATACTCCTTCTGCGTTTCAGGCGGCTACCGCTGATTGTGAAATTAATTTTTGCATGGCACAAGTTGATCCTATGGGAAACACCATGTCGGAAGCTGGTGTGAACCGAATAGACAGAAATTCAAAAGGATGGACTGCTCCTCCTTATAGCAGTTCGTATGTGGATGGAACTATAAAGCCAAACTCGATTTGGAATCCCAACAACTATATGAACATGTGGGTTATGAATTTATCCGGTGGATTATTAGGATATGCTACTTTCCCTGCAGGTTCAACACTTCCTGGCTTATCATCTCCTTTTGGAACACTGACCAGCGATGGAGTTGTTATCTATAATCGTGCATTTGGAACTATTGGAACCTTATTGTCTGCTTATAATAAAGGAAGAACGGCTACACATGAAATAGGACATTGGTTAGGACTTCGTCATATATGGGGAGATGCCAATTGTGGAAATGACTATTGCACCGATACGCCAACACAACAATCATCAAATTTCAGTTGCCCTACCTTTCCTAAAGTAACTTGCGGTAATGGGCCTAACGGAGAGATGTTTATGAACTTTATGGACTATGTTCCGGATGCTTGTATGGTCATGTTTACCAATGATCAGAAAACCAGAGTGCAGACTGTTATGGCCAACTCACCCTTTAGAGTGAATTTAGCTCAGTCCACGGCTTGTAATGCTTCATCAGGTGCACCTGTCGCTAATTTCAGTGCGAATGTTACCAACATTACAGTTGGAGGCTCCGTTAACTTTACCGATCTAAGTACAAACAGTCCAACCTCTTGGTCATGGTCTTTTCCTGGTGGAACACCTTCAAGTTCACCGGCTCAAAACCCGGTTGGAATTATTTACAATACTGCAGGAGTTTATAATGTATCGTTAACCGCAAGCAACGCGAGTGGTTCGAATTTGCATACCAAAAACGGATATATTATTGTAACCAGCACAGGAGGAGGTGGTTGTGACTCTATGAGTAATTACTTATCAACC
>DAOQTX010000064.1:0-11232 GCA_035340715.1 Bacteroidia bacterium | reverse complement strand
GTAGGAGGAAATTTGTCTGTTGGCGGAGGATATTTTTATCCAAGCTATTGGGAAGAAGATTTACATCTTGATGTGATTGGAAACTATGTCACTTCTGGAGGCTCAACTATTCTTAAATATGATTTTGGAAATTTTGTAATGAATATTTCTGGAGACTATACGCAAACCGGTGGTTCGATTATTGCACATGCCTATAATCCTACTACCGATACTATTCAAATGAATTTGTATGGCGATTTTTATCAGGATGGTGGAACCTATAGTTTTTGCACACACTCATCTTGTGCCAGTTCTCATGACTTTAATATGTATGGAGCCAATTACACATTAACTTCAGTAGGCACCATTACCAGAATTAATCCGGGAACCAGTACAGCTTTTGGTTTTATAAATTTCAGAAGTGGTGGTACCATTAATTTCGATCGTTCATTTGCTTCCAACACATTTGAACAAACGAAGTATACTGTTTTAAGCGGAACAACACTCAATCTAATCGGAGGAGACTTGCAGTTGGCATCTCATAATACTGCAGGCCATAGAATGATGGAAATATTTTCGAGTGGACGTCTTGATTTGAATTCAAATCAAACTATTAGCAATGGTTCCTATACGTATTCATTGCTTCATGCACGTAATGGTGCTACTATTTATACATCTAGAACGGAAGGTCTGTATGATGGCACTGCCAATGCTGCAATATCATCAGCCAATAATCTAGATTACTATTTAGGGAATAACAGTTATGTGGTATATGACGGAACCACTCAAACCGTTACCGGCACCGGGGTAGGATTGGCAACATCAAACAATCACAAATATGGCAACCTTACAATCAACTCAAGTGGCATAGCTGATGTAGATCGAATGCTTTTGGCAAACAATAATGTTGCTGTTAGAAACCAGTTGAACTTAATTAATGGTGAATTAGGTTTGAACGATTATACATTAACTATAGAGAATGGTGCTAGCAATGCAATCATCCGAACAAGTGGTTACATCAAAGGAGAGACAACTTCCGGTACGAATAGTAATATTATTTTATGGCAATCCATGAGCAGCGGATCACACGTGTTTCCTTTTGGATATAGTTCTACCGAATATATTCCGATTGATTTTAATCTAAGTGTTGGTGCCGGAAGTGATGTAAGTGCCTCAACACGCGCCACGGCAACTACTGATAATCTGCCATGGACTGGTCCATCCAGCGTTGCAGCCGTTTCACATATGAACGATACTTCCAATACCGACCGATCGGTAGAAGCAGTGATAGATCGTTGGTGGAATTTTACCGCAAGTGGAGTTACTGCTGATGTCACATTATCGTACCGAGGAGCAGAGAATACTTTGTCGCCAGTACTGCAAACAGGTAATCTCGCCAGACAGTACTGGGATGGTAGCGATTGGTCGCCAATGGCTGGAACGGGGATAGGTGTAACCAGTGGTATTGGAACTGTTGCGGTATCTGCAGCGGGATTTTTTTCGCCTTGGATCATTGTCTCTACAGCAAGACCATTGCCGGTTGAGATGCTCAGCTTTGATGCCATAGCTCATAAATCTGATGTTGAATTAATATGGAGAACGGCTTCTGAGCAGAACAATGACTACTTTACCGTAGAAAAGTCTACCGATGGAGCAAACTTTCATGCATTGGGTATAGTGAACGGAAACGGAACAACAAGCACCGTTCATCAATATAAATTCATGGATTACCAACCTCTCAATGGAGTTTCATATTACCGAATAAAGCAGACCGACTTTAATGGAAGCTTCGATTATTCAGCAGTTAAGTCGGTAGTTTATGGGCAGACGAGTGGTGGATTTAATGTATCTACTTATATAAATCCGCAAAATGAAAACCTTCAAGTGAACATTGAAAGCAATGAACAAGAACGTTTTCAGGTTAGTCTCTATAGTGTTTTAGGTCAGCAGATTTTGTCGGAATCGGTATTTGTAGCGGATAAAAATTATAACTTGACTATTGATACATTTAACCAACTTCGATCAGGAATTTACTTTCTGGAAGTGATCAGCACCGGGCAATCGAAGAGATCTATTAAAATAGTGCGCCCTTAGTAACCAAGTGTTTTAAGCATCGATTTAGCGCTTTGCTCTTTAGCAAATAGCTTTGTGTAAGGGTTTCCATCTTCATCCAAATCAATGATTACATGCTTTGGAGCTGGTATCAAGCAATGTTGAATTCCTCCATATCCTCCTAATGACTCTTGGTAAGCCCCGGTGTGGAAGAATCCAATATATAATGGATCCTTAGTAGGTTCGGGTAGAAACACACGATTGGTATGCGATTCCATGTTGTAATAATCATCGCTATCGCAAGTAATTCCTCCCAGGTTTACTCTTTGGTAAGGTTTTTCCCAATGATTGATCGCCAACAAAATGAATCGTTGATTTATTCCCCAAGTGTCGGGTAAAGTGGTAATGAAACTTGAATCGATCATATACCACTTTTCTTTGTCGTTTTGTATTTTATGATCCACAACCGAATAAAGAACTGCGCCACTTTCACCAACCGTGAACGAACCAAACTCGGTTAGAATATTGGGTTCTGGAACATTATTCTTTTCACACATTGATTTGATCTGACGGATAATCTCATCGGCTATATAGTCATAATCATAGTCGAAACTAAGCGTAGAACGGAAAGGCCAACCTCCTCCAATATCTAAGGTATCCAGATGCGGACAAATCTTTTTTAATTCGCAATACAGATTGATGCATTTATTCAACTCACTCCAATAGTATGCACTGTCTTTAACTCCATTGTTGATAAAGAAATGGAGTAGTTTAAACTCGATATTTTTATTGCTTAAAATTTTATCTTGAACATAGGGAATAATCTCTTGATATCGTATGCCTAGCCGGCTGGTATAGAAATCAAAATTGGGTTCCTCATCGGTAGCTATTCGAAGACCTACTTTAAATTTTCCTTTTACATTTTTTTCATAAAATGCCAACTCATTTATATTATCCAGTACCGGAATTACATCTGAGAATCCGTCTTTGATCAGATCTGTAATATTTCTCTGATACAACTCCCTTTTAAAGCCATTGCACACCACCATTAGATTCTTGTCAATCGATCCGCTTTGATATAATTTCTTAATAATATCAATATCGAAGGCAGAAGATGTTTCTAGGTGAATATCATTTTTTAGGGCCTCTTCCAACACAAAAGAAAAATGTGAACTTTTTGTACAATAGCAATACGTATATTTGCCTTTGTAATCGGCTTTTGCCATTGCTACATTAAATATTCTTTTGGCTTTCTGTATTTGCTCGCTTATCTTGGGCAGATAGGTAATTTTCAAAGGAGTGCCATATTGATCAATAATATCCATAAGAGATATTCCATTGAAATGCAGGCAGTTGTCTATTACTTCAAATCCTTCAATAGGAAATTCGAATGTCTTGTCAATCAAATCTTTGTAACGGACTTTCATATATCTTGTTGATGTTTTAGTCAAAATGTATAAATGTAACTCACTTGGATGGGTGAAATTAAGTAAAAGTAAGTGAATTACATTTAAGTTTTAATGAATAATTCTAAGCGTTAATATATGGGTTCTGTTAAATTTATTGAAATTAAGTCTGAATTAGGTGCTGGTACCAGAGGAGCAAGTCTGGGACCTGATGCCATCAAAGTTGCTGCATTAGACTACGGAAGTAGCCTTTTTCAGAAAACTAAATCGGTTGTAGTTCCCGACAATAACCATCTTTTGTACGAAAAACAGGGCAGTCCATATGCAAAACGGCTCAGAGGATTAATTGATACCTATGAGAAGTTAGCAAAAGAAGTTTCATCGACTTTAAAAAGCAAAACATTCCCAATCGTTTTGGCAGGCGATCACAGCACTTCAGGTGGCACTATAGCAGGAATAAAAATGGCGTATCCGAAAGGGCGCTTAGGTGTAATTTGGATTGATGCACATGCAGACTTACATTCTCCTTATACCACACCAACAGGCAATACCCATGGAATGCCTATAGCAGCCTCTTTAGGGGAAGATAATTCTAGTAATAAGCTAAATAAACCCGACAAGGAAACCATTGATCTTTGGACAAAGCTTAAAAATGTTGGTACTCCGGCACCAAAAGTTAAATATAACGATTTGGTTTTTATCTCACTAAGAGATGTAGAGCCCGAAGAAACTTTCTTGATTAAGAAACATAAAGTAAAAGTATTTACTACAGCGGAGGTGAGGCGAAATGGAGTTGAAAAAATAGCAAGAGATGCTTTGGCGCACTTGTCACAATGCACTCATATATATGTTTCATTTGATGTCGATTGCATGGATTCATCCATATCCAAAGGCACGGGTACACCAGTACGTAATGGTATTACTGAAAAAGAAGCGGGGTCATTATGTGTACGCTTGGTGCAAAACGAAAAAGTATGCTGCTTCGAAGTATCGGAAGTAAATCCAACACTTGACAAAGAAAATTTAATGGCAGAAAACACTTTTGAAATTTTACAAAAAGTGGTCAGCCAAATTACCAATTAAGTAGAGCAGTAAATATGTTATTCGAAAGTGAGCTGAAACCTTTGATTGTAAATGTGATCAAGAAAAACTTCGATGTAGCTTTTACGCCAGAAGATATTATTCTGCAAGAAACGCGAAAAGAGTTTGATGGAGACATTACATTAACCGTTTTTAATTTGGCAAAAAAGCTTGGAAAAAATCCAGCTGAATTTGCTGAGCAGTTAGGATCGGAATTGGTAAGAGATTCCTTGATCGATCGCTATAATGTTATTAAAGGTTTTTTAAATATCAGCATAGCCGATGCATCGGTTATGGATATGTTTGCTTTGAAAAGAAGTTCAGGATTATGTCACATTCAAAATGAATCTACTTCTCATATTATGTTGGAATATTCCTCGCCTAATACAAATAAACCCATTCACTTAGGGCACATGAGAAATAATTTACTCGGTTATTCGGTTGCAGAAATATTAAAGGCAGCAGGTCATCAGGTGACCAAAGTGAATTTAATCAACGACAGAGGAATACATATTTGTAAAAGTATGATCGCCTGGTTGAAATTTGGAAAAGGCGAAACGCCCGAAAGTACTGGAACTAAAGGAGATCATTTTGTGGGTCAATATTATGTGGCTTTTGATAAGGCGCATAAAAAAGAAATGGCCGATTTGATGGACGAAGGCATGAGTGAAGATCTTGCTGCTAAATCCACTCCGATATTAAAAGAAGCTCAAAACCTTTTGACTCTTTGGGAAAAAGGCGATGAAGAAACGATTCGAATATGGAAAATGATGAACGATTGGGTGTACAGTGGTTTTGACGCAACCTATGCAACCATGGGAGTCGACTTTGATAAGATATATTATGAATCACAAACCTATTTGGATGGAAAAGAAATCGTAAAAAGAGGTCTCGACCAAAAAGTATTTTTTCAGAAAGATGATGGTTCTGTTTGGGTAGATTTAAGTGACGAAGGATTGGATCAAAAGTTATTACTTCGATCGGATGGCACCTCTGTTTATATGACTCAGGATTTGGGAACTGCTCTCAAAAGAATGGAAGAATATAATCCACAACAAATGATCTATGTAGTTGGAAATGAACAAGACTATCACTTTAAGGTATTGAAGTTGGTTATGAAAAAAATGGGATACTCTTGGTGGGATTCTATCTATCATTTGTCCTATAATATGGTGGACTTGCCAAGTGGCAAAATGAAATCAAGAGAAGGCACTGTGGTTGATGCAGATGATTTGATAGATGAAATGATAGCCGAAGCGGCCAAAGCCAGTAAAGAGCTGGGAAAGGTGGACGATTTAAACACAGATGAAGCGCTTGCTTTGAACAAGATCATTGCATTAGGTGCATTGAAGTATTTTATACTTCGTGTTGATTCCGATAAGAGAATGTTGTTCAACCCAAATGAGTCTATTGACCTGAATGGAAATACGGGTCCATTTATTCAATACAGTCATGCAAGAATAAAATCGGTTTTACGTAAAGCAGATCAAATGGGCCTGAGCACTACTCAAACCGATTTAGGTGCACACACAGCTGCAATTAATGAACACGAAAGAGAATTGATTCTAAAATTAATGCAATACGAACAAACGGTTATTGAAGCAGGAAGAATATATAAACCCTCTATCGTAGCCAACTATGCTTACGAGTTATCCAAAACGTATAATCGTTTTTATCAAGAACAAATCATCATCGATGAGTCAAATGCTGCACAAACCCGGTTTAGAGTTGGCTTATGTGTTGATTGTGCTCATGTAATTTCGAAATCGATGTCACTGCTCGGAATTGAAGTTCCGGAGCGAATGTAAAAGCATGAATTATTAAATTTGTAAAATTAGATAGCGAAAAAAAATGTTTGAAAATTTATCCGATAAACTCGACAGGGCCTTTAAGGTATTAAAAGGGCAGGGGAGTATTACAGAAATAAATGTTGCAGAAACTTTAAAAGAAGTTCGAAAAGCACTGCTTGATGCTGATGTCAACTATAAAGTGGCAAAGCAATTTACCGATACAGTTAAGGAAAAAGCGCTTGGACGTCAAGTATTAACAGCCGTATCACCCGGACAACTCATGGTTAAAATTGTTCATGAGGAATTGGTAGAGTTGATGGGTGGTGACAAGACGGATATTGACATTAAACAAAATCCAAGCATCATACTTTTAGCTGGTTTGCAAGGAAGTGGAAAAACTACATTCTCAGGAAAGTTGGCGAACTTTGTTAAGAGTAAAAAAGGCAAAAATCCTCTTTTGGTAGCTTGTGACGTTTACCGACCAGCAGCGATTGATCAAATTAAAGTTCTGGGAGAACAACTTGATGTTCCTGTTTTTGCAGATGTTGACAATAAAAATCCGGTTGACATTGCTAAGAAAGCAATTGCTTTTGCAAAACAGAATAATCATAATGTAGTCATAGTCGATACTGCGGGACGTTTGGCAGTAGACGAAGAAATGATGAAGGAAATTTCTGCGGTCCGGAAAGAAATCAATCCACATGAAATTTTATTTGTGGTGGACTCTATGACCGGTCAAGATGCTGTGAATACAGCTAAAGCCTTTAACGATATTCTCGATTTGAGTGGTGTAGTTTTAACCAAGTTGGATGGTGATACCAGAGGCGGTGCTGCATTATCGATTCGAAATGTTGTTGATAAGCCCATTAAGTTTGTTGGTACCGGTGAAAAAATGGATGCACTGGATATCTTCTATCCTTCGAGAATGGCCGATAGGATTTTGGGTATGGGCGATATTGTTTCTCTTGTAGAAAAAGCACAAGAACAATTTGATGCTAAAGAAGCCGCTGAACTTCAAAAGAAATTAAGAACCGACCAGTTTAATTTTAATGATTTTCTAAACCAATTACAGCAAATAAAAAAGATGGGTAACATGAAAGATCTTCTTGGAATGATACCCGGAGTTGGAAAAGCAATCAAAGATATTGATGTTGATGATAAATCGCTCGCGAGAATTGAAGCAATTATTCTCAGCATGACTCCTTACGAACGCAACAATCCATCGGTGCTGGATGGAGGCAGAAGAAAACGTATTGCTGAAGGTTCGGGTTCCGACATTGCCGAGGTGAATCGACTGATGAAACAATTTGAAGATATGAGAAAGATGATGAAACAATTCAGTGGAGGAAAAATGCCTCGATTTGGTCCTAAAATGCCTTTCTTAAAATGATAGAATCTATGCAACTTTTAGATGGTAAAATATGTTCGGCTTTTTATAAAGAAAAGCTGAAAGCGGAAGTCAATCAACGGATTCAATCCGGTTTGAAGCGTCCACATTTAGCAGCTATTTTGGTTGGTGACGATGGAGCATCAGAAACATATGTAGCCAGTAAAATAAAAAATTGTAAAGAGTTAGGATTTGATTCCAGTTTAGTTCGCTTGAGTGCAAACGTTTCAGAAGAGCAATTGATAGATGAAATTATTGAATTGAATAACGATAGTAATATTGACGGGTTCATAGTTCAATTACCATTACCTGCACATCTGAACGAAGAACGAATTACCTCATTGGTGTCTCCTATTAAAGATGTTGATGGATTTCATCCTGAAAATACCGGCAAGATGGTTCAAGGATTACCTTGTTTTTTACCTGCTACCCCTAAAGGTATTTTAATGATGCTAGAACATTATAAGATCGAAACCAGTGGCAAACATTGTGTCGTTATCGGTAGGTCCAATATCGTGGGTACACCTATGAGTGTTCTCATGTCAAGAGCTACGTATCCGGGAAATTGTACTGTTACCCTATGTCATAGTAAAACGGTTAATATTAAAGAGATCAGTCGAAACGCTGACATACTTATCGTTGCACTTGGTAAAGCCGAATTTGTAAATGCCGATTGGGTTAAGGAAGGTGCAGTAGTGGTTGATGTAGGTATTACTCGCGTGGAAGACAAAAGTAAGAAAAGCGGATTCCGTATTTGTGGTGATGTTCATTTCGATTCAGTAGCCGAAAAAAGTAGTTTCATCACTCCCGTACCCGGAGGAGTTGGTTTGATGACCATTGTAGCTTTGCTTGAAAATACAATGTTGGCCTGCAGATTAAACGATTCTAAGTGATGGATAAATTTCCTGTCATGGAAATGTTTCATTCACTTCAAGGTGAGGGTTATAATAGTGGAATGTCATCTTTTTTTATACGCCTTGGAGGTTGTGATGTTGGATGTCATTGGTGCGATGTAAAAGAGTCATGGAATGCAGCAAATCATCCCAATCTATCAATAGAGGAGATAAAGACTAAAATTAATTATCCCAACATTAAGAATATAGTCATAACAGGTGGTGAGCCTTGTATGTACGATCTAACTGAATTGACCAACTCACTCAAACAGCAAGAGAAATATCTGATGTTGGAAACTTCAGGAGCATACCCTATTCACGGAAACTTTGACTGGATCTGCGTTTCACCAAAAAAATTTAAAGCACCCATTACAGAAGCATTAACAAGAGCAAATGAATTAAAAATTATTGTTTACAATTCTTCTGATTTCAAATGGGCGGAACAGTTTGCCGATCAAGTTGCCGGCCATTGTAAATTGTATCTTCAGCCTGAGTACAGTAAATTTAATACTATAGTAAACGAGATGGTCGATTATATCAAAATTAATCCTCAGTGGCGCATCAGTTTGCAGACACATAAGTTTATGAACATACCATGATTCAACTACAAGGTTATACGATTCTAAGATTAGTTTCGCTTTTTAATTAGTTTAGTAGGCTATGAAAAAATCTTTCTTCATTCTGTTCCTGTTTCTTTTGAATACATGCATCTCATGTCGAGCGCAAAGAGCAGGTCAGTATACCAGTTCATCAGCTAAAGCCATTCGTCATTATGAGTTGGCTACTCGTATGTATGATCAAATGAAAACTAAAGATGAAGCAATTTTAACCATTGAAGAAGTTAATAAAGCCATCCTCATTGATCCAAATTTTATAGAAGCCTATTTATTAAAGGGAGATGTTTCTTACGATGCTAAGCAATATACAATGGCAGCCGAAGCATATACAAACGCTATCGGGATCAATGAGAATTTTTTTCCGGCTACTTACTATAATTTAGCTAAGAGTGAGTTTATGGCGATGGACTATAGTAGTAGTTTAAATCATGTTAAGATCTTTCTATCACTACCTCGTATGAGCAGTTCTCCATTGCGACCTAAGGCTGAACGACTTTTGAGAAACTGTGAGTATGCCGCAATTGCTTATAAAAATCCTGTGCCGTTCAATCCTATAAACATGGGGTCGAATGTTAACAGTGAATATCCTGAGTATTTACCCGCTCTTACTGCCGATCAAAGTACATTAATTTATACGCGTAAATTGAAAAAACCTTCTATACACGGAAACATTCGTGATGAAGAAGATTTTTATATTTCTTATAAAACAGATACTCTATGGTCCATCAGCAAGCCTATAGGTGCACCATTGAATACAAATGGGAATGAAGGAGCACATTCCATTTCACCCGATGGTAAACATTTGTATTTTACCGGATGTGATCGGCAAGATGGAATTGGCAGGTGCGATTTATACATTAGTAGTCGAGTGGGTGACCGATGGTCTGAGCCACAAAACTTAGGACCAAGTATCAATGGTGTTTTTTGGGATTCACAACCCAGCATATCTTTTGACGGAAACACGGTTTACTTTTTAAGCAATAGGAAGGGAGGTCTTGGAGGTATTGATATTTGGCAGAGCACAAAAAATGAAAAAGGAAATTTTGAAGAAGCTATCAATGTAGGAGCCCCTATTAACACAGCGTACAATGAGCTATCGCCATTCATACACAACGATAATCAAACAATTTACTTTGCATCCGATGGCCATACAGGCTTTGGTGGTATAGATATTTTTCTTTCACGAAAAGATAGTAGTGGTAATTGGGGAACGCCTTTTAATATTGGTTTTCCAATCAATACTTCAGGTGACGAGAATAGTTTCTTTGTAAGCAACGATGGTACTACTGCATACTTTGCAAGTGACCGAATGAAAGGATTTGGTGATTTAGACCTGTATTATTTTACTCTTTATGAACAAGCTAGGCCTACATTGACAAGTTATGTGAGAGCTGTAGTAAGAGATCGGAATAGTAATAGAACGTTGGAAGCGGATTATGAAGTAGTGGATGTAAGTAGCGGTAAACTAATTGTAAAAGGTACTACAGACATAGTTAATGGTGATATGATGGTGAGTTTGCCTTCGGGAAAAAACTACGCTCTGTCTATTTCTAAGAACGGATATTTGTTTCACTCTGAAAATTTTGAATGTCGAAATAGCACCGATATGAAAAATGCGTATCGAATTGATGTATTATTAAGTCCACTTCAAATAGGAAGTAAGGTTGTACTTCGTAATATATTCTTCGAAACCAATTCGTATAAACTTTCGAATGAAAGCACTCTCGAGCTAAACAAGTTGTTAGTGTTTTTGACTGAAAACAAATCTATTCGAGTTCGAATAAATGGTCACACGGATTCAGTAGGGGATGACCATTCAAATTTAACGCTCAGTCAACAACGAGCATCAGCAGTTTCCGATTATTTAATTTCAAATGGAATTTCTAAAGACAGAATTTCTACAAAAGGATTTGGAGAATCTCAACCCATATCAGATAACGAAACAACTGATGGTCGTGCATTAAACAGAAGAACAGAATTTGAAATTATTGGATTATAAATTTAAATCCATCGATTAACACTATCTAA
>DAOQTX010000063.1:0-12213 GCA_035340715.1 Bacteroidia bacterium | reverse complement strand
TACTTGCCGGCTACAACATTGCTCAAGTTCAATGTTGAGGCACCATTCGACCACAAGTAAGATATAGGTAATGTGCCTCCACTTACATTTACGGTAAGCGATCCATTTGAATTTCCAAAACAATCAACCGCAGTATTAGAAGCAATACTAGCTTGCGGACCATTCAAGTTGCTGATGTTAGCCGCAGTATTGTAACTACATCCATTTGCATCTGTTACTGTAACACTATAACTTCCAGTATTTAAATTGGATATCGAAGCACTAGTAGCGCCATTGGACCAAAGATAGGTGTAGCTTCCTGCTCCACCATTTGCACTTATTGTAGCATCACCATTGGCAACACCACAGGTAGCATTATTTGTATTTACTGTAGCTGTTAAGGCAGTAGGCTGTGTTAATGATGCAGAAGCAATAGCAGTACATCCGTTAACATCAACTACCGACACAGTATAGGTACCTGAAGAAAGACCACTTATATTTTGGCTAGATGCACCATTACTCCATGAATAGGTATAAGGCGCTGTGCCTCCATTTACATTTATATTTACAACACCAGTAGAATTACCATTACATAAAATATTTGTAGTACTGGCCACACTACTCACTAAACTCGCATTCGGTTGAGTGATCACCGCATTCAATGTTGAAGTACATCCATTGGCATCACTAACAGTGACTGAGTAGTTTCCTGCTGCCAAATTGTTGATGGCCGAAGCGCTCGACCCATTACTCCAGTTATAGGAATAAGGTGCTGTTCCTCCATTTACATTTAAACTAAGCGTTCCAGTATTATTTCCAAAACAAGAAACTTGTACCTGAGATAGTACGGAAGAAGTTAAAGAAGCAGATGGTTGAGTTATCGTGGTTGATGCTGATTGAGTACAACCATTGGCATCGGTAATATTTACAGTATAGACTCCAGCAACAAGTGCACTTGGATTTTGAACGGTTGAACCATTGCTCCAGTTAAATGAATAAGGTGACGTTCCTCCATTCACATTTATGGTTATACTCCCTGTTGAATTTCCATGACAAGCTACTGCATTGGTACTGTTCACGGAAGTTTGTAAACTTGCCGAAGGTTGTGTAATAGTTGCAACACTTGAACGAGTACATCCATTAGCATCGGTAATAACTACGGTATAGACTCCGGCATTTAATGCGGAAATATTTTGTGTGCTCGATCCATTACTCCAATTATACGAGTAAGGTGATGTTCCTCCATTTACTGATAAATTTATACTGCCACTTGCATTGCCAAAGCAATTTACATTTGAAGTACTGCTGATTGAACTGTTTAATGCTTGTGCTGGCTGACTGATAACTACTACTCTGTTATGCGTACATCCATTGGCATCGGTAACAGTCAAAGTATACGTACCTGCATTGACATTATTGATGTTCTGACTGGTCGATCCATTATTCCATAAATAAGTATAGGGAGAAGTACCTCCGGCAACAGATACGGTAGCTGCACCCGTATTATTGCTAAAACAATCAACCTGAATAGTAGACTGAATAGTTGAACTTAAAGCGGCTGTTGGCTGACTAATGCTTGCACTTTGTGATGATGTACATCCATTGGCATCGGTAATGGTAACTGAAAATACACCCGGTGAAAGATTCACTAAGTTTTGTGATGACATTCCATTACTCCAATTGTAGGTATAAGGAGAAGTACCACCATTTACTGTTAAATTAATTGAACCATTACCCGCTCCAAAACAAGTAACGTTTGAAGAAAATCCTATTGAACTACTCAACGGATTGCTCGGTTGACTAATGGATATTCCTTGTGTTGCAGTACATCCATTTATATCACTTACGGTTACCGTGTATGAACCCATTGAAAGATTTTGTGGATCTTCTACCGTACCACCGGTATTCCATAAGTAGGTATAGGGGCCCGTTCCTCCATTCACTGAAAGGTTGATGGATCCGGTAGCATTGCCAAAACAACCCACATTTGTAGATGATGTAATAGAAGCATTTAATGCATTAGAAGGTTGACCAATATTGGCCACATTGGTGGCTGTACATCCATTGGCATCGGTTACTGTAACAGTATAATTGCCACTGCTCATATTGGAAGGATCCTGAACAGTTCCTCCAGTATTCCAAAGATAAGTATAGGGACCTGTTCCACCGGCTACAGATAAATCTACTGATCCGCTGTTGTTTCCAAAACAATCAACATTACTTACTTGATTATTCCATGCAGCCAATGCTTGTGTTGGCTGACTTACATTTTGTGATAATTGTAATGTACATCCATTCACGTCAGTTACTAAAACAGTATAGGTTCCGCTACTTAAGTTACTAATGTTTTGTGTGCTTGCACCATTGTTCCAATTGTAGGTATATGGTAAAGTTCCACCGTTTATACTTACTTGCAAAGCTCCATCATTTCCTCCAAAACATGAAACAGGTGGATTAACTATAGATGAGCCCGATAAACTAAAACCCGGTTGATCGATGATTATACCGTTTAAACTAGCATTACATCCATTAACATCCACTACACTTACCGAATAGGTACCTGCTACTAGATTTGCAATATTCTGTGTAGTCGCACCATTGCTCCAGGTATAAGTGTAAGGGGTAGTTCCACCGGTTACATTGATATTGATAGAGCCATTGTTTCCACCAAAGCACAATACATTGTTTGTTACGCTTACTCCAGTACTTAATGCACCTACCGGTTGATTGATTGTACTCACATTTGTAGTGGTACATCCTTTTGAATCTGTTATCGTTACTGTATAGGTACCGGCAGAAATATTTGATATGTCTTGTGTTGTTGATCCATTATTCCAGGTATAACCATAAGGTGCTGTTCCACCACTTACTGTTAAATCAATTGCACCGTTGTTTCCAGAAAAACAGGAAACATTTGAAGTAACTGTTGTGCTTCCTGCTAATGCAGCCGTGGGTTGAGTTATTGTAGTGTTTCTGGTTAAGGTACAACCATTGAGATCGGTTACAGTTACCGTATAATTTCCCGCTGCAGCATTTGATAAATTTTGCTGTGTAGATCCATTACTCCAAAAATAAGTGTAACCGGGTGAGCCTCCACTAATGCTCAATTGAGCAGAACCGGTATTGGTTCCAAAGCAAGCTACATTATTTACTGATCCAATACTACCGCTAAGTGCACTGGGTTGCTGAACGGTCATAACTCGTGTAGCAGTACACCCATTTGCTTGAGTAACAGTAACGGTATAAGTGCCCGCCACCAAACCATTTACGTTTTGTGTAGTAGCTCCGTTGTTCCATTGATACGTGAAAGGAGATACTCCTCCGCTCAATGATAAAGTTAAACTACCATTGGCCGATCCATTACACAATGCATCTGTACGAGTATTGCTCAACACCAATTCATTGGGTTGTGTTATGGTAACGGTATTGCTCGCGGTACATCCGGCCGAATTAGTAGCGGTAACGGTATAGGTTCCCGGACTCAATCCATTGATAGAAGAATTTGTTTGAACCGGACTTGTATTCCAACTGTAGCTCAATGGTCCACTTCCAACAGGACTTGCACTTGCCGTTCCATTCGCCATACCGTAGCAACTCACATTGTTACTGCTAACATTGATGGCAGCAGATGTTACATAAATATTGTACGAATACACTTGAATACCATTGGTAGGGCATGCATCGTCTCGAACTGTGAATGTGATACTATATGGCAAGCTACTCACTTGTGCTTGCGTGGGTGTCCAACAAACAGTAGCCACAGGCAAATTTCCTGATGTAGTAGTGACGCTAGCTCCTGGTATTCCATTGTTGTGTGTTAGTGTAACCACTTGTCCGGCATCAGCATCATTTGAATGTGCTGTAAAACAAATATTCTGACCTGCACAAATAGTGTCGGTATATTGCGTGGTATTGTTCATACCCGATAGCGTTGGCAAATTGTTTGGACAATTTTGGGTGTACACTTGCATGTCGCGTATAACCGCTCCAATCTCAACACCATTTCTAAACTCTCTAACACGGATGGCCATAATGCCAATCTGAAGTTGACTCGGTGTAAAATTAATATCACCAGTTGATGCATTTAAACTAAAAGCAGTACTACTTGCAACAGGTGTTGTAGTACTTGCAGGTGGTATGAAGGTAACCGTGTTGCTAGAACTTATTTTTGGTGCAATAAGCTCATATACTAATGAATCTCCATTGGGATCCATTACACCATGATTGTAATTAAAGTTTTGACCAATACAAACAAACGCTATTGGAATGTTTGAAAAAGTTGGTGAACTGTTGCAAGGCGCAGCAATATTATTCAACTTCGATTCAACATATAATTTAGTGCTGTTTGCACAAGGATTTTGAATGGTAGTAATCGCACAATTTCGACAGCATACTTCATAACTAAAAATCCAATCGCTACAAGCGGCAGGTAAAGTTACCGTTACTGAATACTCAAATTTTCGAATACCGGTTAAATTTCCATTGGTACATCTGGTTGCAGCAGAGTTACAAGGAACAGTTATTTCATTACCCGTATTAGCTATTTTATTGGCCGTTGCCGTTAGGTTATAACCACAACTGGCTGAAGCATATTTAAGTGATATGCTATTGGGTTCAGAAACTCCGGCACAATCACGATAAAACGAGATATTGATCTTGTACTGAAGACCTCCCAAGCACTGATATGTTAAATCGGCTCCGGCCGCATGTGTAGCATGGGCTTTTTGGGTATTTAAACTAAATAATGCAATCAGGCAAAATGCCCCCACTCGCAGAAAAGGTTGTAATTTCATATTGGTATGAATTTTCAACTCATTTTTACTGCGATAAAGACAATTTTGTTACCTATAGTTTATCACGATTTTTTAAAAAAGTCCAAATTGTCTTAAAATCGAATATTTTAGTAAGAAATTATTTATTGGATTGTCTATTTTCTCTGATTTCAAATCGCTTATTGAGAAAACTAAATAGGCTGCAGCTCATCATACTTAGTAAAAAATAATACAAAAGAAATTCAAGTGGAACCTCCATCAAACGATGTCCACTAACCATACTTGAATTTACTTCCAACAAAGGCAATTTCAGTAAAATAATATAGACGCTCAGCACTAAAGGCAAGCTCAACAGAAAGGAAATGTAATAGGTCAGCATCCATTTTACTTTATTCATTAGTAATAAGGTCATATAAAACGCAGCTAGCCAGTAAAGTAAATATGCAAAATACCGATTGAAATTTTTAAATACCGTGATCATTAAGAAAAGCAAAACAAAAGCATTAATGACCAAAGCAATTTGGTTGAGTCGCTCGGTGTTTTTGTTCAAACTAAGTTTTTGAAAAAACAGCAGCAAAGGCAGTGAAAGAATCGGTACTATTAATATATGCTCAAGTGGCATCTGCCAAAGGGTAATGCCAAGGCGGAACTGATCCGTAAACTTCCATACTTCTCTAGTAACTAAGAAATGATCGCATATCAATAGAAGAATAGCTGGTATCAATAAGGAAATAAATAGAATGCTTTTGGAAGTCCATCGGATAGATAAAACCATTGCTCCTATACAGGACACAACCAACCAAATGAGTATGAGCAGTAGATACGTAAACAAATCACTTGTAAATCAATGCCTCAAAAGTAATCATCACAAAGCACTTGGCATTTTTTTATAAGAACATTCCTTAATTTACAATCCATTGGAAAAGTCTTGCAATGATTGGATATAATTTTTTCTTATTCCCTTTCAAATCCAGCAAAAAGACTTAATTTTGACCATTCAATCGTTCTGCCGAAACTGATTATCAATTGATTATGATTTTATTAAGTACGCCATTCGATTATTTACCAATAGCCATCATGTTTGTGGTAGCTATGGGCTTTGTCATTACCACCATTTTCTTCACCCACATATTAGGCCCCAGCCGAAAGTCTGAAATTAAATTAGACACTTTTGAATGTGGTATTGATTCCGTGGGTAATTCCCGCATTCCTTTTTCGATTAAATATTTTATCATCGCTATATTATTTGTGCTGTTTGATATTGAAGTCATCTTTATGTACCCTTGGGCGGTAAACTTTAAAGAGCTTGGATGGTTTGGATTTATAGAGATGATCATATTTTTAGGTATATTATTGTCGGGCTTCCTCTACATTGTAAAAAGAGGAGCATTAAAATGGGAAGATTAATATGAGCACCGATAAAATACAAGTTGGCAATGCACCCCAAGGATATGAAGGTCCTGGTTTTTTTGCCACTTCATTGGATAAAGCGGTTGGCTTGGCACGAAAAAATTCGTTATGGCCTTTACCCTTTGCCACTTCTTGTTGTGGAATAGAATTTATGGCCACCATGGGAGCACATTACGACTTTGCCCGATTTGGTGCTGAACGTTTAAGTTTTTCTCCTCGTCAGGCCGACTTACTTATGGTGATGGGAACCATCGCAAAAAAAATGGGTCCGGTATTGCGTCAGGTCTACGAACAAATGGCAGAGCCACGTTGGGTAATTGCCGTTGGCGCTTGCGCTTCGAGTGGAGGTATTTTTGACACTTACAGTGTTTTGCAAGGTATCGACCGAATAATTCCTGTGGACGTTTACGTACCCGGCTGCCCGCCAAGACCAGAACAAATAATTGATGGAGTGATGCGCATACAAGATTTAGTTGGCAACGAAGAAATTAGAAGACGCAACTCCGATCAATACAAAGAACTTTTAGCCTCTTACGGAATTCAATGAGCTTAGAACATACAGACGTACAAAAAAGAATTCAGGATCAATTTGGAGATTCCATATTATCGTACGAAATGCAATACGATATTCCTGTATTGGAAATTGATCATGCCCGAATTTTTGAATTGATGCAATGGCTCAAACAAGATGCCGAATTGAATTTTTCTTTTCTCACCACCTGCTGTGGTTTGCATTATCCCGATCAAAAAAAACCTTTTGGCATGATGTACCAACTACACAACCTGCAAGCCAATTATCGCCTTCGCATTAAAGCCTTCAACGATAAGAACGAACCGGTTTTTCCTTCTTTGATTCCCTTATACAAAACGGCCAATTGGATGGAACGTGAGACCTATGATTTTTTTGGATTTCATTTTGAAGGACATCCCAATCTAACTCGAATTTTAAACATGGATAGCTTGGAAGGTTGGCCCTTGCGCAAAGAATATCCACTCGAAGATCAAACACGAATGGATAAAGACGATAAAATGTTTGGACGATAATACTATATGAGCGAACTGGAAAAAGTACATAACGAATTAAGCCCTGAGCCCGAATACATTACTCTAAATCTTGGTCCTACCCATCCGGCTACACATGGTATTTTTCAAAACGTCTTGAAAATTGATGGAGAAACCATTCACGAAGCAGAACAAACCATTGGATACATTCATCGCGCATTTGAAAAGTTAGCCGAACGCAGACCTTTTTATCAAATACCTCCTATTACAGACCGTCTCAATTATTGCTCTTCTCCCATTAACAATATGGGTTGGCACATGACAGTTGAAAAACTAGCCCATATAGAATTGCCAAAACGTGTTGAGTACCTCCGTGTAATTGTAATGGAACTTGCGCGTATAGCCGATCATATTGTTTGCAATAGCGTGATTGGTGTAGATAGCGGAGCGCTCACCGGTTTTGTTTATATGTTTCAGTGGAGAGAATTTATATATGAAATCTATGAAGAAATTTGCGGTGCACGTTTGACCACAAACATTGGCCGCATAGGTGGCTTTGAAAGAAACTTCAGCCCTAAAGCTTGGGATAAAATAAATTATTTCCTCAACGAATTTCCAAAAGGACTACAAGAATTTGAAAACCTGCTCAACCGCAATCGAATTTTTATGGATCGCACCATCAACTGCGGACCCATATCAGCCAGCGATGCATTGGAGTACGGATTTACCGGCCCTAACCTTAGAGCCGCAGGAGTGGACTACGATGTGAGGGTTATGAATCCATATTCTGCTTATAGCGATTTCGATTTTATCATTCCTGTCGGAACCCAGGGCGATACCTACGATCGCTACATGGTGCGCCATCAAGAAATGAGAGAAAGCTTAAGTATCATACAACAAGCCATTTCAAAAATGCCAAAAGGTGAAGAGTATTATGCCGAAGTGCCCGACTTTTATCTTCCTCCAAAAGAAGAAGTATATAATAATATGGAAGCGCTGATTTACCATTTTAAAATCATCATGGGTGAAGTAGAAATACCCAAAGGAGAAGTCTATCATTGTGTGGAAGGTGGAAATGGTGAATTGGGTTTTTATTTGATCAGTGATGGAGGACGTACTCCTTATCGTTTGCATTTCAGACGACCTTGTTTTATTTACTACCAGGCATATCCACAAATGATAAAAGGTGGTATGTTATCCGATGCCATTTTAACCATGAGCAGCATGAATGTGATTGCAGGAGAATTGGATGCCTAAGCCCTTAGAAGTATGAGCGAAATTAAATTCAGCAACGAAACCTTAGCGTTAATAGAAAAAATTAAAAAGCGCTATCCCGAAGGGAAACAAAAATCTGCACTCATTCCAGTGTTGCATTTAGCCCAAGCAGAATCAGACGGTTGGCTCAGCGCTAAAGTAATGGACTATGTTGCTTCCTTGTTAAATATTCAGAGTATAGAAGTATATGAAGTGGCTTCCTTTTACAGCATGTTTAATTTAAAACCGGTTGGAAAATGCGTTATCGAAGTTTGTCGTACCAGTAGTTGTTGGTTGTTGGGCGCAGAAGATATTGTTCAGCATCTTGAAAAGAAACTCAATATTAAAACAGGTGAAACCAGTACGGACGGTATGTTCACAATAAAAACCGTTGAATGTCTTGGATCATGTGGTACTGCCCCTATGATGCAAGTAGGAGCCGACTATTACGAAAATCTGAATCATAAAAAAGTGGATGATTTATTGGAACGTTTTAAACAAGAAGGTAAACGAAAAACCTATATCGATCAGCCCGAACCTCGTATTAAAAGTATATCATGAGCCGAAAACTACTGCTACAACACGATCATATCAGCGGAATTGAAACCTATGAAGTCTACCGCAAAAACGGAGGCTATGCATCGGTTGAAAAAGCAATTAAGAGTATGAGCCCCGAAACTGTAGTTGAAGAAGTGAAAAAGTCGGGTTTGCGTGGAAGAGGTGGAGCAGGTTTCCCTACCGGAATGAAATGGGGATTCTTGGCCAAACCCGAAGGCGTGCCTCGATATTTAGTTTGCAATGCCGATGAATCGGAACCCGGTACATTTAAAGACCGTTACCTGATGGAGCATAATCCCCATCTGTTGATTGAAGGAATGATCACATCCAGTTATGCTTTAGGTGCAGCAACATCCTATATATACATTCGTGGTGAGTATTATTATGTTGCTCGCATTTTAGAGAACGCCATTGAAGAAGCATATGCAAATGGTTGGTTGGGTAAGGATATTTTAGGTAGCAGCTATTCGCTCGATCTATATGTACAGGTTGGTGCAGGTGCTTATATATGCGGAGAAGAAACCGCTTTACTCGAATCGCTCGAAGGTAAAAGAGGCAACCCCAGAATTAAACCTCCCTTTCCTGCAGTAGCAGGCTTGTATGGTTGCCCCACAGTGGTCAACAATGTTGAAACCATTGCCGCGGTTGTTCCCATTGTAAACGATGGTGGCGATGCCTATGCTGCAATTGGTATTGGGAAAAGCACCGGAACTAAATTGATTTCTGCATCGGGACATATAAACAAACCCGGTGTTTATGAAATAGAATTAGGACTACCTGTTGAAGAATTTATTTATAGCAATGAGTGGTGCGGTGGAATACGTGATGGACGAAAACTCAAAGCGGTAGTAGCCGGAGGTTCTTCCGTTCCAATTCTTCCTGCCGATCTGATTTTGAAAACAGCCAATGGCGAACCCCGTTTAATGACGTATGAATCGTTGGCCGATGGTGGATTTGCCAGTGGAACCATGTTGGGGTCGGGTGGATTTATAGTGATGGATGAACGCACCAGTATTGTAAAAAATCTTTGGAATTTTACGCGCTTCTATCATCACGAAAGTTGCGGACAATGCTCTCCTTGCAGAGAAGGTACCGGTTGGATGGAAAAAATTCTCCATAAAATACTGCATGGCAAAGGCACCATTACTGATATTGACTTGCTGTGGGACATTCAATCAAAGATTGAGGGTAAAACCATTTGTCCTTTAGGCGATGCAGCAGCTTGGCCGGTTGCCTCAGCCATTCGTCACTTTAGAAATGAGTTTGAGGAGTTTGTAAATAATCCTTCCCGCATTGCCGAACAGACTTCTTTTGAAAAGCACCAAAGCGTTTAAAAAATAAATCCACTTTCATTGTCACACTGAGCGAAGTCGAAGTGTGTACCAAGTCTTAAGAAAAAGACAAGGCACCTTATGAGTTGGTCTCGCTGAAGCGAGAAGATTTACGGGTAAAGAAGTGAATTTTAATAAAAAATCCCTCACTCCTTCATCAGCTTAATGCTGTGATATAAAGCACCATGGCGGTCGTTTAGTATCAGCAGGTACAAACCTTTTTCTATAGTTTGCAGTGAGAGGCTTTGCTCATTGCTTACTATGTTTTCTACCGTTTGTATCAAGCGGCCTTGCATATCGTAGAGCTTGGCCTGGTATGGGGCGCGGCTTTGTTGAAAATGCTCTATAAGCATAGTGCTTGTTTCTGTGGCGGGGTTGGGGTAAAGCATCAGGCCGCTGCGCATGTGTTGCAGGTTACCAATATTGCTGCTCAGCACATAGCCCATGCTGTCGGTTTTAACCACATACACTTGCGGATTCGGGTTGCCTATTCCAGCATCGTCATCCCATATACCGGTCATTACAAAACCGCCATCGGCACAGGTGCGCACATCGTAGGCGGTCTCAAAGCCGGGACCGCCAAAGGTGCGGCTCCATATCAGGTTATTGGCACTGTCGGTGAGCATAAGTAAAAAGTCAGTATGCAAAGGAGGACCTGCAATGGCGAGTCGAGCTAAAAAAACCATACGACCATTTGAAGTAGTATCGAAAGCCAATCCCGGGTATGGTACCCAAGTACCTAAGCTATCGCCATTGGCCGAGAAACGCATCTTACGCAAGTTACCATTACCAATCACATAAATACTGCTATCGGCTAGTTCTTTTACGCGTAAAAAATATTCTCCTCCTCCGGGACCTATATATTTTTTTACCCAAAGCAAACTATCGTTCTTATCGTACTTATATAATCTATAGTTTTCATTAAAGGCACCATTCCAGCCCACAACCACATAACCCGAATCGTAGGTTGCAGCACAATCCCATAAATCTCCATAGTACGATTTGGTCCATTTAAACACTCCATTGCTATCGGCACGGGCTAGGCTCTCAAAACCTGCCATAAAATAATCGCCCCCTTTTAAGCGGCACATACAGTACAGTTCATCACTCCCGCCTATTGTATTATAGGCTGTCCAAAGTGTGTCGCCTAAACTATCTGTTCGCACAAGTAAGAATTCCTCATCAGGACTTCCACACCAAGAACTTGCACCAATGACATATCCACCATCATCAAGTTGAATGATACTTCTTCCAAATCTTCCACAATACTGCTTTTGCCAAAGTGAATCACCTTGTGAACTAATTTTCATAAGATATAAATAGTTCCCTGTGATGTTATCTCTAAAACCACTAACTAAAAAATCACCTTGATCATTTTCTGTTATTGTATAATTTAGATGTCTAACATTGCCACCTATTACTTTTTCAAAAGTAACTTGTCCCAATAGTAAGTTTGGAAATAAAAGTACAATCAAATGAATGGTATTTCTCATTGCTTTATAAATGGTAAATAAAACATATTACCATATGTTAATATTATTTGAAGTGTGTAAGTACCACTGTTCAAACGATCAATTGATATTCCATTATCAATATTGGGTGCATAAATGCTTGTTATAAGTCTATTTGTATTGTCAAAGATTAAAATAGTTTCTATTGGTTCCGAACTGGTTATATATATAAGTTCATGAGCAGGATTAGGATATACCGTTACATTCTGAATTCCATCCGATTTTACAACTTCATCTTTTTCAGCATTACTTTCATATTGCGCTTCCATCATCCTTTGCTGGTTGCTACAATACATATCAATATAATCAGCTGCTCTGTCACCTTCTCTCAGTTCATTCAAAGGCACTCTGCCGTAGGTAAACCATTGGTAATTGTTGATCTTAATGCTACCCCAT
>DAOQTX010000062.1:0-13034 GCA_035340715.1 Bacteroidia bacterium | reverse complement strand
ATTAGGCCTGCCGCTAGCGTTAATCCTGAGCCAGGATCAAACTCTCCATTGTAAATTAGTTTGACTTCCTGATGGAAGCGCTGATTCTATATAAATATAGTTCAGCAATTGTATTGTGTCTCAAGATTCAAATTACTCAAGTTCATAACGAGTTATGTACTTGGGCTTGCTGTTTCCTAACAAATCTTCAAAGAACGTAATTCAAGTATATTTCAACTAAAATTGAATTTCTAAAATGGGTTGCAAAGGTAAATACATTTATTTCTCTGTGCAAACACTTTTTTTAGTTTCTAAAACTTTTTTTCTGCCTTTTCAACTAAAAAACCCGCATCGTTAATTTGGGGTTGCAAATGTAGTGCGAACAATTGAGTTTCCAAATCTTTTTTATCTTTTTTTTCAATTATTTTTTTCATCGATCATGATGTATCCTGAAGGCCTTATTTCATGGGGTACTGACCGATACTGGTATAATTTTACCATTGATGATATTTGGCAGTTGGGATGAAAACTGTTCTATAAAGTCGGCCATCTGACGAGGAGAAGTGCTCGCTTTATAGTTTGGGAAAGCTTGATTTAGCATTTCAGTATTAACAGATCCTAATGCAAGACAATTGAATCGTATACTTTTGTCCTTGAATTCTTCGGCCAAACATTCTGTTAAAGTTGTTAGTGCTGCTTTACTAGAACTGTATGCGGAGAGACCCGGAAATTTTTGACTCCCCTGCATTGCCCCCATGCTTGAGATGTTAAGCACATGGGCACTTTGAGCTGATAAAAGAAATGGCATACATACTTTGATTAATTTAATCTGTGAAAAAAAATTGATTTCAAACATGTATCTAAATTCATCCACTGATAAGTCGTCAAAGGATTTGTTTATTAATTGAGCTGCATTATTTATTAATATATCTAGTTGGCTTAAATTATTATCTATAAATATTTGCTCTATTTCCGATTCAGTAATTTTCATTAAATCACTTTTCACAACTATTAGATTATCGTGTTGAATATCCATTAATTGAGATACATTTCTTGAAAGAGCTATAACTTTTATATTTGAATCAGATTCTAGAAAGGAAATTACTGTTTCAAATCCTATACCTTTTCCGGCACCAGTTACCATTACCACCATATCGCTTATTGAATTGATTAACTTTGTGGCTAAATTACTATTATGTTTAGAAGAATTTGTATTGCTTTTACATTGATCTGTATTGCTAGCACAGTGCCGGCACAAGAAAAAAATTCTGAAAAATCTAAAATTCCTATAAAGGATCGAATCTATTTTGGCGGTAATTTAGGTTTACAGTTTGGCAACTATACTCTTATTGAGTTATCTCCTTTGGTAGGATATCGGTTCACAGAGCGATTTTCATCGGGCTTAGGTTTGACTTATATGTATTACGATGTAAAAGATCTTGACTACTCTACTAATATATATGGCGGTCGTGTATTTAGTCGTTTTTCTATCACTGAATCTATTTTTGCTCATTCCGAATATGAGTTACTTAATCTTGAAGTTTTTGATTTTAACCAATTAAAAAGAAGAAATGTAGACGCTCTTTTTATAGGAGGAGGTATTCAACAATCGCTTGGAAGAAGTGGAGGATTATATTTAATGGTTTTGTTAGATATAATAGAACATCGTTATTCACCTTATGCCAATCCGGTTATTCGAGTAGGATTTACTGCAGGCTTATAAATTTGGGCGATCAATGTATCGCATATGCCGTACGATCCAATTTCTCTTTTTTATTATGTAAGGAGATGGTTTGGATGCGCTCCATCTTATTGGGTTAGGCAAAATCGCTGCTATTGTTGCTGCTTGTTGATTGCTTAGTTTGATTGCAGGCTTTTTGAAATAATAATTTGAGGCTGCTTCAATGCCATATATACCCGGTCCCATTTCTATTATGTTTAAATACACTTCCATTATTCTTTCTTTGCTCCAAAAGATTTCTATCAAAAAAGTGAAATACACCTCAAGCCCTTTCCGAATCCAACTTCGAGATGGCCATAAAAAGACATTTTTTGCAGTTTGTTGTGAGATAGTACTTGCACCTTTTATACGTTTACCCCTTTTGTTATGCTGCATGGCTTTTTCAATAGCTTTCAAGTCGAAACCATAATGATCTTCAAAGTTTTGATCTTCAGCAGTTATTACAGCTAAAATCATAGAAGAGCTAATTTGATCAATGGAGCGCCAATCATGCACCAATTTCATTTCCTTGCCATCAGACTTCTGTTCAATCATGCGAATAATCATTAATGGCGAAACAGGCGGATTAACAAAACGATATAAAACAGTAATTCCAATACTAGATATTAGAAAAACAATGAGCATTCCAAACAACCATGAAATAAAATTTCGAATGTATTTACTCATATTTGCTTGGATAGTATTCCAATATAACGGAGATAACTTTGTTCAAAAGCATCTTTAAAATTTGTAATCCTCAGCACCTGCAAACTTAAATTTTCATTTCCCTGCAATATTCTTTTTCGAATAGCAGCAACATCATAGTGTCGCGAATGATATTGTTTCCAAAAGCAATATCGAATTTCAGCATTTGTATCAAGTACAGGATGATGTTGTTTAATTAAATTAAATACCGGATCGAGATGGATACAATATTTGGAGGCAATGTAAAATGGAGCGATTATGCACAAGCCTCCTGGTTTTAATATTCTATTTAACGTACGAAACAGTTCAATGTCGGAACTATTTTCAAAATGCTCGAGAGAGCAATGGAGTGTTACTGAATCAACAGAGTTGTCATCAAAGGGTATCTCATGTGCATATCCACCTATTCGATTTCCATTTACTCCAGGTTTATAAATAAGATCCTGTTTATAAACTGTGGTATCCTTTATTACATACTTTAGCAAATCACTAAATGGTGATGTTGCTGCTGCAATATCTATGTGGACATGATTGGCTTTGGGCTGAATAAGTTGTAATGTGACATAATGCTCTAATGCCTTTTCTTTGAAATTAGATCTTTGATCTGATCTTTCTGCATAATAGTCTTTTGGATATAAATTTTGAGATAGAAAATTTTCAAAAGCGATAGTATCTATTGCATAAGGCTTCACTTCAATTCCTGCTTTAATCAAGTCTTGATCTAACTGATCGTCCAGTTTTGAATTTTGAAGATGATCTGATGATATAAACCCATATTCAATTTTATTACCAAATGCTTTTTTGGGTATGAGTGGATTTATATGATGTGTATTTTTCAGCAAGCTGTAGAGTGCCGAATAGATATACCTGATCATCCAAGATTATGATTAATGAGACTCCAAAATTTTGTCGATGCTGGTATCGTATAATGACTTGAATTCAGTTATATCACCAAACTGCTCATCGTCAACTTCAATTTTACCCTCCGTAACATTGCCTAAGTTGGTAAATTCTATTCCACTATCTACAATCATTTCGATAAACTCATCCATGTTTTCAGGACTAACGGAAACCAACACTCGCCCTTGTGCTTCGCCAAAAAGAAAGGCATCTTTTCTAATTTCATCATCACATGAAATACTAAAACCTAAATGACTTTCCATCGCAGATTCTAAGCAAGCCACAAATAATCCTCCTTCGCTTATATCGTGAGCAGAGCTGACTAATTTCTTACTGATTATTTTTTTAATGAACTGAAGGGTTTCAAACTCTTCATCTAAATTAAAATATGGAGCCGGGCTTTGTTGAACATTATGGACGTGAACCAAATACTGAGAGGATGATATATCATTTTGAGATGCACCAATTAAAAACAAACTGTCTCCTTTGTTCTTAAAGGATAGGGTCATAATGTTGGATTTATCTTCAATTATTCCCAGCATTCCTATTGTAGGTGTTGGGAATACAGGTATTTCTTTTCCACCGATATTACTTTGGTTATAGAACGAAACGTTACCACCAGTGACCGGTGTTTTATATTTGGTACAAGCATCGCTCATTCCCTTAATGGCATATACGAATTGATAATAAACTTCGGGATTGTAGGGATTGCCAAAGTTGAGACAATTGGTTATTGCGGAGGGCTCTCCTCCACTACAGATAATATTTCGTGCTGCTTCAGAAACTGCAATAGCACAACCAACATAAGGATCTGCATACACATAACGTGAATTGCAATCAACGGTTAATGCAATTGCTTTGTTGGTATTCTTAAGATTGACAATGGCAGCATCAGAAGGCGCATTAGTACTCATGTTTTTTGTACCCACCATGCTGTCGTATTGTGTATATATATATTTCTTCGATGCAATGTTTGGGAGTGCTACTAACTGTCGTGCTGTGTTGGCCAAATCAGAAGGCTGTTTTATTTGGTCGATGTTAAACTCCTTTATTTGGGTAAAATAAGATGGCTCTTTGTAGGTTCTTTCGTAAATAGGTGCACCGCCTCCTAATACTAAAGACTCAGCAGGAACTTCTGCGATCAGCTCGTTATTGTGATGGAATTTCAATACATCTCCTTCAATTACCTCACCAATGAGAGTGCAGTTCAAATCCCATTTATCAAAAATTGTTCTTATCTGATCTTCCATTCCTTTTTTTCCGACAACCAACATACGTTCTTGCGATTCGGACAAAAGAATCTCCCATCCTTTCATATCGGATTGTCTTGTTGGAACTTTATCCAGAAATATTTTCATGCCATGCTTTCCTTTGGCACTCATTTCAGAAGTACTGCAAATGATACCCGCTGCACCCATGTCTTGCATACCAACTACAGCACCTGTGTCGATTAATTCAAGTGTTGCTTCTAATAATAACTTCTCTGTAAATGGATCTCCTACTTGAACCGATGGTAAATCATCATGAGAATCATCATGTAAATCTCCACTTGCGAATGTGGCACCATGAATACCATCTTTTCCTGTAGCAGCCCCTACTATAAACACAGGGTTGCCCACTCCATACGATATTGCGGAAATAGTTTTCCCTTTTTCCACTATACCAGCCGACATGGCATTTACCAATATGTTGACATTGTAACATTCATCAAAATATACCTCTCCTCCAACGGTTGGAATACCGAATGCATTTCCATAATCTCCAATTCCTTTTACTACTCCTTTCAACAGGTATTTCATTCGATCATTGTTCAAGTTACCAAAGCGCAGGCTATTCAATTGTGCTATTGGTCTTGCACCCATTGTAAAAATATCTCTGTTAATTCCACCAACACCTGTTGCCGCTCCTTGATAAGGTTCAATAGCGGATGGATGATTATGAGATTCTATTTTAAATGCACAAGCAAGGTCATCACTGATAGCAACAAGTCCTGCATTTTCTTCACCTGCTTTTGCCAACATATGAGGACCATCTTTGGGCAAGGTTTTTAACCACTTGATAGAATTCTTATAACTGCAATGTTCACTCCACATTACACTATAAATACTCAATTCGGTAAAATTGGGTTCTCTACCTAATATCTCTACAATCTTATGGTACTCCTCTTCGAGTAAACCCAGTTTGGATGCTGTTTCTATTGGTGAAACCTGAGTGTCGGTATTTTGGCTCATATACTGTTTGTCTATTCTGTTTATATGGTATGGCACAAAGGTAAAAAACTCCGCTATGGTCACAATTCAATTTCGGAGATATTAACTAACGTTAATAAATATTTAAGAGTTCACTACACCAGATATTTTCATGTCTTTATTTCGCAAATCCAAACCTCCTTCTAGAAGCGATTTTAGATTGGCCAAATAAAATGTCCAGCCTTCACTGCATCCTACATGAAAATTAAATTTTGATTCTTCATCTGTTGGTATTTCATATTGATGAATCTCTACCACCGTCAATCCCATCACCAACGATAGCGTTACATCCACTTTTCCGGCTTTTCCAAATTGAAAACTAAAAAAATCCATTCCATTTGCTTTTAAAATCTCATTCTTTTCACAAACTTCATCCGGCCATCCATGCCACATAAACACATACTGATCTCCTTTGACTGCCGATTCATTACCGCTCTTTAGTTTTCCCTCCTTATCTCTGAACTCAGCAACTCTTAAAAACCATTTCAACAAATTGCCTGATTGGGTCCACATATCGTAAGCCTCTTTCACTGTACAATTGATCGCAATTCTTTTTTTAAAAAAACTCCAGTTGTGTTTTGGATTCATCCTAAAGTATGATTGATTTTATTATACAAAATTTTCTTTAGTCAAAATTAGCTATAAAAAACTAAAATGGCAGCTTGCTAATTCATCAAAATAATTTTGAGTTTGCATATAGATTACGTTGAATTTATACCTTCGTTCTTTCAATGATGTCATACATTCTGTTGCTTGCATATTTTTTTCTCGGTTTGATTCTCATTCATCAAATGAAGTTCTTTCAATTAGAACAGTGGGGATCCAAACCTATTAAGTGGGTATTTGCCTTAAAAGTAATTTCAGGAACTATACTAGCACTTATATATACCCACTATTATACCGATCGCTCTACAGCGGATATATTCAAGTACTTCGATGATAGTGCAATATTATTCAATTCGCTCTTTTCAAATCCTTATGATTTTTTAAGAATGTTGAGCGGTATAGGATCCTCTTCATTAGACTTGCAACACTATTATGAAGCTATGACTTCGTGGAACAACAGTGATAGTGTTTACAACGACAATAGAAACCTCATTCGACTGAATGCGCTGTTTAGGTTCTTTTCATTTGGCAATTATCATATCCATACTGTATTTATGTGTTTCATTGCCTTGGTAGGTCTTACCGGTTTGTTTAAAACACTTAGCCGTTTGGTGAAAAACAAGAATGAAGAATTTCTCGCTGCGGTTTTTTTATTACCCTCTGTGTTGTTTTGGACTTCAGGTGTTTTGAAAGATGGATTAATGATTTTTTGTTTCGGTATTCTTTTTTACAATATTCATCAGATACTTTCTGGAACTTTTCGAAAAAGAAACTTAGTAGCCGTGTTACTCACCATAGCCTGGTTGAGTATCCTTAAATTATACATCTTGGTAATCACTTTACCGGGCTTTGTTTTGTTTTTTGTATTTCGATATAAACCAAAATTGCTTAAGCAATGCTTTCTGATTTATCTTCTAACTTATCTAGCATACTTTGCTGTTTTATTCAATATATACAGAATACTTCCGGACTTTGATTTTGCTCATATGATTTATAGAAAGCAATTTAATTTTCTAAATCTAATTAGCATTATGCCTAGCGGTTCGGCCATTAATATTCCATTACTAGACGGAAGCGTGTGGTCCATCATCAAGAATAGTCCTGAAGCTTTTTTCACCATTCTGGCACGTCCTTTTTTATGGGAATCGAACAGCTTAATGATTTTACCTGCAGCTCTCGAAAATGTTTTAATCTTGGTGTGCATTTGCATTTGTGCAACAAACTTTAAACGGAATAATGAATTGAATAAACCTTTGCTGTATTTCAGTTTATTTTTTGTGATTATCTTATTTACACTCACCGGTTTGGTTACTCCAGTTATGGGTGCTTTTGTCAGATATAAAGTACCTGCACTTCCATTCTTATTTGTTCTTTTGATTATGTTATACGACCGACAAAAATTGTTGAATAGATTCAAATCAAAAAATAAATCTTTGCATGAGACCTAAATTTATATTGCTCATCTGTGCTCTATTTATCTGCACTTATACTATTAGTGCAGTAGCATCTATTTCGGATACATTAAGCACTGTATCCTCTGAAGTATCAGTTCAAAATGTCAGTATGTATGAAAATGGAAATTTAAACTTCACTTATAAAGAAAAACCCGTTCGTATTCCTGCATGGACCAGCATTTTGCCCCCACTATTAGCCATTTTAATGGCGTTGCTTTTCAAAGAAGTTATTTCTTCACTTTTGATCGGTATTCTATCCGGTGTTTGTTTGTTGGAATACGCCATTGGCAATAATATCCTCACTGCTTTCTTTACATTACTCGACACCTATATCATTCAATCCATCAATGATGAATCGCATATTTATGTCATTGTCTTTTCATTGATGATCGGTGCTATGGTTGCCGTCATTAGCAGAAATGGTGGCATGCAGGGCATAGTGAACAAGTTGACCCCTTATGCCAAAAATCCATTGTATGGTCAGTTGATTACATGGTTTCTTGGTGTTATTATTTTCTTTGATGATTATGCTAATACGTTGGTGGTGGGAAATACCATGAGACCTGTAACCGATCGTTTAAAGATATCACGAGAAAAATTAGCGTACATTGTAGATAGTACGGCTGCTCCGGTGGCGGCAATCGCTTTTGTAACCACATGGATTGGTGCTGAGCTTGGTTTCATAGGTCAAGCCATCGAATTGGTTAACAGCGACCCGAACACTATTGATTTAAATGAAACTCCTTACTCTGTTTTTATCAATTCACTTCAATTTTCTTTCTACCCCATTCTCACTCTCCTATTTATTTTGATGCTTGTGTTAAGTGGTCGTGATTTTGGACCCATGCTTAAAGCAGAAAAGAGAGCAAGAAAAGGCGAAGTACTTTCAACAAATAATGAAAGTGGTGCTGGCGAAATTGATAATGCATTATTGGCGCTTAATCCAAAAGAAGGCATTTCACCAAAATGGTATAATGCATTGTTGCCCGTTTTAGCGTTGATTGTTACGGTTATTGGTGCTTTGATCTATACCGGCTATGATGCTTCCGTTTGGAACGATGAATCATTATCCTTCACTTCAAAAATAAGTGCTACCATAGGCAACTCCGATTCGTATAAAGCATTGCTTTGGGGATCCGGGTTAGGTTTGTTTACTGCCATTTTACTTTCACTGGTGCAAAGAATTATGAAAGTGACGTATGCTTTTGAAACCGTAATAGATGGTTTTAAAACAATGATGCCAGCAATCAGCATCTTAATATTAGCATGGGCTTTGGGAAAACTTACCAGCGATATGCACACGGCTGAATTTTTAAGTTTACTACTGTCCGACAAAATCAATCCCTATTATATTGCCGAGATTACATTTGTCATTTCTGCACTCACGGCATTTTCTACCGGAACCAGCTGGGGCACTATGACCATACTTTACCCTTTGGCTTTACCTCTCACCTGGAACATTTGCAATCAAGCGGGTTTAGATCCTGAAGAAACACATCGAATTTTTTACAACGTTGTTTCGGTTGTTTTGGCTGGAGCCGTTTTTGGCGACCATTGCAGCCCTATATCCGACACTACGATTTTAAGCTCTATGGCAAGCAGTTGTCCTCATATCGATCACGTTAAAACACAATTGCCATATGCTGTTATCGTTGCAGTAATCAGCATGTTGGTTTGCACCAAAATGGCCGACTATGGATTGCCATGGTATATTACCTATACTACCGGTATCGCTTTACTGTATGGAGTGATACGATTGTTTGGAAAAAAATCTGAAATAGCTCATGAATAAAACCATATTAATAAGCGGAGCCACTTCAGGATTTGGCGAAGCCACTGCACGTTTATTTGCGCAACAAGATTATACTGTAATTATTACAGGAAGAAGAATAGAGCGATTGAATGCGTTAGCAAATTCTATCTCACCTGATAAGAGTTTCAAGATCATTCCTCTATGCTTTGATGTTCGCTCTCGAGAAGATTGTTTTAATGCCATACAATTATTGGGTTCAAAAGTTGATTCCATTGATTTGTTGGTCAACAATGCAGGGCTTGCAGCCGGATTCGATTTGTTTGAAGAGGCATCAATAGATGATTGGGACAATATGATTGATACCAATGTAAAAGGTATCTTATACTTGACTAAAGCGTGTTTGCCTTTGTTAAAGAAAAGTGATGCGCCACAAATCATTAATATTGGTAGCACCGCAGGAAAAGAAGTATATCAAAAAGGAAATGTTTATTGTGCAAGCAAACATGCTGTAGATGCATTGAGCAAAGCTATGAGAATTGATCTGTTGCACTTAGGAATTAAAGTAAGCTCCATTAATCCCGGATTGAGTGAAACTGAATTTTCGATGGTGCGATTTAAAGGCGATCAACAAAAAGCGAAACAAGTATATGAAGGACTTAAAGCTTTGCAAGCCCAAGATATTGCTCAGCTCATTCAGTATATAGCTCAGCTTCCTCCACACGTTTGCCTCAATGATGTTACGCTAACCTGCCTGGCACAAGCAAACTCATTTTATACCATAAGAAAATAATATGAAACCAGTTTTAATTCTTTTCAGCATACTCACCTGTTTTTTTTCTTGCTCTCCTCCTGAACAAGTAGATCTAATTTTATACAATGGAAAAATCTATACGGTTGATTCAGCAATGACTATTGTTGAAGCTATGGCCATTAAAGATGGCTTGATTTATAAAACCGGAAACAACGACATAATTAAAAAATTACAGTCAAAGAACAGCATCGATTTAGAAGGCAAAACTGTTTATCCAGGATTTTATGATGCGCATTGTCATTTTTATGGATATGGTATTGATAAGAAAAAGATTTGGTTGGGAGGAACAAGTTCGTATCAAGCCATTCTTGACACGCTCAAAAAAAGAAAAGAGGATACCTATATGGGTTGGGTTTTCGGAAGAGGTTGGGATCAAAATGACTGGGATGAAAAAAATTATCCCGACAATGAATCGCTGAATCAATTATTCCCTGATATTCCGGTATTTCTTTTTAGAATTGATGGACATGCTGCAATTGTAAACCAAAAAGCACTGGACCTTGCCGGCATCAATGAGCAGACTAAAGTGTATGGTGGAGAAATCATTCTTAAGAATGGTAAACCAAGCGGAGTTTTAATTGACAACGCGGTTGATTTGGTAAAACTTAAAATACCTACTCCGGGTAAAGAGCAACAAATAGAAGGATTATTGAGTGCTCAAAAAGATTGCTTTGCCGTTGGTCTGACATCAGTTAGTGATGCCGGATTGGAAAGAGATGTTATTGCCCTTTTGAATGAAATGCATCAAGATGGAACCTTGAAGATGCGCATCTATGCTATGATTGCATATAACGATAGCAACCTTACCTATTACAAGGAGAATGGAAAAATAAAAACAGATCGATTGAATGTTTCTTCTTTTAAAGTGTATGCCGATGGTGCATTGGGAAGCAGAGGCGCTTGTTTGAAGCACGAATACTCCGATCAAAAAAATCATAGCGGCTTTTTATTGCACAATATTTCTGAATTTGAAGAATTAGCATCCTTTTGTACTGAAAATAAATTTCAATTCAATGCACATTGCATTGGTGATTCGGCAGCACGACTGATTATGAATATTGCTTCAGCTGCAAATAAAAATTTGCCTGAATCGAGATGGAGAATAGAACACGCACAAGTGTTGGATAAAAATGATTTTGAACTATTCAGCCGCTACAAATTTATTCCTTCTGTTCAGCCCACGCATGCTACTTCTGACATGTATTGGGCCGAAGATCGGATTGGCAGCGAACGGATACCATATGCTTATGCGTATGGCGCATTAATAAATGCAGCAGGTATGATTGCTGCAGGTAGCGACTTTCCGGTGGAAGACATTAATCCACTTTATGGATTTTATGCCGCAGTGGTTAGAAAGGATAAAAAGGGATATCCCGAAAAAGGATTTCAAATAGAAAATGCCATTACAAGGGAACAGGCTTTGAAAGCAATGACGATATGGGCTGCCTATGCTGCGTTTGAAGAAACAGAAAAAGGCAGTTTAGAAAAAAACAAAATGGCAGATTTTGTAATTCTTGACAAAGACCTGATGAACGCTGACGAGAATGAGTTGTGGAATATTAAAGTATTGCAAACTTTTGTTGCAGGAGAATCGGTTTACAAACGTTAGGAATGAACAAAGCGAATGCTCGCTTCAATCGCTTTTATTGATTCATCAGATATTTTACCATTGGTAAAAGGATGAGCTATATTGAATGAATGATCGGCACCTTCTATTATTAGCATTTTAGAAAATTTGCTGTGTGCATTTAGTTCTTGTGCTTGTGCGACCGGGATTGACAAATCGTTTGTTCCATGAATGATGAGGTGTGGTATTGTAATGTTGGATGCCATAGATGGAACATGATATATCTTGTGATGACGCAGATAATCTTCGTACACTTGGTAGCGTATGGGCATCATCTGTTTGGTTCGGGTATTTTCAAAATAGATGACTCCAGTTTCTTTCCATGCTTTTAACATTTCTTTGCTGATGTGTCGATTAAAGTCGAAGAGTGAGGCCCATGTGATTATTTTTTTTATGCGATGATCGTGAGCAGCTTTTAGGATACTGATGGCTCCTCCTTTGCTGTGCCCCAACAAACAGATTTTATTCTGATCGATGCGATTTTTCCATTCACTGTGTTGCAAAAGATGTGTAAGCAATAGATCCAAATCATTCAACTCGAAGCTCAAAGAGTTTTCGCTGAATGCATCCAATTCGTCAAACTGATCGAGCGAGTGGGAACTGATGCCGTTGTGGGAGAAATTGTGCTTTACAAAAATGCATTTGCTTTGTGCAAAATGTTGAGCCACTATATGATAATGTCCCCAATCTTTAAATCCTTTAAAGCCATGAGAAAAAATGACCAATGGCATATTGTGATTGTCATTGGGCATGTTGACATCAAAACGGATGGGCTTACCGGCACTGCCCTCTATTTCCAGGTTATTCTTTATAATCATTTATATATAATCTTATAAAACATATTAAAATACTAAGAAGACTATTAATGGAAAATAATTATATTAACCTTGCAAATCAAATAAAAACTATGAAACGAATATTATTTTTCTTGAGTGTGTTTTCCATGAGTGCTTTTTTCTTTTCGTGTTCGAATAAGGAAGAAAAGAAAAGTGAAGTAAGTGAAACTGAATTTGTGGTTGAGGCCGATCGCTTTGCCGACTTGCAGGTGCTGCGCTATCAGGTTCCTGGATTTGAGAGTTTGTCGGTTCAGCAAAAAGAGCTGGCCTATTATTTATATATGGCCGGAATGAGTGGGCGCGATATTTTTTACGATCAGAAGTATAAGCATAACTTAAGAGTGCGTAAGGTGTTGGAATGTATATTATCATCGTATGGCGGAGATAAAAAGAG
>DAOQTX010000061.1:0-13858 GCA_035340715.1 Bacteroidia bacterium | reverse complement strand
CAGGAAAGCATCATTTAAACCACCACCATACGTGGTCTGATGTGCATTGGTAGAGGCAATTCCGTTGGTTGAATTGGTATAACCGGACAGCCAAACCAATCCGTTTGAATTGGCACAAACCGACAATCCTGTTTCATTATCTGATCCACCAAAGTAGCTGGCCCATAACAAAGCTCCGGATGTATCGAACTTTGCAATATATGCATCGATATTGCCTGCATAAACATTTTGATATGTACCGCTGGTGGCAATATTAGAAGCAGAACTAGTATATCCTCCCAAATAAATTCCTCCCATCTGATCGTATGATAAGTCTTCTCCTCGTTCATTACTATTTCCTCCATAATAAGTACCCCAATCTCTGGATGGTATAGGGTCGATGACTAAAGTTTTCTCAGTTGATGGATAATCACATTTAAAAGCAAATATGTTTTTACCAATCTGTTTAACCTCAACCTCTACACTTACATTATTTTCATAGATAAAGCAATGAGGAATATATTCTGTTACCTTTCCAAATTGCGTTTTCAATTCTATCTGACCATTTGAGTTTAAAGTGGAATTTAAAGCGCCTGAATATTTTAATTGAATGTCATTAATATTTGCTCCGGGGTGTATAATAAAATCATATTCGAATAGATTGTTGTCATTTAAAGAGCAAAGCAAATCAATACCATTGTAGATATTCGAATACTTTATTGTTCGTGCTACTGAAGTTTGAATGGTATGCTGGGATGAAGTGAAGTAATTAAATTTTGCTTGTGAAGGGTTGATCATTTCAATTTGAGCATCACAATTTGCTCCAATGAAATGAATATCTATCCGATGAAATTTAATCTGATCATCTTGCTTGAAACAGTCATAGCTAAAACCATTTTGCTTCAACAAGACATTGAGATCATTTTGAGAAAGATGATAAAGTACATCGCTGTTGGGTTGTAAGTTTTGATCTTTGATTTGACCTGAATTTTTAACAAATCCATATTGACCTGAAATTTTTTCATTCGCTTCAGCAGAAATCACCAATGCAATGGAGATTATAATTAAAAAGAAATTCTTCATAATATGTAGAGTTTAATTTTGGTACGAAATTGCGCTTTAGAAGTTTCTTTTTCTAGGCAACAACTTCGCTATAAAAATAATCCCATAGATTGTCGTTTGGGGGCTTTGCCTGAATTTTTATCAAGTTTTGATGAACAGGATGAGTGAATTCTAATTGAAAAGCATGAAGACAAATACTCCCGTCAGGGTTGCTGCGCTTAGCCCCATATTTCAAATCACCTTTTATGGTACATCCTATATCAGCGAGCATAGCTCTTATTTGATGATGCCGCCCTGAAACGGGGTTCACGGATAGAAGATAATAGCGGTCAGAAGCACTCAATAAACAGTAAGATAAAATGCTTTCGTTTGCTTCTTTTGATTTCTTATTTACTATATAGCTTTTGTTTTGATTTTGATTTTTTTTGAGCAAACGGGTAATGGTCTCTTCTTGTTCGGGAGGACTTTTTTCTACAATAGCCAAGTATGTTTTTTTTATTTGTCTGCTTTTAAAAAGTTCATTCATTCTCTGCAATCCTTTACTCGTTCTAGCAAACAAAACTACTCCGCTCACTGGTCGGTCTATCCGATGTATTACACCCAAAAAAGCTTCACCGGGTTTGTTAAATTCAATTCTGACATACTCTTTAACTTTTTCGAACAAAGGCACATCACCGCTTTTATCCTCCTGAACAATTTCACCGGCCAGTTTATTGACCGCGATAAGGTGATTGTCTATATATACAACCCTTCCTTTCAGATCATTCATAAACTAGTACTGTTCTTTCTTGTTTGGAAAATCTTTTTTTCGAACATCGCTAATGAAATGTTGTGTTGCTTTCGAAATGCCTTCGTACAAATTCATGTATCTTCTCAAAAAGCGTGGTGAAAATTCTTTGTTGATTCCCAGCATATCGTGCAGTACCAGCACTTGTCCGTCCACACCATTGCCGGCTCCAATACCTATGATAGGAATTTTTACGCTTTGAGCCACTTCTTTCGCCAACTTGGCTGGAATCTTTTCTAGAACTATGGCAAAACAACCTAGCTTTTCTAAAAGTTTGGCATCTTCTTTTAATTGCTTCGCTTCTGCAACTTCTTTGGCCCTCACTACATAGGTTCCAAACTTATAGATGCTTTGAGGTGTTAAGCCCAGGTGTCCCATTACCGGTACTCCGGCTGATATAATTCGTTCAATCGATTCTTTCACCTCTCTTCCCCCTTCGAGCTTTACCGCATGCGAACCCGATTCTTTCATAATTCGAATAGTGCTGTTAAGCGCTTCCTTTGAATTGCCTTGATAGGAACCAAAAGGAAGATCGGTAACTACCAATGCACGTTTCACTGCTCTCACTACCGAAGAACTATGGTAGATCATTTGGTCTAAAGTAATTGGGAGTGTGGTCTCATGCCCAGCCATTACATTTGAAGCAGAGTCGCCCACTAAAATGACATCAATTCCGGCATCATCAATAATTCGTGCCAAGCTAAAATCGTATGCAGTCAGCATCGTTATCTTTTCTCCTGCACGTTTCATTTCCTGCAAGGTATGTGTGGTTATTTTCTTTGCGTCTGCAACTACTGATGACATACGTTTTTAGTTTTCTTTAGGTAAGGTAAAGGACTTGTCTTTCGGTTTGGTCTTTTCACTATTGTTCGATTTTTTATCCTGAATGCCGTTTTGTTTAAGCAATTCGTTGAGTCGAATATTTTCTTCACGTTCTGTTTTTAAAGACTTAGATAATGAAATGATGAGATCACTATTTTCATTGCCGGCAACGATGGTTTTGTATTTCATCAATTCCTGATTGGCCATGATTAAAGAATCTTGTTTCTTCTCCATTCCTTTGAGATCCAATTTCAATTGCTTAATCTGACTTTCAAATTGCTGTTTCTCTTTCGCGTGATTATTATCTTGGGCATTGAAAGCGTCTATTGTTTTTCGAAGGATTTGGTTTTCATCACTCAGCGTATTGATTTGAGATTTTAGATTGATAATACTCTCAGCCAATGAAACCAGATCACTGCTTTGTTTAGATTCGCTTGCCATGCTTTGAATAGATGCATCCTTTCCAAACATATACATAAAATCGAATCGGCCTTTTGATGCCGGGCCAATAACCAAACCTAATTTTCCTCCGCTGGTTTTAGCATCTTTAAAAGACAAATGAAAAACGTTATTGATGTAGAGTTCATATAATCCATCAAGCGTTTTAATGTCAACAAAATTATAGGAGTTGGTCTCTTTGAGAGATGAACTTTTTACCCAACCAGAATTTTTTCCATCGTTGGAAATATATTTATAAGATCCATCAATGATCTGTTTAATTCTATATTGTTGCAAATGGTTTATTTCAAAGATATAACCTCCAGATGCTCCGGGTTGGGCCATAAACAATACCCCTAATGATGAATTTTCATTCGAACCTTTTTCCAACCGGATTGAAAAAATAAGGCGAAAGTTCTTTTCACTAAATGTATAGTTTGATAAAATAGCATACGGAGCATTGTTGGCTTTCCGATTGAGTACATATTCTCCTTCTTGAATGATAAACAGATTGTCTAAGTCTGCTGCTATTTCCCAATTGGTACCACTACTATCAAATGTTTCAGACATCAGCATGTGCTCAAACTTATCTTTGATGCTTTGTCCATTTAAGGATATTGTATTAGCCACAAATACAAGTGCTAGTATCGCTAATTTTTTTATGTAAAGCGTATTCACATCGTAAAAGTAATAAAATAGCTTTGTTTAGTATGAACTCAATAGACAAATGCTCGCTGCGCTATTTCAACTGAATTTAACTCCATCAAAAATCTTGCTTAGCAAGCGCAAAAACATAGGTGCTGATTAATTTGGATTCAGCGCTATCTAATTTAGCATCTTCTGCCATTTCAGGAAAAACTTCAACCCATTCAGTATAGGTAAACTGGCCTGGATAGTAAAGTGAATGACAGGAACTGCATTTACGAACATACAATTTATAGCCATGAGTTAACTGCAGCGAATCCACTTCAGGAAAACGTTGTTTTGCATAAGCCACTTCTGTATTGCTTGGGGCTTTTAGTGACGCGCTACAAGCTATAGTCAAGCACAAAAGAGTGTAAAGAGCAACAGCTCTCATTACAAAGTGATGGCGAATAAAAATCTTAAATCATATTTCTCATTTGAAGATAACTCAAGATTTTCCTTTGTTTTATACTTTTTTAGATTGCTTATTTGAGGCATAAAGTTCACTACTAGCCACCAGTTTTTAGCGGAGTGGAATGATAAGGTTGGTCCAGCATATAAAGCAGAATATTTCCACTCTCCTTCTTCAAATGCATTGCGGTTTTGTAATTCTAAGCCAGCTCCAAATCCTTTTCCATTCACGAACATGTAAGCCGCATCAATTTCAAATTTGTTTTTCTCATTCTCTAATTCAGTTTTCTTTTCGTCTTGCTCATATTCAGCTTCAAATTCGAACTCACCTACTAGGTTCATAGCATAGAGATGCTGATTGATCCTTTTATCGAAAATTAATTTTGTTTCAAATTCAAACTCATGAGTGTAAGCTGTAATTTCGGCATAAGCAGCAAAACCAATACCATTGGCAATTGGATCGCTAAACTTATACTTCCATTCGTTTGAAAAAGAAATTGCTGCAGAACTGGTTTTAACTCCACCACTCAAACTGTCTTTATATTCAGTTGTACTGGTTGAGTTGTTCAAATAAAATGCAGTTTGCAGTCGATCGGTAATTCCCACTTCAAACTCCAAGCGTTGCTTTTGTTTGGTATAATAATTTGCTCGTCCAAAACTGAATGTATTCCATATTTCTATGTCTATATTACCCTTGTTTAGAACATTTGATTGATAGGTACGGGCGAATACTCTGTCTTGTGCGGATAATGTATTAGTAACTAAAAGTAGAGTAACTAAAAATAAAAAGTTTTTTAAATATTTGTATATCATATAATTATGTTGTTATATTAATTTAGATTAATTCTAAATTGCGACAAATGTAACGTGTATCTTTCTAAATCTCAAAAAAAACTAAAAAAAATATTTTGCAATATAATGAGCTATGGATTTGATGACTTATTTTAATGGTCTAATCTTAATTAAACAGAAATCATGAAATGGAGAGGCAGAAAAGAAAGTACTAATGTTGATGACAGACGAGGTAGAGGGATTAATAAAGGTGCTGGATTAGGTTTGGGAGGAATAGTGCTGGTACTGGTAGTTTGGCTTATGGGAGGTAATCCTATGCAAATGTTGCAACAAGTACAGCAACAAAATCAAGTAACAAATTCAGAATATCAACCCTCGGCTGAGGAGGAAGAGTTAGCTTCTTTTGTAAAGGTAGTTCTTCAGGACATCGAAGATATTTGGCATAAATTATTTCAAGAACAATTAGGGCAAAGCTATGAAGAACCAACTTTAGTTTTATTCAGTGGTGGAGTACAATCCGCATGCGGACAAGCAAGTTCAGCAAGCGGTCCTTTTTATTGCCCTGGCGATCATCAAGTTTATATTGATTTAAGCTTTTATAAAATGCTGAAAGATCGTTTTAATGCCCCAGGCGATTTTGCCATGGCTTATGTGGTTGCTCATGAAGTGGGTCATCATATTCAAAATTTATTAGGTATTAGCCGACAAGTTCAATCACAAAGATCATCATTAAGTGAAGTAGAATACAACAAGCTGAGTGTAAAGCTAGAATTACAAGCAGATTTTTTGGCAGGCGTATGGGCGCATTATGCACAAAACTACAAAGGTGTATTGGAGCCCGGTGATATTGAAGAAGCGCTTCGAGCTGCAAATGCTATTGGTGACGATCAATTACAAAAACAAGCTCAGGGGCATGTTGTTCCGGATGCTTTCACGCATGGAACATCAGAGCAACGCATGCGTTGGTTTACGAAAGGATTTCAATCCGGTAATTTAAATATGGGTGATACTTTTTCGGCAACAGAACTTTAACATTTATAGTTTGTCAATAGTATCAGCTTCCCATAAGCAACTTTGCAATATAGATGAATCGATTTCTTCTAAGGTCAAGAAAGTTTTCATGGTTACCCATTTCCGTTTTTCAAGAGTGAAGTAAAATCCATATTGATTGAGTAAGGATCCATAGCACAATCCCATTTGCACACCTGACTGAACCGTTGATCCCCATGGAACAGATCCGGGCCATAGAAAACAGATTCTTTTTCTGCCGTAATAAAAGGGAACATTGTAGCTTAATTTTTCTTTAACATGAGGTAAAGAATCGAAAATGATATGCCGTAAATGGTTAAAAACTTTTAACTCATTTTCGGGTAAATAATCAATAAGCTCATCAACGGATCTGAATTTAGGAGCCTTTTGCTTTTTTAACTCATCCATGAAAGATGATAATCTGGAATCATTATTCGCATCGCTTCTTCGGTTAACCATAAAGGGGCAAAGGTGTCAATCATTACAGCAAGCTCTTGGGTTTCTTTTGCACCAATACTTTTTTCGACTGTTCCAGGATGTGGGCCATGTGGAATGCCTCCCGGATGCAAAGTGATCTGACCTTGCTCTACACTTTTTCTGCTCATAAAATCGCCATCCACATAGTACAAAACTTCATCACTATCAATATTGCTATGATTATAGGGTGCCGGGATTGATAATGGATGATAGTCATACAAACGGGGCACAAATGAACATATCACAAAATTGTGTGCTTCAAATGTTTGATGGATAGGGGGAGGCAGATGCACTCTCCCGGTTATAGGTTCAAAATCGAAAATGCTAAAAACGTAGGGGTAAAGATTACCATCCCAACCAATTGCATCGAATGGATGTGTTCCATAAACATAAGGATAGACCATCCCTTGTTTTTTGATCATCACTTTAAAATCACCTTTCTCATCATAGGTCTTTAAATTTTTAGGCCTTTTAATATCGCGATCGCAAAATGGGGCGTGTTCTTCTAACTGACCATATGCATTTCTATATCTTCTAGGTGTTTCAATAAATGAAAATGAATCTACAATCAACAAACGATTATCGGGCCCGTCAAAATGAATTTGAAAAATAGTCCCTCTCGGTATCAATATGTAATCGCCATATTTGAAATCGAGTTCACCATAAATTGTATATACTTTTCCGCTGCCTTTATGGACAAAAATCAACTCATCGGCATCAGCATTCTTTAAAAAATAATCGCTTATGCTTTTGCGTGGAGCTGCCAAGGAAATGTGTAGGTCGTTATTTACTAATACTGGTTTTTTGCTGAGGATATAATCGTCCTCCGGTTCCACATCAAAGCCTTTAAAACTATAATGAAGAAGTGTCCTTTTCATTGCAATTTTAGGCTCTCTGCTGTATGGCTCAGCGGTTTCTTTTATTATGGTAGGTGGATGACAATGGTAAATCAAAGAATAGATATTAGAAAAACCATGCGTACTTACTAATTCTTCAGCATAGAGATTGCCATCGGGTTTTCTGAATTGGGTGTGTCTCTTGGGTGGAAGTTGACCTAAACTATAATATTGTGACATAGAATGAGATTTGATTTTTAAAATACAAAAATAGTTTTTTAACTGGTTTTGACTTATGACTCAAATCAGAATTAATCAATAAAATAGGGGCTTTTTTGTATTTTTGGGGAAATAAAAAGAATAAATGAAACTAATTAGCTACACAAACAATCAACAAACAAACCAGCTGGGAATATTTTATGATGACCATGTTTATGATATAATGAACATATTAAAAGCAGAGCCATCATATGGAAAACTTCCGGGAACAATGCGAGAATTTTTAATGCAGGGTTCTGAAGCTATGAATATCGCAAAAAAAATAAATAGTGACATTATTAAAGGAAAGTTTGAAGAGTTGGCAATCAATCTTAAGCCATCTCAATGGTTGGCTCCAGTGCCTGAGCCTACTTCCTGTCGAGATGCATATGCATTTAGACAACACGTGGCTTCTGCCCGAAGAAACAGAGGCGTGGAGATGATTCCTGAATTCGATCAATATCCCATATTTTATTTTACCAATCACAACGCTGTTCAAGGGCCTGGCGATATTGTATGTATGCCCGATCATTTCAAATCGCTCGACTTTGAGCTGGAGGCATCGGTGGTAATTGGAAAAAAAGGTTTAAATATTAAAGCTTCTGAAGCAGACGACTACATAGCCGGATATATGATCATGAACGACATGAGTGCACGAGTAATGCAAATGGAAGAAATGAAACTCAATTTAGGTCCGGCAAAAGGGAAAGATTTTTCAACTGTGGTTGGTCCTTATCTTGTAACTCCTGACGAACTTGAATCCTATAAAATAAATCCTAAAGATGGTCACACCGGAAATAGTTTTAATCTTGAAATGAAATGTTGGGTAAATGGTACTTTAGTCTCAGAAGGAAATATGGGCGATATGGATTGGACTTTTGCAGAAATAATTGAGCGTTGTGCTTATGGAACCCCAATTTTACCGGGCGATATTATTGGCTCAGGAACGGTTGGTACAGGATGTTTTCTTGAATTGAATGGAACTGCACGTTTAAACAATCCGAATGCAGTACCACAGTGGCTACAAGATGGAGACGAAGTTGAAATGCAAATAACAGGATTAGGATGTTTGAAAAATACCATTCGTAAATCTGAAAGCGATTTCTCTATTTTGGCATTGAAGAAAAATTTGGAAAAAACAATTTAGTAAATGCTTAAAGAAGGGGATAACATAGGCGAAAAATCGGTAGCACAAAAACCGATGAAAGAGCACGAATTGGAAAAGGAGAAAAAAGAAATTCTCAAACGCTACCGTGCTTTATTGCGTGCGTGTAAACCCTTTATCGATAAAGAAGAACGCAAGCTCATTCGTTTAGCATTCGATACCGCATTGGATGCGCATAAAAATATGCGTAGAAAATCGGGTGAACCCTATATTTATCATCCTTTAGCTGTAGCTCAAATTGTAGCTCAGGAAATTGGTCTCGATGGTACTTCAATAATTTGTGCGTTGTTGCACGACACTGTTGAAGACACTGATATAACTCTTGAGGATATTTCTGGATTGTTTGGAGAAAAGTGCGCCAGTATCATTGATGGGCTGACAAAAATTTCAGGTGTTTTTGATCACAGCAGTTCATTACAAGCCGAGAATTTTAGAAAGATGCTTCTTACGCTAAGCGATGATATTAGAGTGATATTAATCAAGCTAGGAGATCGTCTTCACAATATGCGAACGCTCAACAGCATGTCCCGCGACAAACAATTAAAGATTGCTTCTGAAACGGCTTATTTGTATGCGCCATTAGCTCATCGACTCGGTTTGTATGCAATAAAAACTGAAATGGATGATTTGGTATTAAAATATACCGAACCAGAAGTTTACAGAAGTATCATTAAAAAATTACAACAATCTCGAAGAGAGCGAGAAAAATTGATTGCCGAATTCAGTAAACCCATCAAGGATGAATTGAAAACGCAAGAGATTCAATTCAACATAAAGTCAAGAACCAAGAGTGTACACAGCATTTGGAATAAAATGAAAAAGCAGGGTGTGCCATTCGAAGAAGTTTACGACATTTTTGCATTGCGAATCATACTTGATTCATTGCCCGAAAATGAAAAAGCAGATTGCTGGAAAGTTTACTCAATCGTTACAGATCATTATATACCCAATCCCGATCGACTACGGGATTGGATTTCAACGCCAAAAGCAAACGGATATGAATCCCTACACACTACAGTTATGGGTACTTCTGGTAAGTGGGTCGAAGTTCAAATTCGAACACTTAGAATGGATGAAGTGGCGGAAAAAGGATTTGCAGCACATTGGAAATACAAAGAGACTTCTTCAGAAACTATGTTGGATGAATGGTTAGGTAGAATTAGAGAACTGCTTGAAAATCCTGAATCGAATGCGCTTGATTTTATTGATGATTTTAAGCTTAATCTGTTTGCGGATGAAATTTTTGTTTTTACGCCAAAGGGTGATTTAAGAACGCTTCCGGTTCAAAGCAGTGCATTGGATTTTGCTTTTGATATTCATAGCGATGTTGGTTCAAAATGTATCGGTGCAAAAGTTAACCATAAACTTGTTCCTTTATCGCATCAACTTAACTCAGGTGATCAAGTTGAAATTCTTACTTCATCCAAACAAGCACCAAAAGAAGATTGGTTGTCTTTTGTAGTTACTGCTAAAGCTAAAACAAAAATAAAGGCAGCTTTAAAAGAGGAAAAAAGAAAAATAGCGGAGGAAGGTAAAGGGATATTTTTCAAGAAACTTCGCTCATTGAAAATTCCTAAAGAGCAAGCACCTATGAATGATTTATTGGTTTACTTTCATGTAGTAAGTCCGCTTGATTTCTATTATCGCATTGCAAATGGATCGATCGATATAGCCGATTTGAAATCGGTTCTATCCAATCCAAAAAAGCTAAAAAGCAAATCACCCCATAAAGTTGAAACTCCGTCTTTAGAAGAATTGGTAAAAAAGGTAAGAGGCTCAGCGGATATGCTGGTTATAGGAGATTCTATTGATAAGATAAATTACAAACTGGCGCCATGTTGCAATCCCATCAGAGGAGATGATGTATTTGGTTTTGTTACCATAAATGAAGGAATAAAAATACATAGGATCAATTGCCCTAATACGGTCCAGCTGATGTCGAATTATGCCTATAGAATTGTGAAAGCACGATGGATGGGACAAGAGGAAATTGCATTTTTAGCTGGAATAAAAATTACTGGAGCTGATGATGTAGGTGTTGTAAATAACATCACAAAAATTATTTCAAATCAATTAAAAGTAAACATAAAAAGCATTAACATTGAAAGCTTAGACGGAATGTTCGAAGGAACTATAATGCTATTTGTCCATGACACAATACATTTGGATATGCTGATTGACAAATTATCTAAACTAAACGGAATTTTAGGAGTAACACGAATCGATAATAACTGATGAGGAAGCAAATTTCTGAAATACAACACGAGGTTCGAAAAATATTTGATCTCTACTTAGAAAAAAATCAACTCAGAAAAACTCCTGAACGATATGCTATTTTAAATGAGGTATATCATTTGAACGATCACTTTGAGATCGAATCGCTTTATCTGCATATGAAAAAGAAAAAGTATCGGGTGAGCAGAGCAACCATCTATAATACCATAGAACATTTACTAGCTTGCGATCTGATTACTAAACATCAGTTTGGAAAAAACATGTCGCGCTATGAACGATCCTATGCCTACAAGCAGCACGATCATCTTATCTGTTCCGATTGTGAGCATGTTTTAGAATTTTGCGATCCACGTATTGAACAAATACAAGCAATGATGGGCAAAATATTGAATTTTGACATCACACACCATTCACTCAATCTGTTTGGTAAGTGTAAAAAGCTAAAAGAAACTGGTACATGCGAACATTTATCAAATCGATCGGACGATTTGGATAAATAATTTCAGACACTTAATTTCACCATCAAACAAACCCTCAATAAAATATGGAGTACAATTATAGAATTGAAAAAAGAGAAAGTCATAATATTATTTATTTAACAGGAAATCTTATCGAGTTAAATCAATCAAAAGAATTGCTCGATGAAGTAACTGCATTGATCGCCAACAACTCCATCAACTTTGTGTTGAATCTACAAGAGTTTAAATATATGAACAGTACCGGATTGTCCGTTCTCATAAGTATTTTAACCAAAGCAAGAAAAGCAGGTGGAGAAGCAGTAATTTGCAATGTTCCTGAGAATATCAAATCACTTTTGAGTATCACCAAACTCAATAATGTATTTTCTGTTGCAGAATCAGAAAGTCAGGCAGAAGCAGCTTTAGTATAGAGGTTTCAATTATTGTATTACGTATCTTTGTAACTCGGCATTACTAATGCCGAAAAATTAGCTATTTATGAAAGTAGATGTATTATTGGGATTGCAGTGGGGCGATGAAGGGAAAGGCAAGATTGTTGATGTATTAGCTCCTCAATATGAAATGATTGCCCGATTTCAGGGAGGACCTAATGCAGGTCATACATTGGAATTTGATGGGATAAAACATGTGTTACATACTATACCTTCGGGAATATTTCATCCCGGTAAAATTAATTTAGTTGGAAATGGGGTAGTAATCGATCCTATAGTTTTTCAGAAGGAAATTAAAGGCATAGAAGCAAAAGGCGTTCAGCCGAATAAGAATCTGTTTATTTCACGTAAAGCACATTTAATACTCCCTACGCACAAGTTGTTGGATGCAGCTTCTGAAGCTATGAAAGGCGAAGCAAAAATTGGATCAACATTGAAAGGAATTGGTCCTGCCTATATGGATAAAACCGGAAGAAATGGATTGAGAGTAGGTGATATAGAAGCTAGAGATTTTGATAAACGATTTAAACTGCTTGTAGAAAAGCACAAGAATTTGTTGCAAATGTATAAGAGTGATGCAAAACCCGATTCATTGATTGATGAATGGTTGGGAGCATTGGACTCGTTAAGGGGGATGAATCTTGTTAATGGAGAATATTTTGTGAATGAACATCTCTTGTCTGGAAGAAATATTTTAGCCGAAGGGGCACAAGGGTCACTCTTGGATATTGATTTTGGTTCTTATCCCTTTGTTACTTCATCCAATACCATCACAGCCGGTACATGTACCGGATTAGGTATTGCACCTTCTAAAATTGGTGAAGTGTACGGAATATTTAAAGCTTATTGCACACGTGTGGGAAGCGGACCTTTCCCAACAGAACTTGAAGATGAAACCGGTGAACGAATGAGAAAAGCAGGCAATGAATTTGGGGCAACTACCGGTAGGCCTCGCAGATGTGGCTGGCTTGATTTACCTGCATTAAAATATGCTTGCATGCTCAATGGAGTAACTCAACTCATCATGACCAAATCAGATGTTCTAAATGCATTTGACGAGATTAAAGTTGCTACAGCTTATAACTATGAAAACAAGAGTCATACAGAAATTCCGTTTGATATTTGTAACGTTGAAATAACACCAACTTATGAAACAAGAGAGGGATGGGAAGTAGATTTTGCTCAAGTGCAGGAAGCACATCAATTACCACAACAGTTGGCCGCTTATATTTTGTATCTCGAAGAAGAATTAAAGCTGCCGATATCATACGTTTCAGTTGGACCCGATCGTACACAGATTTTGACGATGAAGAGTGCTGTTGCTTTTTGAAGAAATGAATTGTCGCATACAATTTTTGTGTAAGACCTTCACGGTAATCATTTTATTCTTCTTTCACACTTCTATTAGTAAAGCACAAAACACTAAAGTAGAATTGATAAATGCCGATATTCTTATCGGTGATGAAAGCATTGACAAGAATTTGAGAAGACTCATTGGTAATGTCCAATTTAGGCACGATGGTACGGATATGTATTGTGATAGTGCCTATTTTTATGCGGAGGACAACAGTCTTGATGCTTTTGGCATCGTTCGGATGTTAAGAGGAGACACTATTTCACTAAACAGCAGACGAATGAATTATAAAGGCAATCAAAAAATTGCAAGAGTTTGGGAGGATGTAGTGTTGAAGGATAAAAAAATGACACTCAAAACACAAGAGTTAATATACGATACCGAACAACAACAAGCATGGTACGAAACACCTGCCGTGATTACTCAGAGCGACAATATTCTTAAAAGCAATAGAGGAATTTATCAGGGCAAAGAAAGCATGCTCTACTTCAAAGAAAATGTAACATTGGATAATCCATCCTATACATTAGAAGCCGACACATTGCTGTATCACATACGAAAGGAAACTGCTTATTTTCAAGGACCAACCTATATTCAGGCCACCGACAAAGAACAATCA
>DAOQTX010000060.1:0-14270 GCA_035340715.1 Bacteroidia bacterium | reverse complement strand
TTAGGAATTGATTTTGTTCCTTCCTTCAATCAATGCTTAGGCCGTTCGCAATGGGAAGAAGGAGGAATTGATGCGGAAGTGGAACCGAAAATTGATAGCATAGTTAATGCTTCTATTGCAATGAAAGCCTTTCCGGGTTGTCAAATATTAGTGGCTCGAAACGGAAAAATACTTTTGGAAAAATCGTATGGCACAAAAACTTACGATGGCAACTTTTTGATTGGCAATAACGATTTGTACGATATAGCTTCGGTAACAAAAATAGCAGCTACCACTTTGGCCATTATGAAATTACATGAGGAGGGAAAGATTGATATTCATAAAAAAGCATCGCGCTATTATACACCATTAAGAAAACTAAATAAGCGAAACATAACAATTGAACAATTACTCACCCATTCATCGGGTCTAAAATCTTGGATTCCTTTTTATCAAGCGACTTTAAAAAGCGGCAAGCCTTCTTACGACTTGTATCATTTTTATCCCGATCCGAATTATACGGTGCGTGTATGCGACAGTATGTATCTGTTAGGATCTTATACTGAGAAAATATGGCAAGAGATAAATGAATCGCCTATGTCTGAAACAGGTCAGTATGTGTATTCAGATTTGAATATGTTACTCTTGCAAAAAATAGTTGAAGAAGTGAGTGATGAATCCTTGGACACATTTATGCTGAATAATTTCTACAATCCATTGCACCTTGAGCGATTGACATACTTACCTCGCGAGAAATTTAAACTAGAAGAAATTGTACCAACCGAGTTTGATAGTGTTTTTCGAAAACGACTCATACATGGTGATGTACACGACCCGGCAGCGGCCATGTTAGGTGGAGTAGGAGGTCATGCAGGACTTTTTTCTAATGCATATAGTTTAGCCGTTATTATGCAAATGCTTGCCAATAAAGGAATCTATGGAGGAATTCGTTTTTTGGATGAAGAGACTATTGAACTATTCACGCAACGATATTATAAAAGCGGAAACAACCGCAGGGCTTTAGGATTTGATCGCCCCATAGACGATCGAAGCAAAAGTGGACCCACTGCTGCCTCTGTTTCAGAGCATACCTATGGTCATACCGGATTTACCGGTACTGCAGCCTGGGTCGATCCCGATGCAAATTTGGTTTATATTTTTCTGTCCAACCGAGTTCATCCAAACAGTGCGAATAATTTATTGGCTGAAAAAAACATACGTACCAATATTCAGCAGTTATTATATGACTATATGCTGCGATAGTTCTAACGTCTCAATTGTTACCTTTGCCATATGAAGCAATTAAATATTGGCATAGTATGCTATCCTACTTTTGGAGGCTCGGGTGTATTGGCCACAGAGTTGGGGAAGGCACTTGCCGAAAAAGGACATAAAGTTCATTTTATTACCTACAACCAACCGGTACGTTTAGATGCTTTCTCAGAAAACATTTGGTATCACGAAGTAGGTATTCCCAACTATCCTTTGTTTGAATATGCGCCTTACGAGTCAGCACTGACCAGCAAATTGGTTGACATTGCTTTGCACGAAAATCTGGATGTGATGCATGTTCATTACGCCATACCTCATGCCTCTGCTGCTATTTTTGCTCAGCAAATTTTGCGGGAACATAAAAAGTACATACCGGTTATTACCACTTTGCATGGTACTGATATTACTTTAGTAGGCAAAGATCAAAGCTACAAACCGATTGTAAATTTTGCCATCAATAAATCGGATGGGGTTACCACAGTTTCTGAAAGTTTGAAGCAGGATACATTAAATAATTTTGAGATTACACGGCCCATACAAGTCATTCACAACTTTGTGGACTTAAAACGATTTAACAAACAATGTAAAGATCATTTCAGAAAAGCCATTGCACCGCATGGAGAAAAATTAGTGGTGCACACCTCAAATTTTCGGCCGGTAAAACGAGTGCAGGATGTAGTTCATACCTTTTGTAAGATTCAAAGAGAAATACCAGCGAAATTGTTGTTCATCGGAGATGGACCTGAACGTAGTGCGATCGAAAATTTATGTCGCGAATTGAATTGTATTGATAATACACGCTTTTTAGGAAAGCAAGAGGCCATTGAAGAAATATTGTCGGTTAGTGACTTATTTCTTTTACCTAGTGAAAGCGAAAGTTTTGGTTTAGCAGCTCTAGAGGCAATGGCTTGTCAGTTGCCGGTTATTGCATCCAATGCCGGTGGAATACCCGAAGTGGTGGATCATGGTGTCAACGGATTCTTGCATGAGGTGGGCGATGTGAAAGGAATGGCTGAAAGTGGTTTATTACTTTTAAGAGATCCTGAGAAATTGCTATCCTTTAAAAATGCTGCACTCAAGAAAGCAAAGCAATTTGATATTCATAATATTGTTCCATTATATGAGAAGTTTTATTGTTCTATCATCGAACAGTGTCAAGAACAGGAAGTATTAAACTAACCCGCCATCTTTGCTTTATACCCTTGCTTGTTCAGATATTCGGTTACTTTTTGTCTGAAATCGCCTTGTATTATTATTTCTCCATCTTTTACCGTCCCTCCACATCCGCATAGGTTTTTAAGTTTCTTAGCTATTTCTATCATCTCTTCATCCGGTCCTATATAACCCTTAACAATAGTTACTGTTTTACCTCCTCTGTTTTTCGATTCTCTCCAAATTCTTAAATCTTGTTCCGAAGCTTTTATCGAAGAGGTTTTTTCCTCCTGATCGATTGGTTTGAAATCAGGATTAGTAGAATAAACAAATCCACCTTTATTTTTTTTGCTTGACATATCTATGGTTCTTGTAAAGTATTCAATTTTAATTTTTCATTGTGTGCTTGTGTAAAGGCACGAACAAAGTTCAAAATAGATTGATCGTTTTGATTTTTATCCCCCAATTCTTCTGCACTCATTTCAATTAAACTAGTTTTGTTCCACACATAGTATAACTCATTTGAATAAAATACAATTGGATATTCTTCTGATCTGAAAAAACTTGATCCGAACGAATAAAATGTTTGATCGTAATTTAAGTAATCCATTATGCTAGGAAAGAGATCTAACTGCTGTACTGCTTTTTTAATCTTGCCTTTTAATTGAAGATCACTTGGTGAATACAGAAAAATTGGAATGGAATAAACCTTCGGAATTTTTGCGTACTGTTCGCTTCCGTATGGACCGGTATGATCAGCTGCTATAACAAACAATGTGTTTTGATACCATTCTGTTTTACTGGCCGACTCAAAAAACTGTCTAAGGGCATAGTCTGCATAGGAAATGCTTTTATGAATAGGAAGGCTTCCTGCTGTAAAATTATTACTGAGCGAAGGAGGAACTGAATAAGGATGATGAGATGATAAAGTAAAGATGCAACTGATAAAGGGTTGTTTCATTTTGCTCATCTCGCTAGCAGCATATTGCAAATAGGGTTCATCATAAATGCCCCATTTCCCATCAAAGTTTTTTTCAAATGGATATTCATCCTTGCCATAATATCGATCGAAACCGGCTAAAGAGGAAAAATTATCAAATCCCATAGTGCCATTCGCTCCACCATGAAAAAATGCAGATTGATAGTTTTTATTTTTCAACGCCAATACCGGAGATGAAATTCGATTCGAATTGTAATTGGATGTAATGAAAGGCTCCGACATTAAAACCGGAATGGAGGAAAGAACGGCCGGCAATGCTTCTATAGAGCGTTTACCATTGGCAAAAGCATTGGTGCAATACAGCGATTGTTGCATCAATGAATCTGTAAAAGGCATATAGCCAATTGCATTTCCAGAAAGCAATGAACTATACTCTGCACTGAAACTCTCCAGCAAAATGATCACCACATTTTTTGATTGAAATGTAGTGTCTTTTGAATAGTTCCGCGTGAGATTAAAATTATCCAGGCGTTCCTTTTCCGACAGATAGTTTAATAGCTCAAGATCGCTTCCATAACTGGTTTTAATCATGGTGAAAGCAGTGTTTAAAGCCAGTGGAGCCAGAGTGGCTGAGCTATATTTTGCAGCAGAAGAAATTCTCAGCGGTTTAAGTTGTAGTCCTCCTCTAAATCCAATTAAAAAGGCAGAGAGCAAGACTACTTTTATCACAATTCGAATATAGGTTGGCAAAACAATGGAGAATGTTTTTATTGATCTACTCAAATAGCTAGCTAGCAATACACATCCGATAAAAAAAATGAATAGGTACCAATGATCTTTAATCATATCAGGAACCGTTCCGATGGTATCGCTGTGTGCGGTCAAAACTTGAAAGAAATCAAATGTGCTTCGTTTGTTGCTGAACTTGTAAAAACCCGCATCGGACAAGTTTACTAAAGCACATAGTGAAGTGAGCGTAATAAAATATAAGGTGAAAAACTTTGAGAAAAATTTGTTCTCATTCCAACTAAATACCAAAACATGAAACAAAACTAATGGAGAAAAAAGAATACTGAATACGGTGATATCAAATCGAAGTCCAACCAAAAAAGATAATGCAATAGCAGTATTACTTTCAGAAGAAAATGCGGTGTAATTACTACCAAAAAATACTAAACGGCAAATCAACATCAACAAAAGGAAGATGCCGAAACGTTTGATGAGGGTTTGAACCGAGGTCACTGCCATGCAAATATGCTATAAAAATAAAAAAGCTGCCTGAATCATTCAGACAGCTTTTCAACTAACTATAAAAACTTGAATTACTGTAATGTATAGGTGGCCTTTATTATGGAAGTTCCACTAGCGTTTTGCTCATTATAGGTCAGTACAAAAGCAAAAGGATTGCCAGATATAATTTGACCAGATCCGGAAAATGTTCGATAGGTGTTGGTAGCCGGATAGAAAATTCCAGATTGAGTTGGAATATCAATATTACTACCCGATATAATGGCATATACTTTCACACTTCCACCTGTGTATCCACCAAAGTTGTCGAATATAATTTTTCCATTTTCGGTTGTAGAAGCATTTCCAAGGTCGCTGTACGAACTACGGAAAGCGCCATTCATTGAGTCAACAACTGCGTAGTTTCCGGTTTGTTGATCCAACTCCAATTGGTTTTTTACCAATACCGTTCTGGATGCACTGGCAGAACGCCCACTGGCATCGGTTACTAAGTATTGAATCGTATAGGAGCCGGTCTCTTGGGTATTCAATGTACTGTTAACAACCACTTTTGATGTTATATCTCCATCCTCTTGATCATGGGCCGTATAGCCCGGATCTTGAAAAGAATCTTTCAATTTATGTGTGAGTGGGTTATCGCCTAACAACTTGATAAATGGTGGGGTAATGTCTTCTTTTTTACAGGAAGTAAGCACAACCACACATGCGAGTAGAATTAATTTTTTCATTTGAGCTTTGAATTGTTTTTTCATTGCTTTTACGATTAAAAATTGCTTTGGGTTATACTATCATAATCAACTGATATTCAGATATATGTGAATAAAATTGAATTTATTTATAATTATTTTATAAAAAACAGGAAAAAAAATGTGTAGGATTTTTTTATACGGAATAAAAAGTATTAATTTTGCCGCACTAATTAATTCTTTCATTTAAACTAAACTATCAGAAACATGAAGAAAGTATTCTTATTCTTGACGATTGTTGCTATGTCAGCAGTTGTTGCTTGTGGTCCTAGCGCAGAAGATAAAGCTGCTACGGAGAAAGCTATGCAAGATTCAATTGCTGCTGCTGATGCTGCGATGCAAGCTGCTGAAGAAGCTGCTGCTCAAGCTGCTGCTGCTGTTGATTCTACTGCGAACGCAATGGTTGATTCTGCTGCTGCTGTTGTAGCTCAGTAATCGAAAAGAGATTCAAAAACATCAAAGTTCCATCAGAAATGATGGAACTTTTTTTATGTCAAAAACTTAACGCAATTTATTCCCGATTCGGGCATTCATTTTTTAATTTCGCATTGATCGCAGGTGCTGCTTTTTTTTGAGAAAAAAAATCGCCTGATCAAATAAAACAAAGCGGCTCCGACAATGAGCAGTACCAAAATGTTTTGTATAGTTAAAATGTCAGACATAACTTCAAAAGTATAAAATTTTGATTGAACCATGAGCAATCCGGCCTCCCTTAGTCCCAGTATACATTTTCATCGCAACGACCTTTCAGATGATACACTCAAGAGATTGTATCGCGAATTGCTTAAACCAAGAATGATTGAGGAGAAGATGCTTGTTTTATTGCGACAAGGAAAAATTGCCAAATGGTTTAGTGGCATTGGTCAGGAAGCTATTTCAGTAGGGTTGGTTATGGCGCTCGAACCCAATGAATATATACTACCCATGCATCGCAATTTAGGGGTATTCACCGGACGTCAAATTCCACTTAACCGATTGTTCTCACAGTTTCAGGGAAAGATGGAAGGATTCACTAAAGGGCGCGACCGTTCTTTTCACTTTGGTACCAACGAATTTCATATTGTCGGCATGATCTCTCACTTAGGAGCTCAAATGGGAGTAGCCAATGGAATTGCATTGGCCGATTTAATCAAACAAAACCCCAGAGTTACAACTGTTTTTAGTGGCGATGGTGGAACCAGCGAAGGCGATTTTCATGAAGCCGTAAACGTAGCTTCGGTTTGGAATCTGCCTTTGATTATAGTAGTTGAAAATAATGGCTATGCCCTTTCAACCCCCAGTAGCGAGCAGTATAAAATGAAACAATTCATTGATAAAGGCCCGGGTTATGGAATTGATGCGTATCAGGTGGATGGAAATAATGTACTTGAAGTATATCATACTGTTCGCGAAATAGCCGATTCTATCCGAGAGAGACCACGTCCCGTATTGTTGGAAGCAATGACCTTTAGAATGCGTGGACATGAAGAAGCCTCAGGCACAAAATATGTGCCGGCTGAATTGTTTGAGCAATGGGGTAAAAAAGATCCGGTTAAAAATTATGAAGAGTATTTATTAGCAGAAAATGTAATTGATGCAGAATACATTTTGGCATTGCGAGGCGAGATCAAAGCAGAAATAGAAAATGGTTTGGAGTTAACCAATCACGATGTGTACTCCGATGCTTCTGCACAAAGCGAAGAACAGGACATGTATAAACCGCACGATCAAAAAGCCATACAGGTTCAAAGTAATCAAGCGAGCGATAAGAGATTTTTAGATGCTATTACCGAAGGCATGCGACAAGCCATGCATTTGCATCCCGACTTAGTCATTATGGGGCAGGATATTGCCGAATATGGTGGTGTGTTCAAAGCCACACATGGCTTTCTGGAAGAATTTGGTGCAGCACGAATTCGCAATACACCCATTTGTGAATCTGCAATTTTAGGATCGGGATTGGGTTTGAGTATTAAAGGATGCAAGTCGATTATAGAAATGCAGTTTGCCGATTTTGTCAGCTGTGGTTTCAATCAAATTGTAAATAATTTGGCGAAAAGCTATTACCGCTGGGGGCAAAATGCCGATGTGGTGATACGTATGCCCACCGGTGCAGCCGTTGGTGCCGGGCCTTTTCATAGCCAATCTACTGAAGCCTGGTTTTTTCATGTGCCCGGTTTGAAAATTGTTTATCCTGCATTTCCTTCCGATGCAAAAGGACTTTTAGCTGCGGCCATCGAAGATCCGAATCCGGTGATGTTTTATGAACATAAGGCTTTGTATAGAAGTATTACTGAAGAAGTGCCGGACGATTATTATACTACCGAAATTGGTAAAGCACGTCTAGTGCGCAGCGGAGACGATCTAAGCATAATTACTTATGGATTGGGAGTGCATTGGGCTATGAAAGCTTTAGATGAACATCCTGAAATTTCTGCCGATCTTATTGACCTTCGGTCGCTCTTGCCTTGGGATCAAGAATGTGTTTTGCAATCGGTGCGAAGAACAGGAAAGGCCATTGTACTGCACGAAGATGTGGCAAGTGGAGGAATTGGTGCTGAGATTGCTTCCGTTATTTCTTCAGAGTGTTTCAACGATTTGGATGCACCGGTTCAGAGGATTGGTGCTTTGAATACAGCCGTACCAATGACCGAAAGATTGGAGTGGCAATTCTTACCACGCGATAGATTTACAGAGGCTTTGAAGAAATTAGCCGATTATTAATATCTTATTGAATCATTTTTGAAAAGCGCAGCAACTCTTGCTTGTTCTTTTCGCTGCTCAATGCATCTTTGATAAAGTTTTTCTCTACATCTGTAAGGTGCCAACTGAGCGCCAACTTATCATCGGTTTCAGGAATTTGAAGGGTAACAATCTCCAATTTTTCTTTCAATACTTGTTTGGCATAATGCAATAGTTTATCGTTGTCGTAATCTTGCATCACTATAAAGTTTCCTGAAACATTTCGAATGGGGTAAGTGATTTTATCGAAAAGTGTTTTTACACTGTTCTCTTCAATTTTTGGATTCTTGTATGAATCTCTTATTTGTATCAATATTACTCCCGAAGTGTTTTCTGCAATCCACTCTTTAAAAGTAAACATGATTCGGGTGGCATTCTTTATTCCGAAATTATCACTGATGCCCGAGTCCATCACCTCAACCGTAGGTTCGCTGGGAAGGGAACTGGCGGTCATGATATAAGGGAAAGCAGAATTCATGCGCAGTACAGAAGTAAAGCGGGTATGCCCTGCATTTTGATTTTCAAAAAATCTCGAAAACTCAACGCCATCAATGGTGCTTTCAAATCCCATAGCATTGTCGGGGGTTTGTATCATGTACGACAAGGGTAGAGGAGAGATTTGCAATATCCTTCCATCGTTGATGATGGTAGGCGATATGATGAGCATGGGAATTTTTCCTTCTTCTTCCGGAATTTTATAATCGGATAATCTTTTGTGCAAAACATATCCGGTGTTTTCATTCAATTGTGTTTCAAAGGCATAAGCGCGATCTTGAATATAGGATTGTCCATCATCTTCAAAGCGCTGAAGATTCATTACCAAATCACTTACAGTAAAAGTGAAGGCCACTGCATTCAATATATCCTTACCCATGTTTTCCAAATAAGGACTGTGGATCAACTGATCTTGCTTTTCATTTTTTAATTCATTGCGAAGAAATAGTTCGCGGTAATAGGCAGCCGAAATAATTCCACCCGAACTGCCGGTTATGAAACGCGTTTGTTTCATCAAGTCGCCTTGCATGATGCTGTCGAGTACTTGCATGCTGCGATACGAAAATACCATTGAGCGCAAACCACCTCCGCTAACACTGATCATGACGAGCTTTGGTTTCTGATTGTTTTCGTTTTGATGATTGACCAACCAACGGTTTAATACTTCGATGGTATGGGCAGTATCTTCTTTGTACAAATCTAAATTGGCCGATCGGCTCAAGGCTTCTCTTGAATAGCTGGCTTTTTCTCCTTCATAGTCGAGACCGTAAGCAGAGTTGCGTTTATTGATAAAATCGAATTGCGATAAAAAGTTAAGTACTAGAAACAAGCCGATGAGCGCCACATTGGACCAGGAGCGAAACCAAAAGCGAAATACACCCGACAACATGAGCACCATAGTGAACAATAAAAACAAACTGGCCGAAGCAGGGATGATGAAATAGCGATTGGTGCTGAACAAGCCCAGCATTATGAATACGCTAAACACAATCAACTCGACTACAGCTGCATTGATATGATTTTGTTTGAACACCGACAGCAGCATATAATCTTTGTAGTGCCGTACACTTCGTACCAACTTAACTTTAAAAGGGAATATCAGATAGGTTTCAACGGGCCACTGACTGGTTTGAACGATGGTCTTTTTTTTCTTTTTTCGCGAAGGAAGATGATCGCTTACCAAATCTTCGTCTTTGTTTTCTTCTATGCCATACAACTTGTAAATGTCTTTGTTGGTGATGAGAAAATAACGAATGGTCATAAAGATGATGATGACTATTCCGGCAAGTAAGCCAAGCGTGTTTAACATCACTTCTGATGTTTCGACCAACTGATTGTTGATTTGAAAAGAAACAATAAAGTAAACATACACCAGTACAAAGGCCAATGGAAATACAAAATTGTTGAAACAATATTTTTGAAATGGTTTTGAAAGCGTAGCCAGAAATGGAAAGCGGAAACTGTTGAGAATATAACTGCTGATGTTGTAACTCATGACAAAAGCACCGAGCGATAATCCCACTATAAAAAAAGAAAGAAAATTTACTTCACCCAAATATTCGGGATCTAAGAAAAGGTAGGGTACACCAAAACGGTTAAAGAGATTTTGAGAAATGATACCGATCAATAACAACCAAAACGATACCAGCAAAAGGTTTTTTTTAATGTGCATTAAAACCAATTGTACCGGAAAGGAATAATAAATGCGTCTTAACTCAAGACGTGATAACATGGCGCATAATTATGGTACTAATTATACGAATTACCCGATGAAAAGTTTTGGGTCGGGCAATTGATTTATCAACCCTGCTGAAGGGCTTTTTCAACCTGTGCCTGTATGGTTTCGTCTTTGGCTATGGCCTGATCGGCCAAGCGCTTAGCTTCATCGAGCGTTTGCTGCACGAAAGTTTTATCCTCATAACCATTGCAATTTACTTTTACATTTAAGTATGCACCTAACACCGCAGCGCGTGCACAGAGTGAACCAACGGCTGCATCGGTGATGGAATTAGGATTCCCCTTTTCGATCATGGGTTCTATGATGTTAAAAGTTTTTAAAACTTCCTCCATGGTTTTAAAAGGTATATCGATAGCATATCGCGTAGCATCTTGTATGGCTTTTTTTCTGATTTGCTTTTCTTCATCATTACTTTTGGGCAATGAAAATGCATCCATAATTTTATTGAAGGCATTGGTGTCTTCATCAATCAAATGCAAAAGTGTTTTTTTCATTTGCTGACCTTGCACGGCTATGTCGGAAAAATATTCGCTTTGTTCTTCCCAACCTTTTTTACCCGAAGACAAATTGGCCACCATTGTGGCAAGGGCCACGCCCATAGAGCCTAAGAGGGCTGCAACACTTCCACCACCGGGAGCAGGCGACTCGGAGGCGGTTTCGTTTACAAAAGCTTTCACGCTTAGATCAACTAATTGTTTGGCTTTGTTTTCTTCTATCACATATTCAATGATGCGTTTCTTCGGATCAAAGGGGTATAACTCATCTAAGCCCATAGACTTGATGGCAATGTGTATTAGTTCTTCATCGGACACACCCAAACTGAGCGATTGTTTTTGCAGAAAATATTTTCCGGCTTCGATCATGGCCGACAGCGGAATTAATCCCACCAACTCTGAACCGCTTACACGAAGGCCGCGCTCGTTGGCTGAGTTGCAACATTCTTCGAATACTTTGTGCAAGGGGGTCTCTTTAAATTGTGTAATGTTGATGCTGACTTGTGCAATATTGTATTCATCAATATACCAACCAATGGCTTTTACGCCTTTAAGTTTGCCGGGTATGCGCACTTCGTTTCCATCGGCATCTTTTACAATTTTGCCCGACACGGGATGCCCTTCGCGTTTTACACGACCGGCCTCGCGTATATCGAAAGCCACACTGTTGGCACGTTTTACCGATTTGGTGTTGAGGTTTACATTGTAAGCAATTAAAAAATCGCGGGCACCAATTACGGTGGCTCCGGCTTGTGGGTTGAGTTGCGCAGGACCAAAATCGGGTTGCCACTCGGGGCGTTTTATTTTTTCTGCAAAGCCTTCGTACTCGCCCGAACGGATGATGGAAAGATTCGAACGCTTTTTATTTGCTTGTGCTTCTTCGTAGAGGTAAACCGGAATTTTTAATTCTTCGCCTACGCGCCTGGCTAATTTTTTCGACCACTCAGCGGTTTCTTCCATACCAATACCGGCCACAGGTATGAAGGGACACACATCGGTGGCGCCCATGCGCGGATGTTTGCCCTGGTGTTTGCGCATGTCGATGAGTTGTGCGGCCCGCTGTATGCCTCTGAAGGCCGCTTCTACCACAGCCTCGGGGCTGCCTACAAAGGTAACTACGGTACGGTTGGTGGCTTTGCCCGGATCAACATTGAGGAGTTTTATTCCTTCTACACTTTCAATGCTGTCGGTAATGGATTTGATGATGTTGTGGTCTTGTCCTTCCGAAAAGTTGGGGACACATTCTATGAGTGCTTTATTCATTGGGTTATTTGTTTTGTTTTATTCCGTTTATATAGGTGTAATCTACATGGTGTTTGGTAAAGGCATAACACATATAATGCAGATGATGATTTGCTTTGAGTACGGCCAGGTTAGCGCGCTTGCCTTGTGTAATGCTACCCATTTCGTCTTGCAAACCCATGGCATAGGCACTGTTAATGGTGGCAGCATTGAGGGCTTCTTCGGGGGTGATGTTCATGTGAATGCAGGCCAATGATAGTACAAAGGGCATGCAACCCGATGGCGATGAGCCGGGGTTATAATCGCTGGCGAGGGCTATGGGCAAACCGGCATCAATCATTTTGCGTGCAGGTGCATAGGGTAGTTTTAGAAAGAAGGCGGTAGAGGGCAATAGGGTGGGCATGGTATTGCTTTGCAGCAGGCATTGTATTTCGTCATCACCGGTGTATTCAAGGTGATCTACCGAGAGGGCCCTGTGTTTTACTCCTATTTGTATGCCTCCGCTATAATCGAGTTCGTTGGCATGAATTTTTGGTATCAATCCTGCGGCAGTACCGGCTTCTAGTATTTGATCGGTTTCATCTACGGTGAAAAATCCGCGATCGCAAAAGACATCTATATAGTCGGCCAGTTGCTCTTGCGCTATGGCGGGTATCATTTCGTGTATGATCAGATTGATATAGGCCTGCCTATTGTTTTTGTAGATGGCGGGCAGGGCGTGGGCTCCGAGAAAGGTGGCTTTTACGGGTATGATGTTTTCTTGTTTTATTTTTTTGATCACACGCAGCATTTTTAATTCAGCTGCGGTGCTCAAGCCGTAGCCGCTTTTTATTTCTATGGCGGCAGTGCCCATGCGTATCACTTCGTGCAGGCGCTGCATGGCGAATTCAAAAAGTTCGTCTTCGCTGCTGTTTTCCAAACGCTGGGCAGAGTTGAGTATGCCCCCACCACGCTGGGCTATTTCTTCGTAGGTGAGGCCCTTGATGCGATCGACAAATTCAGACTCGCGCCAGGCGGCAAATACAATGTGGGTGTGCGAATCGGCAAAGGCGGGAATGATGTGGCGGCCTTGCAGATCTATAACTTGATTGGGCTCGACAGAGGGGCAAGTGCTCATGGGGCCGAAGGAATGGATGAGGCCGTTTTCTATTTTGAGCCAGGCATTATCAATAGTAGAAAGGCTGCTCATGGCTTTGCCTTTGAGCAATTGGGTGCCCGGGGGCAAAATGCCGCAGAGCTTGCCTATGTTTTGTAGTAAGGTATGTGCCATAAGTGGCAACAAAGGTAAAAAAAGAAGGAGAGGGGATGAAAAGTGATAGAAAGTGAAAAATCAAAAAACGATCTTCAAATTTGTTCTTAGAGATATTTGTTCCAGTATTTTGAAATTATTGTCGAAAATCAGCACTATGTGTTTGGGTGATTTATTTTTTTTTTGAAGGGTCGGGAAATTTTTTAAAAACAATTTTTCTTGCGTTGGCTTTGCAAGCTCTTTGACAAAGCTTTGGTCTGTGCTTGGGCTTGTGTGGCTTTGGCAATGTGCTTGCAAAATGCGTGGGCTAATCTTCATCTTCTTCAGTTTCGTCTGTAATTAAAACTTCCTCCTCCAATTCATCCAATACAATTTCTTCTTTGGCTTCTATGCCATAAAGCTTATTTACCATTTCGTCAATTTCGGCTTCTATTGGGCGGAGTTGGGTGTTCATTTCTAATCGGTCAATTTCTCCTGCAAAGTATTCTTTCTTGATTACCATACAATCATCAAACTTTTTATTGAATGCTTTGAGTTCTTTCTCTGATGGAATTTTAATTGGAAGTTTTCTAATGTCATTCATTTGAATGTTCACAGTATTATTGAAAAATTCTCTCAATACTTTGAAGTGCATATACGAGTTTAATGAAAGAACAAAATATTTGTCGCCCAAACCTGATTCATCATATAAAGACATTGAACCAACATCGTTTACTGTAGTGTCTTTTAAACGGCATTTAAAATAGGTTGAATTTGGATTTAAAACATTTGTCCAACAAAAACCATTTCGGAAGAAGAAATTATATCCTTGCCACCTTGCTCTTTCATCCGTGCTAAGAAATGCAACTGAATCTTCACTCCAATCAATCAGGTAAGGGGTTTCTAAATACCAGCGATTTCCTTCCTTATCGCCTTTATCATAGGGAACATAAGTTCTTTTTCCTTTTATACCTTGTTGCTTCTGTTTCTCTGAAATTTCATCGCCATCAAAAAT
>DAOQTX010000059.1:0-14304 GCA_035340715.1 Bacteroidia bacterium | reverse complement strand
GCCGCGCCCCATACCAGGCCAAGCTCTACGATATGCAAGGCCGCTTGATACAAACAACGGAAAACATAGTAAGCAATGAGCAAAGCCTATCGCTGCAAAGGCTTGAAAAGGGTTTGTATATACTCATGCTAAACGACCGCCACGGCCTTTTATATCACAGCATTAAGCTGATGAAGGAGTGAGGCGAAGAGATTTATATTAAACTATTTTATTGCATAGATTTATTTTGGGCATAGCAGTAACAAAGAATGCGTTTGAACAATTACGTTAATAAAGCTTTAACGGGCTGATTGGTTTTAAGCCCCGGGGAAGAAATTACTTTTAATCCAATTGGGCGGCCAGGGTACAGGTTTTTTTATAGGTTTTCACATTTCCTTTCTGATCAAATACTTCAATTACAATAATGTAAATGCCTATACGTGCTTTTTGTCTCAAATCGTCAATGCCATCCCATACAAAGGAACCTTCATTGCCCAACAATTCGTTTTGTACCAGTTTTCGTATTACTCTGCCCCGTACATCGTGTATGGTAACATTGGCTATCAAACCCGCATTATCGAACTGATAAAAGATGGTAGTGAAATCCTGATGGCCATCGTTGTCGGGTGAAAAAACTTCGGGGCTTACTTTTATGCTTGCATTATCGTTGTTGCCTTCGCTGTGCTGCGAATTTTTATAACCCGGTGTTGCAAATCCAAGCGACTCGGCTGCCGAGTGCCAATTCATTTCGCTTTGAGTGGGGCTGTGAAAACTTAAGCGCTCCAACGAAACTCCTTCCACATTGTTTAAGAGCGGATAGTGCAGGTCTTCGGTATAGGCAAACTGATCGATGAGCAATGGTCCGGGTAAGCGCAAAGTCACCACTCCCAAATCGTTGTTGTACGAAGGCATAGTGGATATATCGATAAAAGCGGTGGTATTGGACAAAGGATATTGTGCAATAACTGTTGCTGCACTGCTACTAATCAATGCGTACTGCGATGGAAAAAACAGATAACCTTCGGGTGCTATGCTGTATTCGTTTTGTACCTGAAGCGTATTGTAATCGGCATTTCCAATCAACACATTTTTTAAGTCGATTACTTTTTGCGAGCGATTGTATATCTCAACAAAATCAACACCATCGCCCAAAGGATTAAACAACACTTCATTGATTAACACATCTGAAAGCGCAGCCGTATCGGCCAATCCAAAATAAACTGTACTGCCTGCATTTAGGGCATTGCCGGGGCAATCGAACAAAAGCGAATTATTGCTGATGGAATAAATGGTGGACGCCTGCATGGTAAAAGGCAGATCAACCAAAACCGAACGATTGAATACATCGGCACTGGTAACATCAAGTGGTGTTAAACTGCCGGTACCAATGCTGTAATTGCTTTTATCTAAAACCGAGGCTGCATCCATTGCTTTGCTGAAATACAATTGTATTTGCACGGGCGATTTAACATAGGCACGCAAGAGCTGCGCTTTTTGTGTATCGGTAAATGTTGCATTTACACTATTGATGTTTCCGGGAGTACCGCCACGATTGTCCTTACTGGCCTGCCAATTATTTTCGTTGGGGCAATAATAAGCAGTGTCGATTAATTCTAAACTCCATCCCCCGTTTTTCTTAAAGTTGTCTTTATACCAGGTGTCATTATAGTCCACTCGTTGTATTAAAGTATTGGCTTCATTTCTTAATTCCAATTGATCGCCATCATTGTTCAATCCGGGAAATGAACTTAAACCTATGGTAGTGCCATAAGTCGAGAACAAAGTACTGTTTGCGTTGCTGCAAACGATTACATATTGTTGCGGGAGTAATGTGAGTGACGGAAATGTAGCTGTACTGCTACCATCGCTCAAAGTCCAGTCTTTCAGATCGATTGCTTTAGTGCTTCGATTATACAGTTCAATATATTCGGCATTGGGCAATAAGACCATAGGATCGGGATCGGCCATAATTTCATTGATTTGCACATCGCCAAAAACCGCCACCACCGGAATGGTATAGGTAAACATACCTGTTGCATTATTGCTCACATTTCCATTCAAATCTTGTACACCGTTTACCAGAAGTGTGTAGGGTTGCCCCGATATGAATGCATTGGAATATGTAAGATGAACGAGTGCGGGATTGCTCAAGTCTTTTTGTGCTGCACTTGGATTGCCAAAGAAGGGTTGCACTTCGTAATGATTAATATCCACTGCACTGGCAGAATCAACCGCTTCATTAAAAATAACTTCCAATTGAGTGCTGCTGATGGCGCTAACACTTTGTATTGTTGGCGCAATGGTATCGTTCACAATGGGTGATACAATAAAATCATCGAAATAAAAATTGTTGGCATTGGAAACGGTATAAACACATTGCACACCAAAAAACTGACTGTTGTTGTAAGTGGCATCGGTTCCGCTGGCTTGCAAAACGAAATTGTTACCGGCTGCAACATCGGCAAAAATATTCCAGTTGGCGTTGTTGTCGCGGGTTATTTTAACACGAATGGTGAATGAGGAAGCTATAAACGCATTGGTTCCTCGCGCTACCGATGTGCTGCTCGCGCCATCGAGTCGAAACAATTCAATAGCATCGTTGCTGCCGCCTTCTCCAAATTGGAGATAATATCCGTTTAAGGGATTTTCTAAATCGGACTGATCGCTGCTTAAATATACCCTGCCAAAATTCGATCCTGAAGCGGAAAAATTTTGACGGATATAAAACTCCCATTGCATATTGTCCAATGAAGATAAAGTCAAAGCGGTTGATAAATATGAGCTAGCGGCAACCGTATTGCTGCTTTGCAACTGTTGAGAGGCGTTAACGATAAACTCTCCCGCATCACCGGTCCAGGTGGGATTGGATGAAAAATTTCCATCCGTGAATGAATCCATCAACTGAGCTTGAACCGAATTAAACTGAATTAGAAAAAATAAACTGATCAGTAGTCGCATTTTGTACCTTTGTATATTCTGTAAAAATATAAATTGATTTCATGAAAATTGCAGTTGTTGGTGCCACAGGTTTGGTTGGAAGTAAAATGCTTCAGCTTTTAGAAGAAAGGAATTTTCCGCTCACTCAGTTAATTCCTGTTGCATCGGAGAAGTCTGTCGGCAAAATACTTCGCTGGAAAGGAAATACCTATCCGCTTTGTACGCATCAGCAAGCATTGGCCGAAAAGCCTCATATTGCTTTGTTCTCTGCCGGAGGGAACACTTCTCTGGAATGGGCTCCACAATATGCTGAGCAAGGTTGTGTGGTCATCGATAATTCTTCGGCCTGGAGAATGGATGCAACAAAAAAACTTATTGTACCGGAAATCAATGCACATGTTTTGACGGTTGACGATAAAATAATAGCCAACCCCAACTGCAGTACCATACAAATGTTGATGGTATTAAAACCTCTGCACGACCGGTTTACCGTAAAGCGAGTTGTGGTGAGTACCTATCAAAGCGTTAGCGGAACGGGAAAAAAAGCAGTCGATCAGCTGATGAATGAACGACAAAATATTAAAGGAGAAATGGCCTATCCTTATCCGATTGATTTGAATTTAATTCCACATATTGATTCCTTCACCGAAAACGGATATACCAAAGAAGAAATGAAAATGTTGAACGAAACCCGGAAGATTATGGGCGACTCTTCGATTCTACTTTCTGCTACCACTGTTCGTGTTCCGGTTTCAGCAGGTCATTCCGAATCGGTGAATATTGAATTTGAACAAAGTCCCGATCTCGAACAGATTCATCAATTGCTCAACAATTTTCCGGGCGTAAAAGTCATCGATTCACCTTTGAACAATGAGTACCCTATGCCATTGATTCATGCACAAGATTCTGATTTGGTATTTGTTGGACGAATACGAAAAGACTTGAGTCACCCAAAGGCCATTAATTGTTGGATAGTGAGTGATAACCTGCGCAAAGGTGCAGCCACCAATGCTATTCAAATAGCAGAATATTTGATCAAAGAAAAACTGGTTTCATCGTAACGGTTTACAGAAAAAATCGTATACTTTGCTTATAGCTGAAAGCAAAAAATAGAATGAACAAGATTAAAAAAATAATGGTCGCCAATCGTGGAGAGATTGCCATACGTTGTTTGCGTGCAGCAGCAGAGTTGGGCATACGCACGGTAGCCATTTATACTTTCGAAGATCGTTACTCATTGCATCGTTACAAAGCCGATGAAGCGTATCAGGTTGGAAATGATGACGAGCCATTGAAACCTTATCTTGACATTGAAGAAATTCTTTTCGTTGCCAAAGCTCATTCGGTTGATGCGATTCATCCGGGTTATGGATTTTTAAGTGAGAATGTTCAGTTCGCAAAAAGATGTCGTGAAGAAGGCATAAAATTTATCGGCCCCGATCCTGAGGTTATGGAGCAGTTGGGCGATAAAATCGCTTCCAAAAAAGTTGCTCGTGCCTGTAAGGTTCCGGTGATTGATGACAATCAGATTCCATTACGTACGGCAGACGATGCCTTAGTTGAATCGAAAAGAATTGGTTTTCCGATTATACTCAAAGCCAGTGCCGGAGGTGGTGGCAGAGGAATGCGCGTAATAAAAAATGAAAGCGATTTGGAAAACGCTTTCAACGAAGCCAAGCGCGAAGCCGGAAATGCATTTGGCAACGATACCATCTTTATCGAAAAATTTATTGAAAGTCCCAAGCACATTGAAGTACAATTGCTGGGCGATGAGCACGGTAACCTTGTGCACTTGTTTGAACGCGATTGCAGTGTGCAGCGTAGATTTCAAAAAGTGGTAGAAGTGGCTCCGGCTCCAAACTTAAAACCGGAGACCAAAGAAAAACTTTACGACTATGCGTTGCGCCTGGCACGAGAAGTAAAATATAACAATGCAGGTACAGCAGAATTTTTAGTCTCAACCACCGAAGAAATATATTTCATTGAAGTTAATCCACGCATACAAGTAGAGCATACGGTTACCGAACAAGTAACCGGAGTTGATTTGGTTCGTGCACAAATATTAATTGCCGATGGCGAAAAACTCAGCGGAGAAAAAATTGATATTCCTTCGCAAGAAAGTTTACAGCTCAATGGATTTGCCATTCAATGCCGTATCACTACCGAAGATCCTTCCAATCAATTTAAACCCGATTATGGAACTTTGATCGCCTATAGAAATGCAGGAGGATTCGGAATCCGCATTGACGAAGGTAGTTCCTATCAAGGGGTAAAAGTTTCACCATTTTTCGACAGTATGTTGGCCAAGGTAACTGCACATGCCCGAACCCTTCAAGGTGCTTCGGATAGAATGTTCAGAACTTTAATGGAGTTTAGAATACGTGGTCTTAAAACCAATATTCCTTTTCTCGAAAACGTGATCCGTCATCCGGTTTTTAAAGAAGGCAATGCACGCGTACAATTTATTGAAGCGCATCCCGAGCTATTTATTTTTCAGCGCAAGCAAGATCGCGGCACCAAGCTACTTCGCTATTTGGCCGATGTAATGGTGAATGGTAATCCCGATGTTAAAGTAAAAGACGACAACAAAATATTTCGTAAAGCTCCACTTCCGCAATGCGGACATAATCTGCCTTATCAAAACGGAACCAAACAACTGTTGGATGAAATGGGCGCTGAAAAGTTTTCTCAATGGTTGAAAGATCAAAAGCAGGTTAAGTTTACCGATACTACTTTGCGCGATGCACACCAAAGTCTTTTAGCGACTCGATTCAGAACAGTAGATATGCTGAAGGTGGCCGACTGTTTTGCCAGAAAAAATCCTGATGTTTTTTCAATGGAAGTATGGGGAGGTGCAACCTTTGATGTGGCTATGCGATTTTTGCACGAATGCCCTTGGGAACGTTTGCGATTGTTGCGCGAAGCCATTCCAAATATTTTACTTCAAATGCTGATTCGCGGAAGCAATGCCGTAGGCTATACCGCTTACCCCAATAATCTGGTTGGTGCTTTTATTGAAGAATCATCAAAAAGTGGAATAGATATCTTCAGAATTTTCGATTCATTGAATTGGGTAAAGAGCATGGAATACAGCATTAAAGCCGTACGGGAACGAACTCCCGGAATTGCCGAAGCCTGTATCAGTTATACCGGAGACATCAGCAACAAAGGTTCCGAAAAATATACTTTGCAATATTATATCGATCTGGCTAAGCAACTCGAAGATGCCGGTGCGCATATTCTTTGCATAAAGGATATGGCAGGTTTGCTGAAGCCTTATGCCGCTTTTGAATTGATCACTGCGCTTAAAAAAACAATTGATCTTCCGGTGCATTTGCATACGCACGACACTTCTTCCATACAAGCAGCTACGTATCTTAAAGCGGTTGAGGCGGGAGTGGATGTGGTGGATGTTGCTTTGAGCAGTATGTCGGGACTCACTTCACAACCCAACTTCAATTCGATGGTGGAATTGTTGAAACATACTCCACAGGAAGTTTCATTGGATGTGGCTTCATTGAATGAGTTTTCAAATTATTGGGAAGTGGTTAGAGAGTATTACTATCCATTTGAATCGGGTTTACTGGCCGGAACCGCTGAAGTATATGAGCATGAAATTCCCGGAGGGCAATATTCCAATCTTAGACCACAAGCTGAATCGCTGGGCCTGGGTGATAAAATGCAGGAAATAAAGAAAGCCTATCGCGAAGTGAATCAAATGTTTGGTGACATTGTAAAAGTTACACCTTCATCAAAAGTGGTTGGCGATATGGCTCTATTTATGGTTACCAATGGATACAGCAAAGAAGATATATTTTCTAAGGGCGATGAGTTGTCATTCCCGGCTTCGGTAAAAAGTTTCTTCAAAGGAGATCTGGGTCAGGCACATGGTGGATTTCCAACAGAACTTCAAAAAATTATATTGAAGGATGAAACGCCATATACCGATTTACCGAATGCACATTTAAAAGCGATTGATTTTGATATTGAGTTTAAAGAGTTTCAAAACAATTATCCACTTAAAAACAGTTTTCAGAATTTTTTGTCGTGGAAATTTTACCCAAAAGTTTTTGAAGACTTTTATAATTTTTCAAAATCGTTTGGTGATGTAAGTTATGTGCCTACGCCTGCTTTTTTCTTCGGTATGAAAAGCAATGAAGAAATCATCATCAACATAGGGCAAGGTAAAACCGTTATTGTGCGACTGCTCTATATAGGACCTGTTGACGAGAATGGAAACCGAATTGTGTACTTCCGTCTCAATGGTCAAACTCGAAGTATTGAAGTACACGATAAAAATGCCAATGTTCAAAAAATCAGTCACCGAAAAGTAGAAGGCAATGGGCATATTGGCGCTCCGCTGCAAGGAATGCTGAGTAAAATATTCATTAAAGAAGGCGATCAGGTAAAAAAGAATACTCCCTTATTTACCATTGAGGCCATGAAAATGGAAACCACTATAACGGCTAACAAAGATCTTACTGTTCAAAAAATAGTGCTGGGCGAAAGTACAATGGTCGAAACCGATGATTTGATTTTAGAAACCAAATCGTAAGGGAATTATTTCTTAGTTTTACTACTATAAATATTGAGCGCATGAAAAAACTGTACTCGGCATTTTTTATGTTTTGTTTTTTATGGAATGCAGCCTCTGCGCAAACGCTTAGCAACAGCAATCTGCCTATAATAATCTTAGACACCTATGGTCAAACGATCGTAGATGACCCGAGAATTACAATTGGTGTAAAAATAATTGACAATGGGTTTGGATTCATCAATAATGTAAATGACACGCCCAATGTTTATGATGGTGAAGTGAGCATTGAGATAAGAGGAAGCACTTCTCAACAGTATCCTAAAAAAGCATATGCTTTTGAAACACAAGATTCAGTTGGTAACAATTTAAATGTTTCATTATTGGGAATGCCACAAGAAAACGATTGGATTTTTTATGCCCCTTATCCGGATAAAACACTTTTGCGCAATTCGATGGCTTTTTATTTATGGAGAAGAATGGGGCACTATGCATCTCGAACACAACACGCGGAGATGGTACGCAATGGAGACTATCGTGGTGTATATGAATTGCATGAAAAAATAAAACGAGATAACGATCGGGTTGATATTGCCAAACTCACTCCGGCCGATACCATTGGAGATGAATTAACCGGAGGTTATATTATTAAAATAGACAAAACCACCGGTTCGGGAACATTGCAATGGAATTCTCCAATCAACAACAATGTTTACTTTCAATTTCACGATCCGGAGGATACGGAGTTGCTTCCGGTGCAACGATATTATATTGAAAGCTATGTAAGCACCTTTGAAACGGTGCTCAACAGCACTTGGTTTGCCAATACCGATTCTGGATATAGTAAATATATTGATGTAAATTCTTTTATTGATTATATGATCATGCAGGAATTGGGTCGAACGGTGGATGGATATCGATCGAGCTGTTTTTTTTATAAAGATAAAGACAGCAAAGGAGGAAAAATCACAATGGGTCCGCTATGGGATTTTAATTTAAGTTATGGAAATGCCAATTACTGTCAGGCGTATAGCAATACAGGATATCAATACAATTACAATTCTATCTGCACACCCAATGGACCCTCGGTCCCGTTTTGGTGGGCGAAATTATTAAGCGATCCGTTTTACGCCAATCAACTTAAATGCAGATGGAATGAATTAAGACAGGGTATGTTGCATACCGATTCGATCAATCAATGGATAGACAGTGCAGCTTATTATTTAAATGATGCTCAACAAAGAAATTTTACAAAGTGGCCAATACTGGGTGTTTATGTAAACTGGAATAATTATATCGGTCAAACCTTTAGCGATGAAATAAATTATTTGAAGTCATGGATAGAAGATCGCTCCGTTTGGCTCGATGCAAACTGGCCCGGAGCCTGCAATGTGAACATAGAGAATATTCCGGCATCGAATGCAATGATACATGTTTACCCCAATCCATCCAATCAATTTGTATTCATTCATTTCATGCATTCATTTTCAAAAGAAGGACTTCAATTGTACTTGTTCGATCTCAATGGTCGATTGATTGATCAACCGTCAACCAAGCTCGATGCTCAAAGCAATGAATGGTATTTTGATGTTTCGAAAATTCAAAGCGGAATGTATTTGTTGCAGGTTCAAAACAAGTTTGGACAAAAGGCGCATCGAAAACTTATCGTTCAACAATGACATTAAAGTTTGATGAGTTTATATTTCATTTAAAGCAAATGTATTTTGTATCTGTTTTTATTTGTACTTTTGATTCGCTTTAAAAACTTTATGAAGAAAATTTTACTCGCTTTGTTTCTTTCGTTTGGGTTGCATTCAACTGTATCTGCGCAAACCATATTATTACAAAACGACTTTACCGGTTACAATGGATTGGCTTCTACAATGACTGCCGGATGGTATGCTTCATTTCACGACACCAGTTTGGTTAAATCGTTTTATACGAGTAGTGGATTTTACGGCATGTCGGCACCGGCTTATAAATTTGGTCTCGATAGCACTACATTAATCTCTCCTATGTTTAGTGGAGCCGATTCCCTTCGTTTTTATATGAAAGGAAATGGAACGCCTAATAGCGATAATATTTTTTATGTGTACACTTCAAACGATAGCTCAACCTGGAATTTGTTGGCTACTTACGATACCATTGCACCCGCTGCAGCTATTGTAACGCTTGCCTTACCCATGAACAGCAAATATTTACGTTTCTATTATTCAAAACCGACACAAGGATATAATGTTGGCATTGATGACATTGTAGTATTTGCAAATACCACCGGCATACAAAGCAATAGTAATTCATGGTTAAAAGATATTTATCCCAATCCGGCATCAAGCAAAACAGTACTTACTTTTGATCAAGTACTTTCAAAAATAGATATTAGTGTTTATTCTATATTAGGAAATAAAGTTCTTCAAGTGAATACCGGCAATACAAACAGAGTAACGCTGGATGTTGCTGCATTACCACAAGGCATTTACATGGTAAAGGTCAAAAACGATAAAAGCAGCAGCAGCCGTAAGCTTGTCATTAAGCGTTAAGTAACAGAACAAAGCAAACCTGTTTAGCGCACGCCCGTCTTATTTTTTAAGGCGGGCTTTTTCTTTTTGATCTGCCTCGTGCTCCAGTTTTTTATACCAAGCCGCACCATACTTTCTTACTAATGCATCTTTCAAAAAACGATAAACCGGAACACTTAATTCTTTTCCAAGTTTGCAGGCATCACTGCATATTTCCCACACATGATAGCGCAACAGCTCATAAGGAGATTTATGTTCAATACGAATGGGATATAAATGACAAGAGATGGGTTTTCTAAATTCAACTTTTCCTTCCTCCCAGGCATTTTCAATTCCACAAACAGCGGTTCCATCAGGAGTGTAATTTACATAGGCGCACGGACCATCATCACCAATTAAGGTGGTTACCAAATCACCATCTGCATCTCGCATAAAAGTTCCCTTCTCTTTTACCGCTTTCTTTCCTTCTTTCGTTAGAAATGGTAAAATCTGATCCAGCCCTTCTTGTATTTGTTCTATTTCTTTGGGTTCCAATGGAGCGCCCGATTGACCTTCAATGCAACATGAGCCTTTGCATTTTTTTAGATTACAGACAAACTCTTTCTTAAAGAGGTCTTCGTACACCACTACATTATCTATAATAATCATATCGGGAAATATTGAGGATCAAAACTAAGGGATATTTTATTGGAGAACAACTTGCCATATAAAAGATGTACTTTTGATCGCAGAATATAGGCATGACACAGAAAGAAACTGTTATACGCGTCACCGATTTGGTGAAAAATTATGGATCCTTTCAAGCTGTGAAGGGTATTTCATTTAGTGTTATGCAAGGAGAAATTTTCGGATTGTTGGGACCCAATGGTGCAGGTAAAACAACTACACTCGAAATCATAGAAACGCTTCGTAGTAAAACTGCCGGTGAAGTGGAAGTGTTGGGGTTAAACATCGATCGTCATGCAGATGAATTGAAAAAGAGAATTGGTGTTCAATTGCAAGCAGCAGGATATTATCCGGGTTTAAAATTGGATGAATTGCTCTTACTTTTTGGAGGCTTGTTTAATGTAGAGGTAGATATTCAAGCATTATTGGCTCGGGTTGGATTAACTGAAAAAAGAAAAGCCTATTACAAGCAACTTTCAGGAGGTCAGAAACAGCGTTTCTCCTTGGCTACAACTTTAATCAATACACCCGAAGTTATTTTTATGGATGAACCCACCACCGGATTGGACCCTCAGGCGCGTAGAAATATCTGGAACCTCATCAAAGAAATTCGAGAAGAAGGATGTAGTATTATTTTAACCACTCATTATATGGAAGAAGCAGAACAACTTTGTGACCGCGTAGCCATTATTGATCATGGAAAAATTATTGCCTGCAATCGACCTTCGGTTTTGATAGATGATTTATTACAAAGTGGTTTTAAGAAAGAAGCCTTTATAAAACCGGCTAATCTGGAAGATGTGTTTCTTCAACTGACTGGCGAACAATGGAGAGATAATTAATGAACCCCAAAAAGCAATACTCTCAGATAAAAGCGATGATGGCTATGACTCGAGCAAGTTTTACCTCATTGCTTCGTAGTCCATCGGCAGTGGTTTTTACTATCGCATTCCCTTTGGTATTTATAGTCGTTTTTGGGTTCTTGTCGAATAACAGTTTGAAACTTGATGTTGCATTGATTCCCGGAAGCGACACTTCAGAAGTTTTTCTTTCCAAACTCTCCACTATTCCCGGACTACAATTGCACCAACAGGAAACATCGCAAAGCATAGAAGAAAAATTAAAACGAGGAGAATATGAAGCGGCTTTATTCATTCATCCAAAAAGTGAAGCGCCCTTAATATTCGAGTTACAACTGAGCGAAGCTTCTATGCAAAAAGCACAAGCGTTTAAGTTGATGATGCAAAGTATGGTGAATGAAATGAATTTAGAGCTGAATGGAATATCCGAAAAGAAAGTGTTGCTCAATAGCCGACAAGTAAGTGGCAAAGCATTTAAGACCATCGACTTTATTTTGCCAGGTCAGTTGGGCTTTTCCTTATTGGGCACCGGTGTTTTCGGAACTGCATTTGTTTTTTTCAACCTCCGTCAAACTTTAGTGGTAAAAAGATTTTTTGTTACCCCGGTCAAACGACCCTATATCATTTTATCGGAAGCATTTAGTCGTGCAAGTTTTGCTATGGCTGGTTCTTTATTATTACTCCTGATCGGTTATTTTGCATTTGGTTTCACTTTAGCCAATGGAGTATTTACTGTAATACAATTGCTCGTGTTGTCGCTTTTAGGTTTACTCACTTTTATGGGATTCGGCTTTATTGTTTCAGGTTTGGCAAAAAGTGAAAGCAGTATTCCTCCTCTTGCTAATATAATTACACTGCCTCAGTTTTTACTGGCGGGTACTTTCTTCCCAATTAGCGCTTTCCCCGAATGGCTTCAACCACTATGCAAAATATTGCCGCTCACTTACCTAAATGACGCTTACCGTAAAATAGCTTTTGATGGGAACAATTTGACAGATGTTTCTACAGAAATTGGCATACTTTTACTTTGGGGATTATTGGTTCATGCCATAGCAGTAAAGGTTTTCAAATGGGAATAACTTTTGTGTAACGCTTTACAACAAATGAAGGGTAATACCTGTTATTACTCTATAATTCGTTATGAATTATTAATTTTGAACCATAAATAAAAAACTAAAATGATAGGAATTTACATTATTTCAATTGTGTTTATGCTGGTGGGCTGGCTGGTTGGTATGCAGTTGAAACGAAAATTTAACGAGTACAGCCAAACACCAATTAGTTCTGGAATGACCGGAAAGCAAATTGCTGAAAAGATGTTGCGCGACAATGGCATTACCGATGTAAGAGTTATTTCGGTTGAAGGTCAATTGACAGACCATTATAATCCTTTGGAAAAGACCGTTAATCTAAGTCACGATGTTTATTATGCAAACTCTGCTGCAGCTGCTGCAGTGGCTGCTCACGAATGTGGGCATGCCGTTCAACATGCGCAAGCTTATGCTTGGTTACAAATGCGCTCGGCTATGGTGCCGGTGGTAAGTTTTGGGAGTAAATGGGTTCAGTGGGTTTTGCTCGGAGGTATTTTATTGGTGAATACATTTCCATCCTTATTGCTAATCGGTATTATCATGTTTGGCGTAATAACATTGTTCAGTTTTGTTACCCTCCCGGTTGAATTTGATGCAAGCCGTAGAGCACTGGTATGGATCAGCAACACCGGAGTAGCCGGAAACCTTGAACAAAAACAAGCCAAAGATGCTTTGTTTTGGGCTGCAATGACCTATGTGGTTGCTGCTCTATCGGCCTTAGCTACTTTGATGTACTATATATTGATCTATATGGGTCGGAGAGATTAATAAATCTTCAGATAAAAAAACAAAAAGCCATATCCGATGATATGGCTTTTTTTATTCGCTAAAGCAAATGGAGTCTAATGTGCTTCGAGCCAATTTTTTCCATAGCCCGATTCTACAACTACCGGTACCTTTAATGGCAAAGCACTTTGCATCAACTGCTCCACCATGTTTTTCATCTCTTCTTTTTCAGAATGGTGAACATCAAAGACCAATTCGTCATGCACCTGAAGCAACATACGACTCTTCATTTTCTTCTCTTGCATAGCTTGGTCTATTTTAATCATTGCAATTTTAATCATGTCTGCAGCTGAGCCTTGTATGGGTGTGTTGATGGCGTTTCGCTCCGCAAAACCACGAACGGTAAAATTCCGTGAATGAATATCGGGCAAATAACGCTTTCGGCCACACATGGTAAGTATGTATCCATGTTCTCGTGCAAATGCAATATTGGTATCGAGCAATTTTCTTACTCCCGGAAACTGTTTAAAGAAATTATCGATGATCTCTTGTGCTTCTCCACGCTTAATACCCAATTGCTGAGAAAGACCAAAGGCTGTTTGTCCGTAAGCGATACCAAAATTTACTGCTTTTGCTCTTCCCCGCATTTCACGCGTTACATCAGCGATTGCTACATCAAACACTTTTGATGCTGTGGCGGCATGAATATCCTGACCTTGATGAAAAGCCTGCATCATAGCCTCATCTTCACTTAATGATGCAATAATCCTTAGTTCAATCTGAGAATAATCGGCCGATAACAATTCGAACTCATCATTTCGCGGTATAAATGCTTTTCGTATTTCTCTACCCCGTGCAGTTTTTATAGGTATGTTTTGCAAGTTAGGATTGTTGGAGCTCAATCTTCCGGTTGCCGCAATGGTTTGATTGAAACTGGAATGAACTCTTCCGGTTTTTGGATTTACCATTTGTGGCAATGCATCAACATAAGT
>DAOQTX010000058.1:0-14960 GCA_035340715.1 Bacteroidia bacterium | reverse complement strand
AGAGGTTCAAAAAAAAGTGGCTGAAATTCTTATTTTGAATTGCTTTGCAAAAAAAATTTCTCAAGGCAGAGGAGCATTAATTGAACAAAGTGCATTAAGCTGATGAAGGGGTGAGAGGGTTTGTCCTTGACTCTGAACAAGAAAATAAAAATGTATATGAAAAAAGCTTTACAGTTTGTTAAGCTAAAAATAAAAAAAACCGCCTTCATGTGGCGGTTTGATTATTAGGAGTGCATTTTTTCTTTTTTGGCGAGGAGTGTTTCTTTACTTTCTCTTACGTCTTCATCGTCAACACAACAATCGACCGGACATACGGATGCGCATTGCGGTTCATCGTGAAAGCCGACACATTCGGTACACTTATCGGAAACAATATAATAATGATCCATAGAGATGGGGGCTTGGGCTGCATTGCCATCAATTTGTGTTCCGTCTAAACGGCTAAACATTCCACTTACGTTGGTTCCATCGGCAAAGCGCCACTCGGCACCTCCTTCGTATATAGCATTGTTTGGACATTCGGGCTCGCAAGCTCCGCAGTTGATGCATTCATCGGTAATAATTATAGCCATAGGTCAGATATTTTAATTTTACATTTGAACACAAATATAAATATAAAGTTACGTATAGTACATTGTAGAATCTTATGAAACTAACAGAGCGTGTTGATAGCTTATGCCAACTGGGCGATTGTTTGGAGCAATACATGAAGCATTCTTCGAGCCATCCTTTGTTTGAACAGATGCTGAAAGAATGTGAATCGTATAACCCTTGGTTTACGCATTCGAACCAAATGAAAATGCTGGAAAATATTCGAAGCTGGTTGAGCAAAGATGCTTTGAGCAAGGCTTTGGAAGGCAGAACTAATAAGGAGGAAGGGAAGAAGAAAAAGGTGGCCACAATATTGGCAGGAAATATTCCGGCCGTAGGCTTTCATGATGTGTTGTGCATTTTATTGTCGGGGCACAAAGCTTTTGTAAAACTTTCTTCTGATGATAAAATATTGATTCCATTTTTGATGGAGAATTTATTGCAGATGGATAGCCGTTGGTCTGATCGGATTGAATACATACATAAGATTTTTGAACCCGATGCTGTGATTGCCACCGGCAGCAATAACAGCGGTAGATATTTTGAGTATTATTTTTCGAAGTATCCTCACATTATTCGTAAGAGCAGAAATAGTGTGGCGGTATTGAGCGCTAATGAATCGAAAGAGCAGCTGAGTTTATTGGCGCAAGATGTATTCGATTATTTTGGAATGGGTTGCAGAAGTGTATCAAAACTGTATGTTCCCAAAGGCTATGATTTTAATTTATTTTTTGAATCGCTGATGCCTTACGAGAAACTGATGCAGCACAGCAAATACATGAACAATTACGATTATTATAGAGCAATTTATCTGTTGAATAAGGATGCATTTTTGACCAATAATTTTTTGATCGTGAAAGAAGATGCGTCTTTGAATTCGCCTTTGAGTGTATTGCACTATGAGTATTATACCAACAAGGATGAATTGACTGCAATCTTGGCTGCGCAAAATAATGAATTGCAATGTGTGGTATCAGAAGAGGATTTTATTGAAGGTTCGGTTCGGATGGGTACAACGCAATGTCCTTCTTTTACCGACTATGCAGACGATATTAATACGCTTGATTTTTTATCGCAGCTATAAGAAGAAAATGTATCTATTCCACTCTTTCGAAAGCACCCAGGTCGGGTAAGTTTCTCATTATACCTTTTAAATCAAACAGTGCATTGCCGGTGGCATACGTGTTTGTTCCAAAATCTTTGGCGGGGCTTAGCGTGTCGAGTTCAAAAATATTGTTGCTGTAATTGACAAAGCGCGGATTTTTGTTTTTGAGAATATTGATGAATTGCGGAGTGGCTGTATTAAAATTGTTGTCCACTTTAATGAGGGTGTGATCAAACACATAGTTGGATTGAGCAGAAGAAGTGAATTCAAGACTTAGTTCGCTTTCCTTATTTCCATATACAATGCAATTGCCAAAAGTGGCATTGACCAAATTGCTCGGTACGGTATTGCCATTCTGATCGCTGCTGTAGTTGTTGATGTACACACTGGGGAAAGGGCGTTGGTTATAGCTCCAATAGTTGGCAAAGGTGCAATGACGGAATAAATAATCGCCACCGGCAGTGAGTGCGGCACCACCCAAACCACAGTTGCCGATAACGGTATTGTAACTGTCGATAATATAGTTTCGGCTGAAGAGTCCGAAGCCACTCATGTTTTTGATGATGGTATTGCTGAGATATAATTTGCGCGGAGTGTTTTGTAATGGCGTGAGCAATTCTTCGGTTTGTATGCCGATGAATCCGTTTTTAATAATGGCGTAGTCGATTCGGTTGTCGATGCTTCCTTCGTTGATCCAAATGCGGTCCCACTGTCCGGGAATATCAGCGTACAGCGGATCGAGTCGGGTTCCTAAAAACTGAACCGGATGTTCTTTGGTTCCTTCTACATGAAGAGTTCCTCCTGGATAAACCCACAAACCTGAGTTGTTGTAAAAATGAACTTTGGTTCCTTCACTAATGGTTAAGGTGCAGCTGTCCACCACTGCATATCCATAAATAACATAGGGCAGCAGACTGTCCCAAACGGCATTGCAAGACACCACTGAATAAGGAGGCAGGCCGCTGATGGTGTCTGTGGGGAAAATAAAATTGGCTCTTTGTCCCCAAGCAACCAAGTCAACATCTTGTTGCTGACCATTGAGCGTAAAAACAATACTGTCGGCCAATACAAAAGGGGTATTGGGCGATTGAGGATCGGGCACGGTTACTTCGATAAAAATGTAAAGGCTATCCTTATCCTTTATTTCAATATTGCTAAAAACTTTTCCCGACAATCCATTCACATTTAAGCGGTAGGCCGAAGCGTTTCCACTGGCCAATCGAAGCGATTGAATTTTTACCGGTTTCGAATTCCGGTTGTAAACTTTGAGTTGTTTGGTGGTGCTGCCCACAGTAACAAATACCGTATCGAACAAAACCAGTTTTTCCGAAAAATCTAGAGTAGCACCTTTATCGCTTAGAAAGTCGTCTTGTTTTCGGCAAGAACTTGACATGATTAAAGTAAAAAAGATGATGGCTAAAGTCCTGAATGCTGGCATAGGGTCGCAAATATACTCTATATTAACAATTGATGTAACAACGAAAAATAATGGCCGGTGTTGTTGCTTGCCCAAACAGAAGAATAAATATTAAATAATCATGAGCCGGCTGATCCATTTTTCATTGATGCGGATGAAATACACACCCTTGCGGAGATTTTTGATATTTAAATTTAGCGAGGATTGATTATTCCATTTTGAATCCAAAACACATTCACCTAAGGATGAAAAAAGTTTTACTCTTAGGGTGCTGTTTTGTAATTCGGGAGGCAGCTGCAAAATAACATTTTGATTGCCCAATGATTGTTGCACCAAAATAGTTTGTTGCGAATTTTGCTCCTCTATACCAGTGCTCAGGGTATTAACTTGATAAATACTAGTGTCGGCTTGACTGCAATTCCATGCTATTAGCATTACTGTGTAAATACCATTGTTGGTATACTGGTGCACCGGATTGGGTAGGCTGCTGCTGTTTCCGTCACCAAAACTCCAATAGTATCCTTGTGCATTGATTGAAGTATTGGTAAAAGCTACTTGGGTAGTGCCATTGGTGATGAAAGAGAAATTGGCTTGCGGATCGTATTCGCCAACATGCCAAACCGATAACGAATCGAAGACTACACTTTTCACGGCATCTTTTATGTTGGAAGTTGTGGAAGAGGGCAAACCGGCATCGTAGTTTACCAAATAAGGATCTTTTCTGAGAATAGTGGTATAAAAAGTAAGAGCAGCGGCATAACTTCCTTCGAGTGAAGGATGACTTTCATCTGCTTGATACAATTCGATGAGCGGATATTGGGTTCGGATATAATTCCAAACTGCTCCTACCGGAGAAAGTATGGCATTGTTGCTATCGGCCATCATTCGGTAACGCAAATTGAGTAAACTGTCCATGCCATCGTAGGTACACACCGGAGGCCATGAAAAACAATTATTGGCATCGCCATTTTTTCTGCCCCAGGTCATATAAAAAGCCGTTTCGGTGCAAGGATTGGCAAGGGTTATCAAACTGTCTAACTTACGGGCATAAGGAAAAACATCAAACTGAACGGAAGCAATAGGAAAAGATGGGCGCTGACTTTGTTCTTGCAATACTACATAGTCCCAATTTCCCTGTGCAATTTTAAACAGTGTATTGGCATCGCTGCTATGAGCTTGTAAGGTATATCCTCCGGGTGTATTGCTATCGAACCAAATAGAATCTCCGGTAGATGAAGCCATGCTGCTCAACAGCTGTGGTAAGTTATTGTAATAGGTATAACTATTGCCTATAAAAAGTACATTCTTGATTTGCTGTGCTAGAGCACAAAAGCAAAACATGAAAGTAAAGGAAAAGAGGAGCAGAGTTTTCTTGAATTTCATATCAGGTTATTTTCTGGATTCGTTTAGTGATTCGATCAAAATTAGAGATTCATTCATAAATGTCCTATAGGGAAGAATGATTATGACACGATAAAAACAAAAGGAAATAGAGAATAAATCGAGTCAAATTGAATAAAAATGGAGCTTAGCTTTAGTGGCATCAAATTTTTGCACATATACATTAAATGTTTACCTTTGCACACCTCAAAAAAAGAGAAAATGAAAAAGGATATACACCCAAAGCAATACCGTTTAGTGGTTTTTAAAGATATTTCGTGCGATTATGCATTTATGAGCCGTTCAACGGTTGAAACAAAAGATACCATTACTTGGGAAGATGGAAAAGAATATCCATTGGTAAAGCTTGAATTATCGCATATGTCACATCCTTATTATACCGGTAAAATGAAATTGGTTGATACTGCAGGACGTGTAGATAAGTTTAATTCTCGATATGCTAAGCGTAAAACCGGAAAGAAAGAACAAGAGTAATTATTGTTAAAAAATACATGCTTAAAAGTCCCATTTTGATGGGACTTTTTTGTTTTTTAGCAGTGACATCCAAAATTATCTATGAACGTTATTTTACAGACCACTCATTCGATACATCAGCAGTTAAAACCCTTTACTTTTACGCGTCCTGCTTCTGAAATTCGATGTGGAATATTGACCATAAAAGAAAAATGGGAACAGTTGGGTGCCACCAAAGTGAGCGATGCCTGCGAAAGCTACTTATCGGAAAAATATCCGATTCAAATTGAAGCAGAAAATATCATTGCACCGGCAAATCTATTATTGACTCAATCACTATTTACAAGCATATCCAATTTAAAACCCGGGCAGTCGCTTTATCAAAATGAAATTTGCATTGCCATCCACTTAACACAAGATGGGGTAGGAGATTACCTGAAGGGTAAAACCATAGAAACAGAAAAAATAATTTTTGATAGCGAACAATCGATACAATTTATTGAGCGGCCCTGGCACATTTTTCAATGGAATGGACAAGCAATTGCAGATGACTTTTTGTGGTTGACGGCCGATAGAAAAAGTGATGCACTTTCGTCATCTAATCGAGTGCGCACTACTGAAAATGTATTTGTTGAAGAAGGTGCTGTGGTAGAATGTTCCATCATCAATGCCGCACTTGGGCCGGTTTATATAGGCAAAGGAGCGGAGATTATGGAAGGTACATCTATTAGAGGTCCATTTGCATTAGGTGATGGAGCGGTGTTAAAAATGGGTGCGAAGATTTATGGGGCAACTACAATAGGACCACAATGTAAAGTTGGAGGAGAAGTAAACAACTCAATTTTGTTTGCCAATTCCAATAAAGCGCACGATGGTTTTATTGGTAATTCGGTTATAGGAGAGTGGTGTAATTTAGGAGCCGACACCAATACTTCTAACCTGAAAAATAATTACAGTAGTGTAAGCTTGCACGATTATAGCTCTGGAAACCTGATTGATACCCAAACTATTTTTTGTGGTATGATGATGGGCGATCATTCAAAAGCAGGTATCAATACCATGTTCAATACAGGAACTTGTATTGATGTTTGTGTCAATGTTTTTGGAGCCGATTTTCCACCCAAACATGTTGCATCATTTAAGTGGGGAGGAGCTTCAGGATTTGATACATATAAATTTGACAAAGCCATACAAACCATAAGAGATGTAATGTCAAGAAGAAGCGTGGAGTTGAGTGATGCAGAATATAAAATGCTCAAATACTTGTCTGAATTTGAAAAATAGTTTTGGCACCCTTGTTGAATTAGGAGTGTTTGATCAATCCAAGGGCTCTTTTCTTAATTTTAACTGACATATTGACTTATTAAATCATGAATCAAGAATCAAATCCAAATAAAAATTCACTTTTTGTCCTTTCAGGTGTCACAGATGACGAACCAGATTTAATTCCATTATTAAGTTCAGAAGACGAAGAACAAATAAATGCAGAAGATCTTCCTGAAACTTTACCGATACTTCCTTTGCGCAATACTGTTTTGTTTCCGGGTGTTGTAATTCCCATCACTGTTGGGAGAGATAAATCCATTCGATTGATTAAGGATGCGTACAAATCGGATAAAACCATTGGAGTAGTTTCTCAAAAAGAAGGATCTATTGAAGACCCGAGTTTCAAAGATATTTTCAAAGTAGGTACCGTAGCATACATATTGAAGATGTTGCAAATGCCCGATGGAAATACTACGGTAATCATTCAAGGTAAAAAGAGATTTCAACTTAAAGAACTTACACAAGAAGAACCGTATTTTATAGGCAAAGTGGATTCGCTGATGGAGCAAAAACCCGATACAAAGAACAGGGAATTTGTGGCCTTAGTTGATTCATTGAAAGATTTGTCACTTCAAATTATAAAGCAAAATCCTCAACTGCCTTCCGAAGCAGCTTTTGCTATTCGAAATATTGAAAGCCCTTCATTTCTGATCAATTTCATTTCTTCCAACTTGAATGCCGAACTGATGAAGAAACAAGAGTTGTTGGAGATGAACGATTTGAAGGCTCGTGCAGGCAAAGTGCTTGAATTGTTAACGAAAGAATTACAAATGCTTGAATTGAAAAATCAAATTCAAAGCAAAGTAAAAGTAGATATTGATAAACAACAACGCGAATACTTTTTAAATCAGCAATTGAAAACCATACAGGAAGAACTGGGTGGATCAACTTTTGATCAGGAAGTGGCGGAGATGAAAGAAAAATCTCGGAAGAAAAAATGGTCGAAAGCAGTAGCAGAAATTTTTGATAAAGAAGTGGAGCGATTGCAACGCATCAATCCGGCTGCTGCAGAGTACTCCGTTATAATGAATTATCTTGATTTGCTATTGGAGCTACCCTGGAATGAATATTCTACCGACAATTTTGATTTAAAACATGCCGAGAAAATATTAGACAAAGATCATTATGGACTTGAAAGAGTGAAGAAGAGAATCATGGAATACTTGGCGGTGCTAAAACTCAAGCAAAACATGAAATCTCCGATTATGTGTTTATATGGTCCTCCCGGTGTGGGAAAAACCAGCTTAGGTAAATCAATTGCCGAAGCCTTGGGTCGAAAATATGTACGCATGTCATTGGGTGGATTGCGCGATGAAGCTGAGATACGTGGACATCGTAAAACGTATATTGGTGCTATGCCCGGTCGAATTGTGCAAAACATAAAGAAAGCAAAAACATCCAATCCGGTTTTTGTTTTGGATGAAATTGATAAACTTACTTTTGATCATCATGGCGACCCTTCTAGTGCTATGCTCGAAGTGCTTGATCCGGAACAGAACAACGAATTTTACGACAACTTCCTGGAGATGGGTTATGACTTATCCCATGTACTGTTCATAGCCACAGCCAACTCATTAGGCTCTATTCAACCCGCACTGCGCGACCGAATGGAGATTATTGAAATTAGTGGTTATACTTTGGAAGAAAAAGTTGAAATAGCCAAGCGTCATTTAATACCCAAGCAAATAGAAGCACATGGGTTGAAGAAAAAACACGTTCAGATTAAACCAGAAATTCTCGAAATTATTGTTGATCAATATACCAGTGAATCCGGTGTACGAGGTTTGGAAAAAATGATTGCATCCGTTGTGCGCAATATTGCTAAGAGTGTAGCAATGGAGGAAAAATATTCTGTAAAAGTAAGTGCAGAAGATATAAGAAGAATTTTAGGAGCGCCTAAGTTTATTAAAGAAAAATATCTTGATAATAATGTGGCAGGTGTAGTTACCGGTTTGGCTTGGACTCCGCATGGTGGTGAGATATTATTTATCGAAACCAGTTTAAATAAAGGCAAAGGAAAGTTAACGCTCACCGGAAATTTGGGTGATGTAATGAAAGAATCGGCTACCATTGCTTTAGCCTACTTAAAGGCTCATGCATTGGAGTTGAATATCGATCCTCGTGTTTTCGATCGTTGGGATATTCACATTCATGTTCCGGAAGGGGCTACACCAAAAGATGGTCCATCGGCAGGAATTGCTATGTTAACATCATTGGCCAGTGCTTTTACACAAAGAAAAGTGAAATTGAAAATTGCCATGACCGGTGAAATTACATTACGTGGAAAAGTACTTGCAGTAGGAGGGATAAAAGAAAAAATATTGGCAGCTAAGCGTTCCGGAATTAATACCATCATACTCAGTGAAGACAATCGTAAGGATATTGAAGAGATCAGTAAGAACTATTTAGATGGGATGAACTTTGTATATGTGAAAGAAATGATTGATGTGGTCAATTATTCCTTAACAAAACGATATGTAGATAATCGGATCGATTTTAGCATCATCAACGATCCTGAGGTGCGTCCAATCGCTCAAGCGTAAACAAGTATTTATTTTAGTTCAGCAAATGCCCGAACCGGAAAAGTGCCCATGCCCTGCACCTTAGGGGGTACTGCATAAAAATCAAAACCCGATGAAGGTAAAAGATGCAGTTGAGTCATGTGTTCAACAATGAGAATATTATTGCCTAACAAAATAGAATGTGCAGGTCTGCTGTTTCCTCTTGTGTCGTCAATATTGTGGGAGTCAATTCCAACCAAAGCTACATTTTGTTGTTGCAGATAAAGTGCAGCAGCCTCGCTGAGAAAAGGGTGCTGCTCAAAATATTTATCGGTATTCCAATGCTTGCTCCATCCGGTATGAAGTAAGACAGCTTTTCCTTTCAGGTTAATTTGTTCTATATGCTTGGGTTCAATAGACAGTCCATTCTTTTCATAATCAAATTGAATGCAAACGGCATCAAGGCCTGAAACCTGTTCCAGTAAAAGTTCGCTTAAATCGGCCCCTTGTTCATAACGATGAAAAGGGCAATCCAAATAGGTTCCGGTATTGGCAATCATATTAATGCGCCCAATTTGAAAACTGGTACCCTCCGGGTAAAACTTTTTGGAATCTTCTCTTGATAAATAATCGCAAATGATAGGAGCAGGAAGCCCTTTATATGTGATTAGTCCATCGGTAATGCTATGACTCAGATCAATTCTTTTTTTATTCATTGCATAAAGTTATGTTTTTATATCTGAAACCGACTGTTCACAGTTCATGGATAAACATTCATAAATAGTTAATTCGTAAGCCTTTCAGTCCCTAAGCGATTTGTATCTTTGCATCCACTATTTGAAATCAAAAGAAAGCATACATGAGTACTTTACAAGTAACTAAATCAGAAGAATTATTAGAACGAAGAAATAAAGCCGTAGCTCGGGGAGTGGGTGTATTCAATACAGCCACTGCTATTAAAGCAAAAGGATCGATCATTACCGATGCCGATGGAAATGAATTAATCGATTTTGCCGGAGGAATTGGAGTAGTCAATGCAGGGCATTGTCCTCCACCGGTTGTTGAGGCCATTCAAAAACAAGCCGCTCAATATTTACACACGAGTTTTAATGTTGTTACCTACGAACCTTATATTGAATTGTGCGAAACCTTGGCCGAAATTTTACCTCATGGTGAAAAAACCAAAGCCATGTTGGTGAGCACAGGAGCCGAAGCCGTGGAGAATGCCATCAAAATTGCACGACAGGCAACCGGCAAGCAAGGTATTCTTTGTTACACAGATGCATTTCATGGTCGTACTATGATGGCCATGACCTTAACCAGTAAGATCAATTATAAAATTGGTTGTGGACCCTTCGCTTCCGAAGTATATCGTTTGCCTTTCCCAAATATCTATCGCGATAGTCGAGGTAGAAGTATCGATCAGTTTGTGAGTGACGAGTTGTTGCGATTAGAAGAAAGCACACACAAACATATTGACCCAAATCATTTGGCAGCAATCATCATTGAACCGGTACAAGGTGAAGGAGGATTTAGTGTCGTGCCTCAAAAATATATGGAAGGATTGCGATCGTTTTGTGACAAATACAATGTGATGCTCATATTGGATGAGATTCAAAGTGGATTTGGACGAACCGGAAACTGGTCGGCTTGGCAAACATATGGTGTTACACCTGATATTTCTACGTATGCCAAATCAATGGGATCGGGATTGCCAATAGCTGCGGTAGTGGGCAAAGCTCACGTGATGGATGCTGCATTGCCGGGAACCATAGGAGGAACCTATATCGGATCACCGGTTTGTTGTGCAGCTGCTTTGGCAACTATAAAATATTTTAAAGATGAACTGTTGATTGAACAAGGAATTTCTTTGGGCTCTAAACTTTATAAAATGTTTAGTGCCATGCAATCACGTCATCCTGAAATTGGAGACGTAAGAGGATTGGGTGCAATGATGGCTATAGAGTTTGTAAAGAATAATGACCCGCAACAACCCGATCACGATATTTGTGACGAGCTGATTAAGCGATGCGCTTCAAGAGGATTAATACTAGTCAGTGCGGGAACTTATAAAAATGTCATTCGGGTTTTGATGCCATTGAACACAAGCGATGAAATCTTAAACAAAGGTTTTGAAATCATCGAGCAAGAATTGATCGCAATTAAAAATTCAAATTAATGAAGCCTTTTTCTATTGCAGGAGTGCAGATGCACGTGTCTGCATCACATAACAATGTCGATGTAATGCTGCATAAAATCGATGTGCTCATGAACGTATATCCGTGGGTTCAAATGGTTATGTTCAGTGAGTTATGCGCCTATGGTCCATTAACCTATTATGCACAAGATTATCCAAACGACACCTTGTTGCGTTTTTGCGAGTCAGCCAAGAAATACAATATTTGGATCATACCGGGAACCATGTTTAGAAAAGACAATGGGAAAATATTCAATACCGCATCAGTCATTAATCCTGATGGAGAAATCATTGGTCGCTTTGATAAATTATTTCCATTCTATCCTTATGAGGAAGGAGTGAGTGGAGGGAGTGATTTTTTAATATGGGATGTGCCTGATGTAGGTCGCTTTGGGGTCACCATTTGTTACGACATGTGGTTTCCTGAAACCAGCAGAACACTTGCAGTTCATGGTGTAGAAGTATTGCTGCACCCCACATTGACCGCAACCATCGATCGCGATATTGAATTGGCAATGGCTCAATCCACTGCAGCGAGCAATCAAATGTTTGTGTTTGATATAAATGGTTTGGGTGATGGTGGCACAGGTAGAAGTATTATTTGTGGTCCCGATGGTCGAATCATTTATCAAGCTTCTACCGGTCCTGAATTAATTCCGATTGAAGTCGATATGAGTCGTGTTCACCGGAGTCGTGAATTTGGGGTATTGCGATTGGGACAACCCCTTAAGAGTTTTCGCGATCGTAATGTCGATTTTGATATCTATAATTCGGGTAAAAAGCTGCCGTTTTTAGAAAAATTAGGCGCATTGAGCAAACCCGATCGTATTGGTAAATTGAAAAGCGTTTATGACGCTGCACCCGATACCAATAAAGAGGATCCGAGAAATCTAATTTAATTTTGTATATTAATACAATAATTAAGATTTATGGGTACAACAATTACGAAGAAAGCACCAACTAAAAAGAAGAAGAAAAAAATTAAAGATTATGTCAGTTGGTTCGAAATTCCTGCACTAAATTTTGAACGCGCAAAATATTTCTACAATCAGGTATTTGATATCGATATGGAAACAGTAGAATTGAACGGATATGCAATGGCGTTTTTTCCTGCCGCTAAAGGAATTGGCGGAGCAGTGGTTGCCGGTCCGGGTTCAGTTCCTGGCGAGTCAGGTCCATTAATATATTTAAACGGTGGAGAAGATTTAAACGAAGTACTGCAACGAGTAGATGATGCCGGTGGAAGAGTTATAATGGGTAAGACATTAATCAACGAAGAGTATGGATACTTTGCGTTATTCATAGATTCTGAAGGCAATAAATTAGCACTACATTCTAATCAATAATTAACGTGAGTTCACTAACAAAAACAAGAGCTCCATTCTATAATATTGGACAGCTCAGGCTAAAACTATGGAAAGATATCCGAAACAATGCGATTGATTTCGGAAAAGGAAAGCAGACTAGAGATAAACTAAACCATTTGAGCGAAGAAGCTCAAGACATACTCGGTCAGTTGAGTCATGTGGAAAATTATTTTGCCTTTCCCGGCTATAAAGCAGTCAGCAAATTAATTTCATTTCTAGAGAATGAAGACTATATCAGCTATGCTGCTCAGGCACTTGATCTTACACGATCATTGATATACAACATCTACAGAATACATCCCGATTTTGCAGACGATACCGAACAAGAAGAATTGTTGTCGCATCCTGAAAGAAATGAACTTAGCAAGGAGAGTGGAAAAAAATATTTTGAAGTGCTTTTGGTGGAAGATATTAGTGCTGAAGAAGAAGCCGAGTCGAAGAGAAAGTTTCATATGCTAAATAAAAACAATGATGAGTTTGTTTTCGAATTAATTGTTCAGCGTTCTTTTCAAGATGCATTAACAGCTATAGTTGTAAATCCAAATATACAATCGGTGATTGTTTGTTATGCGCCTCCTTATGATTCAACAATCATTAATGATCAAATTGCACCTTATATTCAACCGGTGTTGGATATCGAAATGTCGCACAAGCCTGAATCGGAATTGGGGCCTATTTTAGCAAAGTTTATTCGCGAATTCAGACCCGAAATTGATATCTATTATGTAACGGAAACGATCATTTCCGAATTAAAAGATTCTACCATGCAACTCTTTAATCGAATATTCTATCGTAAAGAAGATTTGCAAGAACTTAATCTTTCGATCTTAAGAGGAATTCGTGACCGATACGATACGCCTTTTTTTACTGCTCTTAAAGATTACAGTCAGAAGCCTACCGGGGTTTTTCATGCTATGCCTATTTCAAGAGGTAATTCAGTATTCAAATCGAGATGGATAAAAGATTTTGGTGAATTCTATGGACGCAATATGTTCTTAGCCGAAACGTCTTCTACTACTGGTGGTCTTGATTCATTGTTGCAACCTACCGGACCATTAAAAAAAGCTCAACAAATGGCTGCTGAAGCCTATGGTTCACAGCATACATTTTTTGTAACCAATGGAACGAGCACGGCAAACAAGATTGTTTTACAAGCATTAGTAGAGCCAAATGACTTAGTGTTAATCGATCGGGATTGTCATAAATCACATCACTACGGAATGGTTTTATCCGGGTCGTATCCGGTGTATCTCGATTCGTATCCCATTGAAGAATATTCCATGTATGGAGCAGTTCCATTAGAAACGATTAAGAATAAATTGTTGGAGCTTAAATCAGCTGGTCGATTAGAGCATGTTAAAATGTTGTTGCTCACCAATTGCACTTTTGATGGAGTAGTGTACAATGTTGAAAAAGTGATGGAGCAGGTTTTAGCCATTAAGCCCGATATGGTTTTTCTATGGGACGAAGCTTGGTTTGCCTTTGCGGCATTTACACCTGTGTATCGCAAACGAACGGGCATGTATGTAGCTAACAAATTATATAACAAGTATAAATCTGAAGCATATCGAGAACGATATGAAGCGCATATTAAAAGTTTGAAACCGAATGAGCAAGCTAAAATGCCCGATCCGGATCAAGTGCGCATACGAGTCTATGCAACTCAGAGCACCCATAAAACTCTAACCAGTTTCCGACAAGGCAGCATGATTCATGTGTGGGATGAAGATTTTAGAAAGAAAACGGAAAGTACTTTTCACGAAGCATACATGACACATACATCCACTTCTCCCAATTATCAAATATTGGCTTCTTTGGATGTTGGACGAAGACAAATACAGTTTGAGGGATTTGAGATGGTTGAAAAAAGTATCGAATTAGCCTTACTGCTCAGAGCAAAAATTCAAGACCATCCGCTACTCAGTAAATATTTTAAAGTGTTGTCGGTACAAGATCTAATTCCCGGAAACTACGTCAAGAGTGGTTTGGATAAATACTATGAACCGGAAAAAGGTTGGAACCGAATGGAGTTGGCATGGCAAGCCGATGATTTTGTTCTTGACCCAACGAAAATAACTTTGTCAATAGGATTATCGGGAGTAGATGGAGATACATTCAAAAACAAATTCTTAATGGATCAATTCAATATTCAAATCAACAAAACTTCAAGGAATACAGTTTTGTTTATGACCAATGTTGGAACGACTCGGGGAAGCATTGCATACTTGACCAATAGCTTGATGCGTATAGCTAAGGAATTAGATGAAAAGTATGAGGGGATGAATAAGCGCGAAAAGGAAATAGCACTTAATCGAATAAAATCATTGACCATTGATGTACCACCTCTGCCTGACTTTTCCAGATTTCACTCTTCTTTTCAAGCAGTGCCAGGTGTGCCCGGAGGCAATTTAAGAGAAGCATATTTTTTAGCCTACAATGAGGATAATTGTGAATACATTTCTTTGAAAGATTGTACTGCTGTTATGGAAAAGGGGAGAGAATTAGTGGCATCTTCTTTTGTAATTCCATATCCTCCTGGTTTTCCTGTTTTGGTGCCCGGGCAAGTGTTGAGTAAGGATATTCTTCAATTTATGTTAGAGTT
>DAOQTX010000057.1:0-15132 GCA_035340715.1 Bacteroidia bacterium | reverse complement strand
TTATATTAAAGGCACCACCAACGGAACGACAAGTAATTCGGAAGGAAATTATGTTCTGCATTTAGAGCCAGGCGAATATGAAGTAGTTTTTAGTTTTTTAGGGTATAAGAATGAAATTCGAAATGTTCGATTAGGTGATGAAGCATACCGGTTAGATATTATACTGAACAGAACTCAATATTCGATCAGCGAAGTAACCATTGATGGAACAGAAGACCCTGCCTACCGAATTATGCGCAAGGTGATCGAAAACAAGAACTATTATAAAAATCAAATCGAATCTTTTTCCTGTGAAGCGTATGTAAAGGGAGTACAGCGGTTGATTGAGTACCCAAAAAAGATTTTAGGAAATGAAGTTGATCTTTCTGAAATCATTGATACCAGCTCAGGCATAATTTATTTATCCGAATCCGTTTCCGACTATTATTTTAAAAAACCAGATCAGTATAAAGAAACGGTTCGATCCTCTAAGTTTAGCGGAAACAGCAGGGCCTATACCTTTAATCAGGCTCGAAGTATGGAATTCAATTTTTACGAAAATATAATAGATGTTGGAGATTTAAATCCGCGCGGCTATATCTCGCCCATATCAAACAATGCATTTTTTTATTATCGGTTTGAATTGATGGGCTCTGAGTTCAGAGATGGAATCTTGGTCTATAAAATAAAAGTATCACCCAAACGAAATGCCGACCCAGTATTCAGAGGAGAGCTATATGTAAACGATTCGCTATTCAATATTGCCAATCTAAAGTTGAATATTACTAAAGAAACTCAGCTCAATTTTTTAGATACCTTGAGTGTAGAGTTTGAATTCAAACCTTCAGGAAAAGATCAGAATATTTGGGTACCGTTTAAAAAAAGATTTGGATTTTATTTTTCTTTTTTTGGCTTCAAAGGTGACGGAGAGTTTACAGGTGTGTTTAGCAAATACAATATTAACCCTTCATTTGAAAAGCGTTTTTTTAAAGGAGAAGTTTTAAAGGTTGAAAAAGAATCCAATAACAGAGATCAAGAGTATTGGGAAAAAATAAGACCGGTTCCATTAACCGAAATAGAACGAAAAGATTATCAGGTTAAAGATTCTTTGAGCCATATTCGCTCTACAGAAGTTTACCGCGATTCAATTGATCGAAAGTCGAACAAGTTTAAACCCGGAGCTTTGTTGTTAAACGGATATACCTATCAAAAGTCATTTAAAGAATTAAGTATTTCAACAGGAAGTTTGATCGAATCTGTGCAGTTTAATACCGTTCAGGGTCTCAACTTAGATTTTCATGCGCAAGCAAGAAAAGAAATAAAAGAAAAAGGGATAGAATATTTTACAAAACCAAATGTAGGATATGGCTTCGCTGACAAAACTTTTTTAGGGGGAATCGACTTTCGATTGCAAAAATATTCCGAACGCCTATATAGTTGTGGACTTTCTATTGGCCGCGCTGCTTCTCAATTGAATGCAAACAACCCGGTCTATGCATCTTTTAATACCTTCTATAGTTTGCTCAATTCTCAAAATGATTTAAAGCTCTATCAACAAGACTTTGTTAAATTATTTTATCAGAGTTGGATTAAAAATCAATTGAATTTGAATGCATCATTGCAGTATGGCCAAAGAAGTTTTTTAAAAAATCGAAGTTTATATTCGTTTAAAGATTCTCCCGATTCTACCTATAGTAGCAATATGCCGTTTCAATTAATATCCAGGTCTACAAATAGCAATGACCATTCTGTTTTCTTATCTACTCTAAGCGTATCGTATAATCCTGGAATGGAATACTACAGTCGCCCCAATCGAATCATTCACATCGGTAGTAAGTGGCCTACATTCAAATGGACTTATCAGGTTGGAATGAATACAGAATTAAAATCACATATTAATTTTCAGAAATTAAGTTTATCCATCACCGATGATTTAAAATTAGGCATGATTGGCAATTTAAGCCTTTATGCTAATGCAGGAACATTTCTACAAAACAAACAAACCAGTGTAATTGATTATTTTCATTTCAACGGAAATCAAACCATATTTTCAGCATTCTCGAAAAGCGATTTTTTATTACTCAACTATTATTCAAGAAGTACTACAAATGATTTTTTTCAAATTCATGCACAGCACAATTTAGGCGGACTGTTATTGAATAAAATTCCTGGCATAAGAAAACTCAACCTAAATGAATATGTAGGAGTGAATGCTTTGATTACGGAAAGCTTTGTTCCTTACTACGAATTTCATTTCTCCATTGCCAAACTCGATATTTTACGGCTTGGTTATTCCGTTGCTTTTGAAGGAAATTCCTACAAAAAAGGTGGTTTCATTATCGGATTAGCGTTTTTAAATTAATTTTGATTGGCTTGTAACTTTTGAATTGACTGATCCGTCTCATTCATACAAACAACCCTTAAGTGAATACAGAAGAGTATAATACATGTGTAAAAATGCATGCCGATAATGTGTATCGGTTTATATTGCACAATATGCGCGATGAAGAAGAAGCTAAAGATATTGTTCAAGATAGTTTTGAGAAAATGTGGATCAATGTTGCAAATATTAATGCAGAAAAAAGTAAATCATACCTATTCACTACGGCTTATCGCACGATGATAGATCGCATTCGAAGAAAAAAAAGAATGGTTTCATTTGAGATTGAAATACACGACAAAGCCCTGGGGCAAAACCAATATACCGGGGGGAGTGAAGTTATTCAAAATGCACTTTCCAAATTGCCGGAAATTCAAAGAAGTGTAATCCTGCTAAGAGATTATGAAGGTTATAGTTATGATGAAATAGGAGAAATAACTCAGTTAAACACATCGCAAGTTAAAGTATATATATATAGAGCTCGTACCACATTAAAACAAATGCTGGTAAGCGTTGACAATATAATCTGATCTGTGAACAAGAACATTAACATAGAAAATTATCAAGCTTTTATTCTCGATTATTACGAGGGAACTTTGAACACTGAATTGCAAGAAGAATTGTTTTTGTTTCTTGAAAAAAATCCATCTTTAAATCAAGAGTTTGAAGAATTTGAATTGATAAAACTCGAAGCGAATTATGAGACATTTGACAACAGCAAAATGCTGCTCAAAACAAAAGAGGATTTTTATCTTCAAGATAATAACATCATCGCATTTCTTGAGGGCGATCTGAATCCTACCGAATCAAATGAGTTTTCTTCTTTTCTCCAAAGCAATGCTGAATTGCAGAAAAAAGTTTCGGAGTTTAAAAGAACTTTTATTAAACCTGAATCTGTAGTCTATCCTGAAAAGGAGAATCTGCTGAAAAGAGATACAAAAGTTATTGCACTTCGTTTTTGGCATTATGCAGCTGCAGCTATTTTGCTATTCGCTGTAGGAGTATATTTTATTCAATCTCCGGATTCAAATGTACAGATCGCTGACAACACACAAGAACCTATTCCAATAGAGAAGGATATTGTTTTAGATCATCAAGTACCAACTGAAAATAGTATTGATCTTTTGGAAGAATCGTCAGTTAATAGAGAGAAAGTTAAAATCGGACAGATAAAGCAAAACAGCACATTGAATAATAGGGATACTGAAAAAGTGAATCAACATGAATCATCAGCAGATGTCATGGAACCAAAAAATAAGCTTGAATCAAATTCACAACAAAACCCAATGATTGTTCAAAGTGCAGTTGAATACAATCATGTTTCATCTATCGAGAAGAGTATTAGCGAAGAAATATTAAATGATTTGGCCAATTTAGATTTGTCTTCGACTACAAGCGATGAAAACAATACAAGCTTGGATAATCTTAATGCCATTGGTAATGGAAACATTTACATAGAGCCGGGTTCAGCTTCACGAAAAAGAAAGAGGGCTTTCAAAATAGATGTAGGCCCAATTGATATTGCACAAAACGACTATGCAATTTCATCTCTATCAAAATAATTCTATTGTCCTGTAACAAATAGTGTAGTATAGGCGTCACATTATTAAACAATCAAATCGTATGAAAAAGTTAATTACAACCCTAGTGGGAATTATTTTATTCTCTTGCATCACCAAGGCTCAAGACAGTACTCAAGTGTTGCCTACTAAATCATTTAATAAGATCAGTTTAAATGGAAGTGTGAAAATTAATCTTTACCAGGGAGAACAAACAGGTTTTAGAGTTCTTGAGGGAAATGTTGAAGAGTTGGATTATTCCATCAGTTCCGGAGGGAAACTTTCCATCAATGGCGCTAAAGTGAAACGAGTAGATTTATTATTTAACAATATCGATGAGATTGAAATTTCGGGCAGCTCGCAAATTTTTGCTCAGGATAGGATTAACTGCGATCATTTGCAGATTGATATCAGTGGCACTGGACGATTTGAAGGATTGGTTAAATCCAATTCCATCAGCACACGAATTAGCGGAACAGGTAAAAGTGTTTTAGGAGGAGAAACCAATCAGTTAAATGTTTCTATAAGTGGAGCCGGTGCAGTTGAAGCTGAAAATTTATCAGCAAACAATGCCGATATAGATATTAGTGGAATTGGGAAAGTGTCGGTAAATGTAAAAGACACATTGAATGTGGATATATCGGGTAATGGCAAAATTACTTTTGATCAGTCACCATCGGTATTAATAAAAAACATTAGTGGAATTGGCAAGATTGGTTCGAATGATGAGTCGGAGTTTTTAGGTGAAACGCAAACCGGAGATACGGTTAAAGTTAAAATTGGTGGAAATGAAATCGTGATCATCGACAATGGCAATGTACAAATTACTAAAGACCTAAATGAAAAAGTAAAGCCACATTGGGCAGGATTTGAATTAGGGTTTAATGGTTTTTTAAATTCCGATAATAAATCCGATTTGCCTGATGAATACGATTATCTGGATTTAAAAACAGGAAAGAGCATCAATGTTAATTTCAATATTGTACCTTTCAATGTAAACATCTACAACCGCCAGTTATGGCTTGTATCGGGTCTGGGTTACAGCATTAACAACTATCGATTTGATAATAGCACCAAACTATTATCGGGCAAAGATTCATTAGCAGGTTTTATTGATAGCATTCCATACAAGAAAAGTAAATTAGTAAATCAGTTTATCACCTTGCCATTGTTATTGGAATTTAATACAAGTCCTTTGGCGCATAAAAGCTTTCATATTGCAGCCGGACTGATAGGTGGTTATCGGGTGAGTACACATACCAAAAGAAAGGTAGTGATTGATGGAGACACAGAGAAGTTTAAAAATCACTCCAACTTTTTTATGGAGAATTTTAGAATGGAAGCAACTGCCCGTATTGGGTATAGAAATTTTGTACTCTACGGAACCTATGCGCTTACCCCTTTGATCAAAGACAATAAAGGTCCCGAGCTTTACTCTTATTCAATCGGGGTTCGAATAAATGGTTGGGATTAATTCAACCGCTAACTATTGATAAGGCCACAGTAAAATTGCTGTGGCTTTTTTGTTTTCTTTGTACCTGTAAATATTATACCGATACAATGAAGGATAAACTCGACTTACTCAACGAAAAGAAGAAAGAAGCACAAAAGGGCGGAGGAGACAAACGAATAAGCGATCAACATAAAAAGGGCAAACTAACTGCACGTGAGCGAATTCATTTTCTATTAGACGAAGGTACTTTTGAAGAAATAGGAATGTTGGTTACCCATCGCTCTCATGACTTTGGATTGCATAAACAAAAATTTTTAGGTGATGGAGTTGTAACCGGATTTGGAAAAATCAATGGACGTTTGGTGTATGTGTTTTCTCAAGACTTTACCGTTTTTGGCGGATCGCTTTCAGAGACTCATGCCGAGAAAATTTGTAAGATCATGGATTTGGCAATGCAAAATGGAGCTCCTCTTATTGGATTAAACGATTCAGGAGGAGCACGTATACAAGAAGGAGTGGTTTCATTGGGAGGCTATGCAGATATTTTTTATAGAAACACATTAGCCAGTGGAGTGGTGCCACAAATTTCAGCCATCATGGGGCCCTGTGCCGGTGGAGCCGTTTACTCTCCTGCTATTACCGATTTTATTTTGATGGTAGAAAACACTTCCTACATGTTTGTTACCGGACCAAACGTGGTTAAAACCGTAACACACGAAGAGGTAAGTGCCGAAGAACTTGGTGGCGCATCTACACATTCTTCAAAATCAGGTGTAACACATTTTGCTTGTCCGAATGAGTTGGAGTGTATCAATACCATCAAACAACTGCTGAGTTTTATTCCTCAAAATTGCGAAGATGAAACGCCCGGTCAAGACTATTCAAGTGCCAACGAACTTCGTCCTACACTCAACGGCATAATACCAGAAAATCCAAATCAGCCCTATGATATGAGGGAAGTAATTTATCAATTGATTGATAATGGTGAAGAAGGATTCTTGGAAGTTCATAAAAACTTTGCTGAAAATATTGTGGTAGGATTCGCCCGCTTGGCAGGTAAAAGCATCGGAATAGTTGCCAATCAACCGATGGTTTTGGCCGGAGTGCTCGACATTCATTCCTCAACAAAGGCAGCCCGTTTTGTACGTTTCTGCGATAGCTTCAATGTCCCTCTTTTGGTATTGGAGGACGTGCCCGGCTTTCTACCTGGTACCGATCAGGAGTGGAATGCTATTATTACCAATGGTGCAAAATTGCTTTATGCTTTTAGCGAAGCAACAGTGCCACGCATAACCGTAATTACCCGTAAGGCATATGGTGGGGCATACGATGTAATGAACAGCAAGCACATAGGTGCAGATATGAACTATGCTTGGCCCACTGCCGAAATTGCTGTTATGGGTGCCAAAGGAGCTGCCGAAATCATCTTTAAAAAAGAAATCGCTTCTGCTGAAAATCCCGGAGAAAAATGGAAGGAAAAAGAATTGGAATATACCGAGACTTTTGCCAATCCGTATCGTGCAGCTGAGAGAGGGTATGTAGATGAAGTAATTGAACCTGCAATTACCCGACAAAAGCTTATTAACGCTTTTGCAATGCTCAAAAATAAAGTAGCCAAACTGCCTCGTAAAAAGCACGGAAACATACCTCTATAAGCTTTTTTAGACGTTCCGATTAACTATAATTAGTGAATAAAATCTGTTGAGCTTTATTCGCTTTCTAAATACCTTGCTGCTTTAAAATATGCTTAAGAAAACTTTAGGTATTTTATGGTTGACATTCCTTTTGGGTGTGTGTGCGTTTACTTCACTATACGCACAGCATACGCATACCATAGTAAATGAGAGTGATATTCCAATCGAAGTTAGCGAGCTAAAATATTTTGGATTATTTAACCCCAACATTTCAGATTCTTGCTTTCAGAACTTGGTACTTGACGATAACCATAAAAACTATCATCGTTATGAAGTCGTTCTTACCAATCCTAAGGAATATGCTCTTGACTTCTATATTTCAATCAATTCCAATTTAGGATCGGGGTACTATTACTCAAAGGTGAATCCTAGTACTAGTTTTACTTCTTTTAATTCTATTGACATTCTGGCAAACAAAGAGGGACATTACTACCCAAGCCTTAAATATAATTTGAATGCTGGTCAACGGGATACTTTGGTGTTTTACTACAGGTCAATAACGTATGATGAGCGTGGAATTTATCAACTTGAAATATTAGATGAAACACGGATCAAAAATCAAAAATCAAACATTTTGTACAGTTCATCTTTTTTGGTCTTTGCTTTGTTCTCCTTTCTTGCACTTCTTAGTTTTCAGCTCATCTATATTTTTATTCAATGGTATATCAATAGAGGATCGGAGTATGTATTTTATATCGCCTATTTAATATGTGTTTTATTATACTTCTTTTTAAAAGCAGAAGTAATAATAAAACTGCCATTTCTAATCTATTCTTTTGGTGAATGGTTTTTAGATATCAGCAATGTATTGCTATTTATTCCCTATATATTCTATTTGAAATTTGCCAGACATTTTTTGGAAATGCCAACACTGCATCCTCATATTAACCGACAAATAATTAAAGCAGAATATGGTATTCTATTATTATCCATTTTATTTGTTTTGTGTGAAATATGGATGCCAAACTACGCTTCACGTATCTTTCTTTTATCCGTCAGCATTGTTGTATTTATTTACACACTATATTTAATTGCTTATTTCTTTAAAAATAGAACTCGTCTTACCAATTTCTTTCTTATTGGAAGTTTGTGTGCTGCCACCGGACATTTTTTGGCCATGACCTTATCAAGTCTTCCTTCAGCAATATATTGGGTGCCTGTTGCTCCAATCGTTTTTACCATGTTGGGATTAAGTTTTGAAGTTTTGTTTTTCAATACCGGTTTAGGGTATAAAGCGAAACACGATCAGGATGAAAAAGTTAGAACTCAAACATTGCTTATAGAAGAGTTGAAAAGAACAGAGATGTTGAAAGAAGAAATACAGAATACCCGAGATCAAATAGCAAGAGATTTGCACGATGATGTAGGAGCTTCACTCAGTAGTATTCGAATATATTGTAATCTGGCACTTAAAAATTTTGAATCTAAAATGAAAAATGTACGCGATTATATAGAGTACATCAACAAAAGTTCTATAAATACAATGGAACATATGAGTGATATTGTTTGGGCAATAAATCCACGAAACGATTCCATAGAGGACATTGTTTTTCGCTTAAAAAATGATGCGAATGAGATTTTGTCAGTTCAGGATATTGAAACATCTTTTATAGTTGATGAAAATGTAAAAACTGTTTCTTTTTCAATGGAATTGCGCAAAGATATTTACCTGGCCATAAAAGAATGTATAACTAACCAAGCCAAATACAGCAAAGCAACACGGTCTGAAATCAATATTGAAATTGATCAGGATCAACTAAAAGTATTTGTTTACGATAATGGCGTAGGATTTAATAAGCAAGATATTATCAAAGGAAATGGATTGAAAAATATTGAAACAAGAGTGAGTAGAAATAATGGAACTTGCGAGATTAATAGTACTCCCGGTAATGGTACGTACATAATAATGATATGGCCAATTAATAAAACGATATAATACAAATGAAACCAATAGATATAGCAATATTTGAAGACAATTTTGATCGAAGAAAAAGTTTGTCTATGTTAATTGAATCCGATCCAAGACTTAAGTTAGTAGGTTGCTTTGAGGATGCTAACAATGTGCTCGACAAAATAGAATCCTGCAATCCTCATCTAGTTTTAATGGATATTATCATGCCGGGAATATCTGGTATTGATGCCGTTAAAACAATTAAAGACAAATACCCACAAATCAATATTATCATACAAACATCTTTTGAAGATGATGATTATATTTTCAATTCCATCAAACATGGTGCTGATGGATATGTGCTGAAAAAAAGCGATCCGGAAAAAATATTAGAGGCTATAATTGATGTTTGCAACGGAGGTGCCCACATGTCGCCAGGAATTGCGCAAAGAGTAATGAAACATTTTCGATTCGACCACAAATCTGAACATCCTTCAGATTTGGAGTTGCTTAGTGAGCGGGAACAGCAAATATTAAAACTATTGGTGGAAGGGAAAAGCTATAAAATGATTGCTGCTGAAGTGCACTTAAGTTATCATACCGTAAACTCACACATCAAAAAAATATATACTAAACTTCAGGTTAATTCTGCCGGAGAAGCCATTTCATTAGCCATACGAAATAATATGGTTTAATGCTTTATCACTATTATTAGTTATTGAGAATAGAAGGGTTACTTGCTTTCTTTACCATACAATCTTAGATCAAGTAACTCATGAAAATCAGGCTACTCTTCTTATTGCTCGCTTTCCATTTGCCCGGATTAATTCAAGCTCAAAATGTGGGTATTAATAATCCAACACCCGATCCGAGTAGCCTACTCGATCTTACTTCCACTACAAGAGGGATATTAATTCCAAGAGTTTCCATTCCATTGGTTTCAGCTGCTGCACCGGTAACTGCACCGGCTACCGGTTTGCTTGTATTCAATACTAATCCTTTTACCGCATTCGGAAATGGAGTGGGATTTTATTATTGGAACGGAACTCGATGGATCAAAGTTTTAGATGGTGGACCTAACAATGCATGGGAAACGAATGGAAATGCTGCCACCAATCCTATTGTTAATTTCATAGGTACCACCGATAATCAACCATTACAATTTAGAGTAAACAATCAAAAAGCGGGTAGTATTGATCAACTCAATGAAAATGTAACCTTAGGTTTTCTTGCGGGAAATTTAGTCACTACAAATAAGAACAACGTAGTAATTGGTGACAGTGCTTTTGGCATAAGTACCAGTTCTATTAATGCAGTGGTTATAGGTGCCGGTGCTGCTTCAAATGGAACTAACGCACTTCAGTCCGTGATTATTGGCGCTGATGCAGGTAAAAAAAATGCAGCGGCTAATAATGTTTTTAACGGATTTGAAAGTGGTTTAAACAACTCGTCAGGTTTTGCTAATACATTTATTGGTAGTAGAAGTGGACGTGGAAATATAAGCGGCTCACAAAATACAATAACGGGTTTTGAAGCTGGAATGAGCTTTATTACATCTTTTGGTAACACATTCATGGGCTCACTCTCTGGAAGGTTTAGCACAGGAAACTTCAATTCTTTTTTTGGAGAAGAAGCAGGCCTTAATACAACCACCGGTGCTGAAAATGTTTTTGTTGGTTCAGATGCAGGCCGATCAAATACTATTGGACAATTCAACACTTATATAGGTGATGATGCAGGGTTGAATGATACAACCTCAAATTTAAATACATATGTTGGGAATAATGCAGGATTATTTAGTCGAAATGGATCGGAAAATACTTTTATAGGAAGTAACACCGGGCCAAGTTTTTTTTCAGGCACTTTTAATACCGCATTAGGTTCCAGAGTATCGATTTCTAATAATTTAACCAATACAACGGCCATTGGTTATAGAGCATTTGCCAATGCAAGTAACACAATGGTTTTAGGCAGCGTTGCCGGAATAAATGGGGCAACATCTAATGTTGATGTTGGAATAGGAACCAGCACACCACAAGATCGTTTGCACGTGGTAGGAAATATTAGAATGGTGGATGGCTTACAAGCGAGTGGAAAAGTATTGATGTCAGATGCCTTTGGCAGAGCCAGTTGGCAAAACTTGATAGCTAGTGATGCTAACGCATGGGGACTAACAGGGAATACTGCCACCAATCCTTCTGTTAATTTTATTGGTACTACTGATAATCAACCATTACAATTTAGAGTAAACAATTCTAAAGCGGGTAGTATCGATCAACTCAATGAAAATGTAACTTTAGGTTCTCGATCAGGCTTTAATATTACAACAGGAAGAAATAATGTAATTATTGGAGATAGTGCATTTAATTCTATAAATTCAATTGGAGTTAATGGTACAACTGGTTCTGTAGTTATTGGATCAGGGGCCGCATCTGCTGCGCTTAAAATAAATAATTCAGTAGTTATAGGATCAGACGCAGGAAAATCTAATTCTGCACAGGATGTTGTTGTTCTTGGATTTGAAAGTGGAATAAAGAATGTAGCTGACGGTAATATTTTTATTGGTTCCAAAAGTGGAAGAGCTAATGTAGGAGGATGTGATAATACCATGGTAGGTTTTGAATCTGGAATGAATAATGTTGCAAGCTGTGGTAATACTTTTTTAGGATTTGAAACTGGACGAGTTTCACTTGGTAATTCGAATACCTTTATTGGCGCGCAGGCAGGATTGAATAACTTAGCTGGATCTAAAAATATTTTTTTAGGGCGATCATCAGGGATTAATAATGCATCTGGAGAATCGAATGTATATATAGGAACCGATGCCGGAAGATCTTCGACCACATCAAATAGTAATGTTGCAATAGGTAGTTCTGCACTGCGTAATTCAACAGCTTCCGATTTGGTAGCGGTCGGAGATTCAGCTTTGATATCATTGACCAGCGGCACCGGCAATACAGCACTTGGATCAAAGGCTGGGGCAGCAAATGTTAGCGCCACCGATAATACTTTTATTGGATTTAAAGCGGGACGTAGTTCAATAGGTTCATCCAATATTGGATCGAATACAGCAGTGGGTATGAACTCCATGTTGAATTCTACCACCGGTTTTCAAAACACTGCAGTAGGACGTAGTTCGCTATTACAAAACTCTACAGGTAGTGCAAACGTGGCTATAGGTTTATCAGCTTTGTTATCCAATACAAGCGGAGGGAGCAATGTTGCCTTAGGTGCCGGAGCTGGTTTTGACAATGTGACGGGTTCTCAAAATACTTTAATTGGAAATAATGCCGATGTTGGGTCAAGTAATTTGACAAATGCTACAGCCATAGGGTCTCAAGCTTTTGTTTCCACAAACAACTCATTAGTGTTAGGATCGGTAGCCGGTATTAATGGTGCAGCTTCAAATGTTAATGTAGGTATAGGTACTACTAGTCCTTTATATATGCTGGATGTAAGAGGAAATGCCACCTTTAATGAAGACGGGGGTAATAACGATTTTAGAGTCGAGGCAGTTGGAAACTCCAATATGTTTTTGGTAGATGCCGGTGATACTGCTGTTAAAATAGGAACTAATTTTGTTACAGATGAAATGCTCAGGGTTGGGTTCAGCACAGGGCATGGTATTCATTTTGGCTCTGCTGAAACAATAGAAGATGGGGGTGCCAATACATTACAAACCAATGCTAACTTTATTCCTGAAACCAACAATTTGAGGAACTTAGGCTCAACAACAAACAGATGGGTAACTCTTTTTGCAACCAATGGTACAATCAATACCTCCGATGCACGCGACAAAGAAAATATACGCCCTATACATTATGGTTTAAACGAAGTGTTGAAATTAAACCCTGTACAGTTTAATTGGAAAGACCGTCCCTTCGAAGGAGTTAAAATAGGGTTGATCGCTCAAGAACTAAATGAGGTTATTTCAGAAGTGGTGGTGAGTAAAGAATACGTACAAAAGGATGAAAACAGTACGGAATGGATCACTAAAGATGCCGACCGCCTTGGGGTATATTATTCCGACTTAATTCCGGTATTAATTAAGTCCATTCAAGAGCAACAAGAAATGATTGAACAATCTAAAATGGAAATTCAAGAATTAAAAAAACAGTTGGAAGATTTAAAATTGAAACACTAACTAATTTGATTTTCTGAGTTATAAATTCATATGTAAATATGTTAGTAAGATCATCTAAATCATTGTTCACTTGCTGTTTGTTATTTGCAATACTCATTCAGCAATCAAATGCACAGTTGTTTGTAAGCGATAATGTAATCGTTACCAACAACGGGGCAAGTATCGAAATCAATGGTGATGTTGTACTTCAAAACAGTGCTCAGTTTAATAATTTTGGATCAATTGATGTATCTGGTAATTGGACCAACAATTCGGGATTGTCTGGATTTGTTTCGCCCAGTGGCATTGTCAGCTTTTTTGGACCCGGTACAAAAATCATTGGCGGAACGAGCCAAACCAATTTTTTTCACGTGAATTTAGCTAGCGGATCAGGCGATGTTTCTTTAGCACAAAATATGAGTACTGGAGGATTTGGTGCTAACACTCTGGGCAATCTGGACATTAACAATGTTCATCTTAGATTGAACAACTTTACATTGAAAATTGCGAATAAAAATCCTTTGGCTATCACCAGAACAAGTGGATTAATCATTTCAGAAAATGATCCCATTGCAGGCTACGGTACCATTGAATGGGAAATTGGTAATACGCCTCCACCTGTAAATTATGTTTTCCCTTTTGGCACAGATGTTAGCTTTCAATTTATTCCGGTATCGTTGACTTTATCTTCTGCAGGCTTGGGCAGTAGCGGAAAGATTGCTGTTTCAACCTACCCAACAAATGTGTTTCTGAATCCAAACAATAGACCGCTCCCTACCGGAGTCAGTTTACTAACCAATGGTGCCGGTATCGATAACTCTGATAAAGTATTAGATCGATTTTGGATCATCAATTCGAGTAGCTATGGAATCAATCCTACCAGTGCTATAACGTTCACTTATCTCGATGCGGAACACAATAGCGGTAACAATAGCATAGTAGAGTTAAATTTACAAATGCAAAGAACCGGTGGTGCAACTTGGTCCTTTCCTGCCATTGGTTCAGTTAATGTAGCTGCCAATACTGTTTCGGTGGCAGGTGTAAACACGTATAACTTTGCTTGGGTAGCCGTTGATAATTCCGCTCCTTTACCAGTCACTCTTTTAGATTTTAATGCTGAAGCGATAAACGAAAAAGAAGTATTGTGTAAATGGACTACGGCAAGTGAAATTAATTCTTCTCATTTTGAAGTAGAGCGTTCTTTCGATGGTTTAAAATTCGAATTTATCGGAAGCGTTAAAGCAGCCGGAAACAGCTCTCAAGTCTTACATTATTCGCTCTTGGATCCTTCGCCTCAAGTAGGAATTAATTATTATCGATTAAAACAATTCGACATGGACGGTACCTTTAAATACAGCGCTGTGGTAAGTGTACGATTTAATCCCAATGCTGTATATCAGGTTAATATTTACCCCAATCCTTCTTCAGAGTTTGTTTATATTTCAGTTAATGGAACCCTCAATTATCAAAACACTTTGCTTCGATTGTATGACATTACCGGTAGATTATTAATGAGCAAACCTTTACATGAGCTAAAAACAAATAGCGATCAATTATTCACTTTATCGGTTGCGCATTTGGCTCCGGCTGCCTATGTCTTGGAAATAGAAGGCACCGAGGGGAAAACGACATCGCGTTTAATCATAAATCGTTAACGAGTAATCTACTTTCGATCTAAAAATCAAACAGTTCATTTGTAAAATTTTTTTGAATAACGCAGGTTTATACCCCCAAAGCCCCACTCAAAACATGAATATTTTACATATAGGATCCGGACATAGAAAACACGTCTTTGCACTGAAGATCACAGAGAGTAAACTCTGCACAAAATGATAGGCCTCCCCCGGCAACAGCGGTACAGCACAAGTTGCCGAGAATGTACAAATTAACAATTCCGATTTTGATCAATTGGCGCGCTTTTGTCTCAATCAGCAAATAGAAATGCTGGTGATAGGGCCCGAAGAACCTCTGGTGTCAAGGTTAAGCGGCTTTTAAAAGAAACTTCTCTCCGTATAACCCACCATAAAATGGCACAGGTTTATTTTTTATTTCC
>DAOQTX010000056.1:0-16338 GCA_035340715.1 Bacteroidia bacterium | reverse complement strand
ATACACTTGTCCGCCACTGGCGTGCACCATGGCTGTTATATCCATTATACCTTCTTCATATACTCCATGTGTTGAAGGATAGGTAACCATTAAACAGGATAGATTCTCTTTGTGTTGTTCACATTTCTGTTTCAGATCTTCCAAATCAATGTTACCGTTCTGATCGCATTTAACGACTACTACTTTCATTCCTGCCATAACTGCCGAAGCAGGATTAGTGCCATGTGCCGAACTGGGTATAAGTGCAATATTTCTATGATGATCGCCATTGGCTGCATGATAGGCTCTGATCACCATTAAACCGGCATACTCGCCTTGCGCACCTGAATTGGGTTGCAGAGAAACAGAATGAAATCCGGTAATGATGGCCAATGCCTTTTCCAATTGTTCAATCATTTGACGATAACCTTCGCATTGGTTAGCCGGAGCAAATGGATGCATCTTCGAAAAAGCATCCCAACTCAATGGGATCATTTCGCTGGTGGCATTTAGTTTCATGGTACAGGATCCTAAAGGAATCATAGAATGATTGAGCGCCAAATCTTTATTCTCCAACATTTTCAAATAGCGAAGCATTTCGGTTTCGGTATGATGGGTATTGAAAACCGGATGCGATAAATAGGTGCTGTTTCTATTGAGCGTACTTTTTTCGATTCCATTCGTCAAATCATCTGTTCTCTGAAATTCTCTTTGCGCAGCTTTTGCAAAAATTTCTTTAATCTCATTCAAATCATTTGCCGAGATGCTTTCATCCAAACTCAATTGCAGATCACCATTGGAATGATAACAGAAATTAATTTCTTTTTCCAATGCAAGTTTTTCAATAGCATTTTTCTTGTCGCCAGCTTGAATGTATAAGGTATCGAAAAACAAAGTATGCTTGAGTGTATAACCATAGCTTTGCAAAGCAGCGGCAAGGCTTCGTGCATTGCGATGAATTTTATTGGCTATATACTTAAGCCCTGTCGGACCATGATAAACGGCATACATGGCTGCCATTACCGCTAATAAAACTTGAGCGGTACAGATATTTGAAGTTGCTTTCTCGCGCTTTATATGTTGTTCACGGGTTTGCAAAGCCATGCGTAGAGCCGGATTACCGGCAGCATCAATGCTCATACCGATAATTCGGCCGGGCATTTCTCTTTTATACTCGTCCTTGCAAGCCATGAAAGCAGCATGCGGTCCGCCATAGCCCATCGGCACACCAAATCGTTGAGAATTTCCTACTACAATGTCCGCACCCCATTCGCCCGGAGGACTCAACAAACACAAACTCAAAAGATCGCTAGCAACCACCAGCTTAATTCCTTTTTGGTTGAGCGAGGCAACCAATGCCGAATGATCCTGAATACTCCCTTCACTATCGGGGTACTGAAGTATTGCTCCAAAAAAATCTTGGTTGAATTCGTGGGTGGTTATATCTCCAAAAATCAATTTAATGCCAAAAGGTTCAGCACGGGTAATTAATATGTCTTTGCTTTGTGGGAAAAGTTTATCATCTACAAAAAAGGCAGCGACTCCATTCTTTATTTGTTCTTTGCTGCGCAAATTGAACACCATGTTCATAGCTTCAGCTGCTGCAGTTCCTTCATCCAATAAACTGGCGTTGGCCAATGGCAATGCAGTTAAATCACAAATCATGGTTTGATAGTTGAGTAATGCCTCCAAACGACCTTGAGCAATTTCAGCCTGATAAGGAGTATAAGCAGTGTACCAACCCGGATTTTCAAAAATGTTTCGCTGAATAACCGTTGGGGTAAATGTGTTGTAATACCCCATACCTATATACGATCGAAAAACTTTATTCTTTAAACTCAGCTTCTTCAATTCGTTCAAATATTCCATTTCGCTCAAAGCATCGGGCAAATTGAGTTCTTCCGATAGTCTTATTTTTCGGGGAATGGTTTCATCAATTAATTGGGTTAAACTTGAGGCACCAATTTGCTCAAGCATCATATTTACTTCGGCATCATCGGGTCCGTTATGTCGGTTTACAAAGGCATGAATACTCATATTTATTGTTTTAAAAAGGAATGCTAAGGTACGTATTTCTTAGTTTTTAATCTATAGGATTGTCATTTCAACAAGTAAATGAATTTATTAGTTTTGGGAAGAGAGATAATTATGATCAGATTGATAAAAATAGGTTTATTGTTCCTTTTTTTGGCACAGCCAAATGTACTCAGCGCTCAACAAAACATGCTCTTAATGGATGGAAAAGAGATTAAAATTCAGCGACATTTTTTTGAAGGTACTCGTATCCGATATGTCCCTTTTGAAAGCAAGTCATTGAAAAGCAAATACATCAATCGCTATAATGTATTCAGTATAAGCGACAGCGGTGGAATTGAAAATGTTTTGTATGTGCCCGACAGTAGCTATGGCGATCCTAGTGTTGAAGACCTTCGCTTGTTTATTAAGGGGGAGCAAGCAGCCATGTTGTATTATCGCAAACCGGCCAATAAATGGAGTTCTTTAGGCGTAGGTGCCGCCTCCGGATTTATGAGTTTTTATGGCACACCCGTCCCTTTTTTATACAGTACCATAATTGGGCGACACAATCCTTCAGTAGAAATTCCAGATCATATATTTATACCCGAAGCCGGATCAGAAGCCTTTAACTATGGCTATGAAAAAAAAGCCCGAAACATTAAAATCAAACAAAGTTTGATATGGGGTTATATTGGTTTTGGCATCAGCTTATCCACTTTGGTTGCACTCAGTTTATCCAACTAAATCATGCTGAAAAAACTATTCATCTCCTTGCTCAACACACTCTGCCAATGGCAAATCGTAGTTGGGACAGGTGCTGCAGTGCTCAGCGCAGAAACCATTTTTCTAAAAGGACAAAATGTGTTGGATTATATTCCTTTGATTAGTTTTAATTTTTTTGGAACGTTGGCGGTTTATCAATTGGCAAAATCGCGAATGGTAGAATGGGCCATTCAAAAAGTATTGCGCCAAAAAAGAAATACGCATTTACGAATTCTTGAACTGCTTCTTTCCATATTGTGTTCGGCAATGGCTTTCTACTTTTTGATACAATTACCACAATCGGTTATTTACTTAATTCTTTGTTTCAGTCCTTTAATTTTATTTTACCTCATCCCCATTAGTCCTCCCATCAGTTTGCGCAACGGATTGCGGGCTATTCCATTCGCTAAAAATTTTCTGGTCGGCATTCTTTGGGCTTTTATAACCGTGCATTTGGTTGAAAGCTGCATTGCACAAAATACATTTCATGTACCGGATTTACATCTTTATGCACAGCGCTTTTTTTTCATCTGTGCCCTTACCATTCCATTCGATATACGCGATCGGACGTATGATGCACAAAATCAAATGAACACACTTCCGGTTTGGATGGGTATTGATGGCAGCAAAATTTTTGCCTTAATCTGTTTGGCACTTAGCTTTGTGTTTGCCTTTTCGTCCGCATTTTATTCCAACTTACATTTAATCGCGTTGGTCATTGCGCTATTGCTTGCCCTCATCAGTGTATATATGAGTTCATATAAACGGAATCCGTATTTTTACGACTTGTTCAGCGAAGGAATCATGTCTGCTCCTTTTCTGATGTATTTAATTATGACCCGCTTTTATGAAATTTGAAAATTCGCTATCCTTTGCAAAATCTTTAGATGCTCAAGATGAACTTCGTTCGTACCGACAACACTTTCACATTCCGAAACATCAAAAAAAAGACTGCATTTATTTTTGCGGCAACTCCTTAGGCTTGCAACCCAAAAACACTGAAGAATTTATACGCAAAGAGTTAGAAGATTGGAGAACATTTGGAGTGGAAGCTCACTTTGAGGCCCGCAAACCGTGGTTTCCTTATCATGAATTCTTACGAGATGATTTAGCCAAATTGGTAGGTGCCAAACCAAAAGAAGTAGTGGCCATGAATTCTCTTACACTTAACCTTCATCTGATGTTGGTTTCGTTTTATCGTCCATCCGGGAAGAGAAGAAAAATAATTATGGAGTATTCTCCCTTTCCTTCCGACCGTTATGCGTTGGCTTCGCATTTAAAATGGCATGGGTTTGATCCAAAGAAAGATTTGATAGAGTTAAAACCCGACAATGGTTCATATCACGTTTCAACCGAAAAAATAATTTCGTGTATTCAAACACATAAAAACGAACTCGCCTTGGTGATGATGGGAGCGGTGAATTATTATACCGGGCAATATTTTGAATTAGAAAAAATAAGCAAAGCCGCGCACGAAGCCGGAGCTATTGCCGGTTTTGATTTAGCACATGCAGCCGGAAATAAAGAAATGTTTTTACATAAATGGGGAGTTGATTTTGCCGTATGGTGTTCCTACAAATATTTAAATGCCGGACCGGGATCGGTAGCAGCTGCATTTGTTCACGAAAAACATTTGAATGATAAAAATCTTTTTCGTTTTGCCGGATGGTGGGGCAACGACCCAAAAACGCGTTTCACCATGCCCGATGATTTTATTCCTGTGGCTTCGGCTGATGCCTGGCAACTGAGCAATGCGCCTGTTTTATCAATGGCTGCTTTGTGTGCATCCATGAAATATTTTTCGGAAACAGGAATGAAAATATTACAAAAGAAAAGTACTCTGATGACGGCTTACCTTGAATATACGATCCGACATGTTTTTGATGCGGTGCAATTGAATCAGATTTATCAAATCATTACACCCTCCGATCCGAAACAAAGAGGTTGTCAATTATCGGTGATCGTTTCAAAGAATGGGAAAAAAGTTTTCGAATCTCTGTGCGATCAGGGAGTAATGGCCGATTGGCGTTCACCGGATGTGATACGCATGGCTCCTGTTCCACTATATAATTCGTTCGAAGATATTTACAGGTTCGGTCAAGCATTGCAAAAAGCATTAAAGCAACATGTACAATGAAAAAAGATAGTATCATTTTAGGAAGCGGGCTGGTAGGTTCTATGCTGGCAGTTTATTTAATTCGAAATGGATATGATGTAAAAGTATTTGAAAGACGCATGGACATGCGTCAACAAAATATGTCGGCCGGAAAAAGTATAAATCTGGCACTCAGCGATCGTGGATTAAATGCATTGAAAGGCATAGGTCTTGATGAGAAGGCGAAAGAAATTGCGATTCCAATGTATGGCAGAATGATGCACGCAAACGATGGCGCGCAAACTTACCAAGCGTATGGCAAAGACAAGCAGGCTATCAATTCCATATCACGTGGGCTGTTGAACGCAATGATGATGGATGAAGCAGAGAAAAACAAAGTGGAAATTATTTTTAATAGTCGATGCACAGGGGTTGATTTGAAAGAAAACTGCGTGTTTATTGAGGATGAAAAAGGAAAGCAATCGCAGCATAAGGCTTCCTTAGTGTTTGGGGCAGATGGTGCTTTTTCAGCATTGCGTCATCAAATGATGATGAACGATCGTTTCGATTACCATCAATACTATCAAGCGCATGGTTACAAAGAACTTGAAATAACTCCCGATACAAATGGCAAACATCGCTTAGAAAAAAATGCACTACATATTTGGCCAAGAGGCGGCTATATGTTGATTGCCCTTCCCAATTTAGATGGCAGTTTTACAGTTACTTTGTTTTTTCCATACGAAGGGAAACATTCCTTTGAAGCATTAGACAGTGAGAAAAAAGTGGAAGAGTTTTTTCTGAATGTTTTTCCTGATGCGGTTCCACTCATGCCGAATCTGACCAAAGATTTTTTTTCAAATCCAACCGGATCATTAGTCACTGTAAAATGTTTTCCGTGGACCATGCAAAATCGTTTTATGCTCATTGGTGATGCAGCACATGCCATAGTGCCCTTTTATGGTCAGGGAATGAATTGCGGATTTGAAGATTGTTTTGTGTTGAATCAGTTGATAGAGAAACACCATCACCAATGGGAATTGATTATGCCGGAATATGAAAAGTTGCGTAAACCTGCAGGTGATGCAATTGCCGATTTGGCGGTGAGCAATTTTATTGAAATGCGCGACCGTGTGGCCGATCCATCCTTTTTATTGAGAAAAAAAATTGAACGAAACTTCAGCGACAAATATCCTGATAAGTGGATGCCTCTCTACAGCATGGTTACCTTTAGCGACATTCCATACAATGAAGCCAAATTGAAAGGTGAGCAACAAGAAAGAGTTATGGATGAGATTATGAAAGGCGATGACATTGAAGATTGCTGGGACAGTCCTGAAGTAGAAAATAAAATTCTACAACTGATTGCTTAGAAAAAAGGGTTGTTCTTTTTTTCAAAACCAATAGTAGTTGCCGGTCCGTGCCCACTATATACTTTGTAATCATCCGGTAGCGTAAACAATTTTTCGTCAATGGATTTTATTAGGGTATTATAATTTCCTCCGGGCAAATCGGTGCGTCCGATGCCTTGACGAAACAATACATCTCCTGAAACGATAAAACGATCTTCATGAGAAACAAAAGTTAAACTTCCCGGACTATGACCGGGGGTATGCAACACTTGTAACTTACTCTTTCCAAAAACTATTTCAGTGTTTTCTTTAATCATCAGCAAAGGTTCTTTCACGGGTTCAAGATAAATATCAAATTGAGGTCCATACTCCGCAGCCGCTCTCAGCAAAGGTATTTCGAGTAAATGCAATTCAAGCTGCAAGTCGAATGCCTCAGCAATGAAATTATTTCCCAAAACATGATCGATATGACAATGGGTATTGATCAATCGAACCGGTTTTAACTTTTGTTGTTGGATAAACTGAAACAATTCATCTTTCTCAGCAGGATTATAACATCCTGGGTCGATGATTATGCATTCTAAACTCTCGTCACTGAGCACATAGGTGTTTTCCTGAAAGGGATTAAATGTAAAGTGATCAACTTTCATCATGTGTTTTATTGGCTAATTCTGAATATTCTTCCGACTGCATCACATTAAAGATATGCATTGCCGATCGTATGCCCTCAACATTTTTGATGAGCAAAAAGAGTTTTTCCTTTTCTTCTTTAAGCGTACATTTTTTTGCATGTGTAGAAACATAACTCAGAATACTCTTAAAGGAATTGCTTTCAAAATAATTGGATTGTTTATTGCTTAGGAACTGTGCTTTAAGTCGGTTTTGTTTCAGAGTAATTTTTTCAAATCCCAATCGACTTGCAATCCAACGCAATCGAAGTGCATCAAACAACTCCATCACTTGCTTTGGTAATTTCCCGAATCGATCTTCTAATCCTTCAGAAAACTTAAGTAAATCTTCTTCGTTTTCCAGATCATCGAGCTGTTTATACAGCGCCAATCTTTCTCCTAAATTTTCTACATAATAATCCGGAATATACACATCGAGATCGGTATCCATTTGGCAATCGCGTACATATTCCTTCTCTGCATTCTGATCTTGAAATAGTTCTTTGTACTCGGTATCGCGTAATTCAGCAACAGCTTCGTCCAATATTTTATGATAGGTTTCAAAACCGATCTCTGCAATGAATCCGCTCTGCTCGGCTCCCAATAAATTTCCGGCACCGCGTATATCCAAATCACGCATAGCCACTTGAAAACCGGAACCCAAATCGCTCAACTCTTCAATAGCTTTTAAACGCTGCCGTGCATCTTGTGTGAGCACACTAAAAGGAGGAGTTAACAAATAACAAAATGCTTTTTTATTGGAACGACCTACACGTCCTCGCATTTGATGCAAATCGCTGAGCCCAAAATTTTGGGCCTGATTGATGATAATGGTATTGGCATTACTAATATCCAATCCCGATTCGATAATGGTAGTCGACACCAATACATCCAAATCGCCTTCAATAAAATCAAGTAAGATATTCTCCAATTGATGGCTGTCCATCTGTCCGTGTCCAATGCCTACACTCACACCGGGGCACAAGGATTGAATCATATCGGCTATATCGTGTATATTTTGAATTCGATTGTGAACAAAAAACACCTGACCCCCTCTTCCGGTTTCATACAAAATAGCATCCTGAACAATCTGCTCATTAAACGCGTGAACTTCGGTAGTTACCGGATATCGATTGGGAGGAGGTGTATTGATGATGCTCAGATCGCGAGCGCCCATCAAAGAAAATTGCAAGGTTCGGGGTATCGGTGTTGCCGTAAGTACAAGAGTGTCAACATTCGCTCTCAATGCTTTCAATTTTTCTTTTGCCCCTACTCCAAATTTCTGCTCTTCGTCAATTATCAATAATCCCAAATCTCTGAACTTTACATCTTTGCTCAATAATCGGTGGGTCCCAATTAAAATATCTACTCTGCCTTCAATAAGATCTTTTAATACTTTTTTTTGCTGAGCACTACTTTTAAAACGATTAATATAATCAACTCGTACCGGAAAATCGGACAAGCGTTCTCTGAAAGTATTATAGTGTTGCAAGGCCAGAATTGTGGTAGGAACCAATATGGCTACTTGTTTTCCATCGGTTGCTGCTTTAAAGGCAGCGCGTATAGCAACTTCTGTTTTTCCAAAACCAACATCTCCGCAAATCAAACGATCCATCGGATACTCCTTCTCCATATCTGATTTCACATCGTTGCTTGATTTTTCCTGATCGGGTGTATCTTCGTATATAAAAGAAGCTTCAAGCTCATTTTGCAAATAAGTGTCCGGAGTAAATGCAAATCCTTTCTGCGCCCTTCGTTTGGCATATAACTCAATCAAATCCCGTGCAATATCCTGAACTTTATTTTTTGTTTTCTGTTTTAAGCGGTTCCAAGAATTGCTTCCCAGTTTTGAAAGCGCTGGTGTTTTTCCTTCGCCCGATGTAAATCGCGAAATGCGATGAAGAGCATGAATACTGATAAATAAAATATCGTTGTCTTTGTAAATCAGCTTAATGGCTTCTTTCCATTTTCCATTCACTTCAATTCGATGCATGCCTGCAAACTTGCCAATACCATGATCGATATGTGTAACAAAATCGCCCGGCTGTAGTCGAGATAATTCTTTAACGGTAATGGCTTGATTTCGACTAAAACTTTTTCTTTGCCGATACCGATGATAGCGGTTGAATATCTGATGATCGGTATAAAAAGCCAAATTCAATTGCGTATCGAAAAATCCTTGATGGATTCCTTTGAGAACCGGTGTAAATCGAATTAAATCAGTGGGGATTTTTTCGCGCGCAGCAACATCTTCGAGTATGGCATAGATGCGTTCAATCTGTTTTGCTTGATCGGCAAAAATATAGGTGTCGATCTTCGATTTATTATTATCTACCAAATGACCGAGCAGCATGTCAAAGTTCTTATTGAACAGAGGTTGCGGTGTTGTGTTTGCTGATAATGAAAAAACTGCCGGCCACATTTTTTGAGAACCGAATTCAACTCTCTTAAATTCTTCCATCTTGCTTTGAACTTGTTCCGATCGGATATACAGTTCCTCTTTACTTAATCGGGTATGGCTGATTTGTTCTCTACTCCATTCTTTATCGTCATTGTTTTCTCGCACAAACTCCAATACGAAGGAAGCATCGCTAAACCAAAACACAGAGTTTTTTGAAATAAAATCAAAAAAAGTTTCGCTTTCATTTTGCAACATGCTTTGTTGCACGTTGGGAATAATAATTACATGTTCATAATTCTTCTCTGACAATTGTGTCATCGGATCAAAACTTCTGATCGACTCAATGGTATTTCCAAAAAATTCGAAACGATAAGGCAACTCATTGGCAAAAGAATAAACATCTACAATGCCTCCACGAACCGCAAATTGACCGGCTTCATAAACAAAATCACTTCGCTCAAAACCATGTTCACCTAAAAACTCTGTCAGAAACTCAATACCTAGATTATCGTTTCGTCTAACTTCAAATGTGTGGCTGTTTAAATTCTTTAGTGTAACCACCTTCTCTGCCAATGCTTCGGCATACGTAACAATAACAGGGTTGCTAACAAACTTACCTATTCGGGTTAGCGACTCTGCACGTTGAAGCACTGCATCGTTATCGGGCAAATCGGATCGAAATGATTTTTTAAAGGAAGAAGGGAAAAATAAAAATCGACCCGGATCAGAAATATTTTCCAAGTCGTTAAAAAAATATGAAGCTTCATCTTTATCTTTTAGAATAATAACCGCTGAATGCGGATACTGCTCCTGAATACTTAAAAACCAAAACGCAGGTGCAGAGCCTGTCAGTCCATTCAGATGAATTACATCCTTATGTTGGTTACTGAATGCCCGAAGCAATTCTGAATAATCGGGATGAGCTGCAAAATGGTTTACAATATTTGAAGGGTCAGACATGATTTTAGCACAACAATCTAAATTGTGGCTTGTTTCATGCACGCAATAGCATGATTAACCATATTTTTTGAACCGATAAAAAGCGGTGTTCGTTGATGCAATGAATCGGGTTGCATTTCTAGAATTCTACCAAATCCGTTGGAAGCCATTCCACCCGCCTGTTCTACTATATAGGCAAGCGGATTGCATTCATACAACAAACGTAGTTTTCCTTTTGGTGCCTTGCTGGTAGAAGGATAAATAAAAATTCCTCCTTTAATCATATTGCGATGAAAATCGGCCACGAGTGATCCGATGTATCGCGAAGAATAAGGTCTTCCACTTGCTTTATCTTCTTCTTTGCAAAATTGAATATAGGCTTTAACTCCGGGATGAAAATGAATGGCATTTCCCTCATTTAAAGAATAAATTTTTCCATCATCGGGAACTTTCATTTTAGGATGCGAAAGACAAAATTCACCTATGGATGGATCTAATGTAAAACCATTAACTCCATGTCCGGTGGTATATACCAGCATTGTACTACTTCCGTAGGTGATGTAGCCGGCAGCAACTTGTTTTGTTCCGGGCTGCAAGAAATCGGCCTCCGTAACGGGAGCATCGGGGTTCTCCCGTCTATAAATAGCAAAAATAGTTCCTATGGAAACATTAACATCAATATTGCTTGATCCATCTAAAGGATCCATAGCCACTATATATTTTGCATTGTTTGAAACGGTAGTATTGATGTGTACCAAGCCTTCGTTCTCTTCGGAGGCTATGGCGCAACATTCTCCACCATAACTTAAAGCCGAGATAAATTGCTCATTAGCATATACATCCAACTTCTTTACTTCTTCTCCTTGCACATTGGTAGCACCATACTCACCAAGAATGTCAACCAAGCCGGCTTTATTCACTTCTCTATTAACAATTTTGGCAGCAATGCCAATGTCGCGTAACAAACGACTTAACTCTCCTTTAGCATAAGGAAATTCGTTTTGCTTTTCGATGATAAACTGACCGAGCGTAGAAACTTTATTGGTAAACATAAAATGCTGTACTGTTTAAGAAGTGCAAATATCGGAAAATAAGCCTGAGGCTTAAATAATAATATCTAAAACTAGATTTCTATTATGCTTGAGCAGTAGGTCCTCCGAAATTCATGGGCAATGCCGGATTGTCGGTTTGCTTAATGGTGCCGTGTACGGCTTCAAACTTCGAAATATTATCCGCCAAGGCATTTAACAAACGCTTGGCGTGTTGAGGAGTAAGTACGATTCTACTTTTTACTTTTGCTTTAGGAACTCCCGGCATAATTTTCACAAAATCAACTACAAATTCTGAATTGCTGTGTGTAATGATTGCCAAATTAGAATAAATACCTTCTGAAATTTCTTCACTGAGTTCTATATTCAATTGTTGGTTTTGCTTATCGTCCATGTTTATTTTTTTTTAAGATATATACAAATCTATAAAAAAAATCCATGCCGATGTGGCATGGATTTTATCCTTTTCCCTGAATCGATTACTCTTCTTCAACCATTTCTTGCTTCGAAGCCATGAGCATGTCGTATTCTTCTTGTGATCCTACAATAAGTTTTTCGTATTCACGTAAACCGGTCCCTGCAGGAATCAAGTGACCTACAATCACATTCTCTTTCAATCCAGCGAGATCATCAATCTTTCCATTGATGGCCGCTTCGTTAAGAACCTTAGTGGTTTCCTGGAACGAGGCTGCTGAAATCCAGCTCTTGGTTTGCAACGATGCTTGGGTTATCCCTTGAAGAATTGGCGTTGAGGTTGCAGGAATTGCATCTCGAGCTTCCACTTCGCGTAAATCTTTTCTTTTCAAGATAGAATTTTCATCTCTAAGTTTTCTTAGGCTGATGATTTGACCCGAACGGAATATTTCTGAATCGCCTGCATCAACCACTACTTTCTTATCAAAGATCCAATCGTTCTCCTCCATGAAATCCGTTTTGTTGGTTACTTCTTTCTCAAGGAATCGAGTATCGCCCGGATCATTGATAATTACTTTGCGCATCATTTGTCGAACTATTACTTCGAAATGCTTGTCGTTAATTTTCACTCCTTGCAAACGGTAAACTTCCTGTATTTCATTTACCAAATACTCTTGTACCGCTGATGGTCCTTTGATATTTAATATATCGTTTGGTGTAATGGCACCATCTGACAAAGGATTACCCGCTTTGATAAAGTCGTTCTCCTGAACCAATATGTGCTTTGACAATTGAACCAAGTACTTCTTTACTTCACCATCTTTTGATGTGATTATAACTTCACGGTTACCTCGCTTAATTCCTCCATAACTTACGACTCCATCAATCTCACTTACTACAGCAGGGTTCGAAGGATTTCTTGCTTCGAACAACTCCGTAACTCTTGGAAGACCTCCGGTGATGTCACCTGAACGTCCGGTCGTACGAGGAATTTTTACCAAAACCGTTCCTGCAGTTACTTTATCTCCTTTGTTGATAGAAATATGCGCTCCAACAGGAATGTTGTATGATTTAAGAACCTCTTTCGTTTTTTCATGAACAATTTTGATGGCCGGATTTCTAGTCTTGTCTCGTGTTTCAATAATTACTTTTTCACGATAACCCGTTTGCTCATCTGCTGTCTCGCGGAACGTAATGCCTTCATCAATATGTTCGAAATCGATTTTTCCATCCACTTCGGTAAGGATTACTGCATTATAAGGATCCCATTTACAGATGGTGAAACCTTTATCCACTTCTTGTCCATTCTTTACAAATAGCTGAGATCCATAAGGAACAACATTTGTAGACAATATGGTTTTAGTCTTTGGATCAATAATTCTAATCTCTCCACTTCTTCCGATTACAATTTGACCGGCTTTACCTTCGCTATCTTTTACATTGATCGAACGTACTTCATCCAATTCTACAATTCCAGGGAATTTAGTATCGATATGAGAATCTTGTGCTAGTTTAGAAGCAACACCACCCACGTGGAATGTTCTAAGTGTTAACTGTGTTCCAGGTTCACCAATTGATTGAGCGGCAATAACCCCAACGGCTTCACCTTTCTGAACCATTCGGCCGCTTGCTAAGTTTCGACCATAGCATTTTGCACATACCCCTATTTTTGATTCACAAGTTAATACCGAACGGATCTCAACCATTTCAACCGGAGATTCTTCAATATTTAATGCTATAATTTCTGTGATCTCTTCTCCTGCACTTGCTAATAATTCGCCACTAATCGGATGATATACATCGTGAACTCCTACACGACCAAGAATACGATCGTATAAAGTTTCTACAACCTCTTCATTGTTTTTTAGAGCTGTTTCCTGCAATCCTCTTAAAGTTCCGCAATCTGCTTCAGTGATAATTACATCTTGCGCAACATCAACCAAACGTCTTGTTAAATAACCGGCATCAGCAGTTTTAAGAGCCGTATCGGCCAAACCTTTACGAGCACCGTGGGTAGAAATAAAGTACTCAAGAATTGATAAACCTTCCTTAAAGTTTGAAAGAATTGGGTTTTCAATAATCTCTCCACCAGTCGATCCCGACTTTTGTGGCTTAGCCATCAAACCTCTCATTCCTCCAAGCTGACGAATCTGTTCTTTCGATCCCCTTGCACCTGAGTCATACATCATGTATACCGAATTGAAGCCTTGTTTGTCACCACTCAGTTGACGCATTAGCGTTTCAGTAATTCGTGTATTGGTTCGGGTCCATGTATCAATAATCTGATTGTAACGCTCATTGGTTGTGATGAATCCCATGTTGAAGTTATTCACTATTTCATCTACCTCTTCATTCGCTTTTGAAATCAGATTTTCTTTTTCTGCTGGTATGCGAACATCGGCAAGGTTAAACGACAATCCTCCACGGAAAGCCATCATAAATCCTAATTGCTTGATGTTATCTAAGAATGCCGCTGTTTTAGACGTTCCGGTTTTCTTTAATACATCTCCGATTATATCCCGCAATGCTTTTTTGGTCAACAATTCGTTGATGAATCCTACTTCTTCTGGAACTACTTGGTTAAAGATAACTCTACCCGTTGTGGTTTCAAGAAGTTTTGATTGTAAGGCACCATCTACATCAACATTAACTTTTACTTTAATGTTGGCATGTAAATCCAATGTTTTTTCATTGTAAGCAATGATCACCTCTTCTGGGCTGTAGAATGATTTGCCCTCTCCCTTCATCTTACGATGTTCATCACTTGTTCTTGATTTGGTCATATAATACAAGCCGAGAACCATATCCTGAGAAGGAACAGTTACCGGGGCACCATTAGCCGGATTCAAAATGTTATGTGATGCTAACATCAATATTTGAGCTTCCAATACGGCAGCATTTCCAAGTGGAACGTGAACCGCCATTTGGTCACCGTCAAAGTCAGCGTTAAAGGCCGTACAAACTAATGGATGTAGCTGAATCGCTTTTCCTTCAATCAGTTTAGGCTGAAAAGCCTGAATACCTAATCGGTGAAGAGTCGGAGCTCGGTTAAGTAAAACCGGATGACCCAACAATACATTCTCAAGAATATCCCAAACGATGGCTTCTTTACGATCCACAATCTTCTTAGCCGACTTAACCGTTTTTACTACACCCCTTTCCTGAAGTTTGCGTATGATAAATGGCTTAAATAGTTCGGCTGCCATATCTTTTGGTAAACCACACTCATGCAGCTTCAATTCAGGACCAACAACAATTACCGAACGTGCTGAGTAATCAACACGTTTACCTAATAGGTTTTGACGGAAACGTCCTTGTTTTCCTTTTAAGCTATCAGAAAGTGATTTCAGTGCTCTGTTTGATTCTGTTTTAACCGCATTTGCTTTACGACTGTTATCAAACAAACTATCAACCGCTTCTTGCAACATTCGTTTCTCATTTCTTAAGATTACATCAGGAGCTTTAATTTCCAATAGTCGCTTAAGACGATTGTTACGAATGATAACTCTACGGTATAAATCGTTCAAATCTGAAGTTGCAAATCGACCTCCATCCAATGGCACCAATGGTCTTAGATCCGGAGGAATTACAGGCACTACTTTAACAATCATCCACTCAGGACGATTTTCAATATGGTTATTTGCATTTCTAAATGCTTCAACCACTTGAAGTCTTTTTAGTGCTTCATTTTTTCTTTGCTGAGACGTTTCGTTATTCGCCTGGTGACGTAAATTATACGATTGATCGTCAAGATTTAGTCTCGATAACAAATCAAACAAAGCTTCACCACCCATTTTAGCGATAAACTTATTTGGATCGTTATCATCCAAATGTTGGTTATCTTTTGGTAAGGTCTCCAATACCTGCAAGTACTCATCTTCAGTTAGGAAGTCGAGATAGTTTATTCCATCAGCTTCTTTAACTCCTGCTTGAATGACCACATAACGCTCGTAATAAATAATCATGTCGAGCTTTTTTGTGGGTAATCCCAACAGGTATCCAATTTTGTTTGGCAATGTTTTGAAATACCAAATGTGCGCCACAGGAACAACCAACTGGATATGTCCCATGCGCTCTCTTCTTACTTTCTTTTCGGTAACTTCAACACCGCATCGGTCACAAACGATTCCACGATAACGTATACGTTTGTACTTACCACAATGACATTCCCAATCTTTTACAGGACCAAATATTCTTTCGCAGAATAACCCATCTCTTTCCGGTTTATAGGTACGGTAGTTTATGGTTTCTGGTTTAAGCACCTCTCCACTCGATTGCTCAAGAATCTGCTCTGGTGAAGCCAGACTAATGGTAATTCGTGAAAAGTTACTTTTAATTTTAAGATCTTTTTTCGCTATACTCATTTGAGTGATTAATTTTTTTTGTTAAACAATTAGTCAAGAGTTACTTTCAATCCAAGTCCACGCAATTCATGCAACAATACGTTGAATGACTCAGGTACTCCTGGTGTGGAATGATTGTCTCCTTTCACAATGGATTCGTATGCTTTTGCTCTTCCAATTACATCATCTGATTTAATTGTCAGTAACTCCTGCAATATATTGGATGCTCCAAATGCTTCGAGTGCCCATACCTCCATCTCACCAAAACGCTGACCTCCAAACTGAGCTTTACCTCCTAATGGTTGTTGCGTAATTAATGA
>DAOQTX010000055.1:0-17290 GCA_035340715.1 Bacteroidia bacterium | reverse complement strand
TTCTTTCATGGCGGAGTTGAAATGCATTATAATTTTTTCAAAGTATTAGGCATGAACACTGGCTTGATGGTTCGAAATGTTGGATTCATTAATAATCTCAACGACAGCATAAAACTCAAACAAAGATCTTACGCCTTAGGCATACCACTGTTTCTGAATATCAGGATCAAAAATGGCCTTTCCTATATTTCCTTTGGTCCCGAATTGGAATGTATGTTTGCTTATAAGCAAAAAGTCATACACGATGATGAAAAACTGATATACCATGAGTGGTTCAGCAACAAGGTGCAGTTGTTCAACCCATCATTGAATTTTTCCGTTCATATGAGAGACCTTTTTGTTCGAGTAAAGTATTATACCCGAGATTTTCTTGATCACGATCATCAAAGTATTAAAGTAAATGGTCAGAGGTTTTTATTACCAGTTACAGAAAGTAAACTATTCTATATAAGTATTGGTCGATCAATGGGTCCTTTTAACAGAAAAATAAGACATAGCGATGCGGTGGAAAGTAGTTATTAAAAGTTGTACGATAGTATTTGTGCTTTTTGTTTTGGGCGCTTGTTCTACTAACAATGAAGAATACATCGTAAAATCCGGAAGCATTACTGAATCGGTTTTTGCCTCCGGTAATATTATGGCTGGAAATGAGTACAAGGTATTTGCATCCGGTAATGGTAGGTTGCTTCGAATAGTAAAGAAAGTAGGAGAAAGCGTTCGGAAGGGAGATACTATTTTAGTCATGGATGCCGATCGTTTGGATGCGATGCGTAGTTCAACTATAGATGCATATCAGTTGGCAGAAAGTAATGCTGATGAAAATGGACCGGTTTTAGGTGAATTAAATGCTCGATTAAACGCTGCCTTGACAAAATACAAGCACGATTCTATTCAGTTTGCACGTTACACCAATCTTTTTAAAGAAAATGCATGCAGTAAATTAGATCTAGATCGGGCACAATTAGCATTTAATATTTCAAAGGATGAATGGATTGCAGCCAATAATCGATTGAAGCAAACCAGAGCATCATTGCGTACTTCACTTCAATCGGCATCGAATCAAGTGAAACTCAGCAATAAAGATGCAGAGGAGTACTATGTAATTAGCAAAATAGATGGCCGGGTTTTAAATTTATTTTATGATCAGGGAGAAATGATAGTTCGATCTACACCTGTTGCCATCATTGGAAATGATCAATCATACAGTATACAACTAATCGTGGATGAATTGGATATGGCTAAAATAGAGGCAGGACAAAAAGCATTTATTCGAATGAATGCTTATCCCGAAAAAGTTTTAGATGCTGAAATAGTTTCGATTTTTCCTTTCATTGATAATCGCATACAATCCTTTAGAGCAGATGCTGTGTTTACATCCGAAATACCAGTGCTTATGAGTGGAATGGCGTTGGAGGCTAATATATTATGCCAAAGCAAGGAAAATGTTATAATGGTTCCTTTGAAATATTTGGTTGGTAAAGATTCTGTTCTGTTGAGTTCAAACCAAAGGGTTAAAGTTGAAACAGGTTTGAGAACACTGGATAATGTTGAAATCATTTCAGGTCTTCAAACTGGCGATCGTATCTTACTTCCTGAACGATGAACCTTGCTTTTCATATTGCCAAAACTCATTTACTGACTCGAAAAAAGCAAACCTTGATCGCCATGCTAGGGGTTACTTTCGGTATAGGTATGTTTATTTCGTTAGTGAGTTTAATGACGGGTTTAAACAAATTTAGTGAAGACATCAGCATGTCTAGTTCACCGCATATCAGAATGTATAAAGAGTTAAAAGCCGGAGAAAAGCAAGTGATTGATGAAGTCTTCAAAAATCAAATCAATATTGTTCATCATGTTAAACCAAAAGATGAGGTGCTTCGGATTAGAAATGCCGCAGAAATTACTGAGCAATTAAATAAAGATGATCGTGTAGCGGCTGTTTCTCCTTTAGTCGTTTCCCAAGTATTTTTTAACTACGGCCCTATTCAATTGCAAGGGTTGGTATCGGGTGTTAATATTTTTGAAGAAGATAAATTGTTTGATATATCGGCAAAGATTAAAAGTGGAAGTTTAGAGGATCTTTCAATCCACAAAGATGGAATACTGTTAGGTACAGGATTGGCCAAGAAATTGAGCGCAGCGGTTGGAGATCGAGTTCAGATAACGACTCCCAAAGGGGATGTATTATCGCTTAAAGTAGTGGGAACCTTTCAGATGGGAATTGGAACCATTGATAATGTAAGAAGCTATGCTAACATCAATACAGTTCAAAATATTTTGCAGGTGAGTCATTCCTTTATTACCGACATCAATATTCGATTGAAAGACATCAATAAAGCTGCTTCCATTGCAAAAGAGTATGCGGCAGTGTATGGCAACACATGCGAAGACTGGGAAACCGCCAATGCTACATTTCAAACCGGTAATACAGTGCGAAACATTATTACCTATGCGGTATCTATTACATTGCTAATTGTTGCCGGTTTTGGAATTTATAACATTTTAACCATGTCCATTTACAATAAAATGAAAGACATAGCCATTCTTAAAGCGATTGGTTTTAATGCGACTGATATCCGTAATGTATTCTTGTTGCAATCCATCATTATAGGTTTTTTTGGTAGTATTGCCGGATTACTTCTTGGATTTATTCTTTCCAGTTTGATTGCACAAGCTCCATTCGATGCAGGTGAGTTTTTTTCTATTACACACTTTCCGGTAAACTTTGATCCATTATACTATATCATTGGGATTGTTTTTGGAATTGCAACCACTTCATTAGCGGGTTTAATGCCATCCTTTAAAGCAGGCAAAATGGATCCGGTTGAAATAATTAGAGGTCAATAGATGGATATTTTAATAGCCGAAAACATTACAAAGTACTTTTACGATCCGGTAAAATTTAAAGTGCTAGATGATATTTCCTTTAAGGTTAAACAAGGCGAGTTCATGGCATTGGTTGGAAAATCAGGATGTGGGAAATCGACACTTTTGTATGTGCTATCTACTTTAGATACCGATTACAGCGGAAATTTAAAAATAGCTAATAACGATTTATATCAATGGACCCAAAGTGAATTGTCAGCTTTTCGAAACCAAAACATCGGCTTCGTTTTTCAGTTTCATTATTTACTACCTGAATTCAGCTGTCTTGAAAATGTGATGATTCCTGCTTTGAAATTGGCGCGAAAAAGTAAAAATGAAATAGAACATGATGCGATGAATAAGCTAAAAATATTGGGGATTGATGATCAAGCACTTAAACCCGCACACAAACTATCGGGTGGGCAACAGCAACGAGTTGCTATTGCACGCGCATTGATTAATGAGCCATCTATCATTATGTGTGATGAACCCACAGGCAATTTGGATACCTATAATACCGATCTTGTTTTTGATATTTTTAAAATGCTAACACACGAATTAAAACAAAGCATTATTGCCGTTACACATGATAATGACTTTTCAGCGCGCTGTGACCGTATTGTAGAAATGGCGGATGGAAAAATAATTTCATAATGAAGTATTCAAAAATTGTTCTAATCCATAATTCTTTTAGTGGTCAGCAGAGTAAGCGATTGTCAAAAGAAGCGTTACTGAATTTGTTTTCAAAGGAATGGCAGGATAGAATCATTTATCGATCAACGGAAAAGAGTGATACGTACTTGACATACGTAGAACTCATTAAAAAGGCTCAACCCGAATTAGTCATTGCAGCCGGAGGAGACGGCACCCTTAATCCGGTGGCTAAAGCTTGCAGCGAATTGAATATGCTTATGGGAATTATTCCATTCGGTTCCGGTAATGGTCTTGCACGTTATTTAGGCTTTTCAATGAATGCAGCTCTTGCGGTTAAGGAGTTGATGATGTCGAGTGAAGTTGAAATTGATACTGCTACGGTGAACGATGCGTTTTTCGTTTGTGCTTGCGGAATTGGCTTTGATGGATTGATTGCACATAAGTTTGCCTCCAATAAGAAGCGTGGATTTTTATCTTATATCAAAGAAGGAATTATACCACTATTCACTTATTCCAATGCAAACTACATCATTACATTTGATGGAAAAGAACTCAAGCGAAAGGCCTTTTTGGTTTGTGTAGCCAATATCAACCAGTATGGCAATGACGCCTTTATTGCGCCTGATGCCAATGCCAGTGATGAGCAACTGAATATTGTAATTGTTCGCTCATTTTCATTATTGAATGGACTATTTGCTTTCCGAAGATTGTTTAACAAAACAATTTATCAATGGAATGCTATTGAACATTATAAAACCAATCGAGTGGAAATAAATTGTGACACAAAACAGTGTTATCATTTTGATGGTGAGCCGGCTTGTCATGAGCGTACATTTATCATACAAACAGGCGGTAATAAGTTGAGGATATTAAGAGCGACTAAATAATCTCCAATGCATTTTGTTTGATCCATCCCGTGGTTCCGTTGGATAGCTTTATTTTGTACCATCCGGTCAAATCATCTAATAGTTCAGCCTTGGTTCCTTCGTGTAGCATAAATAAGGAAGTGCTTTTCTCATCCGGACTGCTGTACACATAAGTGCTTAATACATTTACAATGGCATGAGATTTTGCATCAAGTTTCTTTTGAAGTAACTGAGAACAGGTGAGGGTGATCAATGAGGTGAAACCCAATATCAGCAATAGAACAAAGGCCGGTTTGCGAAGGGATATGTTTGATGCCAAAATAAATACAGATCCACAAATTAATGCCAACCATATTAAGGCAATGCTAAGATTCATCCATTGTCCGGGATTCAACGAATACAAAAAAGAATTGAACCAACGCACATAAAATACTTGAGGAGTACTTTCTATCCGGTCGGTAGTTTGATTGTTTACAAAATTTAAATTGGCTATAGCATCTTGGTGATTCGGATTCAAACGCAATACGCGTTCGTATTGAACAATTGCCTGTGCAAAATGTCCCGACTTGTAATAAGCATTGCCTAAGTTGTAAAGCAACACTTCATTTGGGCCGTCCTTGCTCAACAGACTTTCAAATAATTCACATGACTTGTCGTATTCTTTACTGTTGTATGCTTTAATGGCAGTATCAAACAGTGGGTTTGAAGCGTAAGTGGATACTGCTTGCGTACCAATCAAAACCAAAATGAAAATGAGTTGTTGCATTTTCTTCATTGCGTTCTTAATTCTTGTTCTGTTTGTATGATGGCTTCAGAAGCCAAACTGTAGATCTCTTTACGTTTTTCATCTGTGTCGGAAAACATTCCATACTGAACCATTTCACATTGCTTTATTACATTCATATAATTAGCAATCAATGCTTCACTTGCTCCGCTGCTTTGCAACATATTTTCAGCCGTATCTCTCGATAAATCCGCTTGATTTAATTTAAAGCGATTAGCAATAAAGCCGTACATCGCTTTTAAAGTTTCCTCATAAAATCGCTTCGTGTTTTTGTCGTCAACAACTGCTGCCACATGACGTAAATTTTGCTTCGCTATTTTAACCGCTTGTCGGCTTTTAAAATGAGTCATGTTGGCTCGATCTTTCAAATGCTTTCTTCTCAACAATATTAATGATGCTAAAAGAAAGTAGGGGAGTGCATACATAAAATAGGAAAATCCTCCAATCTTGCTTTGTTGTCCGGGAGTATAATTGGTTTTTAGGTATTGAATGTCTTTGCCCAATTCTTTAAAGTCGGATTTGGTAGTTTGAGTAACAGCTGAAACGCTGCCATCTCCTTTTTCAACATGCAGTATGAAAGGACCTTTAGTCGATGAAAAATATTTCTGTTGGCTTGGATCGAAATATGAAAAACTCAACTCAGGTATTTTGTACTCACCTTCAATACGGGGAATAATCAAATACTCGTATTCAATACTACCGCTTACTCCACTGGCAGTGCTGCTCAGTCGATCGCTAACTTTAGGATCATATACTTCAAAGTCGCTGCTTAATTCGGGTTTGGGAGGGTCAATAAGTTTTAAATTTCCTTTTCCGCTAAATTTTAGTTTGAGGGTAAGGGCATCGTTAGCTTTCAGTCGATCTTTATCTACCGTAGCATCAAAAGTTATAGTGCCAACTGTGCCACTAAAATTATCGGGTTTTGGTTCCGGTAGTGTCTTTACATTAATTTTTAGTGTGTTACTTTCAATAGCAACTTTTATATCTCTTGCATTTCCAAAACCAAAAAATGGATCGTTAAAGAATGGATCATTGAAAACACTAAACGGATCATTCGGATTTCTGTTCGACCGTGTTTTTACGCGTGCTATACACTCACCGGTCATTTTTTCAATGTTCAATGAACCGCTTTGTTGAGGAAACAACACCATCTTCTTGATTTCGCCAACTTTATAGTTTACCCCATCTATAACTTCATTACTCAATTGCAATTGATCGGGTAGTTTCACATCCTGCGAATAAAAACCATTCATCGATGGCATATTGTTTATGGCATAGTTCAGTATGTCCACATTGGTATAGAGTTTATAAGTAAGGGTAATTCCCTCACCTTGATAAACACTGCTTTTATTTACAATCGCTTTTATAAAAACACTGGCGCCACCTTGTACACTTTGATTGTCTTGTGATCCTGAATTTTGTTTACCCGAAGCTTTTGCTTTAGTCACATTGATGGATACCGGATTACTGCTTAGACGATTGTTGCCAACGGTAATTTGTGCCGGAGCAATTTCAAATTTCCCTTCTTGTTTGGGTTGTAGTATGTATGAAAGGCTAACACTTTGACTCATTTGACCATTTACAAATTGCATGCTGGTACTTTGGTTGGGCCCCGACAATACATGAAATGAATTGAGTGGAGGAGCCGAGAACTGACTTGCATTGGTGTTGATCGTAAACGTCAATTGAAATTGTTCGTTCAACGCCACATTCGCCTTGTTTACAGATGCAGTAAACTTGGCATCTTGAGATACGGCATTGCTAACTAAACCCAGTAGGAAAACGATATGTAATATGATTTTCTTAGTCATCTTACCAGTCTTTTTCAGGGCGAGTGATTTTTCCTTCCTTCAATTTCATTTTATCCTGCAACTCTTTTTCTTCGTTTTTTAATGCTTGCAATATACGCTCTGCATCTTCCTTTGAAATCTTTTGTTGTTTTTGTTGTGCCTCCTGTTGTTTTTGCTCTTCCTTTTTATTCTCTTCGTTTTGTTGCTGTTGTTGCTTCTGCTGCTGTTGTTGTTCTTTTTTGTCTTTATCCTTATTGTCCTGCTGCTGTTGCTGTTGTTGAGCCAGTTTTGTCATGGCATACGACAAGTTGTATCGAGCATCTTCATCGTCAGGATCATTGCGCAAGGCTTTCTTGTAAGCTTCAATACTCTCTTCGTACTTTTCATTTTTAAACAATGAGTTGCCAATATTATAGTATCGTTTCGACAAAGCTTCTTTATCATTCATCACCGAGTTCTGATCAGAGTATTGTTGAATGGCTTCATCGTATTTCCCCTGTTTGTATAAAGCGTTGCCCAAATTAAATTTCGAAAGATCATATTGCTGATTCTTTTCCAAAGACTTTCTGTACTTCAATTCGGCTTCCGGAAACTTGCTGTTCTTATACTCTGAGTTTCCTTCTCGTGCATAGCTTCTTTCATTTTGTGCAATGCATAAATGGAGGCACACAAAAGTGAAAAGAAAAACAATACTGATAAATTTACTCATGGCTAAAAGGATTTAATTTTCTCAACCATTTACTTTTTCGGTTGGTAATAAATATTTCCAAAACCAAAATTACAAAGGATAACATTAAAAAGATCTGAAATTGATCGGCATAACTGGTAAACATGTTGGACTCAAATTCGTTTTGTTCCATATTCTCCACTTCTTGCAAAATCAATTCCAATCCATCATCATTGTTGCTGGCTTTTATGTATTTCCCTTTTCCATTTTGCGCAATGGTATAAAGCGATTCATCGCTTAGTTTTGAGATAACGGTTTGGCCGCTGTGGTCTTGCTTATAACTCACAATACGACCATTGGACATCACAGGAATAGGAGCACCTTCTTCGGTTCCCATGCCAATGGTATGTACAAAAATTCCTTTCTCCCGTGCTTCCAATGCAGTTTGCGCCCCATTTCCTTCGTGATCTTCTCCATCGGTAATGATCACTATCGCATTGTGTTTAAACGTGCTGTCGCCAAACGATTGCATGGAGAGTTCTATCGCATCGCCAATATCGGTTCCTTGAGTGGGAACTATATCGGTAGTGATAGTAGATAAAAATAATTTGGCCGCCCCATAGTCGCTCGTTATTGGCAACTGTACATAAGCTTTACCGGCAAAAACAATTAGCCCAATTCGATCGCCTTGTAATTGATCAATCAATCGTGAAATAGCTCTCTTAGATTTCTCCAATCGATTGGGTTTGAAATCTTGCGCCAGCATGCTTTGTGAAACATCCAAACAGATAACTAAATCAATTCCTTTGCGTTTCACCTTTTCCATTTTGGTTCCAATCTGAGGATTGACTATACCGATAATCAACAGTAGGGTAGCAATCATCAATAAAATAAACCGGAAAGTTGCTTTGTGGCGTGATGCATCACCTAATAAATGCGGCAACAAAGCTTTTTCACTATAAAGCGATAGTTTTTTCTTCTTCCAGTTTCGAAGCCAAAGGAAGATGAGGACCATCACAGGAATGATGAACAACAAGTACAAATATTCGCTATGTGCCAATCGCATCATACTTAGGGCAATGATTTAAAATACAGGTAACGCAATATCAATTCAAAAACAAAAACTCCTAAGGCCAATAAAGCCAATGGAAAATATTCTTCAGTATAACGTCTGAATTCGGTTACGCTGATTTTCGTTTTTTCCATTTGATCAATCTCTGCATAAATGTCTTGCAGTTTTTTATTATTGGTTGCTCTGAAATATTTCCCGTCCGTTATTTTAGAAATTTCTTTTAAGGTAGCTTCGTCTATTTGTACTTCTACATTTTGATATTGAATACCGAAAGGAGTTTTGAAAGGGTAGGGCGCCATGCCAATACTACCCACACCGATGGTATATACGCGTATTCCAAAGGTGCGAGCTATTTCTCCGGCTGTTAAGGGTGGCACCGAGCCCGAATTGTTGACTCCATCGGTGAGTAAAATAATGACTTTACTTTTTAGTTCACTGTCTTTCAAACGACTTACGGCAGTGGCCAATCCATCGCCAAGTGCGGTACCATCTGTGAGCATACCACTTTTTATATTGCCCATCAGATTTTGCAATACCGAATGATCGGAGGTTATAGGACATTGTGTAAAAGCTTCACCACCAAAGATGACTAAGCCGATCATATCATTTTTCCGATCGGCCAAAAAATCAAGTGCCACTTTTTTTGCAGCCTCAATTCGATTAGGCTTCAAGTCTTCAGCCAACATCGATCCACTTATATCCATAGCCAATACCAAACCAATGCCTTCGGTTTTTACTTCCTGTCCAGAGCTGCTCGACTGTGGTCGGGCAATAGCAAGGATTAACAACGCTATACTGATCAGTCGCAATACAAATGGTAATCTTCGCAAACGAACTTTAAGCGTTTTACGGAGTGTGTTCAATACATGAAATCCCGATATTTTTATTTCACTTCTTTTTCTCTCCGAATAAAATATTTCATAAACAATCAGTAGGGGTAAGATCAACAGGAGCCAAAGAAATTCAGGATTGGCGAATTCAATTCCATTAAACATGGGTTTCACCTCCTTTGTCAGTCAATGTTTCAGCGGCATAATAGCGGACAAATTCTTCAGCAAATTGAAAACTTTGCTCATTCTCATAAGCTACCGGTATTGCCTTTGCAAATTTTACTCCATCGGCAATTTCCAACATGTATTTCAATCGTTTGAAGTTTTCTTCATGACAGATCTGTTTTCTTTCGATCTCATGTAATATTTCAAATGAGGTTTGTTCCAAAGCCGGAACCTGCCATTTATTTTCTATAAACAAACGTACTATTTCAGTTAGACGGCTATGATACTCTTTGTTTCGCCCTTGCTGCCACAAGGATTCGCTTTTCAATTGCGCCAACTGTTGCAAGGCCAATTCATGAGGCGGTATTTTAAGCTGTTTCTCTTCGGGTTGAAGTGTTTTTTTCTTCCATCGCTTTCTCAAATACCAAATCAAAAACACGATCAATAATATGCTAATTGAAATGAGTAAGTGAGGAATAAGATCTTTGAATGAAAATGGAACTTCTTCTATGCTTTTAATATCACGAATGGCTTCGCTTGTATCTACTTCAACTGTATGTACCTGAATGCTAAGAAAATCAGTTTTAACCGAATCCAAATTATTGGCTAACGAGTAGTAAAAAGTAATGGGTTCAATCGTGTGCGTACCACTATCGAACGATGTGATGTAAAAAGATTGAACATATTGATTGCGCTGATCTTCTCTTAGTGTGTCAATATTACTTTTGTTCAACAACTCAAGTTTATGGATCGAATCTGGTAGGAGAGGCCATTGTACATTTGCTTCGGCAGGAACATTCAATAGCAACTGCATCCGAACTTGCTGCCCGATCAACAAAGCATGGGTATCGGCTTGTAAAGTAGCTACCGCATTTTGAGCCATACTATTGCCGGGTGACAGCAATGACCAAATGCAAAGAGCTATTAATAGTATTTGACAACGCAATGATTTCATAGCTTATCGGGCACTCATTCTTTTCTTAAAAAAATTCATCAAAGGTTGAACATAGTTTTCATGCGTCATCAAATCAACACAATCAACTCCCGATTTTAAAAACCATTCGTCTTGCATCTGTTTTTGTTGAAGCGCAATTTTTTTGTACAACATTCTGTTCTGATCATCCGATAAATCAACCCACATCGTCTTTCCGGATTCGGGATCAATAAATTTAGATAAGCCCAAGTCGGGTATTTCTTTATCAATAACATCACTCAAACGTACCGCCACTAAGTCGTGCCGCCTCGCTGCCAAACGCAATTCTTTTTCATAGTTCCGATCAATAAAATCGCTGATTACAAATGAGATGCTTCTCTTCTTGATCACCTGACTCAGATATTGGAGTGCTTGCGAAATATTGGTTTTGTTTGAGCTGGGTTCAAAGTTCAACAACTCACGAATGATTCTAAGAATATGCGATTTACCTTTTTTTGGTGGAATGAATTTTTCAATGGTATCACTGAAAAAAATAACCCCTATTTTATCGTTATTGGTAATGGCAGAAAAACTCAAAACCGCACATAACTCTGTGATCAGATCTTTCTTCAACATTCCTTTGCTACCAAAGATTCCCGAAGCACTGACATCTACCAATAGAATGACAACCAATTCCCTTTCTTCGTGAAAAACTTTAACAAAGGGATGATTGAATCGCGCAGTTACATTCCAATCAATGAAACGAATATCATCGTTGTGTTGATATTCGCGTACTTCAGAAAAAGTCATACCTCTTCCCTTAAAAGCTGAGTGATATTCTCCCGAGAAAATCTGACTACTCAAGCCTTTGGTTTTAATTTCAATCTTTCTGACCTTTTTTAAAAGTTCGCTTGTCTCCATTGATTAGGGCACTTCAACCATGTTGAGTATTTCGTTTATGATTTGTTCTGCGCTAATGTTTTCCGCTTCCGCTTCGTAGGTTAATCCTATTCGGTGCCGCATCACATCATGGCAAACCGCTCTAACATCTTCAGGAATCACATAACCTCTTCTTTTTATAAAGGCATGTGCTTTCGAAGCAAGCGCAAGATTTATGCTGGCTCTGGGCGAACCTCCATATTGCAATAGGGCTTTTATTTTATCCAACTTGTAGTCTGATGGGAATCGGCTGGCAAAAACGATATCGATGATGTACTTCTCAATTTTTTCATCCATATACACTTGCTTCACCATATTGCGTGCCTGCACTACCTGTTCTTTTTTTATAACCGCTGAAGTGCTTTTGTTTTCGGCATTTAAATTTTGACGCATGATCAATTTTTCTTCTTCCTTATTCGGATAGCCGACCACCACTTTTAGCATAAAGCGGTCCAATTGCGCCTCAGGTAAAGGATAGGTTCCCTCTTGCTCCAAAGGATTTTGGGTAGCCAAAACCATGAAAGGTTCAGGCAATTTAAAAGTTTCTTCACCAATGGTAACTTGTCTTTCCTGCATGGCTTCCAGCAAAGCACTTTGTACTTTGGCCGGAGCACGGTTAATTTCATCGGCCAAAATAAAATTGGCAAACACAGGTCCTTTACGTACCGTAAACTCTTCTTTCTTCTGATTGTATATGAGCGTTCCGATCAAATCGGCCGGCAATAAATCGGGTGTAAACTGCACACGACTAAATTGTGCATCAATACTGCTGGCCAAGGATTTTATCGCTAAAGTTTTTGCCAAACCCGGAACACCTTCCAACAAGCAATGACCATTGGTTAATAAACAAATCAACAAGCGCTCCACCATCAATTTTTGTCCGATGATGTTTTTAGAAAGTTCCATGCTCACCAAATCGATGAAGGCACTCTCTTGCTGGATTTTATCATTTAACTCTTTTATATCCATAGTAAATTGATTTAAGGCTGCAATTTTAACATTTTTAAAGGGATTTTTAGTTTGTTACGGCCGTTAAAAATTGTTAACAGTTGTATTTTTTGTTGGTATTTCATCCCCAATTGACTCATTTGCTTTCTGTACTTTTGCGCCCAATGCAGCGATATTTCTTTGAGATCTCTTATAATGGTTCTGATTTTCACGGATGGCAAATCCAAAAAAACGGACTTTCGGTGCAAGAAGTTTTTGACGATGCCCTGAAAGTTTTACTCAAAGCTCAAGCTCCTTCAGTGGGTTGTGGCAGAACCGATACCGGTGTTCATGCCTTGCAGTTTTATGTGCACTCTGATATTCCACAGCGCATTCAAAATCCGGCTAAGACCATTGCGCAGTTGAATTCCATTTTACCGGAACACATTTCAGTCAAGGTTTTGCACGAAGTAGAACAAAGTGCACATGCACGTTTTGATGCCAGCCAAAGAACCTATCTCTATTTCATTCACTTTCAAAAAAATGCTTTTCTCAGCGATCGATCTTTTTTGCTGCGTCAAAGTGTGAACGTGGATGATATGAATAAAGCTTGTACCACTTTGATAGGGCAAAAAGATTTTTCTTGTTTCAGTAAATCCAATACCCAAACCAAAACCAATATCTGTACAATTACACAAGCACATTGGAAAAGCTATTCGAACGGTTTGGTGTTTACCATTTCAGCCGACCGTTTTTTAAGAAATATGGTGAGAGCCATAGTAGGTACTTGTCTGGATATAGGAAAAGGAAAACACGAGTCCCAATGGATGAAACAACTCATTGCCTCAAAAAACAGAAGCAAAGCTGGTCGGTCGGTACCGGCTCATGCATTGTATTTAAGCAGTGTAGATTATCCCTACATTTTGAAAACAAAAAAAAGTAAAGCGGTTGAACAATGGATGCCGGTATTGGTTTAGTATAATATGAAAAACGTATCAGGAAAATCATTTGATCTGGAAATTTTGCGTAGAATATTTATGTACGCAAAACCCTATTCTAAAGTATTTGCCTGGACGGTTGCACTAACCATTGTATTGGGCATTATTGCTCCCATACGACCTTGGCTCATTCAATACACCCTCGATACGCACGTAGCCGCTTTCGATACGCATGGTTTGTTACAAATGACTTTGATTTTAGTAGCTACCATGGTTTTGCAAGTGATTGTACAATTTTTTCATACCTATTATACCGGTGCATTGGGTCAATGGGTTATACGCGATTTAAGAGTGAAATTATTTGGACATCTCATTAAGTTCAGAACACCTTATTTTGATCGAACTCCTGTTGGTACTCCGGTTACCCGTATGGTATCCGATATGGAAACTATTGCGGATATTTTTTCGGATGGCTTACTCATTATTATTGGCGACATCCTTCAACTGATAGCCATATTGGCGGTTATGTTTTATGTCGATTGGCGACTGGCACTAATTTCCTTAAGTACGGTTCCTTTTCTTTTGTTGGCGACACGCTCTTTTAAAAACAACATTAAGAAAGTATTCAACGAAGTGCGGACGCGCGTATCAGAACTCAATGTTTTTGTAAACGAACATCTTACCGGAATGCTCATCACACAAGTGTTTAATAAAGAAAAAGATGAGATGAAAAAGTTCGATCAGATCAATCAACATCATCGCGATGCCAATATAAAATCGGTTTGGTATTACAGTATCTTTTTTCCGGTGGTTGAAATATTATCCGCCATCAGTGTGGGATTAATTATTTGGTGGGGAGCGCATGGCATTATACAGGAACAAGTAAGTTTTGGAACTTTGGTGGCCTTCATCATGTATATCAGTTTATTGTTCAGACCTATGCGCGAGTTGGCCGATAAGTTTAATTCACTGCAAATGGGAATGGTGAGTTCCGAACGCATTTTTGCTCTATTAGATACCGAAACAGGTGTGCGCACTATGGGTACGAAAGATGCCTCGAACATTCAAGGCGAAATTCGTTTTGAGAATGTTTGGTTTGCCTACGAAGACGAGAATTGGGTGCTTCGCGATGTTTCGTTTCAAATAAAACCAGGACAAATGTTTGCGATTGTAGGTTCTACCGGTGCCGGAAAATCTACAATCATCTCATTAATCAATCGTTTTTACGACATACAGAAAGGAAAAATTCTTATCGATGGTGTTGACATAATGGACTACGATTTAGAATCCTTGCGCAAAAGAGTTGCTTTGGTCATGCAAGATGTATTTCTGTTTAGCGATTCCATTTATAACAATATCACCTTATACGATGAGAATATATCAGAGCAAGAAGTTGTGAATGCCAGTAGAATGGTGGGAGCTCATTCTTTTATCGAAAAACTACCCGATGCCTTTCAATTCAATGTTCGCGAAAGGGGCTCGGTGCTTTCAAGTGGGCAGCGACAGTTAATTTCATTTATTCGCGCTTATGTTTTCAAACCGGCCATCCTCATTTTAGACGAAGCCACTTCATCACTCGATTCGGAGAGTGAAGAACTGATCGGAAAGGCCACGCAGGCATTGGTAAGCAATCGAACCTCCATAGTCATAGCACATCGCTTGAGCACCATCCAAAAGGCCGATTGCATTTTGGTAATGGAAAAGGGTAAAATTGTTCAAAGTGGAACACATGAGGAAATGATTCGGGAAGAAGGAGTGTATAAAAACCTCTACGATATACAGTTTGCTGCCGAAATGAGTGCTTAAGTAACCCTATACCAATTTGTTTCGTAAACCATGCCGGTAAATTGTACTATAGGCATGGCACAAAAGATCAAATTAGGAACGATACAAAAAGTGAGATTGGAATTGATCATTCGCTATACCATTTTTTCGAGCGGTGTGCTGATTTATGCTTTTATGCTCTATTTGGTCTTGCACACATTGTACGGAACAAATACTCCGGTGATGGCAAAAGAAAAAGCTACGGAACTTCTTTCGAAGCGGTAAAATTCCAACTGATATATATCATTCTTTCAACTGCTTTGCATCATAATGCATCAAGTGAATCACATTTACTTTTAATCCATTCAGAAATGCAGCGAATATTTTGCATTCATTTTCTTCTGAGAAGATGATGTGTTCAAAAATCTCTTCGTTTAATTTTTTGGGTTGTTTAGGTACAGATGAGCCTTTGCTGTTGTAAGCAAGGGCTTTTCTGTTTAATGTAGTTCAACACTTTGATGAGCTTCGGGTAAATGTATGGGACATTTAAAGCCATTTTTTATCAATTCCGATTTAAAATATCGCATCACATCTAATTCACCGTGTACTAAAAAAATCGATTTTATATTTTCAATTTCCTGGGTTTTCAGATAGGCAATCATTTCAGCGTAGTCGGCATGAGCGCTATAGGAGTCCATTCGTTCTACCAAAGCATTTACTTTATACTCATCGCCATGTATACGAACATTACTTGCTCCATTTCGCAATCGACCACCCAAACTTTCAGGTGTGCAATAGCCGGCCAGCAAGATAGTATTGCGTGCGTCTTCAATCGCATATTTTATATGATGCTTCACACGTCCGGCTTCGGCCATGCCCGATGCTGATAGAATGATACATGGTTCTTTTAAGTCGTTGAGTTTTTTTGAATCAGATGCATCGGTAATGTAAAATACATTGGAGAACATGAATGGTTTGCCATCGGTGTCTTTCATATACTGCTGTATTTCTTCGTTAAAGTAATGCGCATTGTTTTGCATCACTTCAGTAGAACGCACCGATAAAGGACTATCGACAAAAACGTTAATGGGGGGCAACATTTTTTTTTCGTGCAATCGATCCAAGGCATACAAAACCTCTTGTGTTCGGTCTACACTGAAAGCAGGAATAATTAATCGTCCCTTTTTAACAATACATGTCTCATTTACTACTTGCAATAATTTTTGTTCGGCATCAGAACGTTTATCGTGCAATCGATCGCCATAAGTCGATTCGCAAATAATATATTCACTGGGCGGAAAGGTTTTTGGTGAAGGCAATATTTTATCGCCCGGCCTACCTATATCAGCCGTATAGGTGATCGTAAAACTTTTGTTATTTTCTTTTACAAATAAACTAATGGCAGCCGAGCCTAAAATATGTCCTGTGTCGGTAAACTGAAATTGCAACTCATCGCTAAGGGGAGTAGCTATATTGTACTCAACAGTTTCGAAAAGAGTTAAACATTTTTGTACATCCTTTTCATCGTAAAGAGGTTCAATGGCACTCATACCCTTGTCGGCTCTACGTTTGTTCAAACGGCTTATGTCGGCTTGTTGAATATGTGCGCTATCATAAAGCATCAATTTGCACAAATCGAGCGTACCTTGAGTGGCATAAATTTTTCCTTCAAAACCTTCGGCACACAAACGGGGAAGCAGCCCGCTATGATCAATATGCGCATGACTGAGAAGAACCATATCTATTTGCGCAGGGTTAAATCCAAAATGACGATTGAGCGGATCGGTATCAATTCCTTTTCCTTGAAACATGCCGCAGTCGAGTAATACTTTAAATCCTTTTTTTGTTTCGATTAAATGTTTGGAACCGGTAACCGTTTGTGCCGCACCATGAAAAGAGATTTTCATTTAAAATAGTTTTGAAAAAGATACAAAAAAATCCGCCTCAAGCTTTATCCCATATCCAATCGGCACTTTGCGAAAATTGAATGAAAGCATCAGTGGCAATGATAATGAGGGCACCCGACTCTTCGCGAACTGATTTGAAACGGGTAACAATACAAAAGACTATAAATGCTAAAGATATAATACATGCAAAACCGGCCATGCCCGCCAAG
>DAOQTX010000054.1:0-17334 GCA_035340715.1 Bacteroidia bacterium | reverse complement strand
TTTAGAAAAGATTGAACAATACGAACCGGATCTTATATTTCTTGATATTAAACTAAAAGGTGATGTTGATGGCATTCAAATAGCAGAGCACATCAAACACAGCCGATCTATTCCCGTAATATTTTTGACCAGTTTTGTAGATAAAGCCACTCTCGATAGAGCTAAAGTAACTGAGCCTTATGGTTATTTAGTGAAGCCTTTTAATGAAAATGATTTAAATACGACCATTGAAATGGCGCTGTATAAATATAGTAAAGATAAAGAGCGCAGAGACAGTTTAGAATTATACGAAAATACATTAACCAACATTGAGGATAGTATCTTGATAGTGGACAATGCCATGCACATTACCTATATCAATCAAACAGCTGAAGAATTGGTTGGTTATGGAAATGATTCTGTTCAAGGAATAGATCTGAGTATGGTGGTAAAAATTGAAAACGAACAAAATGAAGCACTGAACCGCGAACATTTGAATGAATTGTTATCGGGTAAAATGACTATGAATCAGGCTCCATGCACTGTTAGCATTTTACGGACTCAAGAAAAATTACCGGCAAAATTAACTACGCATCCAATACGCGATGAAAAAAATCAATTGATTGGAGGTGCATTTATAATTAAAGATTCTCGAATTCAAAAAGAAGCAGCCACCATAGTAGAGACCAATGCTCCTGAAATCATACAAGGATCATTCTTCGTTAAAAAAGGAAGCACACTAGTTAAAGTATACTTGGAGAATATTCAATGGATTCAGGCCATGGATAACTATGTAATTATTCAAACAAATGTAGAGCAGTTTGTCATCCACTCTACGATGAAAGATATAGAAGCAAAGCTTCCTTCCAATAAATTTATGCGCGTACACCGATCCTATATTGTATCACTCGAGAAAATAAATGTATTGGATGAAAGTGCCGTTGTGATAGGAGAGAAAACAATCCCAATAGGAAAATCCTACAAAGAGGCCTTCATGAATAAATTGAATTTCTTGTAGGAATTATTTGAATTACTTCTAAAACGCTATACCAACACATGCTCCGGCTCTAATAGAAAATCCGGAGAATGAACCAGTATCAAAAGTATCTTCAGACCCACTATCAACGCTCACTTCTCCGGCACCATAACTAGGACCAACAAATAAATCTAAGGCTACTTTTCCATTAAAGAGCCATTGATGACCAAACAACACTCCTCCTCCAAAAGTGCTGAGGGTCCCTTTATCCGTTACTTCAGTTATGTTTCCATTACTATCTGTATCATCGTATGTATTTTTTAGTGTAAAATTTTGGTAGCGTATAAATGGAGCAAAATATAAACCACGCATGGCACCTTTATCACTAAAATAATAACGATACTCAGGAGTAATACCAAAACCACTTATTTTTGTGTCGTTGATAGAAAAGCCTGTGTAGAAAAATCCCAACTGCAAGGATGATTCTTCGTTTAAGGCTCGCTCATAAAACATCGAAAACGTTTGAACAAAAGGGCTGAATACATTCATTTTAACTGCATTCATTCGTTCAGATTGAGCGTGCAAACCTGACGATGATACTAAAATTAAAGCAATTACTATTCTTAACTTTTTCATTTCAATTTGGCTATGTTAGATTATTGATTACAAATATAGCTTTAAAATAAGTACCTTAGATTCATTAAACTTGAATGGTACAATGAAAAAATCAATCTCTACACTTTTAATCATGTTCGTTTCAACCAGTATGGTCTTCGGACAAAACTTTTGTTCCCCAGTATTTGCTTTAGGGTGCTTCAATTGGAATACACAATATGTTTCCGTATCAAATCTTAGTTTTACCATTGGTTCCGATTGTATGATTTGGGACAATACTTCTGATACAGCTAAAGTAAATGCAGGATCAAATTACAACATGACCATCAGTAATGGATCGTGGTGTGGTGCAGGCGTTTGGATCGATTACAACAACGACAATAGTTTTGATACAAGTGAAAATGTTTTCCATCAGTATACAGCAAACCAAATGAATACGTATAGCTTTAATTTTACCATACCTTCTTCAATTGCCTCCGGCAATTACCGAATGCGCGTTATCTCCGGTTGGGGAACGGATTGCTTTTCACCCTCAAGTACCAATGGCTTTGGCCCTTGCGGATCGTATCAATATGGAAATTATAATGATTTTACCATTTCGGTAAGCAATACCACATCAATTGAGTGGATTGTTTTAGATGATGATAAGACCATATACCCAAATCCGGTTTCATTTGAATTAAATATTTCAAATCGAGATGTAAATGAAATAAATATTTTTAACTTGAATGGAAAGCTTCTGCTTTCAGAAAAAAATCCATCTCAAAAAATAAATGTATCTGAGATACCAAAGGGTAGTTATTTTATTGAATTCATTTATGGTGGTAATGTAGTTTACAAAAAATTCATAAAAAATTAGTATAACCTATTTCGCATTTTTATTCAACACATTACCTTATATAAAAGACTTGAATCGCAAATATTCTTACCACCCAATTTCGATTCATTAACTTTTAGCAAAAACTATTGATCAATAAATAATAAAATGGTTTATAAAACTATTGGATTTGCTTTAATACTAACTATATATTTCACAAACCTACTTGCAAGTACTGTAAAAGATTCATTGTACATCAGAACTTATGATCAAACGATTACAACACGGGTTTTTATTTCTGAGAAGTACACCAATTTCAAACTTGAAGATTCAAACGATAGAACCCAATTCGATTTTAGGCCAAACTCCAAATTAAACTTAGGCATCGGTGCAACCTACAAGTCATTTACTCTAAATCTTGCTCATGGATTTAAATTCCTTAATCCTGAAAACGGTAAGGGTGAAACAAAGTATCTCGATCTTCAATCACATATTTATACACCTAAAGTTGCGCTCGACTTGTATGCTCAATTTTACAATGGCTTTTATTTAAAAAACAGTTTTCAATTTATTGATCATATCTACATTCGACCTGATTTTAAGCAAAGGCTCATTGGTGGTTCAGCCCTTTTCATTAAAAACCATAAGCGATTCTCATTTAAAGCTGCATTAATGCAAAACGAGCAACAACTTAAATCTGCAGGTTCATTGCTTTATGGATTTGAAATAGTTTTCGGGTCCTTACAATCGGATAGTGTAATCACACCATACTTTACCGATAGTGCTTCTTTTATTGACATTCAAGATACCAAGGCATATAGTTTTGTAAAAGTAGGCCCTGGTATTGGATATGCACATACATTTGTTGTAAAGCAGAAATTTTTTACGCTGCTATCATTAACACTTAATATAGGAGTTGGCTCAATTCAAAAGGAATTGATTGAATGTAGAACAGAATCGCAAGGGGAAGTTCAGGGAAGTTTAAACAGCAGAGTTGCTTTGGGATACAACGACCATAATTCGTATTTTGGAATAACCTTCTTAAATCATTCTATTGTAAATGGGAACGCGAAAAAATCATTTAAAGGCGAATTCAATGTTGGTAATGTCCGTATAATTTATGCAAAGCGCTTTAAATTGAATAATCGATGGATTAATGATAAATTAAAATGACCTTTTGAATACTATTTACTAAATTGAAGTATTGTAATATCGGTTGTCATGTATCGCAAAACTCTTATATTTCTATTGTTTGTTTTTCCTCTGCATGCGATTGCACAATACCAGCATTGGAGATTTGGATTTAATGCCGGAATACATTTTAACCCCACACCTGTTTCTATTGCGGGTAGTCCACTTTCAACCGATGAAGGTTGCACCACGGTTTCGGATCGAAAGGGTAATTTGTTGTTCTATACCAATGGAGAATGGGTATGGGACAAAACAAATAACGTGATGCAAAATGGAATTGGTTTGTACGGACATTTCAGTACTACACAATCAACATTAGCGGTCCCAGTTTTTAGCGATTCTACTCAATATATATTATTCACACTTGCAGCTCAAGCAGGAAGCTTTTCTTCTCCCTATGGTGGACTAAGTTACAGCAAGATCGATATGAAATTAAATAATGGCAATGGAGCCGTTACAATAAAAAACAACTTATTGGTCACTCCTGCCTGCGAAGGAATAACAGCAACAAAAAATTTTAATCAAACGGAATCTTGGGTCATTGTCCATGAATGGCTTAGTAATAGATTCTTTGCTTATAATGTTGACTGTGATGGTATAGTTCACACACCAGTTATCTCCTCTGTTGGAACTGTTCGTAACTCAAATGTGTTTGGCAGTAATGAAGGCACATTGGGATGCCTGGCCATGAATGAGGCAGGAACGATCCTAGCCAGCACATTCACAAATTATATTGATGCCAGCAATGCACATACTATGGTTGAACTGTTTTATTTCGACAATGTAACAGGGAAATTGAGTATGATGGAGAGTTTCCCAATAGAGATTCGAAATCAATTGCATGAAAGAGGATACGGCCTTCAATTTTCTCCCGATGGCACTAAACTGTATTGCAGCACACATGGATTAGACCAAGGAATATCGTATCAAAGAGTTTATCAGTTCGACTTAAACCAACAACCGATCAGCAGTTCACAATATGTGGTTTCATCCGGTGGCAAACCTTATGGAAGTATTCAGAGAGCTCCCGATAATAAATTATACATCGCTCGATTAAATGGTTCCGCATTTTTAAGCGCAATAGAAAATCCAAACTTAGCGGGGATGTCATGTAACTTCACAAACAATGCCGTTACTTTGGTATCCGGATTATCAACCTGGGGACTGCCCAATCATTGGGACTATCGTGTCCCTATTGAAGATCCTAAGATTATTGTTCAGGTTGATTCCGTTTTTTGTATTAATTCTACAATCGAACTCAAAGTAAAGCAACCCTATAATGGAGTAAATTATAATTTTTATTGGAGCAATGGAATGCAGGGCGAATCCATTCAGGTGACCGATTCGGGAATGTACATCGTTGAAGCCATATTAAATTGCGACACGATTATTGATTCTGTTTTAGTGGAATTGAGGCATTGCGATTGCTCTTCATTCATTCCCAATGCTTTTACTCCCAATAATGATTTAAAGAACGATCACTTCCAATTGTACTATATTGAATGCGTCTTTTCTGAATTTAGTATTCACATTTTTAACCGGTGGGGAAACATCGTTTACGCTTCAAACAATCCTGATTTTAAATGGGACGGAGATCAATTGGATCAAGGTATTTATATCTACGAGATGAAATTTAAAACATCCGGTGAAAACCTGGACAGAATGAATAGAGGAACCGTTGCTTTGATACGTTAGGTTTGGCGCTGAATTACCTTATTTAAGTTTAATCCTTTTATCTCACCACATCTCTGTTGAGCACTTAATGTCCAATATTGGTGAGCCGATAAGAATTCTATTTGCGTTTTATCCCAATCTAGTTTGTTCGATACAAGATCTCTTTGTTGAAGTTCTCTAAATAGTTTATCCGAAATATTATCAAAATCTGTTGTTCCCAAATATTCCAAATCAGCATCACAAATAATTTTCTCCAGCAAATCTCTTGGTTGTTGTGGCATTTGAGTCGCCATAATTAAGCGATTGATGATAATGATTTCATCACGTGTATAATCGCATTCGGGCAATGAACTCTCCACAATTTTACAAGCTTCTTCTTCGTTCCGATGATATTGAACTAAGTATCCAATGTCATGAAAGAGAGCGGCTGTTTTCAATAGTGCTAACTGAAATTCATCCGATTGATTTTCATCGCTATAAATACGCTCACAAGCTTGCAGCACCGCCATAGTATGATCTACATTATGGTAGTAGAGATCATTCGGTAAACTTGATAATAAATTTACAGCTAATTTATAGGCTCGGTTATAGTTCAACTTAATATTGATTTTTCCAATACACTCACAAATATAAATGATAATTTTCCTACCTTCATCATTCCATAATAAAGTGCTATGCCCATAACGGAAAATGAGATACAAAAGATAGTAAAAACCGTTGAGATTTTTCATCAATTGCCCAATCAAGTGATTGATGACCTGTGCGGTAAACTATTAATTAAAGAATATGCCAAAGAAGAGCGAATCATTTCAAAAGGTGATCCCGGACGAAGCATGTACATTATTCTGAAGGGTGAAGTCATTATTCATGATGAAGAGATGGAGGTTGCCATACTCAATCAGTCACAATTTTTTGGTGAGTTTAGTCTATTGGATGATGAGCCACGATCGATGTCGGTTACCGCTAAAGAAAGCGCTGTTGCAGGTAAGTTGAGTCAACAACATTTTTTTGAAGTTTTAAACTCCTACCCTGCTGTTTTAAAAGATGTTACCAAAACGCTTATCCAAAGAATCAGAGTTCAGAACAACAAGTTAATCGAACAAATGAAAGTTCGTGAACAGGAATTGGAATCGATGGTTAAGGAACGGACACAAAGTCTGATTGACAAAAACATTGAGTTGGCGAGAGTCATTGACGAACTTAACCGATATCAGGAACAACTTATTCTACAAGAAAAACTAGCTACTCTCGGACAATTAACTGCGGGGATAGCTCATGAAATAAAAAATCCTCTCAACTTTGTGAATAATTTTTCCAGTATCTCCATGGAGTTGATTGAAGAGTACTCCAATAGTAAGAATGATGACGAAAAAAATGAATTGATTCTATTAATCAAAGAAAACTTATCTCGAATTGCACATCATGGCGACAGAGCTAATAATATTGTCAATAGCATGATGCAACATTCAAGAAAATCTTCTGAGCAAAAATCTAAAGTGGACATCAACCATATGCTGGAAGAATCATTGAACTTTGCCATGCATGGCATGAAATCCTCGGAGTTGAATATGAAAGTAAACTTGGAAAAATCGTATGGAGAAAATCTTGCTCCTTTGAGTGTGATTCCAAATGATATGAATAGAGTTTTCATAAATATTTTCTCCAATGCATTTTATGCAATGAAACTGAAGTTGGATCATCATAGAAAAAACAACATTCCATTTGAACCTAGTTTACAGATTAAAACCTATCAGGAAGGAAACAATGTTAAATTAATTCTCAGAGATAATGGTGCAGGAATTCCCAAAGAGATAAAGGATAAAATTTTCAATCCCTTTTTCACAACTAAACCAACCGGACAAGGAACCGGCTTAGGCCTAAGCATTAGTTTTGATATTTTAAAAGCGCATGGAGGCAATATTGATTTTGATTCTGAAGATGGTTCATTTACCCAATTTACCATCAGCATTCCCGCTGTATAATAGCTCTTTTATTGATTTTCTAAGTTTTTGAAAATCAATTCCCTAAATACTTGCCTTCAATAGGTTCAATTCACTAAATTTGATAGCTAAGACTCTAGGATTTTTAATCCTTAATAAAACCTTTATATGACAACCCACACAAAATACAATCGGATTGTATCTTGTTTGAGTCTGGTAACTTTTCTTATTTTTTTATCAGTTGCTCAACTAAGTGCACAAGTTCTTCAAATGTCTGACTTTGTTCTATTCACAGGGCCAGGCGGACAAGGCACCACTAACCCTCTTTCTCCAGGGCCAGGTGTTCACATGAAATATAACAATACCATACAAGGAGGTATGATTGGTTCGCATGTATTGATTAAAACTACCGGCTCGGTTTTAATCAATGCAGACATGCATTCACTTAACAAAATGTTTTTAAAAAATGGCAATCAAATCAACGGTGATTTAAGCATAACCAATCAAGCATTGTTAAATGGACAAATCTTTACCGCAGGAACCAATACACAAATTACCGGAAACATAAATGTTAATGGAAATTCTGAAATAAAAGGCGGATTTATAAACGGTATGCTCACAAGACCAGCAAACCGAAGCTACAATGGACCTATCCCATCGGGTGGCATCGTAGTAGGTAATCCAACATTACCCGTAATTCCGAACTTACCGGCCATTACAAATTTCCCTCCTGCCAGCAACAATCACATACTAAATTCTCAAACCATTTCACCAGGGGCATACGGAAATATATTTCTATCCGGAAATCAGACACTTAAACTATCTGGTCCCGGAGTATATGTATTTAATGAAGTAAACAATACCGGTTTGAAAAATTCAATTGAATTTGATTTTCAAAATAGTCCAGGCAATTTCTATTTATACTTCCATGATGATGTTAATCTTGGGAAAATAAAATCGGTTATTAAAAACGGAGGAGATCCTTCAAGGATATTTTGTGAAACACATGGCACAGGATTAAAATCACCCAGTGGAACTTTTGCATTTACCATTGGTAATGCTGCTGCGGGAGCCAATAATCCAAAATGGAATGGAACGGTATATGCGCCTTTTGCAGGAATTTTAATTGGTTACGGTACGGGAAACGTAGATATAAAAGGAGCATTATGGAGTGGAACCCAAATTGTTATCAAGAATGGAATCACAATTGAACATTATCCTTTTGGAGTTTGCACTACCCCTATTGCCAATGCAGGTTCGGATAAAGAACTTACCTGCAGCCTTAACAGTGTTTCTCTTGATGGATCCTCAAATCATCCCAATGCAACATTTAGTTGGGGTGCTTCGAACGGAGGAAATATAGTTTCAGGCGCAAATACTGCAAGCCCAACGGTAAATCAACCCGGACTTTATACCGTAATCGTGAGTGTTCCAGGGGGATGTACGGCAAGTGATCAAGTAGATGTTACCTTAAATAATCAGGTCCCCGATGTTAATGCCGGTCCCGACAAACAAATTAGTTGTTGGTTACTTGAAGTAAATCTCGAAGGCTCAAGTAACAATCCAAAAATTGAGTACCATTGGGTAGCCTCGAACAATGGTAATATTGTATCGGGTGACAGTACTTTAAACCCATTAGTGAATTCGGTTGGAACTTACACACTTTTTGTAACCGATATCGATAATGGTTGCACTGCTTCTGATGAAGCTTTGGTTACGTTTGGTCCATGCATACTACCTTATTACCCTCCTCCTACTGGTGGTAAAACTTTTAATTTGAAAGGAAGCGAACTGACTTCATTACATCAAAACTTTACTGATATTCAGGACACCATTGAAAACATCTTTAGAATTCAAAGCGATAGTGTTTGGATTGAAATTATATCAATAGAAGGACAAACTCAAAATTTATTGACCCTCCTTTTACAAAACCCTTCGATATATGGTATTACCAATCTGATCAACAATGGACCTAACTCATTAATCATTACCGGTAAATTTCCCATTGCCAACCTAAACAAGTTAGATTCACTTCCTACTTTAGTGAATTATGTTCGTCCTGTATTTCCACCTTTAACCGGAAGTGGCATTGTAAGTAGTCTTGGCGACATTTCTCAAGGTTCCTCTTCTGCTCGAAATGGATTTAATGTGCAAGGTGAAAATATAAAAGTTGGCGTACTTTCTGACAGTTATAATTCCATCATTGGCAATCCGGCTCAAACAGATATTGTAAACGGAGATCTACCGGGAGTTGGTAATGCTATGAATTCAACACCGGTTGATGTGCTGTTGGATTATCCGTATGGAAGTCGAAGCGATGAAGGAAGAGCCATGCTACAGATTGTGCATGACATTGCACCAAAATCAGAACTTGCATTTAGAACCGGTTTCATATCGGCTGGAGATTTTGCTCAAGGAATTGTTGAATTACAAAACGACAGTTGTGATGTAATAATTGATGACATTACTTTCATAACCGAACCATTTTTTCAAGATGGAGTTGTTGCACAGGCGGTTGATGTAGTTGCTAATAATGGTGTTTCGTATTTTTCAGCAGCCGGTAATTTTGGGACCAAATCGCATGAAAGCTTTTTTAACCCAATACCTGCACCCGCTGGCTTAGGCTTAAGTGGCACTGTACATAATTTTAGCGGAGGAGATTTTCTTCAAAATATTTCTTTAATCCCCGGAACCTATACGGTTGTTCTGCAATGGCAAGACAGCATTTATTCTATTGGTCAAACGGCAACTGGAACCAACAATGATTTGGATATTTATTTGGTCAATACCGCTGGCACAACTTTGTTTGGGTTTAATCGAGTAAACACCGGTGGAGACCCTATTGAAGTTTTGTCTTTTACTGTGGTTGGAGGAAATGCCGATGCGAATTTATTAATCTCAAAACCTAGCGGACCTGACAATGTTAATTTCAAATATGTTGTGTTTAGAGGTGAAATGGTGATCAACGAATTCAACAGCGGTACTTCTACTATAGTCGGACAAGCGAATGCTGAAGGTGCCATGGCAGTTGGTGCTGTTCTTTATACCAATACACCTGCTTTTGGAGTAACCCCTCCAACCATAGCATCATTTTCTTCTCGTGGAGGAACTTCTGTTTATGGAAGTACGCGTACAAAGCCCGACTTCACTGCACCTAATGGAGTAAATACTACAGTATTCTTAGGTGGTGTAAATATAGATGGAGATGCTTTCCCAAATTTCTTCGGTACGTCATGTGCAGCACCCCATGCCGGAGCCGGTGCAGCTCTTCTGCTCAGCGCACGAAAAAAGTTCTATAATACTTCATTGAGTCCATCTGAAATAAGATCATTGCTTCGAAATACAGCGGTGGATATGGATGGAAGTGGTTATGATGTAAACAGTGGCTTCGGTTTGGTTGATATCAATGCTGCAATGAACACTTTTGCAGCGCCAACACCCGAAATAATTTCATTGGAGTACGATACAAATCTGATACCGGGACTTGTTGCATTAACAGTAACTGTCAATGGAAATTACTTAACTGCATTCTCTGAAATTGTATTCAGAGGAACACATTTGCCTACAACAATCATTAGTGGAAATCAATTGCAAGCCATCATTCCAACTTTTACCGGCAATCCTCCCATTCAGATCTATAATCCGCCAATCACTCCTTTATTAAACGATGGCGGATATTCCGATTCATTGTTCTTCTTCTCTCCTATCAAGAAACAAGTAAAAGTGGTAGCCGATAATAAAACTAAAAAATTCGGTGAGAAGATTCCACAATTTAGCTCTATGGTTTTTGTAGATAATATTCCTTTAGATTCAACAAGTTTTACTCTTCTTGATTTAGGTCTCGATTCAATTTATTACAATACACCAGCCAATAGCCTTTCTAATGCAGGGATCTATTTTATTCGGCCAACGATTGATAGCCTTGATCCAACAAATCCAGACGACTTGGCTTTGCTAGAACTTTATACGTATGAGTTTGTAGATGGACTTTTGTTTATAGAAAAAATGCCTTTGACTATAGAGGCGAACGATACAACTATAATTTATGGAGATTGTCCGGATGTAGTTACTTTTTCTTACATCTATGATGCCACTAATATCGATCCTTTAGATCAAGCTGTGTTTCTAAGTTCTCTCCAATTCGATCATCAAAGCAAAATTAGTGACGCATTGGTATTAGTAGACGGAAGGAGTTTAGTCAATGGACGAAGCCTAGTAAATGCCGATCTCATCAATATGGCATTTCTGGTGAGTGGCCGAAGTTTGGTGAATGGAAGAAGTCTGGTGAATGGAAATAATTTGTCTTTCGACACTTTGAATTTAATAGATGTCGCCTTGAAAAATATTTTCGACTATCAAGTTGATTCTGCAAATGGAGTTCTCACCAGCGCTAGAAGTTTAGTCAATGCTCGATCATTAGTCAATGCCAGGTCATTAGTTAATGGAATAGCCTCCGTAAATGGAAGAAGTTTGGTTAATGGAGCTCCATTGATCAATTCAAGTTCAGTGGACAACAACAGCAATTCCAATGTAGTGGTAGTAATTGACACCACCGACTATCTGGCGCCACCCAATGATACTCTTTACGAGTTAACTCCTATAAACATGATTACAGGAACAACGGTAGGAAATTGGACTATTGTTCCAGCGCCAATGATTTCAAATAATTTTGACATTGACTATGCACTAGGAGACTTACACATTCTTCCTGCTCCATTACAAATTGAAGCAAATGATACCAGCATCGTTTATGGATCGCCCAATTTCTTTACCTATACAACAAGTGGCTTTCAATATGATGATGTGGACTCTATTGTATTTAGTTCCTCGCCCGGATATGAGGTTTATGATAGCAACAACGTACTGATAACCGGAATTCCTTTTGTTGGAACTCATCAGTTGCTCCCGGTTGGTGCCGGATTAATTACTCCTTCCAACTATTATTTACAATATGTTTCAGGTATTCTTAATGTATCTCCGGCTGATCTAACAGTTGTAGCTGATGACAAGTTTATATTTGAAGGCGAATGCCTTCCACCTTTTACATCAACGATTAGTGGATTTGTAGTCGGAGGTAATGACTCAATCTTTACAGGGCCATTCTATACCGTAAACCCATTGTTTTATGGAAGCCCGGGAACTCATTCCATCATTCCAAATTCGTTATTACTATATCCACCGGTAAATTATAATATCAACTACATCCCTGGAACTTTATATGTAAATCCCAAGAATGGAACTACTTCGAAAATTACCTTAAGTATTATTTGTATGGACACCTTAAGCAATCATCCATCGGGCCTTTCATATGAAGCACATTTAAAAGCAACCAACAACAATGTGTATAGCATCTACATCCCAATTGGAGCCGATAATATGGTTCTCACGGCTGGCACTTATATCGGAACTCCTCCGGTAGTATTTCAGCCTGGAATTACTTATTACGATGTTTTGTTTGATGGATCTCCACTTACATGGAATGTATGGTCTTATCAAGGATATGTTAAAAAATTAGTCAGTAAAACTGTCAGCTCTTCTACGCCAATCTGTAGCAATTCGCTGAAGTATATGGCTTCATCTATTAACAAAAACGATTTGACCGTGTATCCTAACCCGGCATCTGATCGAATTTATTTTTCTGATCCATTTAAACAAGAGGTGGATGTTTTGTTGTCCGTTACCAATCATTTAGGTCAAAAAGTAATTGAAGATAGATACCATGCAAGCCCTGAGTTTGTGCAATCAATCGATATTAGGATGCTTACGTCTGGCATTTACTTTTTATCGCTATCGAGTGAAGATGAATCTCATAGCATAGCTTTTATTGTTCAATAAAATTGTTTTCGCATTATTTACGACTCTGTATCCATAACGGAATACAGAGTCGTTTTTTATTGGACTATCAAAAAGAATATTTACTTTTATTTAACAAATGATCCTTGTCAAAAAAATATTTCGAACTTTTCTATTGAGTTTTCTGTTAGTGCGCTTTACCCTTAGTTTTTCATTGGCACAAAACAAGACTGAGCAGCTAATCAATCAAGCCGCCTCTTTGCCTGAAAATCAAAGCAAAGTAGATTTATATAATCAAATCAGTAACCTGTTAGCTGGCGAAAATCCGGAACAATCATTGAACTATGCAAATCAAGCATTACGTCTGTCAAATAAAATAAATTATACAAGTGGAATTGCATACTCCTACAAAAGTTTGGGTTTAACAAAGTATTTTCAAGGAAAGTATGTCGATGCATTAGGTGATTGGCAAACAGCGTTGCAGGTTTTTGATTCGATAGGAGATAAAACCGGTACCAGCAATATGTACTCAAACATGGGCGCAATCTACAATATTCAGGGAGATGATGTAAAAGCGCTCGACATGCATTTAAAATCATTAACGGATGCTGAATCCGTTCCAGACACCTTACGAATTCTTACAAGCCTTATAAATATTGGCGCTGTGTATTCCAATAAACCAAGCACACAAGACAAAGCACTCGAATACTATAAGAAGGCTTTGCCACTCAGTAGAATCATCAACGACAAAGATGCCATTGGAACCGTCACCGTAAACATGGGTGAAATATATTTAGGCAAAGAGCAAGATTCAATTGCACTCTTTTATTTTTTGCAATCACTTGAAGCGTATGAAGAGAATTCTGAGAACATTCCATATACACTGAACAATATTGGAAAAGTTTACACACATAAAAAAGACTACGTAAAAGCAATTGAATATCATCAACAAGCATACTCGCATGCCATTGCGATAGATGCCAAGTTAGAAGTTGCACAGTCGCTACTTGGTTTAGCGGCTTCCAATGTTCAATTACAAAAATACAAGGAAGCAATATCCTATTATGACGAAGCCGAACAAATCTGCAAGTCGATTGACGCTAACTATGAATTAAAAGAAGCATATGAAGGATTAGCGAATGTATATTCACTTACTAAAGATTTTGGCAATGCATTCCGATATCAAACATTGCTCATAGGTATTAAGGATACTATTTTCAGTATTGCAACCGATAAGAAACTATCAGGAATGATGTTTAATTTTGAGATGGATAAGAAACAAGGAGAAATTGATTTATTAGTAAAAGATAATGAAATACAAAAACAAGTAATTGGCAGACAAAGATTAATTCGAAATGTATTCATCGGTGGATTTGCTGTGGTATTACTGTTTGCTTCGGTTTTTCTTATTCAAAGAAATCGTATCAGCACTGAGAAAAAAAGAAGTGAAGAATTACTCCTGAATATTTTACCTGCTGACACTGCAAACGAGTTAAAAAACACGGGTTCAGCAAAGGCAAAACATTTCGATTTGGTAACCATCATGTTCACCGATTTCAAAAATTTTACTCAAGCAAGTGAAAAGTTAAGCGCTGAAGAACTCGTTGAAGAAATACATTATTGCTATTCTGCATTTGATCGAATAATGGAAAAGCACGGCATTGAAAAAATCAAAACCATAGGCGATAGTTATATGTGTGCATCCGGAATTCCTTCTCCAAATGAACATCACGCTGTAGCTATGACGAATGCCGCGATCGAAATTTTATCTTTTATTGCTGAAAATAAAATCAGGCGTGCAGAAATAGATAAGCCTTGGTTTGACCTAAGAATAGGCATACATTCCGGACCAGTGGTTGCCGGTATAGTGGGCACCAAAAAATTCGCCTACGACATATGGGGAGATGCAGTAAATACAGCAAGTCGTATGGAAAGTTCGGGAGAAACAAATAAAATCAACATCAGTGAAGCAACCCATAAGTTGATTAAGGACCAGTTTGTTTGTGTATCGAGAGGCAAAATTTCCGCTAAAAATAAAGGCGAAATTGAGATGTTTTTTGTAGAAGGAGTGTATTCCTAGTTAAAATTCTCCTATTTAATTGTAATTTTTTGTTAAAGCAGCTTTCAGATTTCCTAAAACAAGAGAATTGTGTTAATTTTAATTTCTTAATCTTAAATCAAACTAAAAAAACATGAAAAAGATTTTTACTCTTTTATTATTTATAATGTTGAGTGCCGGAATGGTAAATGCTCAATATTATTATTTACCATTTATAAATGCAGGGCAAAATCCTGGCAATTTGAACAATGACACTGAATATCCTGTAGGTGGTGGCATACCTGCCGGATGGACTAGCATTCATGCGGGTTCAGCAGCTAGTCCTGCATGGAGTTCAACTGCAACCATTCCTTTCTCATTTAATTTTAATGGAAGCAACTATACTCAATTTAAAGTTTCTACATCGGGTGTATTAACCTTTGATTTGGCTGCTGCAACTGCACCTGCTTATAATAATGTTGCTATTCCTAGTGCCTTAGTTCCCGATAACTCTATCTGCGCATGGGGTATTTCTGGACATGGTTCTAATGACAACATCGTAACTAAAACATTTGGTACGGCACCAAACCGTCAGCATTGGATTTTCTTTTCTTCTTACTCCGCTCCCGGATCTACCAGTTGGACCTATTGGAGTATTGTATTGGAAGAAACAAGTAATAATATTTATATAGTAGATCAACGACATGCTGCTTCTAATATAATTACCGCTACTCTTGGGGTTCAAATCAATAGTACAACTGCAGTGCAAGTAACAGGTTCTCCAAACGTAAACAATTTAGCTTCTTCAGATCCTACACCGGCTGACAATAGCTATTATATGTTTGTGCAGGGCGTTCAGGCAGCGAATGAAGCAAAATTAGAAGAACTTACTTTTGCCAACTTCCATGTTGCTCCGGCCAATGTTATTATTTCTGGAAAGATCGCAAATTTTGGAACTGCCGCTATTAACAGCATTACCGTTAAGTATGAAATACAAGGATCAACCTATACCGATGTTCTCAATGGATTAAACATCCCATCGTTTGGCTCATACAATTTCAATCATTCGACAAATTATATGCAAGCAAGTTCAGGAAATTATCCTGTAAAAGTTTGGATAGAGTTAGCGGGTGACCAAAATCAATTGAATGATACATTGAATGATTTCATAGGTGTTCTAACCTTTTTGCCAACGAAAAAAGTAGTTTTTGAGGAAGCTACAGGAACCTGGTGTGGATGGTGCCCAAGAGGAGCTGTTTACATGGACTCTTTAGCGGTGGTACATCCTACCAATGCATTACTGGTTGCAGTTCATAATAATGACCCAATGGCAGTAGCTAATTATGATGCAGGAATGGGTGCTCTAATTGGTGGCTATCCAAGCGGAGTTGTCGATAGAAAAATTATAGATATAGATCCTTCAAGTTTCTTCGTTCATTACAATAACTTAATCAATGACGTTCCTCCTTGTGATGTTGCGGCAACTGCTACACATAATGCAGTAAGCAACTCTCTCACCATAGATGTTTCAGCAACATTTGCAATTGGTCTTACAGGTGATTACCGCTTTAATTGTGTTGTGATTGAAGATAATATTACCGGCAACACATCAGGATACAACCAAGTGAATTATTATTCATTCCAATCGCAAAATATACCTCTAACAGGCGCAGGCCATAATTGGCAAGCAGAGCCCAATCCGGTGAATTTTGCAAACATGGAATACGATCATGTTGGAAGAGCAATTTTAGGTGGATTTGATGGACAAGCTGGAAGTTTACCAGGTACGGTAGTTGAAAACAATACTTACAATCATGGATTCAATTATACTTTATTGGCCAATCAAAATCCTGCTAACATGCATGTTATCGCTTGGGTTAGTGATTATTCATCAAAGTATATATTAAATGCGAATAAAGGTGATGTGTTATTAAGCATCAATGATGCGATTGCATCTGATTTTTCTTTTAACGTTTATCCAAATCCAGCAACAGAAAGCACTACTATCAATTTGGATTTAAACAAATCTGATAATATCAGCATTCAAATTGTAGACATGACTGGAAAAGTTGTGTATTCAAATATGGATGAGTTAAATGCAGGTAAATATGCACGTAACATTTCGGTAACTGATTTTGCCAATGGAATTTATAACATTGTTATTAAATCAAGTAACGAAAGTGTAAGTAAAAAATTGATAATCGCCAGATAATCGATTTGATATCAAAGAAAAAAGGCAGTTGATAAATCAACTGCCTTTTTTTGTGATCCCGCTGGGGCTCGAACCCAGGACCCCTACATTAAAAGTGTA
>DAOQTX010000053.1:0-17581 GCA_035340715.1 Bacteroidia bacterium | reverse complement strand
GCCTATACACATACTATTGCTATTCCAGTAGAGCATGATGCGTGCTTCAAGTACTCCTCCAGGAATAGCAATAGTATGTGTATTGGCACTTCCTTGTGAAATGGTATCGCTCATATAGCGATTGTCCTCTAAGGTCATAACAGAGCGCAGGGCATTGATTCGTCCCCAACCGTGTTGAAAATCAGGACCAACATTACCTAAATCGTGCGCGGTATTTAATATACAAGCTTTAAGCAAGGGAGATTCCGGATCGGCTTGTGCATTGAGTTCGCGGTAAGCATGAATTAATTGAGAGTAAGTTCCTGCCACACTAGGACAAGCGGCAGAAGTTCCACCACCTACTTGATAGTTGTTGTTTTGAGCGGTAGATAGTTGATTGTATCCGTTAGCAGAAATATCGGGTTTAACTCGACCGTCAGAAGCAGGGCCTCTCGAGCTGGACGCTTCTAGAATATCGAGATTATTAAGATTGGCACAGGAGATAACATTTTTTCCTTGCTTGTATCCACCAGTAATATTTCCCCAACCTGAACCGGCACCATAATTACAATTTCCATTTCCATTATTACCTGCAGAAAATACGTGAACCAAATTTGGATTCATTCGAATAATTTGATCTCCGGTTTGTGTATCGGAAGTGTATTCGTTGCAACCTTGACTATACGAAGTAGATGACAATCTAACGCCAAGATTTACACTTGTAGTTGGCATATCCAATAAATGATTGTATCCTCCGATATCGTAATAATACAAATAGGTTCCTGTACCATGTCCGGTGATGGATTGATTTACATTTCCGGCACCCATTAATATTCCTGAGGTCATGTCTCCATGTGTTCCACCGCCTCCGGGAGGAAGACCAAGCATGTGTGTTAGACGACCTTTATAGTCGATATGAGGACCGATTCCGCCATCGTCACCTAAAGCAGCCGATACACCGGTACCATCGTAGTGGCGACCCATCGGATAATCAGAATTGATGGCATTAGAACGATGCAATGAACGAGCTTCCGTATCATCAGGAGTAGAAGGAGGAGAAACAGGTTCTACAAATAAAACTGCAGGATTGTTTACAATGTCTTTTACTTTTTCGTTGCTAACTCTAATACTGATATGGTTTGTTAATGCATACGATGTAAGTACTTCGATGCCTGATTTGTTTAAGCTCGCCAAAGCTTCAGCTTCGCTCAAATTGTTGTGGTAACGAACGGATAAATCGGTTTTACCTGCAACTGTTGTAGCATGTTCAGGGAAAACATAGTTTGACACATACTTATTGATTTTGAAATTCTCTTTCAAAGGAACAATAGCGCGTACCCCATATTGAGTAAGTGTACTTAGATCAAATGCAGCTGGAATAGCAGCAATGAATGTATGGTATGGAAGATAGTCCATCAACTCAATTCCGGTTTGCGCTAAAGATTGTTTTTCGGAATTACCAGGAATTTGATAAAACTGAATAAGGCGATAATATTTTCCATTCACCAATTCTTTTGCCAATGGAGTTTCAAGCGCAGCAACTTCTTTCACATTTGCTTCGGGTAATAAGTAACCACTTTGCAGCAAGATCTGATAGTTGGTCGACTGAGCTTGTGAGACTGAATAGCTACATAGCATCATCAGGCAGATAAGTCTGTAAATACGATTCATGTTAATTTGGTTTAAGGTTAGAGAATCAAATATATATAAATATTGTCTAAGTATTGTAGGATACCATATATTCAAATAAAATCAATGAGATTCTTAAATAAGTGAAATTATTTCACTCAAGATGTCATCTTTTGGGGCAGATCAAATGCCTTGGCATCGTGAGAAAATTTTCCTTTATGCGAACCATCGCAATAGGGTTTATTTTGTGAGAGACCGCATCGGCAGATGCTGACTATTTCTCGGCCACCTAGGCCATAAGTGTTTCCATTTTCATCGACAATTTCATAATCGCCTTCCAGTTTCATGCTTCCGTTGCTTCGGATGGTAAGTTTCGTTTTAATCATATATAATCGGATTAATAATTTGCTTCATTCTACATTCACCAACAACTCGTTTATTGGAACAAATATTGAATGAAGTAGTTTATAAAAGTATAATATTATGGTTAGAATTTCAGTTTTGTTTCTAATAGTGCTGTTTTCTTCATGTGCCAGCACCGTTCCATTCACACAAAATGCTCGTGAAAATTTGAAACTAACGGAGGAAGAATTGAAAGGAATACAGTTTTACACATCATCGACCATAGTTTTAAAAAGAGGAGAGCAAGTACAGGATAAAAAAACAGAAGATGGAACCTTAACCATCACTCAAGGAAAAGATATTGACGAAGTTGTAATTAAAGCAGGCACGCCTTGCGTGGTAGAAAAGGTAGTTGATGTTAACACACTAGCCATTCGCTTTGACGATAGCAGTGGAAAGTATTTAGTATTTGGAAGCATTAAACAACGTAATGGCTATTATTCATTGATGGCTCGTGATTGGAGCAATGGAGTAGGAGTAGTAAACTATGGAGACAAATATTATAAAGCCAGCATGAACGAAGGACAAGCCATTCTCACTTACAAAGTAAAACAGATCAAACAAATTGAGAAAAAGCAAGAAGTGGTTAAAGGGGCGAAACTATAAACATCATTTTTTGTTAATTAATATCAAATATAAATACAATAACTATGAAAAGAATTTTTGGAATTTTAACGATTTTAGTTTTTAGTGTGGCTTTGATGTCGTTCAGTGGAACAAAGAAACACAGTGATGTTTATTCTGTAGATGTTTCGAAAAGCAAGTTGGAATGGTTGGGTAAAAAAGTGACCGGACAACACAATGGTATTATCCTGTTGAAGAGCGGAACATTGAGCGATAATCATGGAAGAATGTCGGGTTCGTTTGATGTGGACATGAACAGCATAGAAGTTCTTGACTTGGAAGGAAAAATGAAAGAGAAGCTTACCAATCACTTGAAGAGTGACGACTTTTTTGGGGTGAGTAGTTTTCCGAGTGCGAATTTTATTGTTAAAGCTATTGAGCCTGCTACTGAGAACAATAGAGTTTTAATCAGAGGGGAATTAACAATAAAAGGAAAAACAAATCCTTTGGATTTTGAAGCCGCGTTAACACGTATTGATAATGTCTTATCATTTAGCGGAGTGGCAATAATAGATAGAAGCAAGTATGATGTGAAATACGGAAGTACTTCATTCTTTGGCGACTTAGGTGATAAAGCGATTTACGATAATTTTGAAGTACGCTTTACCATAGTGGCATCAAAAACAACCAGTCATCCCAACAAACACTAATCAGCCTGTATAAAATGAGTTAAGGTCTGCATGCAAATGCAGACCTTTCTTTTTTAGATCTTTCCTTTATAATAATCGAATGAGCCTTTGCGCAGGTTGATACCAAACTCGATATAAGCTTTCATGCAGGCAAGAAAATTGGCCCAGCCTCCTGTATTTCTTTTAATTTTTTCTATGTCAATAGACTCATCATCACAACTCGATTCTGAGATATGTACCACACAGGATTGATCATCAAATGGTTTTATTTTTATTTCAACCCGATAGGCTTTATCCTTTTCGTCCCATTCAAATGAGATGAAAGATGGACTCTCAATTTCTTTTACGCGCACTTCGAATTGCTCATCAAATTCCGGAAACTTCCACTGTAAGGTTCTGCCCGATTCCATTCTACCATTGCTTTCAGAAATGAAATAGTTCTTCATGTTGTTGGGATCAACAATTGCATCGAAAATGATTTCTGCTTTCTTTTGAATTTGCAGCGAGCTTTCAATAATTTGATTTTTTGTGTACATCAAGAATTGATTTTTTTAAAACTGCAAAAAAGAAAATTTTGTTGAGTGCCGAAAGGCGTTTTATGATCACTTTCGATACATTTAATATTTTCAAAACAGAGTTTCAACAACGAAATCATCTTCTCTCTGGAATATTGTTGAATGGGTAATCCACTACATTTAAGAGGTCCGTTTTCGGAGAAAGTTCCAATAATAAAAATTCCTCCTTCGTTAAGTGCACTATGAACCGATGAAATATAATGCTCAATATCTTTTTCATTGGTTAAAAAATGAAACGCAGCACGATCGTGCCACACATCGTATTATTTTGTCAATTTTAGATTTGAAATGTCAGCTTCTACCCATTGAATCTGTGATGACATAGAACCAAGTCGCTGTTGGACTTTCTGTAAAGCTTGCTTTGAAATGTCGAGTACACTTACATTGCAAAAACCTTTCTGTAACAAATACTCCGATAAGTAACTGTCGCCACCTCCTGCATCCATTATGGCAGCATTTTTTGGAATCTTTAATTCATCGATAAACGCTAAGGCAGTTTCGGGCACCGCTTGATACCAACTCACTTCTTCAAAATTTTTTGATCGATAAACTTCTTCCCAATGCTCTTTGCTATTCATATTGTAAAAATAGGATAATTTGATTTGTCTGGTGAACATTGCCTGAATGCATGTTACAATTTATGGGTAATTCATCATGTGTTGTTATATTGTACCATATTCTAACCAACATTTTACACTATGAGAAAAATAGGCAGCACCATTTTATTTTTTGCATTAAGCATATTACTGGTTTGTGGACAGAGTAAAGAATTATGGAAAACAACTTTTACAGATAATATCGCCTGGACTCGGATAACTCCATTGGGGTATATCGTAGTAGCCGGACAAAATTCTTTGAATGGTGTTGATCCATCAACAGGAAATATTTCGTGGACACAAGGCGAAATTGCCGGGGCACAAGAAAGCAGTTATACGCAAATTGATGGTACCCCATTTATAAGCATCAAAACCTTGAAGGGAGATTTTTACATCATTGAACCCATTGAAGGTAATATTGCTTTTAGCACCAAAGATGCAGGTTATACTTCTGTTGTTAATACCTTCTTTTTATATCAATCCTCCTCTATTATGATTGTCGGATTGAAAGGCGAGCGAAATCCTGCTATATCTATGATTGATATGAGTAACGGAAAGACGCGCTGGACTAAGAGCAGTGATTTTGGAATGGTGTCTGCCTGCTACGATTTAGATAAAGAGTCGTGCATTTTAACAACCATGTTTTTTACCTATAGGATGAATGTACAAAGTGGAGAGTCTGTTTGGAAAAAGAGTATAGATCCGAAGTTTGAAAAATTAGCTGGGTTTATGGGAATGCTTGATAAAGGTTCGAGCTCGGTTTTTAATCCAAACGATTTGGTTGCAAGCATTATGATGGCGGATGGTATTCCTGGAATAGTTTACGTAGCAGCGCAAACCAAAAAAGAATCAACAGTGAACGGACAAACAACTATTTCTTATACCAATCAATATATGGCATTTGATCTGAAAGATGGATCGTATAAGTGGGAGAAGCCTGTAGTAATGAATGATTTGTTGGGAACCGTAATAAACACACCTTCTGGTCTTCTCATTTGTCCGATGAGTTCGGGCAATGCACGAATTAATTTATTGGATTATAAAACAGGAGCAACTTTGTTAGGAAAAAAGGGTAGAGGAGTGGTGTTAAAAGGATCAGTTTTGAACTATACACAGATGAAAGAAGGAATGATCGTTAACAGTAGAGTATTGAGCGGATCTTCTTCTAAAAACTATATCTATTTGCTAGATCCAATTACCCAGGAAGAAAAATTTTCTAAACCCGCTACCATCAGTGGAGATGTTAGTCGAATCATTCAGTCGGGATCAAAACTGATCGTGTTAACGAATGAAGAAACCGATGTGTATGATTTGAACACCGGTGCATTTATTTTGGATAAGGCCATTAATGGAGGTATTTCGCTTAGTGCCGATAAAGATCATGAGTTGTTTGTCTTCAATTTAAAAGATGATTTACTCTATGCATTTAATAAAAAAGATGCTTCATTAAGAACCGTTTCATCTGCTCCATTAAAATTCGAGGGCAAAGAAGATGCGCGATACCTTGAAATTCGTGATAAAGGAATTTTAGTGACTTCCGATCAGAACATGGCCATGCTATCCTTTGATGGAAAGTTGACTTTTCAAAAGTACATGGAAGCCCCTCGTCTTCCGGGATTAACAAGAGCATTGTATGCTGCGTATGCCATACGTGCTGCTTATGTAGGAGCAGTGTCGGGTTATGCATCTGCTGCATTTGGAGCGGCCTCTACACAAATAAAAGTTGAAAAAGGCGATGTGAATGCAGCAATAGGTAAAGAGGTTACTGCGGGATTGAGTACGGTATATGGTCAACTAAGTGAAGCTGGTTTTTCGTATGCGGGAAAAGCATTCAAGGCAATGAATACACGTTTTAAAGCGAGTGCAGAATCAAACTCTAGTTTGTTGATGATGACACAAACCGATGCAAAAAAAGTGGGCCTACAAGAGATGAACAAAGACACCGGAGAAGTTGGTACATTTATCGACTTAGGTAAAGACAAAGAACCGGTATATGAAGTAGATGTAGTAGAAAATAGAATTTATTATCGCAAAGGAATACGAGACTTAGTAGCCTATGGATTTTAATAATCAGTGAATCCAGCAAAAAGCCATGCTGCAATGGTTGTAAACATTGCTAATAATTAAACGAACGATCTTTTGCTGATCGAAAAATATAGGTAAGAAGAATAATCTTGTTCTATTGTTTAATAAATTCTCCTTGTCCTGTTTTTAATCCATCACGGTTTACAACGATAAAAGAATAATGCCCTTGTGCAAGACCAGTTAAGGGAACTATTAATTCAGACTGATGAAATTCTACTTCTAACACCAATGCTCCTTTGTTATCAAAAATTTTCAGCTCATTATTTATATCATTTAGATTTTCAAATCTAATGCGAACGATATCGCTGACCGGATTGGGGAACACAAAACAATTTTGCAATTCCGGTTCATTAGAATTAACAAAAAGCGGTATTACATATACCATAGTGTTGCTGACTGTGTTGGTAACAATGGCGTCATTTAAATCAAAAACAATATGAGCAGTATTATCAACAATGGTATTGGCAGCCAAACCACTTAAGCAATGAATGGAATATTCGATAAATCCATGACTCATGGGTTCATCCACATTGCTATCTGGCAAATGAATATTTTTAAAACTAAATTTAACTGCACCATTTGTTTTATTTAATTCAACTGTGGCATTATGACTGGAATTTACAAATTTAAAAGTGTTAAAATCCAGCGATGCATCTAACGTATCATATATAAAGACATTAAAGGCTGTATCGTTTCCTGTATTTTGGAATCGGATTTTATAAAACAATTCATCAGAAAATAGCGTGTAATTCTGTGAGCCAATGCCAATAGGACTCACTTGTTTATCGTTAGGATCAAATGAACAAACCACCGTTTGGGTTTTAGATTCTTGATCGGATGTAATAACATTTTGCAATGAATCATAACTGTGCACTATGATTGTTCGAGTAATAATAGTGCCTGGTCCGGGCATTGTAAGGTTTACAGATACATTAAACGATTTAAGAGGATCGATATTATAGAAATTCCAATACAGCGTATCATTAGAGTTATAGTCCGGTAATGGAATGGAAGAATTGAATGATACGCTTGAGCTTTTTATAAAATATAAGCGACCATCAATAGGATGACCACTAAAGTTTGTTGCTTGCAAATAATCTCCTACTTGGGTAAAGCAGCGAGGTAATGAACTGCTCATAGAGGCGTTTATGCTATCGACAGAAGGAGGAATAACTATCCCGAAATTGATGTTGTTAACATTATTATTATTGATTACTACAGATTGGTTTACCGGGCTAGTAGGAATATAATTCGGATTAGCTAGATAGGTTACGGTATAACTACCATTTAAAACCCCAAAATTGTATTGTCCTAAACTATTGGTTATCGAATAAATTACAGGAGGAGTTAAAAGCAGGTCTTGATTGGGTATTGGGACATCATTGGTATCTCGAATTCCATTACTATTATAGTCGTAAAATACACTGCCACTTATATATCCATCTGGTGGTAAAAGTGTAAAACAATCAGGAAGTTGATGCCAAACAGATCCCATTCGAACAAATAAAGAATAAACACCAATATATTGCGATACAAATGGTGCTGTAAAGTTGAGGTAATCTGTGCTAGATACAGATAGATTGGTCAAGAATACAGTGTTGCCATTTTTATGTCTCAGATACGCCTGCTGTGGCGCTGACGTAAATAACCCCTCACTGGTTATATATCCGGATGTTGTATGATACTGAAATCCATAATTTGGAGAGATGCTAATAAGTTTTCTTCTCAATCCAAAATCTAATCCGGTGGAATTGTTATTCGAAATGGTAAAATTATAATTACCACTTGCAGGTGCCGTTTGGTAATAATAATTGTTTGGATCGTTTATTCTTGTAATGGTATAAGTTCCATTGAATAGCGGTGCACTGAAATTGCCAAGTGAATCGCTCAAGACAGAATAATTACCAGGATTAATATTGAATAATATATTAGCAAGCCCAGGTTCTCCAACAGTATAAGTACCACTTGAATCTAAATCGTTGTAGGCTTTACCTTGAGCGTACCCATCAGGAGGTAATATTTCAAATGCATTTGGGAGAACATACGTATAGAGCCAATTATTAACAACATAAAGATCATAAAGACCTAATGGGGCATTTAATGGAACAGTATAATTGTCGATAAAAGCAGTATCATTTACTACATTGATAGAATATTGCCAAAAAGTGAATACATCAAACAAATAAGAGGTATAACCTCCTTGTTTGATATAAATTTGATAGATATCACCACTTGGTGATGAAGTTTGAAAAAATAAATTACTAGCGGTAATTACAGGATCTATGACTTGATTATTATATGCGGTATCAGGTGACATGCTGTTGATGGTTTGAGCCTGTAGACTAGCAGTTATAACCAAATATCCAAGGAGTAGGGTAAGAACTTTTTTCATGACATTCCTTTTTTTAATAATGTGAATTTATATATAAATGTTAGACGATCAGCAAATGCCGATCACATTTTTTTTAGCGTATCCGATAATGCGGTCATAAAATCTTTATTTTCATTTAGAGATTTTTTGTAAACATACATTAGGAAGATTGGGTCATCAACCCATTTTGAGTAGGATAACTTATTTTTAAAGTCTGTTTTTCTCATCCACCTTTTAGAAGCATCTTGTAATATTATTCCAATTATGGCCTGATGCTCTACACTATATCGATTAAGGGTGGATAACAACACCATAGCACTATCGCTGTTGTTTTGATTGTGTTGCATCACGGCAAGATTGATTATTGCATCAGGAAATTGAGGTGAAATCGATTGAACTTTTTGGTAGTAAGTTGTTGCTTTAGAAAACTGACCAGTCCTATAATAGATGGAACCTATATCACTGAGTATATTAACGTGATAAGGACTTTGCTGTTCAGCCTGAATCATCAAGTTAAGCATATTTTCATTTGATCTTTGATACAATTTGGATCTGGCGATATGCCAAATTATTGGTGTAGCAGTAAAGTCATATTGATAGAAAAAGTTCAATGCAGCTTTAGACTCGAATTCCATTTTGGACCATTGTTTGGCTTTTTGAGCCTTCATGGAATTGGTCATGTGATATTCGCCATTCAATCGCTTTGCAAATGTTAGAAATGAAATCAAAAAAACGATTAAGAAAATATATGGAAGCCAATTGCTTCGTAGCTCAGTTTGGTTTTTTTTAATTGGATTGACCGTGTCGACAAAAATTGCCATAGAAATAAAAGAACTGAAGAGTAAAAAACTATATGTTCTTTCCATTGGAAAAGAAAACAACATTACGGATAGAAAGGAGACGATTCCTGCTGCAATGGAATAACAAGCAAATTTAAAATGGTCTGAATCGGATCGATGGGCGACTTTTGTTAATCTTATAATTGAGAAAAAGCAGATAGCCAGAAAGATGAGCGTGGATAAAATGCTTCTCTCAGCAGTCATATACAAGTAATCATTATGTGGGTTAATAAATTTTACAGAACCTTCCTGCATATACGCTTCATCGCCTAAGCCATATTTTGGGAATAGAATTTTCCAATCGGTCCAGCCGGCCCCCATAGGATACTCTTGAATCATTTTTACCGAATTCCTCCACATAATCATTCGTTCAAAAGTGGATGCTTTCGAAAATTTATCCGCGTTTATTTCACCTTTGATGATCTGAGTTACTTTTGTAGAAATAATTTGGTCACTAGCAATTTTAATTCCAATGGAAACTAATGCTAGCGTTAAAACAGCTAAAAGAATTCTAAACTTTTTATTTGATTTAAAATAAAATAACAACAAAAAAGCGACAAAGATCATTAGTCCTATATAAACCGCAACTGATTTTAAGACAATGATGAAAAACAATGATACAATGCTTATTATAGAAAAGAAATAGCGGGCCGTATTTGCGTATCTATATATTGCAATGAGTGAAAACGGCAACGAAAACAGAAGCGTCTCTGCAAAAAAGTTTTTATTTCCAAGAGTGGAAGATACCGTTGGTTTAATAGCTAATAAACTCGCTCCCGGTTCCATTATAAACTCATACAAATCTTTAAATCCAAATAAACAAAAGATCAATGCTGAACAGGGTATGGCAAATATCCAATTGGGAATTTTATTGTTATGGTGTCTGTATGCATGCAAGACCAAAAGAAATGTTATTAATACAAAAACAGTAGCACGGATAAATTCATACAATGCATCGCCAATATCTTGAGCTAAAAAAACATACGGAATCGATAAAATGAGATAAAGGACATAGCATTTTACAATATTAGACCCTGTTAAAGTTCTTATTACTGAAATAGCTAAGAAGTTGTTTTTTCTATAATAAAAAAAGGCAACTGCTATTGAAACGGAAAGCATCAGCAATTTCAAGCTGGTATCGTTGTCCTGTAGTTCATTTGAGAACACTATTGGAGTTAAAATAAAAAGGAAAAGTATACTAGGTTTATGTAGTATTGAAGATTGCCAAGAAAATTTATTCGATGTCTGCTCTTTATTTTTCACTACATTTGAAATATCGATTCTAAAGATATTTAAATCTGCCATTAAATATGCCTAGTATAGAACTGTTTAAATATTTCCTTCAAAAGAAAACTTATATCCTGATCTTATTGATCATTTTTACTTTAATAGGTTTTTATTGTACTCATTATTTATTCAGAAACTACAAATCCACAACTGGTTTTTTTGTAAGTAGTCCATCAGAACTCGGTTCTAATATTCCTGAGAAAGTTGTTTTCAATGTTCTGACCGATGAAAATGCGATTTTAACAAATAGAATATTTAGGATTTGTCACTCCGATAGCATGTACCAGCATCTGATCAGCACTTTTAACCTGTACAAAGTTTACAATATAAACGTCAACGATTCTTTTGCTTATCCAAAAATGGTGCGTAAGCTAACTTCAAAAATAAAATTGAAAAAAGTAAGCGCCAATTTTATCGATTTAACCGTATCTAGCAATGACCCCTATTTGTCGGCCAACATGGCTAATGAGATCACAAGAAAATTGAATGAAATAAATTCGAATATTCTCAAAAATAACATTTCCAATAAGATTGATTTTTATTTAAAATTGAGTGAAAAGCTAAATGAAGAATTTGAAAAGAATAATCAAATTATGAATCAATTATTTGATGAATTGATGAATCATAAAAATAACAAAACGCTCACAATAAATCAAAGTGAAGAAATTTATAATAGATTATTAGGGGTAACATCTTCTATGAATAGTACTGTCGACAAGTTTGTTAACAGTAAGGTGATGTCAGATTTTATACTTCAAAGAGTTATAGATGATTCCATTGAATCAATCGTTGTTACAAACAAAGCTATTCCTGAAGTAAAATCAGATTTGTTTTTAAACCTAGTATTAAGTTTGATTCTTGGATTAATAGCTACTATTTTAATAATGTGCTCAGCCGTTTTAGTCGATCAGATTAGAAACATAGGAAAGCAAAATTCAGCTGCCAACGTATCAATCTGATACTACGTTACCTACTTGTTTAAACTACCTTCTTTTATTTCTTCAACAACTGCGGGATCTAAAAGTGTACTGGTGTCGCCTAAATTTGCAGTATCGTTTTCTGCAATCTTTCTTAAAATTCTTCGCATAATTTTTCCCGATCGTGTTTTGGGTAATCCATTTACCATTTGAATTAAATCGGGCTTGGCTATAGGGCCAATCATTTTATTCACTACTTGCAGAATCTCTGCTCTTAGTTCCTTTTCATCCCAATCGTTTTGTTCGCAAATCACAAATGCATAGATGCCTTGACCTTTTATTGGATGAGGATATCCAACCACTGCGCTTTCAATTACCAACTCGTGCTCGTTAATTGCATTTTCTACTTCAGCCGTTCCCAGACGATGTCCGGAAACATTGATGACATCATCTACTCGTCCAATTATCCGGTAATTGCCGGTGGCATCACGCTTTGCTCCATCACCGGTAAAATACATTCCTTTAAAAGAACTAAAATAGGTTTGTCGGCATCGCTCATGATCGCCATAGGTACTTCTCAACATTCCGGGCCATGGGAAGCGAATGCATAAATTTCCTTCAGCTTCCATCTCTTCAATTATTTTTCCATTGGCATCAACCAACACCGGCTGAATGCCCGGTAATGGAAGTGTAGCATAGGACGGAATCGTTTTCGTTATCCCTGCTAATGGACTGATCATAATTCCTCCTGTTTCGGTTTGCCACCATGTATCGACAATAGCGCATGCATTTTTTCCAACTTGCTCATCGTACCAATGCCAGGCTTCTTCATTGATGGGTTCGCCTACGGTGCCTAGTACACGCAAACTATCCAATTTGTATTTCTCAACATGCTCATTTCCACAAGCCATCAGTGCACGAATAGCAGTAGGGGCAGTGTAAAATATATTTACTTTGAATTTATCCACCACACTCCAAAAGCGTCCCGGATCAGGGTAGGTAGGAATGCCCTCAAACATGATGGTTGTAGCACCGGCTAATAGTGGTCCATAGATGATATAAGAGTGGCCTGTAATCCATCCGATATCAGCCGTACACCAATAAATATCATTCTCTTTGTATTGAAAAACATTGCTGAAAGTATGATGCGCATATATCATATAACCTGCACAAGTATGGACAACTCCTTTAGGTTTTCCGGTACTACCTGAGGTGTATAAGATGAACAATAGATCTTCAGCATTCATGCTGGTTGCTTCGCAATTAATATCTTGATCTTTTATAGCTTCATGCCACCAAAGATCCCGATCTTCTTTCATCGGCACTCCTTCATGCGTTCGTTTCAGAACAAGACATTTTGTTACGGAAGTACATTCGTTCAAAGCTTCATCTACAATCAATTTAAGAGGAACTTCTTTATTGCCTCTAAATGCCCCATCGGCCGTTAGCACAATGTTGCATTGTGCATCATTGATTCGATCGGCTAGAGATTTAGCAGAGAAACCTGCAAACACTACGGAATGTATTGCTCCAATTCGAGCGCATGCTAAGACTGAAAAAGCCAATTCGGGTACCATCGGCATATAGATGCAAATTCGATCTCCTTTTTTAGCTCCTATATTTTTTAAAGCATTGGCCAAACGACATACTTCAGCATGCAATTCGCGATAAGTAAAAGTTTTATGATTCTCATTAATATCGTTCGATTCCCAAATCAAGGCAATTTTATCTGATTGATTTTTTAAATGACGGTCTAAGCAATTCTCGGTAATATTCAGTTGAGCTCCTTCGAACCATTTCACTTCTGCTTTTTCAAAGTCCCATTGAAGAACTTTATCCCAAGTTTTCTTCCAACTAAAATGTTTGGCTTTTTCTTCCCAATAAGCTTCGGGGTTGTCGATGCTTTTTTGGTACTCGTCTTTGTACTGATCAAAAGTTTGTATCGAAGCGGTATTCATTTTTTCGAATAGGTTTTATGTAAGAAACAATTTAGAGTATGATCGTTTACCATTCCAGCGGCTTGCATAAAAGCATAACAAATGGTGGAGCCAACAAAAGTAAATCCTCTCTTTTTTAAATCCTTGCTCATGGCATCCGATTCTTTACTAGTGGCAGGAACATTGGACATAGATGGGAAAGAATTTTGTTTTGTTTTGTATTGGGTGAATTGCCAAATGTAATGATCAAAGCTTCCGAATTCTTTTTGAATGGCGAGAAATGATTTTGCATTTTTAACAGTTCCGGTGATCTTTAAACGATTCCTAATAATTCCGGCATCCTGAATAAGTCTATTGATTTTGGCTTCGCTATATCTCGATATTTTCAGAGCATCAAAACCATCAAATGCTTTTCTGAAATTTTCTCTTTTGTGTAAAATGGTTTTCCAACTCAATCCGGCTTGAAAAGCATCCAGAACTAAAAACTCAAAAAGTTTATTATCGTCATGCAAAGGTTTGCCCCATTCCTGATCATGATATTCGATCATGAGAGGATCATCAGAAGGCCAAGTGCATCGTTGTTTATTTTTTTTCATGCAATTGAAGGAAAGATATCATTTTTTTGCGGCACTCTTCAATCAACTCTGGGATGTCTTTTTCAGTTTTGCCCAACGTTTCTATAGGATCACTCCAATAGGCATGCAATGTTCCTGGACTCAACTGCATCAGCTTATGACTCGATAAAAGACGATCGCTATTCACAATAGTCAAGACACCAATCGGCTTCTGCGCAGCTACTGCCAAGCGAAACGCACCTTCTTTGAATGGCAATAAATATTCTTCACTCTTATTTCGGGTTCCTTCTGGATAAATACCTAAAGAAACTCCTGAGTTCAGGCAAGACATCATCCTTTCCATACTTTTTTTTCGATCGGCTCGGTCTTGTCGGTTTACAGTGAAATACAATCGCTTGATGAGATATCCCATGATGGGTATTTTGGTTAGTTCCTCTTTGGCTAAATATTTAAAGGTATTTTTTGTAGCATAAGCCAATACGGGAACATCCAATAAACTTTTGTGATTGGCAACAAATACATAAATCTGATCTTTTTTGATTTTAGTAAGGTTATGATACTTTACTCGAATAAAAAATACAAGAAATAAGACTTTTGCCCATGCTCTTCCAACTTTGTGTGAACGATTGGCTGCTTTTTTTTCAGGAGTTATTAAAAAGAGTATGGTATAAATAGTATAAAATACGAATAGGCTGACAATGAAAATGAGGATGGCATAGATGGAGAATATATATCTTAAAATGGAGTTCATATATAGAGGAATAAAATTGATGAGGCGCAATTTACATTTATAAATAAAACTCTTTTAAAAATCTTACTTTTGGCAAAAAATAATTGAACTCATGGGATATATAGCAGAAATTCATGCGAGGCAAATATTGGATAGCAGAGGCAATCCTACAATCGAAGTCGATGTGATTACCGATGCAGGAGCAACGGGTCGTTTTGCTGTGCCTTCAGGTGCATCTACCGGAGCACACGAAGCGGTCGAACTTCGCGACAACGATAAGAAAAGATATTTAGGTAAGGGTGTTTTAAAAGCAGTAGATCATGTGAACAACACAATTTCAGATGCATTAAATGGTGCTAGTGTATTTGATCAACGACTGATCGATTTTTCACTCATACAAATGGATGGAACGGCAAACAAGTCAAAATTAGGAGCCAATGCAATACTCGGTGTTTCATTAGCAGTGGCAAAGGCTGCAGCCAATGAGTTGGGAATGACTTTGTATCGTTATGTAGGAGGAGTAAATGCTCATTTACTTCCGGTTCCGATGATGAACATATTGAACGGAGGAGCGCATGCCGATAACAAGATCGATTTTCAGGAGTTTATGATCATGCCGGTTAGTGCCGATAGTTTTTCAACTGCTTTGCGCATGGGTACGGAGGTTTTCCATTCGTTAAAATCAGTTTTGAAAGAAAAAGGATACTCAACTAATGTAGGTGATGAAGGAGGATTTGCACCAAATCTGAAAAGCAATGAAGAAGCCATTGAAATGGTCATAAAAGCCATATCAAAAGCGGGCTACAAAGCGGGCAAAGACATATTTATTGCATTAGATGCGGCCGCTACAGAATTTTATGATGCCAAAAAGAAACAATACATATTTCATAAATCATCCAATCAGAAACTTAAGCAAGAAAAAATGGTTGAGTATTGGGCAAAATGGGTAAAAGATTATCCGATTTGTTCTATTGAAGATGGATTGGCGGAAGATGATTGGCAAGGATGGCAATTGCTCACCAATGAAATTGGGAGCAGTGTGCAATTGGTAGGCGATGATTTGTTTGTTACCAATAGTCAAAGATTGGCTCAAGGAATACAAAATGGAATTGCTAATTCAATTCTGATCAAAGTAAATCAGATAGGCACTTTAACCGAAACCATTGAAACTGTAGAAATGGCTAAGAGAAATGGATACAGCACGGTTATGAGTCACCGAAGTGGAGAAACGGAAGATGCTACTATTGCTGATTTAGCCGTTGGTTTGAATTGTGGACAGATTAAAACAGGATCAGCCTCACGCAGCGACCGTGTGGCGAAGTACAATCAATTATTGAGAATTGAAGAGATGCTAGGTCAGGTTGGTGTGTATCATACATTTAACAGTATGTAAAAATACATGAGTACAGAACCGGAAATATTGGATGGCGAAGAACCCAACGATTTTACCAGTGAACGACACAGGGTAAAAGTTCGCAAGCGGATACGTGTACGCAAAAAGAAAGGATCGAGAAGAAAATTTAAAAAATTGTTTGAATACTTGATCTGGGCCATCGTAATTGTAGGATTTATCACCACTTTAGTCATAATGATTAAAGAGCTTGATATTTCTGATGATAAATACAAAAAAGCGAAAAAGAGTAAAGAAAGTTCTATGCTTCCGATGGACACTTCTAAAAAATATGGTAAGTTTCCTTATCAAAACAAAACCACATGCCTTGTACCGTGTTATCATATTAGTTAACTTAGCACGCATTTTTTTATGAAAAATAATACCTATATACCCTAAAATTTAAATGGATAAGTTAAAAGAGAAGTTTGAAAGTAAAATAGATCCTTTGGTTTCTAAGATTAAGAACCTTGTCACAGAACATGGCGATACCATCATAGGAGAATATACGGTCAAACAAGTTTATTCAGGGTTGAAGGGCGTTATAGGAATGGTTACCGAAACATCTAAATTGGATTCAGAGGAAGGCATTCGATTCAGAGGTTATTCTATTCCTGAGTTAAGAGAGAAACTACCCAAAGCGAAAGGAGGAGTTGAGCCTTTGCCTGAGGGTATTTTTTATTTGATGTTGATTGGCGAATTGCCAAGTGATGATGATGCAGCCGATGTTAGCAATCAATGGGCTCGTAGAAGTCATGTGCCAAAGCATGTTTTTGATGTGCTTGATCGTTTGCCGGTAACTACTCACCCGATGTCGCAGTTGAGCATTGCCATCATGGCTATGCAAACCGAATCAGTTTTTGCCAATGCATATCGCAAAGGCATTAACAAAAAGCTTTATTGGGATCCCATGTACGAAGATGTAATGAATTTGATTGCTCGTCTTCCAAGAATAGCAGCTTACATCTATAGAAGAGTATATAAAAACAATGTTCATATTGAACCGGATCCAAAAT
>DAOQTX010000052.1:0-17713 GCA_035340715.1 Bacteroidia bacterium | reverse complement strand
ATAAAATTCCGGCATATAACATCCATGGAACTTGTCCGGATAAACCTTGAATACTTAAAGCAATTTCCTCCAAATTGAAACTACCAGTTACTCCATATACCAATGCCAATCCAAATAATAGAAAGCCAGTTGCAAATGCTCCCATCATAAAGTATTTGATGGATGCCTCATTAGATTTAAGATCATCTTTGTTGCTACCTGCCAATACATATGCGCAAATACTTACAATTTCTAATCCAATAAAGAAAACTGAAAAATTGTAATACGAAACCAATAATAATGAACCGCAAATAGCAAAAAGAACTAAAGCCATTTTCTCCATCATGCGAGTTCCACTGCCTATATACGGCAAAGCATATGACATCCAAAGCACTGCAACAAATAGTAACAAAGAGCTGAATCCAATAGCAAAGTTATCCATTCGAATAGTGTCATGAAATAAACTAACGGAAGATGATGAGCACACTATAGATAAAACAAATGCAATCCCAAGTCCTGAAATCATAAGCGTAGGTACCCACTTTCTGATGCGCAACACATCGCTTAGCATGGCTATTATTCCCAGAACTCCTACTATAATGATTGAATTCATTTCTTAGCTTTTAATACTCAATAATTGAAAAATATCTTGTTCAACCAATGCTTGTAATGATTGCGGAAACAGTCCGGTTAATAAGATCACTAGAGATATTATGGTTAGTACAATCTTCTCATTTGTATGAAGTTTAAACAATGATGCATCGTCTTCAGGTTCTTTGCCCAACATAATCTTCTGATAGGCTTGCAGCATATATACCGCTCCGAAAATTACAGACATGCCTGCTAAAACCGCATACCAAATATTGTATTGTAGAATGCCATTGAGCAATAAAAACTCTCCCACAAAACCATTGGTTAATGGCATGGCTATCGATCCTAAAAGAATGATCATAAAAAATACCGAAAACCACTTTTGATGATGTGCAATACCCCCAAGTTGGTCTAACATTCTGGTTTGTTTTCGATTAAAGAGTATATCAGCAATTAAGAACAATCCTACTACTGCAACTCCATGACTGATCATTTGAAAGAATGCACCTTGCAAACCCAAATGCGTTTGTGAAATCAAACCCGCTGAAATAATTCCTACGTGAGCAATAGACGAATATGCAATCAAACGCTTAAAGTCTTTTTGAATCCAAGCAATGAATGAAGCATAAACAACACCTGCAGAGCAAAGTATCATGAACAACTCCCCATAACGATCGAAACCAAAAGGAAACATTGGTATTACAAACCGTGCAATTCCGTAAATACCCATCTTTAACATAATCCCTGAAAGCAGCATGGTTCCTTCGCTAGGGGCATCAGTATAGGTGTCGGGTTGCCAACTATGAAAAGGTACAATTGGAATTTTTATTGCAAATGCAATCATGAAAGCCAAAAACAGCCACTCTTGTTCATAGCTACTTAAAACAGTTTGGTACAGAATATCTAAATCGAATGAATGAGGTGCTGGTGTTTTGAGATAGATATAAATAAAACCTAACAGCATCAGTAAACTTCCGGCCAATGTGTATAGGAAAAACTTTAAAGTGATCTTCAAGCGATTCACACCACCCCATAAATAACAGATTAGGAAAATTGGAATCAAAGCCATTTCCCAGAACACATAAAACAAAAATCCATCTCGGGCAGTAAATACTCCTACCAATGCCGATTGCATTAATAAAATGAGTGCATAGAAGAGTTTTGTATTTGGATAGGTTTTATGAAAAGAAGAAAGTATGATCAATGGCATTAGGAAATTTGTCAGTAATACCATTAAAAGACTTATCCCATCTAATCCGGCTTTGAAACTAATTCCTAAAGATTGAATCCACCAAACGTCAATCATTTGTTGCACACCGGCATTCACTTGAAAAGAAGCAATTGCATATGCAGTAAGAAGCAATTGAAGTAATGAAGATCCTAAAGCAACAACTTTACTGTTCTTCTCTTTCAATAAAGTGAGAAAGAGAATACCAATAATTGGAAAGTATATGAGTAATGAAGTCAACATATTACATCAAAAGAAAAAATGATAATGCTATTAATACAATTATTCCAATCACCATCGCGAATAAATAAAATCCAAGACTTCCGGATTGAATTATGCGCAATACTCCTGCAAACGAAAGTGTAAACAATCCACTGCCGTTAATTATTCTATCAATCACACCTTGATCAATTATATTATGTAAAAACAATGATAGCTTTTGCAAAGGGGTGCGAATGATCGACTCATACAATTCATCTATATAATACTTACCTTGAATTATCTTTTGCAAGCCTTTCTCTTCCGACTCATCAATAGGAACATTATTGTTTTTCACATAATAATTATAAGTGCCCCAAACAATAATGACTAAAGCTACGATACTCACTCCGATCAACATATACTCGAATGAATGCGATAGTTCATGCGCCTGCATGTTAAGCATTGGCATCAAATACTCATTGAAGTAATGAGGGGTATGAAAAATAGAAGGCATTCCTATGAATCCTCCAATCGTAGATAATACGGCCAATACGATTAAAGGAAAGGTCATGCTCATAGGTGACTCGTGCAAATGAGATTGTTGATCCGCACTTCCTCTAAAGTTACCATGAAACACTAACCAATACAGTCTGAACATATATACAGCTGTAAATACAGAGCAAATGGCCAGCAATGTAAATACCACCATACTGTGTGAATGCGTAACCGCAAGAATTTCATCTTTCGAAAAGAAACCTGCCAATGGAGGAATTCCGCTAATGGCTAAAGTGGCAATTAAAAAAGTTATATGTGTTATTCTCAATTTACCTTTTAATCCTCCCATAAAACGAATATTCTGCTCGCCTCCCATAGCATGTATAACGCTTCCGGCACCTAAGAATAATAATGCTTTGAAGAAAGCATGCATCACCACATGGAATAAGGCGGTTGAATAAGCACCCACTCCCAAAGCCACAAACATATATCCTAGTTGACTTACCGTACTGTAAGCCAACACTTTTTTAATATCGTTTTGCTTCAATCCGATAGTTGCAGCCATAAATGCAGTCGCCACACCAATCCACATAATAATTTCACTGGTCATAGGCGATAATACGAATAACACATTTGCTCTAATGACCATGTAAATTCCAGCCGTTACCATAGTAGCAGCATGTATTAAAGCTGATACAGGAGTAGGACCCGCCATTGCATCAGGCAGCCAGGTAAACAAAGGTATCTGAGCACTTTTTCCGGTAGCGCCTATAAATAATAAAATAGATATGATGAACAACAACTGATCTCCAGCGCCAATGCTTGATGCTTGAGAAAAGACTACATCAAACTCTAAAGAATTGAAATTATAGAACAATAGAAGTAAAGCGATCAAAAATGCAAGATCGCCAATTCTATTCATGACAAAGGCTTTACGCGCTGCGGCATTGTATTCGTTGTTGCTAAACCAAAAGCCAATGAGCAAATAGGAACAAAGTCCTACTCCCTCCCATCCGGCAAAAAGAACCAAAAAGTTTGATCCCAAAACCAGCAACAACATAAAGAAGATGAATAAATTTAAGTAAGCGAAGAAACGATTGAAGTCATTATCCTCATGCATGTAACCTATTGAATACACATGAATAAGGAAGCCCACACCTGTGACCACCAACAACATTACCGCAGACAAGCGATCGAACAAAAATGAAAACCCAAGATTATAAGAGCCAATTTGTATCCAATCGAATATCTGAACTTTAAACGCAGCTACCGGTGATCCTAAAACTTGAGCGAATACTGCTATAGAAAAGAGAAATGAAATGAAAACACTTGCACTGGCTAAAAATCCTGCCGCTCCTTTAGAAAGCTTTGAACCAGATCCGCCAAGAATTGCAAATCCAATCAAAGGAAAAAGTGGTATGAGTGCTGCCCAAGTCATTACTACCATTTAAGTTTATTTAAAAAGTCAATATCCACCGACTTAGTGTTTTTGAATATGCTAACTAAAATGGCCAATCCCACTGCAACCTCAGCTGCAGCCACTGCCATGATGAAAAAAACAAACACTTGTCCATCGGCTGCATTGTGTTGTGTAGAGAATGCTACCAGCAATAAATTCACTGCATTCAGCATAAGCTCGATACACATAAAAACAATAATTGCATTTCGTCTAAACAAAACGCCCAATACACCAATGGTAAATAACACACTGGATAAAACAACAAAATGTTCAAGAGGTATTATTTCCAATATGCTGTTCATTTCTGATCAACTTCTTTTTTAGTTAAAAACACTACGCCTACCATTGCTGCTAATAGTAATACAGAGGCCATCTCAAATGGCAACATATAATCGGTATATAGAACTCTGCCTAAGTTTTTTACCAAACCTACAGATCCCTCACTCATTTGCAATGGAATGCTCTCAGCTCCTTTAAGCGCTGAAGTCAATACTAATAGTAAACATCCACTGGCAATAACAGCTGCTACTCTAATCAAGTTCGATTTCTGAGGTTCCGTATCGCGATTGAGATTTAGCAACATGATAACAAATAGAAATAATACTAGTATTGCTCCGGCATAAACAATGATATGAACGGCTGCTAAAAACTGAGCATTTAATAATATGTAGTGACCGGCAATGGTAAAGAAGCAGAAAATCAAATACAATACACTGCGAACAGGTTGCTTTGAAAACACTACCAATAGTGCGCTTAGAACCGAAAGAAAGGCAAGTATGTAAAATGCGTATTGAACCATGGTTTGTACAAATTACTTCGTTCGATGAGCCCGGAGTCGATCATCAATATCCACTCGTTCGTTAATAGGTTCAACTAACTTATCCTTTCCATAAATAAAATCATCTCGCTCATAACTGGCAGGTGTAATTCGATCGGTTAAGAAAATAGCTTCTTTTGGACAAGCTTCTTCACACAATCCACAAAAGATACACCGCAACATATTGATTTCGTATATCGATGCATATTTTTCTTCTCGATATAAATGCTCTTCCCCTTTTTTTCTTTCGGCAGCTGTCATAGTGATGGCTTCAGCAGGACAAGCTACAGCACAAAGTCCACAAGCTGTACAATTCTCTCTTCCTTGCTCATCCCGTTTTAGAACATGCATTCCACGATACACTTTACTCATGGGTCGCACTTGTTCTGGATATTTAATAGTTGTTTTTTTTCTGAACAAATGCTTTAATGTAATCCATAAACCTCCAATAATGGCAGGCAAATAGATGCGCTCCAAAAACGTCATCTTTTTATTCACCACTACTTTTGATCTATTGCTTAAGGCTTGCATACTCTGATTAAAATAATAAGGTAAACAATCCGGTTAAAAATATATTTGCTAATGCCAATGGCAATAATACTCTCCATCCTAAATGCATCAATTGATCATATCGGAACCTGGGTATGGTCCAACGAATCCACATAAAGAAAAAGATAAAAAAGAATATTTTGCCAAAGAAAATAAGTGCTCCTAAAATACTGATTGCATTATTCGGCAAACCTAAAGATTCAATAAAAGGAAAATTATATCCGCCAAAATAGAATGCTGCTATTACAGCAGATGAAATAAACATGTTAATGTACTCCGCAAACAAAAAGAAACCCAGTTTCATACTGCTATACTCTGTATGATACCCCCCTACTAATTCCGTTTCACATTCGGGTAGATCAAAAGGTGTTCTATTGCATTCGGCAAAAGCACAAATGATAAATAACAAGCAACCTAAGGGTTGATAAAAGACATTCCAATTGATGCCTTGTTGTTGCTCAACAATTTCTCTAACACTTAACGTTCCTGTCATCATGATTAAAGCAACAATACTCATTCCCATCGCTATTTCGTAGCTGATCATTTGAGACGATGCCCTTAACGCACCCATTAAGGAAAATTTATTGTTGGACGACCATCCTCCAATCATTATTCCGTAAACTCCGATAGATACAACTCCAAAAATGTAAAGTACTCCAATATTAATGTCAGTAATTTGAAGAGGATAACTGACTCCATTGATGATCAAATCTTTTCCCCAAGGAATAACAACTCCAGTCATACAGGCTGTGAGCATTGCTAAGGCAGGTCCTAATATAAATAGCGTTCGATCGGCCGGGTTAGGAATGATTTCTTCTTTCATGAATAATTTCACACCATCGGCCAAAGGTTGAAGAATTCCAAATGGCCCTGCTCTGTTCGGCCCAATCCGATCTTGAAGAAATGCGGCTACTTTTCTTTCGGCATATGTGCTGTACATAGCGATAACCAGTGAAAGCATAAATACTGCCACCACCATAATCAACTTATATAGAAGTACCGTTTCCATTTAATCTTTCTTCTCCTGATGGGATTTTTCAAGCAATATTTTTTGATTGCTAATATCCATTTGAAGTTGCTTTAAGGTGGTATAATGATTCTGAGCAATAACAGAATGTCGTTCTATTTTTCTTGGTCCTTCTATAACCCAATCGCTTAACTCTTTTTTATCAAAGCGACAGGTATTACAAATAAACTCTTCAACTTCCCCATAGGTATCTTTGCGGCCTGTAACACGAAGTACTTCTTTATCGCTGGCCCACAATACTACTTTTCCACAACAGGTGCTGCAATCTCTATGAGCATCCATTGGTTTTGTAAACCATACACGACTTTTGAAACGAAAGGTTTTATCTGTGAGTGCACCTACCGGGCAAACATCAATCATATTGCCCGACATCTCATTATCTACCGCATTTTGTATATAGGTACTGATTTCGGCAACATCTCCTCTATTAATCACACCATGTACCCGGCCTGGGCATAACTGATCGGCCACTTTCACACATCGATAACATAAAATGCAGCGATTCATGTGTAACTTTATTTTATCGCCTATATCGGTTTGTTCAAATGTTCTGCGTTCAAATTCATAGCGTGTTTTTGCTTTGCCATGTTCATATGAAAGATCTTGCAAATGACATTCGCCTGCCTGATCGCAAATCGGACAATCTAAAGGATGATTGATAAGTAAAAATTCTACAACCCCTGCTCTTGCTTCCAACAGTTCTGGCGAATTTAAATTCTCGACTTCCATACCATCCATAACGGTTGTGCGGCACGAAGCTACCGGCTTAGGCATGGGTCGAGGATCTTTTTCAGAACCTTTACTGACCTTAACAATACAGGTGCGACAATATCCTCCGCTTGTTTTCAGCTTACTGTAATAGCACATCGCTGGGGGAACAGATGGCCCACCAAGCATGCGAGCTGCCTCAAGAATAGTGGTTCCATCAGGAACTTCAATACTTTGACCGTCTATGGTAACTTTTGGCATGAATATTTTATAAATACTGCGCGCCAAAGGTATGTTTTTAGCTTAAATTAAAAAAAATGAAAGCACTTAAGTTTTCAGATTAAATTTGGCTTTTCCTCATTAAAGTAGTAAAGCACTTTTTCTTTTGCTCTATTCATATCGGTGAAGAGGTGCACAGGTGCCCTGCGCTTAACTGAGAAAATTTTTTGTAACATGATTGCTCTATTGGTAGGATAAAGTTTCGGGTCATAAACAAAACAAATCGGAATATTTGAATCTAAGCTCAGAATTGCTTGTAGCCCTAAACTTAACTTAGTAAACTCCAAAACACTGTATCCTGGAGATCCTTCTAAAAAATCAATCCAATAACTTTTGATTTCATGCTTGAGATGATGTAGTTCAACTTGTTCAGCAAAAACAGATGCAAAACTCATATCTGTTTTACCCTTAACCTTAACCTTTAGGCATTTTAAGTTATCATCGTATTGAAAATCAAATTCCATGATCACTTCAGTTTAGGTAGATTTCTCTTAACAAACTAAAGTTCGGGAAGAATTTTTTAATTTACAATTCCTTTTACCATAAATGTCGATTTTCCCGATACCACTTTGATGAAATAAATTCCAGAACGATGTTTTTTCAACTTAATATCGCTCCAATCATTGTTTTTTATTTGTTCAAAGGGCACTTCTCTGCCTTGTAAATCAAATACGCTCACCAATTCTATTGGTTCTCCATTTGGAGTTTTTATAGTAAATCTACCTGTCGAAGGATTAGGAAAGAGGTGAAGTTTGGCTAACTCATGCTCATTTTCAGCGATAAATACTGACGACCCATATCCATACTTTAATGTGGTTATGTTGAATCGGTAACCATTAAAAAATGTATTTCCAAAACAAGGTTGGTTTGCATTTCCCATCACATAAATATTTCCGGCCGTATCCAAACCAATTCTTTTTCCATAATCAGGTGAATTACCCAATGAATCGGTAAAGGAGGCATTCCATTTTAAATTTCCTGCCGAATCATATTTTAATGTTATGAAATTGAAGTTAGTAGTATAGGTTAGTGTTATGTGTCCGGTTAGATATACATTAGCTGAATCATCTATTGCCAAATCGGATGGCAAATCGTCTGTCCCCACAGGTGGGCTATATTTTTTAGCCCATATCTCGTTTCCCTGATTGCTGTATTTAACCAATGAAATATCGGAGCCACTGAATTGATAAGCCGCATTTGCCACATAAACGTTACCCAATGCATCGTTAATAATGGCAGCAGCCGAATCGCGATTAGTGGTATTACTATACACTTTACTCCAAGCCAACGTACCATTGGAATTGAATTTTGATGTAATACAATTGTTTAAACCCATGCCTGCAGCAAAAATTTCAGTACCATAAAGTGTAAGACAATTATAAAATTCTGAATCATTCGTAAGTGTTGAATCGCTATCGTATGTGGCAGCCCAAATTAAATTGCCGAGTGTATCTATTTTCACTATAAGTCCATCGGTACTCGACAATCCGGGTGTGACTTGTGTTCCTGCTAGAATCAAATTTCCATCGCTATCCATTTCCATAGCATATACAGACGAAAACGTATATAAAGTATCGTGTCGAAAAGTCCATTTAATATTACCATTGGTATCGTAACACAAAACCGATAAGTTGCTAACGCTAATTGTGTCAATTATAGTAGCGGCAACATATAGGTTTCCATTTGAATCACACCATAAAGAAGCAGGCACATCATTGCCACCTGCGCTGCCTTTGTAAGTATCTTCCCAAACTTTGTTGCCCGATGCATCCAACTTTACGGTATAAATGTCTTTCTTCCCACCATTAATACTGTCGGTAGTACCGGTTGCATACACATTTCCGAGATCGTCAATGGTAATGGCAAGTGCAACATCATTATCATGATACGGACCATCATATCGATAGTACCAATCGCGTAAGCCGTTAGGATTGTTTTTTATCACTACAAAATCGCTGGTATTTTCAGTTCCATTGCTCAATCCGCAAGAGTATGTGGTTCCATTCTTAGCCACTACCATGTCTTTGCCCTGATCATCCGCAAATCCTTGCCCATTAAAATGCTTTATCCATGACCATTGCATATTGTTGGAGTGTAAAACATTCATGTCGTTATTAAATGGAAAATCATAAACCCCAACTCCGCATAATGTAGGCTGTTGTTGAAGATTTAAAGCTATTTGATAAGACAAATCAAATCCATCAAATTCACTTTGATAAAGAAGACGGGAAAGGTTTGTTCCTGAAGTGTCGAATTCGTAAAGAACGACATCCCTCTGATCGTAGCCGTTTTGTAATTCAGAAGTTATTGATGCAGTGGTATATACTTTGTTGTTGATGGTATCGCATTTAAGATACCACCCGTAGTCATTTAGCCCAATGCTATCGTGACGAAAACTCCAAACAACAGAACCACTATTGGAGAATTTCACAGTAGTTGCATCATACATAGTCCCATTACCTCCGCTAAATCCAGTGACATAAATATTATTATCCTGATCTAAGTCCATTGATTTTGGTGTATCGTCATTTTGATGGTGATATGCTTGTTGCCAAAGAATGCTTCCTGACGAGTCGTATTTTATAACACAATAATCATGATTGGCGGCTGAAAAGTAACGCACATGTCCTAAGACCAAGATATTTGCATCTTTGTCACACTTAATATCTACTGCGTAATCGCTTTGAGTGTTTTGAGGACCATTATAATTACGCACCCATTGTTGAACTCCGTTGTTATTGTATTTTAATAATGTGATATCGTACCCATTACCTGTCAATGCACATTGCCCCAATACATATAAATATCCAAATGGATCGAATACCATTTTTATAGCTTCTTGTGTAGTACTATTATCATATGCCTGTATCCATTGTTGAACTCCGGCAATGTTATACTTAATAAGAATAATGTCTCGATTGTTGGATACATTTCGGGTGGCACATACATAAACGTTTCCCATTGCATCTGCTTTTACATCGTATGCAATGGTGCGACCATTGGTGAATCGCTGAACCCATAATTGCTGACCGGCAGGACTGTACTTTATCGTAGCAGCTTGTTCAATATAATTGCTATCGCTTTGTCCGGTAACATATATATTGTTTTGTGCATCAACATACAGTGCGTTTGGAATATCCTCTTGCCTCTGGTTTTGTAGTGAATAATACTGTCGCCACAATTCATTCCCTAATGGATCCATTTTTATAGTGACATAATCTATACCGGTACAACCATTTTCCATTGCACCACTTATGATCAAATTACCATTTGAATCGTAAGCCATTTGGTAGGCTCTATCTTCAAAATAACTTGGACCTTCAAAGGAATTGATCCATTGCAAAGGAGCTTGCGCTTCCACTATGTTAACCGAAATAAAAAATGCTATAAGCAATCGTAAAAACGAAAATGATTTTTTCATATTTGCAAAATATGTAATTTAATCATCAAATAATCAAACTCGCTATACAGTATTTTCATGCGCATAGAATTTGAAACTACCATTCTAAAATTTGACAGAAAGGGAGAGAAAAGTGGATGGACGTATATTACTATTCCTCAGGATTTGTCCGAAGAACTCAACCCCGGAGAAAGAAAGAGTTACAGAGTTAAAGGCACATTGGATCAAATAAAAATAAAGCAACAAGCTTTACTGCCGATGGGAGATGGATCTTTTATTCTTCCTTTAAATGCAAGTCTTCGAAAAAAGTTAGGTAAAAGTAAAGGTGCCTTACTATCCGTAGATATAACCTGTGATAAAAGTGAAATAAAATTGGATGATGATTTATTGCGTTGCTTAGAAGATGTTCCGGAGGCTAAAACGCAATTCGAATCAATGAGCAAAAGTCATCAGAATTATTTTTCAAATTGGATCAATAGTGCAAAGACAAATCCTACCAAAGAGAAAAGAATTGGTCAATGTATAAATGCCATGTTGAAGAAATTTGACTTCGGTCAGATGCTCAGAGAAGCTAAGTGAAAATAGGTAGCAACATCGATGAAAGATTACAAAAAGTTCTTAATAGAAGTTACCAACAATAAAAACCCGCCTGTTCTACAAGCGGGTTCTCATCATACAATATTAACTACCAATCGCTCTGTGCTGTTTCACCCACAGATAAAATTTTAAACTCTGTTCTTCTATTTAATTGATGCTCTTCTTCAGAACATGAAACACCATCGTCACAATGATTCAATAACAGAGTCTCGCCATAGCCTTTATATTCCATTCGTTTCGGATCTATTCCTTTTCGAACGATGTACTCTACGGCAGACTTTGCTCTGTTTTGTGATAAGGTTAGGTTGTACTGATCACTCGATCGGCAATCGGTATGCGAACGAAGTTCAATACGCATTTCGGGATATTTATTTAATATCAATACTAACGAATCAAGCACTTTTGCTGCATCAGCACGAATGTTATACTTATTCAAATCATAATAGATATTATCCAGTCGTACAATATCATTTTGACAATACATTCCCAATTCTGAATAAAGTGTAGCAGAACCCGTCAACCCTTTTGTTGATTTAAAGTCAGTATTTTTTGCACAATTTTTAAAGGTAGCCACCACTTCATAATCAGACTCACGATCTAAATCAAACCTGAATTTTCCATCTTCACCCAAAGTGCTTTGTTGTGAAGTACCATTGCTACGATTATTCAATGTAACCAATGCTCCATTCAAAGGCTTTTTTGTTGACTCATTGTAAACAAAACCATTCAAAACATACGAAGGATTGACTAAAGGAATTTTCTCCGATACTTCTTCTCCTGGTGTTAAGTTTTTTGTACTAATGGTATGTATAGGTGCCGGCAAATAATCTTGTTTGCTTGCCAACAACTCGTAATCGCTATCGGTTTCCAAGCAGGTTGAAAAACGACCTACATCATCAGTAAAATGTCTTTCAATTTCCAAACCATTTGAAGTAATAATTACTTCAGAATTAACCAAAGGCAAGTTGGTCTCTTTATCATACACCAATACATCCAAATTATGACAGGCTGTTCTGAAATAATATATATCATCATCGCCTTTGCCATTCGATCTGTTTGAAGAAAAATAACCCGATTTGCCATTCACTTCAGTTATAAAACCAAAATCATCGTTTGATGAATTGATGGGAGCTCCCATATTTTGTGCGGCAGTCCAATTGCTTTCCTGTCGCTCACTTTTATAAATGTCTAACCCACCAATTCCTTGATGCCCATTGCTTGAAAAGAACAGCACGTAGTCATTGGTATAAAAAGGAAACAATTCGTTACCGGGCGTATTGATGGCCGGTCCAAGATTCTGCGCCTGATCCCATTTACCATTTTGCCAAATACAGAAGTACAAGTCGGTTCCCCCCATTCCTCCCGGACGATCGCTGGCAAAGTAAAGTGTATCTCCGCTTGCATTGAGTGCTGCATGCATGGTACTGTATTCATTTGAGTTGTATGGGAAGGAATTCTCTTCTACCCAAACTCCGTTTACATATTTTGCTCCAAACAACTTTAGTTTAACAGCAAAGTCGTTGCTTTTTCGAACCTTACCATCCTCAATATTGTTACGGGTTAAATACATTCTAGTGAAGTCGGAGTTAAAACAAACCGGACCTTCATTGTATTTTGTTTTAAGATCAGACGCAAAACTCAATACGGTTGAAAACAAATGTTTGCTTCCGGTGGCTTGATACAAGGATAAAAAGGGCTTACCAGTCCACTCATGCTCTTTCTTGTTTTTACCTTCAATAATGCGAGATGAACAGAATACTATTCCATCTTTAAAAGGAACAATTCCGAAGTCTGCATTTGCAGAATTAATATTTAAGTTGTGCACTTGAAAAGCATTTTGATCTTCGAAAAAAGTTTGCTGATTCTTCAATGCTTCGAGCAGCTCGTTGGCGAGCTTGCTATCGGGCACTTTAGTCAAATACATATCAAGCACTACTCGGGCTTGTTTGTACTTAGCATTGTACATAAGCGACTGTGCTAGGTATAGATATTGATCTTTGCTCGCTTGACTGTTTTGAACCGCTCTGTTGTAATAATATTCTGCCTTGTCGTATTGTGCTGTGTGGCGATACGAATCGGCCAATTTGCTTATTGCCTCAAAATGATCGGGCTTACGCTTGAGTAATTTTTCATACTTCGGAATTGCTTCTGTATACTCATACAAATTAAAATGCTTATTGGCTTTCTCCAATATGACTTGTGCATTCAATGGCAAAGTCATTAAGATCGCAAACAAAACCGATAAAGACTTAATTATATTTTTAGTTTTCATATGCTTATTTGTATTTCATTAGAAATATCTTGGGGTAATTACTTTTTTCTTATTGAAAGAAAAATCATATCCCATCATTATTTCGTGTGTTCCCGAATTATAGTTTTGAAGACGACTTAAGGTATAATCAAAAGAATACCCCGCTCTAAGCTGATCATTGAATTGAAACTGTACCATGGCAGCAACAGCATCTTCGCTTCGGTACCCACCACCTATCCATAGCATTTCTTTAATCAAAAACATTGCATTAAAGTCCATGCTCAACGGAGCCCCGTCCACTGCTTTAATCATGGTCGATGTTTTTAACTTTAAATCTTCAGACAGGGTCCAAACATACCCTGAAGTAAGAAAGTAATGCCAGTTACGAATGTCCACAGTGTTTTCTACTTTATTACCTGCTGCGACATTAATCTTGTTGTAAACCATTCTTGGAATTGATATTCCAGCGAAGAATTTCTTATTGTTAAAATACATACCATATCCCGCATTAAAAGCAGTTTTGGTAGGAGTGTTCTCTAAAAATTGTTGATCATTTGGATCTACCGTAATCAGATCCGCCAGATTTTCTTGGAAGTTTACCACACCAAGTTGTAATCCAAATGCCAAATTACCTGCTCCGGTATTTATGCGATAAGCATAATTGCTTAACGCTGCGAATTGATGCATTACACCAATCTCTTCATTCATAACCGAAAGACCTATACCAACTTTGTTTTTGTAAACCGGACCATGAATGGAGAACGTTTGCGTTTTTGGAGCACCTTCAATTCCAACCCATTGATTACGGTAAAAAGCGGTTGCAGAAATATTTTCTCGCACTCCCGCATACGCTGGATTGATAAACATTTCATTAAACATGTATTGTGTAAACTGTGGCTCAAATTGCGCATTAACCTGCACAACCGATGTCATACACATAAAATAAATTAATACAATTTTTCTCATATCTGTAAAGGGTATATTTTTTAATTTATCGTCTAAGTACTACATAACCACTCAGTGGTTTGGTTCCATTATTCAAATCAAGGATATAGTAATACGTTCCGTTTGGAAGTGTTTCTCCTAAATAATTTCCTGAAATATTGCTTTTACCATCCCATTCGTTTTTATAATCTTTTGCTTTGAATATCAGATTTCCCCAACGATTGTACACCCACAATTTATTTCCTGGATACGTTTCAATTCCTGGAATCTCGAATCCATCATTTACTCCATCATCATTAGGTGAAAATCCATTAGGGACAAACAACGAATCACAAACCACCCCAACTTCAACAGATGCATTCATAGAACAACCACTGCCATCGGTTATTAAAACGGTGTAGATCATGGTGACCACAGGTGCTGCAACCGGATTTGGAATTGTTGTTCCACTTAATCCACTTGGAGGCGTCCACAAATAGGTGGTTCCACCCGATGCATATAACTGAGCTGTTTCGGGAGGACATATAATTTGGTTACTGCTTACTGTGGCGTTGTCTAAAGATTTCATGGTAACCTCAATCGGATCTGACATGAATGTTCCACACTGGTTGGTTACACTCACCGTATAGGTTCCTGGTGCAGGAGTAGTAAAGTTTGGAGCATTAGTACCATTGATTGGCGCTCCATTTTGATACCATTGATATACCGCATTAGCAACAGAATCGGCAATGAGTGTTACATTTCCTCCAACACAAAATGAAGTAGGACCTGCTGCAGTTGCATTTAAATCGCTTATGTCAATAATATTAAAGCTAAGTACTTCGGTACATCCATTGGCATCGCTTACAATAACATTGTATATGCCTGCGCCTATACTATCCAATCCATCACCGGTAGTTCCATTGTTCCATAAATACGTGTAAGGAGCAACGCCACCATTGACATTTAAACTCACGGTTCCGCCAATTAGTTGCAAACAGTTGGCAGGAGTAGTCGTACCACTTGCACTCAAAGCCGATGGAGGCTGATTGATTTGAGTACTGAGTGTGTCGGCACATCCATTTGCATCAATAATAATTACCGAATATGTACCAGCTGCAACATTTTGCAATACCGATGTGCTGGCGCCATTGCTCCATTGATAGGTATATCCTGGTGTTCCTCCATTAGCAGAAGTTGTAATTACTCCACTCAATTGTCCAAAACAATTTACATCCTGCGCAGTAATTGAACTTACCAAACTGCTTGATGGACTATTGATATTTGCCATGCTAACATGGGTACATCCATTGGCATCTGTAACCGTTACGGTATACAATCCTACCGGAACATTGGATAATGAAGCTGTTGTGCTTCCATTATTCCATTGATACACATAAGGCGGAGTCCCACCATTGTAGTTTACCATAACAGAACCGGTGCTATCGCCAAAACACATTACATCATAAGTTGTATCCACTACTGATGCTAAAGGCGTACTCGGCATACTAACTGTTGCCGACATAGTATAGGTACAACCATTCGCATCGGCCACAGTAACCGTATAGGTTCCTGCGTATAAATTGATTTGATTTTGAGTGCTGGCTCCATTGCTCCAACTAAAGGTATAAGGTGAAGTTCCTCCACTTGCAGTGGTACTGATGGTGGCAGAACTTTGATCCCAACAATTAGCATTTTGTGTACTGATGGTTCCGGTCAATGGCGCTGATGGTTGATTGAGCATTGCTCCTATCGTAGTGGTACAACCATTTGCATCGGTAACCAAAACTGAATATGCTCCTGCAATCAATCCACTCAAGTCTTCATTCGTATCGCCCGTATTCCAAGCATATATATAAGGCTGAGTACCACCATTTACGGTTAGATCAATAATTCCATTGTTTCCACCAAAGCAACTAATATTTGTTTGTTGAGTGATATTGGTTAATAAAGGTGCAGCCGGTTGAGCCACATTAATACTCATCTGATCTGTACAGCCATTGGCATCGGTGATTGTAACTGAGTACATACCACTGACTAGATTGGATAAATCTTCATTGGTATCGCCCGTGTTCCATGAATATAGATAAGGCGAAGTTCCTCCGCTCACTGTTAAATCAATTACCCCTGTACTGTCACCAAAACAAGCAACTGCGGTAAGTGCACCTATCGATGGACTCACTGGCGCTACAGGCTGAGTAATGGTAGCCGTTAGCGATCCTGCACAACCATTACTGTCAACAATGGCTACCGTATAGGTTCCGGATGGAATATTGATCAAGTTTTGTGTAGTTGTTCCATTGTTCCATAAATAGGTATATGGAGTTGTGCCTCCACTTACATTTATAGAAAGACTACCTGTATTAGCTCCAAAACAATCGGCTGCTACATTTGCTGTCACATTTGAATTTAATTGTGCCGAAGGTTGTGTAATATTTACCGGCATAATAGTGCTACATCCATTTATATCGGTAATGGTTACTGTATAAATTCCACTCGTTAAACCATTCACGTCCTCAGTGGTTGCTCCATTACTCCAAATGAATGTATATGGCGAGGTTCCACCACTTGCTGAAATATCAATTGCTCCATTGGTATTTCCATTGCAATCTACATTCACTTGTGAATTAACAGCTGATGCTAATGCTGCACTTGGCTGTGTTATGCTTTGACTCAACTGAGTTGTACATCCATTCAAATCGGTTATGGTTACACTATAGGTACCATTCGTCAAACTGCTAATATTTTGGGTCGATGCTCCATTGCTCCAATTGTACGTATAAGGCGCTGTGCCTCCATTTGTACTCAGCTGAATTGAGCCGGTACTATTACTGAAACAATCTACATTGCTTTGACCGCTCACTGAACTGGTTAATGCAGCGGATGGCTGTGTGATGGTTCCACTAATACTGGTAGTACATCCGTTTATATCGGTGATGCTTACGGTATATATTCCGCTTACTACGTTTGTAATGGATGAACCATTAGCTCCATTACTCCACACATAGGTGTAATTTGGTGTTCCACCTAATGTAGTTACACTTAATGAACCACTTGCGTTTCCAAAACAATCAACAGCAGTATTATTGCTAATAGATGTTTGCAAAGCCTGTGCTGGTTGTGAAATATTAACTGTGTGCTGAGTTGTACAGCCATTGGCATCAATTACAGATACAGAATATGTTCCATTACTCAAATTACTAATGGA
>DAOQTX010000051.1:0-18196 GCA_035340715.1 Bacteroidia bacterium | reverse complement strand
TCCAATCTTTGAACAAAGGTCTTTTGATTGCTCAAAAGCATATGCTTTTTCAGTTTTGCAAATCTCTTTTGCAAAATCTCTTTGTATTCCTCAAAGTCAACTGATTTACCCACAAAGTCATTGCAAATGAATTCTTCAAACCGTTTTATCAATTCCTCATAAGCGGTTCTAAGTTCTCTAACAGCTTCTTGTAGATTCGTAGTGTAGCTTTGAAGTTTCGACTTGTCCTCTTGTAATGTTGAAAGCGTCAAGCCTAAAGCACTTGGAAACGCTTCAAAAAACGTTTCCTCAGGGTCTTTACTGTTCGATATTGCGTGGCGTATTTTTAAAGCCGAAGGAGTAAGTCTTTTGGTCTTCTTGGTGTATTCAGGTAGTTGCTTGTAGAAAACTATAAATGGCTTAATGGTTTCAATAAACGAATTGTTATCGAATTTTTGCTCTGTAGATTGATTTAAGAATGTACGGTAACTATTGAAAATATCAAGTTTTACACCTTCAATATCAAAAGTCTTGATGGAATATTTATCAGGATACTTAGCAATCAATTCTAAATTTTCCTCTGACAAATTCGGGATGTAACTATCATCATTGAAAATGGCAAAGTCATCTCGTTTCAAAAACAGGAAGGTAGGCACCCAAAAATCAATTAAACCTTGCTTTAGTTTGAAAGGTCGCTTACTCAATATTTCCGACAATTCAGAAATTTTAAGTTGTTCCGTTTTTGCACTTTCTAAAAAGTCTTCTGAGGCTCGCCATAATCTATTGAAAGAAGAATTTTTATCTATAGAAATTACATCCAATGAGTTTTCTCTGATAGGTGAAATCCCATTTTCTTTGAGAAGAGATAAGTATATTGTCTTTTCAGGTGGAAATTTTGAATCGTCAAATCCTAGATTTTCTTTATCCCAATTATTTGATAAAGCCTTGAAATAATTCTTTTTGGCAGTGTGAATAGATGATGAAATCTTGTGTTTGTTCACCAATTCATTTTTGAAGGCTGGAGTTGCATCATACACTAGGCTACAAACCTGAGAAAGCAGCTTATTGAAATCTTTTCTGTCAGATATTTTCTTTTCATCACCGTTGAAGTACCATTTCACATCTTTACTTCCTGAATAAATACTATCAGTTATGAAATGATTTAATAAACGGATTTGAGATTCAATGATATTTTCAAGTTCCCTTTTGGCAACTTTATCCTCTTTGTTTTCCTCAATAACTTTTTGAATTTTCTCAATTTCAAATAAGAGGTTCTTTATTTCCGTAGAGTTTTTAAAGAAACAATAGATCATGGCTTCTTCTTGCAGCTTCGATTTGTTTTGGATGTCGCTTTCTTTCAATTTTCCATTGAAAACAAGATTTACAAATCCATCAATTTCTCCTTCGGGTATTTTTTGAATAGGGTAGTCTGAAATTACAAACTCAAAATATCTTGGTGTTCCTGTAGAGAAAGAATATTGTTTGGCAAAAACTGGACTGAATTGAATATGTTTATTCAGAAGAGTTGTAATATCAACCACTTCCGAAATTTTATTTCCTGCTTCAATCAATGCAGTTTGAATGTCTAAATCTGTTCCTTCAAAAAGAATAAATCGTTTTGAATGGGAACGGTAGCGGATAATATTCTTGGTTTCAAGATTATTTATAATATCATTGGCATCTGAAACTCCACAAGCAGTTTTCAAATAATCAACAAAGAAATTAAAATCTAAAATTGAACCACCAGCAGAGAAAATATTTAAAAGACCAATCGTTTTGACTGCTTTGATGTAATCATTGATATTTGAATCAAATGCTCTTTCCACTTCTTCGATTGATGAACGAATAGAACTCCAAGCTGAAAAGTCAGGGTTATATTTTGAGGTTAAAAATGAATAGAAATTGAAATTGAGGTAATCATAAACATTTGACAAATTGTAAAATGGATTTTCTTTCTTATTGAATTTTGCTAATCCTGTATGGTCGGATGATTCAAGAAAAGAAAATAATGACCTTTCATTTTGTCCGTATCTCTGTAATGAAAGTGTGAGAATATTTGCTGAAAGAATATCAAGCGGATATAGCTTAGAAGCAATTTCTTTTAGGAAGTCTTTATTAAAGTTGAATGCCTTTGTTTCGGTAGTAAGTTTTAAGCATTTCTCAATTTCCGCTTTTGAAGTTTTTGTTTCATAATGCTCAGCAACATATTCAGAAGCCAAGTACAAAAGCTGTTCAACAGGCTCGTTAAAAGTAATCTCACGGAACCGACCTTTTACTTTTGTCCATTCTTGTTGTTGCGTTTTACTTAATGAATAAGCATACGATTCCAAACTTTGGTGCACAGTGGTTATAAGAACAATACTGTGCTTTGGATTATTACAAAACTCTGCCAATTGCTGAACAAAATAAAGTTCTTTTTCCGGATTATGTTTACTTGCATATTCCAAAAACTTGCCAAACTCATCAATCAGAATAAATAAGACTTTGTTTTCCTTTCCAATGGAATGATAACGGTTGAATATTTCTGAAAAAATATTTTCCTGTTGATTCTTATTGGTTTGAACTTCAAAAACATCTGCAAATTGTTCTACAATAGAAGCGTAAGAGCCGACTATTTTCACAAAATCGTATTTAGATTTAGTTGCGAAATTCGGTTCAAAATATCGTTTTGTTCCTTTTATGCTTTGCTCGAAGGCTAAAAGGAAAGAAGATTTTCCCGTACCGTAAGTACCAACTACATTAAAGGAGCGGATGCCTTTTTTAAAGTCATTAACTATTTGGCTAACAACTTGTCTAGCATTAGGTGTTGGGATATAGTTAAAATCCCTATCAGTGTCCCTAATAATATTTACCGATGTTGTGAAATTATTTGCCATAGTATATATCTAAAATTGTGTAAGCGTCTGCTTTGTTTTTGAATTGCAATTCCTTGATTCCTGCTTGGTCAGTAAAAGTGATATCTTTGAAATTATCAACTATATCAGAGATTTTATTCATCAAACCCGAACGATTTAAGGCGAATATTGAACCTGGACTATTCCAATCGAATTCTAAAGAATTCAAGCTTATGGAGTTTCCGTAGTTTGTATTGTCAAGGATTGTATATAAAATGATTGATTCAGTAAGATTATCTCTTTCTGAGGTTTCAATAAAATACTCTTCTTTCTTTTTTGTTTTTCCGTTTTCGTCTTTAAAAGATTTGTATATGAGAGTTAGCAAACCTAATTCTGATAAAATTCCAGAAAAGCTATCCTCAACATCATTACTTTCAGGGATACTTTTATAAAGATTAGTAAATACAATAAAGTCTTTAGCAACTGTGTTTTCATTGAAATTCAAATCGGGATTGCTCTCGCCAATTCTCTTCACATAGTTCACAAAGGTTTCTTTGTTAAAGAAGAGTTTCTCTTTTCTAAATTCGTTAAAAATGATGGAGTATATAGAAGCAAAACCATTTTTCACTAATTGATAATGCAAAAGCCAAAGACTTGCTTCATCTTCCAAAAAAGGGTCATAGCCATTATCGTCATCAAATAATCGTTTGCCAAATTCAGTTGGAATGTCTTTGATATCAATAACATTAAAAGCTTTCAACCAAAAACGAATAGATGAAACCATATTCTTCCCAACACCAAGGTTTACAACCGCATCTTCGTCATTAAAATTCTTCCCTTCTTGTACATAGTCATACCCCTTTTTAAGCCATAGTTGACGGCATTGAAAAGAGTCGTGTCCAGAGAAAGTATATTTTGTTATTTCAGTATTTTCTAATATCATCTTTCCTTATGAAAATCCATTTTATAAGCTACAAAGTAACCAAATTATTGCCCTTTTTTCGAGTTAAAGACGTCTTTATTTATTAACCTGTTTTTCAAGAGCGTTGGAAAGATTGCACTGTCCTGTCATAAAGCTAAATTCTTTCTTTCGTTTTTAATTTTCACTATTGTATCTGTCTAGTCGGCTGTCTTTACACTTGTTGCCAACATGCGGATATGTAACATATGTTACATATCCACTCTATACGTATAACTCAAATTTTGTAACTCAAATGGGCCTTGTATTTTTCCAATCTGTTCCTTACTTACATGTGTATATATCTGAGTTGTCTTTAGTCTTTTATCATCCAATAATTTCTCTATTTACCCCAAATCCATCTCTCTTTACCTATCCCAAATATAAACCAAAAAAGTGGCAATTTACTCTTTTAAAGAGGGGGCATTAGTGCTAGAATTTGTTGGATGTATTGGATGAATAAAAGGTGGAACACGCCATAATTCATAAAGGTCATCCCATAATCCATACAATTTGTCATCTGCTCAAACGCTATTGGCTATTGCTTGCTTTGTAACAACCTGCGGTAAAGCTCTTGCATATCGCTCACCAAACGCTGCCGCGAAAACTTTTGCATCACCATCTGATGACCCGCTTGTCCCATTGCTTTTCTTCGTTCGGGGCTATTAATGAATGCAGATAAATGTTCGCAAAACATTTCTACATTTTCACTTTCGCATAAAAATGCACTTTCATTTTCAATAACAATATCTTCAATACCACCCACACGTGTTGATACAATTGGCTTTTGTCCGGCTTGTGCTTCAATCAAACTCACCGGGGTTCCTTCATTAAACGAAGTCATCGCTACAATATCCAATCCCGCTATAGCTTCATCAATGTTCTTTATCCACGAAGTAAATACAATATCACCCGTAAAATTATTCTCCGCTGTGCCACAGTCCAACCCAAGCGATTGTGCCAGGTGCAACAAGTTATGGTAATCTTCGCCATTGCCTACAATTACTCCTTTTACTTTTTTTCCAAAACTACTTTTCAATTGCGCCATACTGCGCAAAAACATTGGATGATTTTTAATGGCAGTAAGGCGGCCAATAATACCAATGGCTAATTCATGTTCGGCAATGCCAAATTTTTTTCTGAAAGCATCTCTTTTCTCATCCATGTTTTCTGAAAATCGCTGCAGTTCAAAACCCAAGGGAATGATAATGGCTTTTTCAGCTTCACAAATTTTAAACTGATGAACAATCTCATTTTGTTGAACGGGACTTAGAGTTATGATGGCATTACTCTTACGCGCCAGATATTGTTCGAGTGCAATAAAAAATTTGGTTTTGCTTTTTGAAAAGTAAGAGTGAAACACATGTCCGTGAAACGTATGCACCACCACCGGTACCTTGCATGCAAACGCAGCCATGCGTCCAAGTGTTCCTGCCTTAGAGGCATGCGTATGCACAATGTCGGGTTTAAAATGTTGAATGGTTTTTTTTATTTCGCGATACGCTTTGAGGTCCTTACTCAAATTGATGGAGCGGTGCATGTCGCTGATGTATTGTGCACGAATGCCCAATTGCTCCACAATAAATTCTGAACTTTCTTCTGCATCCGATTTCATTCCACTCAGTAGCAAGGTTTCAAACTCAGGTGCAAGATATTTACTGAGGTAGGCAGCATTGTAAGTAGGCCCTCCTAAGTTTAAACGATTGATGATGCGTAGAACTTTTGGCATAAATGGAGCAGCAAGTTAAGACATATATTTAGAGTGCCAATGTTGAAACACAATCATAGCCCACAATTGCGCAGCAGCATCACCGGGTTGAGCCGAATGAACTTGTTGCACCAGTTGTTGGCAAATATCGTTTGAAAAAATTCCTTGCTCCTTAATTCGGTCGGGGTGCAGCCACTCGTTTTTTATACGCGCATTGAGTTCGGTTCTAAACCAGTTCAGCAAAGGTACTTCAAATCCCTTTTTTGGTCGGGTATAAAGTTCACTTGGTAACAAATGTTTGAAACTGTCTTTCAATATTTTTTTCTGGTGATGATCGTCTATTTTATAATGTGACGGAAGTGAAAAAGCAAAATCAATCAACTCATAATCTAAAAAAGGACTTCGTATTTCAAGACTATTGGCCATGCTCATGCTGTCTACTTTATAAAGCATATCGCTAAGTAATACCAGACGTACATCGCTATGCAATATTTCGTTAAAATCATTTGAAGAAGGTTGGATCGATTGAAGCAATGCAGATTTTCGCTTATTGAATTCTTCATTCAAGGAATGACTTTTGATTAAAGCCGCGCTCTGCTGTTCGCTGGCAATAGTTGCCCACTGCCAATAGCGTTCGGGTGCCGACAACGATTGCCCTTTTGCAAAGCGTTTGAGCTGTCTTAGTTTGTTGCCCATAGGCCCATTGCGCGAACCTTTGAAAGGAGAAAGCAGAGCAGACAACATTGGAATGCTTTTCATCCACCATTTGTTCTGTCGCAATAAAAATTCTGCTCGGTGCTTGTTATATCCTGCAAAAACTTCATCGGCTCCATCGCCCGACAAAGCTACCGTTGCATGTTTGCGCACATTTTTCGACAATAGATAAACCGGTAGAGCAGATGAATCCGCAAAAGGTTCATCGAGGTAATTGAGTATTTCATCGAGATGTTGCAAAAGATCATCGCTGCGCAATTTAAAAACATGATGATTGCTTTTGATTTTATCGGCTACCAATTCGGCATAATGTGTTTCATCAAAATGCGGTTCATCGGCATAGCCTATGCTAAACGTATTAAGTGTTGAAACTTTTTTTGCTGCTAGTGCAGAAACAATAGACGAATCAATACCACCACTCAGAAAAGTACATAAAGGAACATCGCTCACCAAACGTCTTTCAACAGCAGCATCGAGCAATTGATAAAGAGTCTTACTGGCCGTTTCATAATCGGGAGCTTGTGTATAGTTTTTTTGCAAAGTCAAATGATAAAAAGCATCAGTGGCTACACATTCAATATTGTTTTCGCTCAGTCGATATTTTTCCCAATGTCCGGTCTTCAGTTTACGCACCGATTGAAAAATAGAGTAGGGTTGTGGTATATAATTAAGCGTGAAATACTGTTGCAACGCAATTGGATCAATTGTTCGGTCGGCACCTAAAGCAATCATCGTTTTCATTTCGGAGGCAAAAATGAGCTTATGCTTTTGGTATTGTATCAGCAGCGGTTTTACTCCAAATCGGTCGCGTGCAAGGAAGATGCTTTTCTCTTCTTTATCGTAAATACACAAAGCAAAAAATCCATTCATGCGTTTCAGGCAATCATGTCCTTCGAGTTTGTATAAGTGTAGAATGACTTCGGTATCGCTTTCGGTATGGAATGAAATGCCAAGTGCCGACAATCGCTTTTTTTCTTCCCGATAATTAAAAAACTCGCCATTATATATAATCACATAACGACCTGAGTCATCGATCATGGGTTGGTTTGCTCCTGTGCTGGTATCGATTACCGACAGTCGGCTGTGAAAAAGTTGTACCTGGTTTTCATGGAATAGCCCTTCATGATCGGGGCCTCGTTGTGCCATACATTTGAAAACAGATTTTTCTAAGCGCTCATTTTTTTCAATGGGTGCAAAGCTGATCTGTCCGGCAATTCCACACATATGTTTTTTTACAAATGGATCACTTCGCCATAGGCTTCAGCACAAGCTTCCATTATAGCTTCGCTCATGGTAGGATGCGGGTGTATGGCTTTAATGATTTCATGTCCGGTTGTTTCGAGTTTGCGGGCTACAACTACTTCGGCAATCATTTCAGTTACATTAGCACCAATAAAATGTGCTCCAAGCCACTCTCCGTATTTGGCATCAAAAATTACTTTTATAAAACCGTCTTTCGTACCTGCTGCACTGGCTTTACCCGATGCAGAAAAAGGAAAGCGCCCAATCTTTAATTCATATCCGGCTTCTAGTGCGGCTTTCTCTGTCATACCTACCGAGGCAACTTCAGGTGAGCAATACGTGCATCCCGGAATATTCCCATAGTTGATCGGCTCCGGATGGTGACCGGCAATTTTTTCTACACAAATAATTCCCTCTGCCGAAGCCACATGGGCTAACGCAGGGCCCGGCACCACATCGCCTATGGCATAATAGCCCGGTATATTGGTTTGATAGTAATCGTTGACTAAAATTTTTCCTTTATCGGTAATGATGCCTGTTTCTTCCAAACCTAAGTTTTCGATATTGGCAGCAATACCCACAGCCGATAAAACGACATCGGCTTCAATTACTTCTTCGCCCTTTTTTGTTTTTACCTTCACCAAACATTTTCCACCCTTCACATCAACCGATTCAACCGAAGAGGAAGTCATTACACTCATTCCCGATTTCTTAAAAGAACGCGCCAACGTTTTCGAAACTTCTTCGTCTTCGAGCGGAACTATTTCAGGTAAGAATTCAACAATGGTAACTTTTGTTCCAAGCGTATGATAGAAATAAGCAAATTCAACTCCTATCGCTCCAGAACCAACCACTACCATCGATTTGGGTTGGGTAGGCAAGTTCATCGCTTCGCGATAGCCAATAATATGTTTTCCGTCTTGTTTTAAGTTGGGGAGTTCGCGCGAACGTGCACCGGTAGCAATAATGATATGTTGTGCACTCAATGTTTGACTGCTACCATCGCTGTTTTTTACTTCAACATTTTTTCCGGGCTTCACTTTCGCTTGTCCCATGATGACTTCAATTTTGTTTTTCTTCATCAAGAACTGAATGCCCTTACTCATTCCTTCGGCAACACCTCGCGAACGTTTTATTATTTTTCCGAAGTCGGCACTTGCTTTTTCAACACTGATGCCATAATCTTCGGCATGATTGAGATAATCAAAAACCTGAGCACTTTTTAATAATGCCTTGGTTGGAATACATCCCCAATTCAAACAAATACCTCCTAAAGATTCTTTTTCAACAATAGCAGTTTTTAAACCCAATTGCGAAGCGCGTATAGCGGCTACATAACCTCCGGGTCCGCTGCCTATAACGATTACATCAAAATTCATAGTCTATTCTAATAATAAGATTGCGAAGATACGTCTTTTTGCCAAATGACTTTTTGTGTTCTGGAACTTTCTAAATTAAAAACTTTGATCTATTTTTTGGAAAATTATTTAAGATGATTCAATACACTTTTGACGCCCATTATCCCAATTCGCAGTATATTGATATAGAACTTAGCTTTGATGTAACACAAAAACAAAGTATCGAACTTCAGTTGCCATCATGGCGTCCCGGGCGATATGAGCTGGGTAACTTTTCAAAAAACATACGTGGATTTTCGGTTAGCGACCAGGCAGGTAGCGCATTGAGTTATTCAAAAACAAGCAAAGACCGGTGGAAGCTACAAGTGCCGGCAAAAGGCAAGGTAGTGGTGCGTTATCAATATTATGCCAATCGATTGGATGCCGGATCGTGTTGGCTGGACGATGAGCAAATGTATGTGAATCCGGTTCATTGTTGTATGTATGTAGTAGGTAGAGAAGATGAAGCGATAAAACTGAGCATACGGTATAAGCACAAGTATTTAGCGGGTACCTTTGAAAAAAGAAAAGGTTCAGAAATTTCTTTGAGGAACTTTGATCACCTGGCCGATACTCCATTTATTGCTTCCAAGAACATAGTGCATTATACCTACACCGTTTCTAAAAAGAAATATCACATATGGATCCAGGGCAAAACACGCTTGAACCAGAAAAAGTTGTTGGATCATTTTAAAGCCTTCACCGAACAGCAATTGATGTTGTTTAAGAGCATTCCTTGTAAAGAATATCACTTCTTAATTCAAGCCACGCACCATAAATTTTATCATGGAGTAGAACACGGTGCATCAACAGTTTTGGCTATCGGTCCGGCTGCCGAGCTGCACAAAGGCGATCTGTACAAAGAACTGATGGGAGTAGCATCACATGAATTGTTTCATGTGTGGAATGTAAAAAATATTCGACCCAAAGCGATGTTGCCTTACGACTTTGCTCGCGAGAATTATTGTGAACTTGGTTTTGTTTATGAAGGATTTACCACTTACTATGGTGATCTGTTTTTATGCAGAAGTGGCTTTTTCTCAACGCAATCTTTTTTAGACGAATTGAGCGTTCGATTGCAAAAACATATGAGTAATGCAGGGCGTTTCAATTATTCTGTATTGCAAAGCTCATTCGATACCTGGTTGGATGGGTATTTGCCCGGTGCCCCTTATCGGAAAACTAGTATCTACGATGAAGGTAGTTTGATTGCACTGGCATTGGATTTAAACATTCGTCTAAATAGTTTACAACGTTATTCATTGGATGATGTGGTGCTTGAGCTTTATCGAAAATTTGGCTTAAAGAAAAAAGGATACGAATTAAAGGACATTATTGAGGTTTGCAGTAACTATTACGGAGTGTCGATGAAACAGTGGTTCGATGCTTTTGTGGCTTCTCCGGTTTCGTACATCGATGAGTTGAGCCGCTTATTGTATTATTTCGGTTGTGCCATTGAGTGGCGGCCCAACAATAATAATTTAACCTCACTAATCGGTATTCACTACAAAACAGATAAGGATGAAATAAGAGTTTTAGCCATTGAATATAATAGTCCCGCTTTTAAAGGAGGGGTAATGATGGAGGATGTGATTCAGAAAATTAATGGAAAAAGTCCTGATGATTTTTTGAAATTGGATATTAAGAATTGGATCAATAAGGAATTACGTATTCAAACGATAAGGAACGGACGTAAAGTAGAATTGAAAATAATGGCCGATGCTCAATTATACGCCAGACAATATAAAATAGTGGCGTTAAAAAGTACCAACGCTGAACAAAAGGAGAACAGAAATAAATGGTTGGGTTCGCTTAAGTCGTAGCAATGATGCTGATTTCAACATTCACACCCTTGGGCAATCCTGCAACTGCTACGGTTTCGCGAGCCGGAAAATCTTTTTTAAAATAGGAGCCATACACTTCATTTACTTGAGCAAATAAAGACATATCGCTTAAGAAAATGCTGGTCTTTACCACATGATCAAAACTTAATCCCGCTTCTTCGAGCAAGGCTTGAATGTTTTTCATTACCTGAGTTGTTTCTTCAATAATATTATCAAGCACCAATTGATTGTTCTCGGGGTTGATCGCAATTTGTCCGGAAGCATACATAAAATTATTTATTATTACCGCTTGACTGTAAGGACCAATAGGAGCAGGCGCCTTCTTTGTGTTTATGATGGTTTTCATTCTATCTTTGTTTTTTGTAAAAATACAATTCTTCAATCATTTGAGTACTTATTTTGAAATACAGACCGATAATATTGACAAGCGATCTATAGAGCAGGTTGTTGAATTGTTGCGCAATGGTTCCGTCATCATCATACCAACGGATACTGTGTATGCCTATGCGTGTGATATTTATTCTCCTCAGGCGATCGATAAAATTTCAAAACTGAAGCAAACGAAAATTGAGAAAGCAAACTTTTCTTTCCTCATGCCGGGTATTGATATGATTTCACACTTTACCAAACCTTTCAGTCGTCCGGTATTTAAATTGTTGAAACGTGCTTTGCCAGGGCCTTATACCATTATATTGAATGCGGGGTCGGAAGTGCCGCAAATATTTCGTAGCAAAAAGAAAAGCATCGGTATTCGAATTCCCGATCATGCAGTTGTGCAAGCGATATTGGATCGATTGGGAAATCCTTTGATGGTAACATCTTTGAAGAATGAAGATGAAATTGTTGAGTACATGAGCGATCCTTCTGAGATTTTTGAAGTGTATGAATCTAAAGTTGATGGAATTATCAATTGTGGATATGGAGGAAATGTACCGAGTACCATTATTGATTGCAGTTCGGATGAGCCGATTTTGCTACGCGAAGGAGCAGGATCAACGGATGTTCTCCAATGATTTGAATACTACCGGCAATTGATCAATAAGATCACCGGCCATCATAGCATGCATTCCTTTTTCTTCCAAGGCAAAGTCACCCGCCAGTCCATGAATGTTAACCGCCATCAATACCGCATCATTTGGCGTATAGCCCTGAGCCATTAAGGCAAGCAGTATTCCACTCAATACATCGCCAGTACCTGCGGTTGCCATTCCTGCATTTCCGCTGGTGTTTATATAGCAGGTCCCATCCGGACAAGCGATACAACTGTTTTTGCCTTTTATTAATACATAAACTTTATGCGCTTGTGCAAAAGCAATTTGTTTTTCATTGCGCTCAAAATCACTGGATGATTTTCCACACAAGCGATCAAACTCTTTTGGATGCGGTGTCAGAACACTCAACTCCGGAATTTTTGGAAATAATTCCTGATGAGTGGCCAATAAATTAATAGCATCGGCATCAATAATCAATGGAACAGGAGAGATGCTTAATAAATCGCTTAGGGTTTGCACGGTTTTATCATCATTACCAATGCCCGGTCCAATAGCAATGGCCTTATATTTTTTTAAGTCGGGTAGTCCACTGATGTAGTTTTCTTTTTCAGAAGCCATACAAATCACTTCAGGAACGGTGCTGTGCATTACAGGTAATCCAATTCCCGGAAGGTAAGCCGTACATAAACCTAAGCCACTTCGCATGGCAGCTTTGGCAGATAAAATGGCAGCACCCATCATTCCTTTCTGACCGGCTATCAAAAGAGCATGACCAAAATTTCCTTTGTGTGAAAATGAATCCCGATGCCTAAGTTTTGATAGGCAAAACGTGTGATCATAAAAACGATGTGTGCGATCCAATGACTGGAGGTAGGATTGGTCTAAGCCAATGTTTAAAAGATGTATATCGCCCAACCAATATTGATTTTCATTGTATAAAAATGCTTGCTTGTAGGTTTGAAAGCTCAAGGTATGATCGGCTTTGATGATGGATTGAAAATGTTGTGAAGGATGATCGGCCAACATACCCGAAGGCATATCTATGCCGATAACTTCTGCCATACTCTCATTGATATAATCGATTACATGAGCTGCCAATCCCTTTACTTCTTTGTTAAGGCCAATGCCAAAAAGTGCATCTATCACAATATCATTCGATTCGATAGGAGCAAGATCATTGATTTGATAAATATTTCGAACCAAGCTGATATCTTTCTGCATCAATCGAGCTTCATTTCTCGAAGCATCCGTACTCATTTTCTTATTGTGTCGGATAATGAAGGGTTGCACTTCGTGGCCCTTTTCCAACAACAAACGGCAAATAGCCAAACCATCCCCACCATTGTTTCCGGTACCACAAAACACTTTAAAACTTCTCTTGCCTTGAATATTTTTTTCTATCCAGCTTACACAAGCTTTTGATGCACGCTCCATTAAATCGATAGAAGCAATGGGCTCATGCTTTATGGTATATGCATCAGCTTTTTTAATCTGCTCGGCTGTGAGAATGACATCCAACATAGAAGTTAAATGTATAAACTTAGCCATTGCAGGTCAAATAAAAAGCAAGGATAAATTAACGGGCAGCAGAACGGCCCATTAAATGGGAGTGAATTTGGATGATTTGTGGAAGCAGCATTTGAACCTCATCATTTACCACAACATATTCACTCTGCTTTTCTTTTTGATCATCGCTCCATTGGGTAGATATAATCTGGCGAATCATTTGTTCTGAAATGCCATCTCTGTTTTCTACGCGCTTTATCCGTAAAGCTTCAGGGGCTTTAACCAGGATAACTGTATCCAAACCATTATCAGCACCCGATTCAAATAGGATGGCTGCTTCTTTGATAACCCAATGTGTGGATTGTTCGCTACACCATCTTTCAAAGCTATTTTGAACCAAAGGATGAATTAGAGCATTTAGTTTTTCACGATACACAACATCACTGAATATTTTCTCACGAATTAGTTTACGATTCAATGTTTGCGTTTGCGTAAAAACCTCTTTCCCAAAAATGTTTTCAAGTTCGGTTCTTTGTTCTGCTTCCAACATGAGTTCAGCTGCAACACGGTCGCTGTTGAAAACAGGTATTCCCATGCTCATAAAGATCTGAGCAATAAAAGATTTTCCGCTTCCTATTCCACCTGTTAAACCCGCTTTAATCATTTTCTTGCAAATAACATTCTACATGGGTAGGGTTGACTTTGGTTGAGAAGATTCCATTGAGAGGATATTTTATTTTAACCGCCAACAGCGAAGATTTATTCCCTTTTGATTCCACTTCAACATAGGCCGATACATCATAAGGATGTAATTTGCTGATGGTTTCTATATTGCCGGTCAGTTCAACGGTAACTTTTGAAGGCATACACAGCAAAGACTTTCGATACAAGGGGTCGGGATTTAGATTTACTTCAAACCTTTTACTCGCTTCTTCTTTTACCGGTACATAGATCCAGGCATTAGATGGACTGATCGAAATATCAACTGCATCAGGTAGTAATAAACTTAACCTTCCAAAATAATCTCCTCTGAGTTCGTCAGGCAAATGGGCTTTTGCTTTAATTTCCGTTAACTCCATTATTTCCTTTTCGCTGCTGTATAACGTAATGGAGGAGGGTTGAACAATAAACCGAGTCGATTGGTAATAACCTCTTGCAATGTTTATTGTGGGATCAATAACGATGGGTATTGTCTTACTAAATTTTTTACTGACTAATAATCCAAACTGCGATGGGGATATCGAACGTACGTTTATTTTATTATCCTTGAAACTGAGCTGTCGAGAAAAAATTTCAGCTGATGGCAATTGCGTTCCGGGTTGTTGGATCAGCGTTTGCATTTGATCGTCTTTGAAATCGACCTTCAGTGATTTTTGGCTATTGCTCCATAAAAATCCAATCAGTTGGAAGCCAGAGCCATATAGTTCGAAACTAACTTCCTTTATATGATCCTCAGGCAACATTTTTCCTTTAGGAAGATTCACATACTCAATGGAGTGGTTGGAGTAGTGCGTAAAATTTTCGCTCAGGACATTGAAACTCCAAAGCAATGACGATACCAAAAGACATATAAGAAAGGCAAACAATTTATTGCCGGGTGCAATAGATTGTTTTAGTACGGATAAAAAGCTTTTGGCTTTTTCTATGCCACTCATGGCATCAAATATACTTATCTATTTGTCTTCTTTTTTAGAAAACTGTTTGCTGGCTTCGGCTGAGATTGCTGTTTTTTCAATGCGAACTTTTACGTTGCTGTCTATTTCAACCAAAAAAGTAGTTTCAGCTACTTCAATGATTCTTCCATGTACACCACCAATGGTAACAATTTTGTCTCCCTTTTGTACCCCTTGCTTAAACTCGCGCTCTTGCTTGGCTTTTTTCATTTGAGGTCTGATCATAAAGAAGTAGAAGATTACTATGATCAATAAAATCATAATCAATTGCTGCATGGCAGCACCGGATTGTTGCAGTAAAATAGTTTGATATAACATAATTTTAATAAATAATTATTCGTGAACGACTTCGGCCGATATAGTGAGCACTCTTGTGGAAGGAACAGCATTGGATACCACTGAAATGGTTTTGCTTTCCATGCCGGAGCGTCCTTCGCTTTTAAAGGATACATCAATCCATCCGCTCGCACCGGGCTTTACAGGAGTTTTGGTGAATTCGGGTACGGTACATCCACAACTGGCACGTGCATTGTTGATGATCAGTTCTTGTGTACCGGTGTTTTTAAAAGTAAAACGGTGGGTAACAACATTGCCTTCTTTTACAGTTCCAAAATGGTGCGATGTTTCGTCAAAAACCATAAGCGCTGTTTTGGCATTTTTATCAATACCATCGGCAGATGCAGGATTGTCAACCACTTCAGGATCGAAGTTTTGAATTTTGTCCTGTTCACTTTTTGAAGTGCATTGCGTAAGCGACAAAAAGAGAACCGGAATTAAAAAGGAAATTTTTCGAAAATACATACCGATAAAAGTACTTATTTATTCAATTAAACCTCTTCCTTTTTTCTCAAAGGCGTGTTTCTCTTTTAAATCGGAGATTATTTTATCGACTACACCGTTGATAAAGCTTTTGCTTTTAGGAGTTGAATATTCTTTTGAAATGTCGATATACTCGTTAATGGAAACTTTGATGGGAACAAAAGGAAAATGCATCACTTCAGCTAAAATCATTTTTAGTATGATGGTGTCCATAAGTGCAATGCGATCAATGTCCCAATTGCGAGTTCGCTGAGCGATCAATTCAGAAAAATAAGTGTCGTTTTCAATCGTATGATTAAACAAACGTTTCAGAAATGATTTTTCATCCTCTTCGTCTTTATAAAGAGCAGATGTTTGAATTCCATAATCATTCCCTTTGAAAGATTCTCGAAGCGTTTTCTGAACAATAATGTGGGCAAAGAACAAGCATTCTGCATATTGAATGTTTTTGTCTTCGAGATAGTTGTAAACCGTTTCTTCTCCGGCTATAAATTGTTTGTAGAAGCCTAGAAAGAACTCGGCAACATTCTCATCATCAAATTTTCCGGCTCGCATAAAACTCTTATAGAATTCGTGATTGCGAAGGGTACTAAAAAGTTGTTTGCCAAACTCATGATCCATTTGCCAGTTAATCTTTCTTTGCTGACACACGAGTTCAAATTCTTTGTTCTCGTTAAATGATTTTATGAAATTGGTTTCATCCAACATCAGCGGATGTTTTTTTTGTCCTTCCGATTCCTGAAGTCTTTTAGGCAGATCTTCAAAATAATTGCGCTGTTGATAAGCAATCTCCGGCAAAGCCAATAGGAGGAACAAATATAAATCGTATAGTTTTTCAAGCCCGGCATACATGCCATTGATGGCTTTGTCTGAATTCCGTTCTTCGTTTTGAAAGTATGCGTAAAGAGCGAGTAGGGCCTTAATTCGTAAATATCTTCTATTCAACATCTAATTTATCGTTCAAATAATAAAACAAAAAAAATCTTGCGATACAAATCAGGATACGGCTTCGGTATCTCTTTTTCGTTGCAAAATTCTTTCTTCAGCAATCTGATTTGCTGCCAGATAGGAAGCAATTTTCTTTTCTTCTGATAATTTTAAGATGTCCAGGGTAGTGTCATATATTTTTGATGCACGATCTACTGCTTGGTCTTTATTCCATCCATTCAATTCTCCGTAAACGGAAATAAGTCCACCGGCATTGATCAAAAAGTCAGGAGCATAAATAATCCCTTTTTCTACCAACTGGGTACCGTGTATTTGTTGATCTTCCAATTGGTTGTTTGCACATCCGGCAACAATTTTACATTGAAGCATTGGAATAGTGGTATCGTTTAAAGTGGCACCTAATGCACAAGGCGCATATATATCCATTTTCTGTGTATAAACTTCATCCGGATTTATAACAGCTGTTTTATACTGTTCGGAAATTCGTTTTACATTTTCGCTATTAATATCGGTGATTACGATATCAGCTTTTTCATTGTGGAGTAGTTGCACTAAGTGCTCACCCACATGACCTATACCTTGAACAACAACTCTTTTTCCTTCTAATGAATCATCTTTCCATACAAACTTTGCAGAGGCCTTCATACCCATATAAACACCGTAAGCAGTAAGTGGAGAAGGATCTCCGCCACCACCCATATTTTCGGGCAAACCGGTAACAAATTTTGTTTCCTTACTCACATGAACCATGTCGGCTGTAGAAGTTCCCACATCTTCGGCTGTGATATATTTGCCCCCCAATCGGTCAACAAACTGCCCGAACTTTCTGAATAAGGCTTCGGTTTTATCTTTTTTACTATCGCCAATGATAACTGCCTTACCACCACCTAAATTCAAACCGGTGATTGATGCTTTATAGGTCATTCCATGCGATAATCTTAAAACATCGGTTAATGCTTCTGAGTCATTGTTGTATTTCCACATTCGGGTGCCTCCCAAAGATGGGCCCAAAACTGTACTGTGAATGGCTATTATGGCGCGTAGTCCACTGTCTTTATCATAACAGTACACAACTTGCTCATGTCCAAATTGTTCAATAAGTGTTAAAACAGAACTTTCTTTATTGATGATGGTCATTTCTTTTCTTCCGTAAAATTAGTCTAATTGCCCTAATCCGCTTTCAAATTCGCGCACAAAGGTATCTTTTTTTTTATGCTATCAAAACAGTGCAATATACAATATTGTATTATATATAAAGCACGTGAAATCGGGAATATAAACTAGGTTCAAAAACAATTACTTGTTTACTTTTGCAATCCATGCGATCATTATCTCATCTCAATAAATATTTTTTAAAATACAAATGGCATTTACTTGGGGGTATTTTTTTTGTTGCCTTGTCCAATATGTTTGCCATTATTCCCGCTCGTCTGATTCGATTCGGATTGGATTTTGTACAAGAAAACATACAACTGTATGGGGCACTAAAGAATTTTAGTCTGGAAAACAACTTTTACGAGCATCTCACATTAACCATCCTATTGGTCAGTTTATTGGTCTTAGTTTGTGCTTTAATCAAAGG
>DAOQTX010000050.1:0-18240 GCA_035340715.1 Bacteroidia bacterium | reverse complement strand
GTACTTCGCTTCCATATCACTGCTTTTCATTATACGTTGAAATTTACTGCACGACAATACAGTCAGCGACATGAGTAGAATTAAAATATATTTCTTCATTTGTTTAAATGTGGTTTGCAAAAGTAAAACTTTTATTCACTAAAATTATTTTCCAATTAACAATATGCTGTTGAAAAGTATATTTGACTCCATTCGCATTTGTAGTAAAAATATAATGATCTTTCACCAACAAAATTTTTAGCACATAGTGTAACGAAATACATGAGCGATTTATTCGATAAGATTTTAAAGAACAGAGGTCCACTCGGAATGCATGCAAAAGATGCTCATGGTTATTTTACATTTCCAAAACTAGAAGGTGATATATCTAATAAGATGATCTTCCGTGGTAAAGAGAAACTCGTTTGGAGTTTAAATAATTATCTCGGACTTGCTAATCATCCTGAAGTAAGAAAGGCGGACTCTGATGCAGCCTCTCAATTTGGTTTTGCATCTCCTATGGGAGCACGAATGATGTCGGGTAATACCAATTATCATGAGAAGCTTGAAGCAGAACTTTCTTCTTTCATGTCAAAAGAAGACACTATATTATTGAATTATGGATATCAGGGCATGGTTAGCGCCATTGATTGTTTGGTCGACCGCCATGATGTAATTGTATACGATAGCGAATCGCATGCCTGCATTGTTGATGGACTACGAATGCACATGGGTAAACGTTTTGTTTATCCGCATAACGATATAGATAACTTAGAAAAACAATTATCGCGGGCAGAAAAAATAACCAATGAAACCGGAGGCGCTATATTAGTAGTCACTGAAGGTGTTTTTGGAATGAGCGGTGATATGGGCAAACTTTCAGAAATTGTTGCCCTTAAGAAGAAATATACATTCCGACTTTTTGTTGACGATGCGCATGGTTTCGGTACTATGGGAAAAACAGGTGCCGGTGCCGGTGAGGAACAAAATGTTCAAGAAGGAATTGATATCTACTTTGGAACTTTTGCAAAATCAATGGCTTTGATTGGAGGATTCATTTCTTCAAAAGAACAAGTTGTTGAGTATTTGAGATACAATATGCGCTCTCAAATTTTTGCAAAGTCCTTGCCTCTGCCCTTGGTATTAGGCGCTAGCAAAAGATTAGAATTGTTGAAGAGCAATCCTGAATTAAAAAATAAATTGTGGATGATTGTTAATGCGTTGCAAAGTGGTTTGAAAAAAGCAGGCTTTGACATCGGCAACACACAATCACCTGTTACTCCGGTATATTTAAACGGAACTATTCCAGAGGCCACTAATTTGATTTACGACTTGAGAGAGAATTATGATATTTTCTGTTCAATGGTTGTTTATCCTGTAGTGCCTAAAGGTATCATCATGCTGAGGTTAATTCCAACAGCTGTGCATACTCTAGAAGATGTTTCTTATACTATTGAAGCGTTCAAGAAAATTAAAGTTAACCTGGGAGAAGGTAAATACAATGTAGATAAAATAGTAAGCGTATGAGCCCAGTGAAACTTAATTATATTTTTTTCGTACATAACCCAAATTTAATTTGGCTATCATGACTCTATCATATAGCAAAGTAGTAACAATCTAAAACAGTTTAAACAAATGGCAACAAAGAAAAAAGCCACTAGGAAAGCTGCTGCTAAAAAAGCTGCGCCAAAGAAGAAAAAGGCCGCAACTAAAAAGAAAGCTGCTCCTAAGAAAAAGGCTACAAAGAAGAAAGCTGCTGCAAAGAAGAAGAAGTAATTTAACTTCTTTTCAGCAACCAAGGCCACCCCAAAGGGTGGCCTTTTTTATTTCCAAATGTTATCTAGGCTTTAATTAAAAAAATCTCTTTCAACTTAGAGATCGTGTAATCAATTTCTCCTTTATTAGTAAATCGACTAAAAGAAAAACGAACTGATGGTCGCGAAGGATTTGCCCCAATCGATTTAAGAACATGCGATCCAATTTCAGATCCAGAAGAGCAGGCACTGCCTCCACTAGCTGCAATTCCGTTGATATCGAGATTAAATAAAATCATTTCATTCAATTCTGTCTCAGGAAAGGAAACATTTAATACAGTATACAACGCCTCATCTCCCACACAGCCATTTATTCTAATGTCATGAAGTTCATCCTGAAGTTTTTGAAGCATGTAATGCTTCAATTCTTCGATGTATTTTTTTTCATGAGATAAATTTTCATAAGCCAATTGCAAAGCTTTCGTTAATCCAACGATACCGTACAAATTCTCAGTACCTCCTCTAAAGTTTCTTTCTTGTGCTCCTCCCGTGATCAATGGTTTAATTTTAGCATTTGCATTTTTATAAAGAAAACCAACGCCTTTAGGTCCATGAAATTTATGCGCAGCACAACTAATAAAATCGATCTTTAATTCGGACAAATTAATCGGATAATGCCCAACCGTTTGAACTGTATCGGAATGAAAAACAGCTTGATATTTTTGACAAAGTTCTGAAATCTTATGAATTGGATTTAAGGTTCCAATCTCATTGTTGGCGTGCATCAAACTAACCAACACATTTTTATTTGCTGCTAAATGAGATTCGAGTTCATTTATATCAATTTTACCCTTAGCATCTACTTTCAAGGAGATGAATTTCACATGGTCTATATGCTCAACATCTTCACACGTATGCAATACTGCGTGATGCTCAATACAACTCGAAATAACTGTTTTAATTCCCAAATCTCTAACAGAACATCGTATGGCAGTGTTATTTGCTTCTGTACCACCGCTGGTAAAAAATATTTCACCGGGAGAACAATGCATTAACTCGGCTATTTTCTTTCTGCAATTTTCAATTATACTCCTCGACTTTCTTCCAAATGAATGAATGGAAGAAGGGTTTCCAAAATCATTGCGCATAACGTCAACCATAGCATCAATTACTTCAGGATGTATGGCTGTGGTTGCAGCATTGTCGAGGTAGACTTTTTGATTTTCCATAATTACACTTTTGCTAAAGTATTGCTTACGACTTCTTTAATGTCAGAGATTATTTTTGAAGCTAAAGTAGAAGCGGTTGTTTCAGAACTGCTTTCTGCATAAATTCGAATGATCGGTTCCGTATTTGATTTACGTAGATGAACCCATTCTTTTTCAAAGGAAATCTTTACACCATCCGTTGTATCAACCTCTTCCTTACTATAGCGTTCTATTATTTCTTTTAAAATATCATCGACTTTTATTTCCGGAGTAAGCTCTATTTTATTTTTTGAAATATAATAGTTTGGATAGGATTTACGCAATGCAGAAACACTTTGCTTACTCAATGCCAAATGACTTAAAAACAATGCTATTCCAGCTAAAGCATCTCTACCGTAATGCAATTCGGGATAAATTACTCCACCATTTCCTTCTCCTCCAATTACGGCTTTTGTTTGTTTCATTTTATCAACCACGTTCACCTCACCTACAGCAGCTGAGCTGTATTTATGTCCAGCTTTTTCAGTTATATCTTTTAATGCTCGAGTTGACGATAAGTTTGATACCGTATTACCTTTTTGATGTTTAAGAACATAGTCGGATACTGCTACCAATGTATATTCTTCACCAAACATTTCTCCATCTTCACACACCAAAGCAAGGCGATCAACATCTGGATCGACCACAATTCCCAAATGCGCTTTAGCTTTTATTACTTCTTTAGAAATGGCTGTTAAGTTTTCTGGCAATGGTTCTGGGTTGTGTGGAAATTGACCATTGGGCTCGCAATACAACTCAACAACATTCTCCACACCAAGTTTTTTTAACAACATAGGCACGGCAATACCCCCGGTTGAATTAACGGCATCAACTACAATACAAAATTTAGCAGCAGCAATTGCATCGATATTAACCAACTTTAGTCGAAGTACTTCATCAATATGTCGTTCAATTGATTGATCATCTACCTGAATAAAACCTAGCTGATTAACCTCGCTATATTGTTGTGTTGCATTGGCATATTTCAAAATTAAGTCACCATCTTTAGCCGATACAAACTCCCCTTTATCATTTAATAGCTTCAATGCATTCCATTGTTTTGGATTATGACTTGCAGTGATAATTATTCCACCTTGAGCATCATGGTACGGTACTGCCATTTCTACAGAAGGAGTTGTACTAAGACCACAATCGATCACATCAATACCTAAGGAAATAAGCGTATTATTTACCAATGAATGAACCATAGGACCTGAAATTCTAGCATCGCGACCGGTTACTATTTTTGGCTTTAGTTTGTTTTTGTAGTTGGATTTTATCCAATTGGCATAGCCACTGGTAAATTTAATGATGTCTAATGGAGTTAATGAATCTCCAACAGAACCACCAATAGTACCTCTAATGCCTGATATTGAAGTTATTAAAGTCACACGAAATAAGTTATTAGTTGCTATTGAGAGCCTGCAAATATAAGCAAAATTGCTGTTAACGCCTTAGAATAATATGAACAGAACATCTTGAAAAGTATTTCAATAAATTCTTGCTTTGAAAGCAGTTTTAGTTGTAAACTAGTATGACTAAAACAATTGATTTTTCTTACTTTTGAACCGATTTTTAAAGGACGCCTATGTTTGACGATGATGATGAGAATCTAGAACGAAACGAAGAAAGTGGAGATCAGTTATTTTCCTCGGTTCAACGATTCGAGGAGATGATCCGAAATAAAGACCATTATTTTTTTGATGTTGATGCTTTGGTACAAATCATTGATTATTACCTGGAAAGAAACTTAATTGAAAATGGGATTAAAGTAGCCGATTATGCATTGATGCTACACCAAAACTCTTTTGACGTATTGATAAAGAAAGCCCAACTGCACATTTTGGGAAACATGCATGACGATGCAAAGGCCACCATATTGTTATTAGAAGAGTATCATACATACGAAGTAGATGTTTTCTTGGTTAAAGGAAATTATCATGTCAATCTGAAACAGATAGATGAAGCCATAAAGAATTTTGAAAAGGCGCTTGAATTAAGTGATCAGAAAGATGAAATCTATTACAATATGGCATTGGCTTGCCAGCAAGTTTCCGATTACTCTAAAGCCATTACCTATTTAAAGAAGTGCTTAAAAGAAAATCCTGCATTTGAATCGGGCTATGATGAACTCACACTTTGCCATGTATTGACTGATACGCTGGATCAAGCAATCACATATTATAAATCGATCATTGACGAGCACCCCTATTCATTTTATACCTGGTATTCTTTAGGTAATGTTTATTCAAGAATGAGTTTATATGCCAAAGCAATTGAAGCGTATGAGTATTCCATTATTATAAAAGAAAATTTTGTTCAGGCTATTTTGGAACAAGGGGACGCATATGCAATGATGGAGCAATATGAAGAAGCGATCTTTTTATATAAATCAACATTCGAATATGCGAATCCCGATGCCTATACCTTTTATAACTTAGGTGAATGTTATGAGTATATAGACAATTTTGAACAAGCCAGAAGATACTATAAAAAGGCTATAAAAATGAACCCCCATATGGCATTGGCGTGGTTTGGAATAGGCTCTACTCTTGAGACAGAAGAGAAATGGTTTGAAGCTATTTATTATATAAAAAAAGCGGCTGAGTTGGATGAATATAATGCAGACTTTTGGTTCTCATTAGCAGAGTGTTATCGCCACACAAATAACATTGTTCAAGCAGAAGATTGTTATCAAAAAGTGGTTGAGTATGAACCCGATAATATTGAGATATGGAATTCATACGCTAACTTTCTGATGGAATACAATAGACATGAAGATGCCGCTGAGATTATGATCGAAGCTATTAAAAATCATGTTGACATTTCTGAATTTCATTATAGACTTGCAGCGTATTTATCGTTACTCAATAAAGAGCACGAATCAATCGAATATGTTTCATCAGGACTTGATCTTGACTTTTCAAAACATAAAATACTGTTCGACATAAACCCTAAGTTGATCAACTCAAAAGGGATTATTGAACTAATAGAACAAAAAAGAAAACATTTATGAATTTTAAACTAAAACATCTTCCCGATCGCACTAAAAGGCCACGGAAGAATGGTTTAACCATGGTCATGGATAAAGGGCTTGGACTGAGAAGTGCTGAGGACCTTGTTCAAAGTTCAGGAAATTTTATTGATCTGATTAAACTTGGTTTTGGAAGTTCGATTATTACTGATTCTTTAAACGAGAAAATAAAGATCTATCAACAGGCTGGTATTAAAGTTTATTTTGGAGGAACACTTTTAGAGGCATTTTTAGTAAGAAAACAACTCAATGAATTTATCAAAACCGTTCATAAGTTCAATGTAGATTTAGTAGAGGTTTCCGATGGAAGTATCAGTATGCCCCACGAAGAAAAATGTGAGATCATTTACAAACTTAGCAAAGAAATAAAAGTAATATCAGAAGTTGGATCCAAAGAAGAAGGAATTATTATTCGACCTAATATGTGGATCGAAATGATGATTTCTGAATTGGAGGCGGGTTCCTGGAAAGTAATAGCAGAAGCTCGCGAAAGCGGAACCGTTGGTATATATAGACCCAGTGGAAAAGCTCATGTGATGTTGATCAACAAAATCATTAATAAAGTAGATCCGGAAAATATCATATGGGAATCTCCAAAAAAGCCACAACAAGTTTATATGATCAAGACTTTTGGGCCGAATGTTAATTTAGGAAATATCGCACCAGATGAAGTGATAGCATTAGAGTCCTTACGACTTGGATTGCGCTCAGATACTTTTTTTGATTTTATACAAGACAAAGAAAACTTGCAATACAAACCTGAATAAGATGAAAGAAAAAACCGTTGTAGAACTAAAGCAAATGATTGATAACAATGACGAATTTCAGTTAATTGACGTTCGTGAATCGCATGAGTTCGATCAAGCGAATTTGGATGGAAAATTAATTCCTTTAGGAAATATATTAAATCAAACCAATGATATCCGTACCGATGTTCCAGTGGTTATCCATTGTCGATCAGGAGCGCGCAGTGCAGTTGCTATTCATCAGTTAGAATCTACACATGGCTTTACCAATCTATACAATCTTAAGGGTGGAATTATAGCTTATGCTAAAGAGATTGATCAATCTTTAGTTGTTGAATAATGGAATTTTTAAATCAATTGATAGACTTTATTCTCCATTTGGATGTGCACCTCGAAGCCATTATGAGAGAATATCAAACCCTCACCTACTTCATACTTTGTTTAATCATCTTCTGTGAAACAGGTTTAGTTGCCACTCCATTTTTACCGGGCGATTCCTTGCTCTTTGCCGCAGGTGCCATTACTGCTAAAACCGGTATTCTTAATGTTTGGATTTTAATACCGCTTTTATTTTCATCGGCCATTTTAGGTGATAATGTAAATTATTTTGTTGGAAAATTTATTGGAAACAAACTGTTTGATATGCGAGGATTTAAGAAAATTCTAAAACGCGAATATCTCGAACGCACACAAACATTTTACAACAAGCATGGTGGTCAAACGATTATTATAGCAAGATTTATTCCTATCATAAGAACATTTGCGCCCTTTGTTGCGGGGGTTGCAAAAATGCCTTATCCAAAGTATATGTTCTATTGTATAACCGGAGGAATATTATGGGTAGTGAGTCTTACATTATTAGGTTATTATTTCGGAAATCTTGAGATCGTGAAAAATAATTTTGAGTTGGTTATTTTCGGAATCATATTTATTTCATTGATACCGGTAGCGGTACAATTCTTCAAAATGCGATCAGAAATAAAGAAAAATAATACCAATGCCTAAAATGAAACTGTATGGATTGATTGGTTTTCCTCTCACCCATTCATACAGTAAGATCTTGTTTGATAAGATGTTCGCTCAGCACCAAATTGGTGATTCATCTTATAAATTATTTCCACTTGAAGACCTTTCTGCATTAGATCATTTAATCGTTGAAACTCCTGATTTAATTGGGCTTAATGTTACGATACCATATAAAGTCAAGATTATTTCTTTACTGAACCAACTCAGTCCTGAAGCACAATCAATTGGAGCGATTAATTGTGTTTTTATTCAAAGAAATGCTAATAGATATTTTTTATCAGGACACAATACTGATGCAAGCGCATTTTTTTCGACTCTAACAGAATTTAATCTGCAAGCAGTAAAACGAGCTCTCATCATTGGTAATGGAGGTGCTGCAAAAGCTGTTATTTACTCTTTAAATAAATCAGGTATTGAATTTAAAATTGCCGGAAGAAAAGGATCGAAAGGAGTAGATTATCAATTAACTTTAATGGATCAAATTGAATTCTCAAATTTTGATTTAATTGTGAATTGCACTCCTGTTGGCATGCATCCGTATATTGATGAAACACCCCTTCCAAGTCATTTACATCTTAATGAAAATCAGATCGTATATGATTTAATCTACAACCCAGTAGAAAGTGCTTTGTTAAAATCAGCTTTAATGAATAAATGTAAAGTATTTAACGGTATGAGAATGCTTGAACTGCAGGCTGAAATGGCATACCAGTGGTGGCTAGAAAATAACATATCCATTAACAAGTGAATAAATACATTTCATTAACTATATTTGCATCAAACAGAAGAAATTCAATATGATTACGATTAATAAAACAAATAGACTTTATTTCATTTTAAGTGTCCTTTTTCTTGGATCATTATTAAGATTTATACCGCACGAACCAAACTTTGTTCCTTTCGGAGCAATGGCATTATTCGGTGGAGCCTATTTGAGTAATAAAAAACTCGCATTTATTGCTCCACTATTAGCCATCTTTTTCAGTGATATTCTGTTACAAATATTCTTTGGCTATGGGTTTCATGCCGGAATGCCATTTGTATATGGAAGCTACGCAATAATTGTTCTGATTGGAATAGCATTGCGAAACAGAGTTATTACGAAGAATGTTTTTATTGCCTCCATTTCTGCTTCTGTTCTGTTTTTTGTTGTAACCAATTTTGGCACTTGGCTTCAAGGATTTTATGGTTACACCCTGGAAGGATTAAGCGCTTGTTATATTGCCGCAATTCCCTTTTTCAGAGGAACATTGACCGGTGATTTGGTTTACAATCTTATTTTCTTTGGAGGTTTTGCAATTGCACAAGCAAAATTACCTTCTTTGGTTAAAGAATAATCTACTCAATCTACAGTAAAATATCTTCCGTATCATTTCTTGGGTTGTTCACTAATGTGGATACCGGAACTAATTCCAATGCGTCATTATTAAATGGCGTCAGTAATGACATTAGTTCGTCTGTTGCTGTTGCATTACTTAGCCACTTTAGTTCATCTGATTTATTTAAGATTACCGGCATTCTGTTATGTACTTCGCTAATCAAATCATTAGCTTGGGTTGTGATGATTGAAAAGGAATTCACTGTTTGGCCCTTGTCTTTATCGACCCAAGTATCATATAAGGCCGCCATACCAAATAATTCATCATCTTTTCTTTTTATACGAATGGGTTGCTTATAATTCTCCATTGCTTTCCACTCATAAAACCCATCGCTTGGAATGATACAACGAGATTTTTTCATCAACTTAGCATAAACTTTCGATTCTAGAACTCCTTCTGCTCTGGCATTAATCATTTTATTTCCAATCTTAGGGTCCTTTGCCCAGAATGGAATCAAACCCCATCGAAACATATAGATTTGATCGGTAGCCTCTATGCTAATCGCAGGAACCAATTGGGTGGGTGCGATATTATATCGCTTTACATAATCATTAGTATAGAACTTGGCATTAAATCGAGTTTCAATCTCGCTCTCTTGTTTAGTTATTGAAAATCTTCCACACATGGAATTAAATAATGTTTGTTGAACTTCATGTAAATTACGTTAATTTACATGGCTTACCAAACGATGTGATATATGTTTTCAATCACCGAAATAATTATCGGCATTACTTGTATAATCTCATTTTTGTCATTTTCAAATCAGAATCTATCCAGAAATTTATTGTTCAATGCCTATGTTGTTCAACACCGAAAGCAATACTATCGATTAATTAGTTCAGGTTTAATCCATGCTGATTTCATGCATCTTTTTATAAATATGTATGTGTTATACAGCTTTGGAAGTGCTATCGAGTATTTTTATTTCGAAGTCTTCTCCTCTCTTTCTTCCTATTATTATGTTATGCTCTATGTTGGCGCACTAATAATTTCTTCAGCTCCTGATTTAGCAAAACATAAAAACAATCCTGCATTTAACTCCTTAGGTGCAAGTGGAGCCGTGTCGGCTGTGGTATTTGCCTCCATACTTTTCAATCCCTTAGCCAATATCTATCTCTTTGCTTTGATTCCTATTCCTGGCATTTTGCTCGGAATTGTTTATCTTGTATATACGCATCAAATGACCAAAAAATCAAACGACCATATCAATCACTCTGCACATTTATTTGGAGCTGTGTTTGGAATTCTTTTTACCGTTGTTTTAAAACCTGTCGTTTTTCTTAACTTTCTTAATCAATTACTACCATGAACAAAGCTGTTTTTTTAGATAGAGATGGAGTAATAAATATTGATGCGCTGCCCTATACATACAAACCGGAAGATTTTCATTTTATATCGGAACAGTTCTCTCATTTAAAGACTTTGCATCAAAAAGGTTATCTATTTATTGTCATAAGCAATCAAGGTGGAATTGGGAAAGGTCTGTATACCAGGCACGATGCCGACAAAATTGGTGAGATGATTCAAAGTGAGTTTGAAAAGAATCAAATGAAACTTAGTGCCTATTACTATTGTTCTCATCACCCCATTAGTGGAAAGTGTATTTGCAGAAAACCAGATAGTTTGTTAATTGAAAAAGCTTTAGCTCGATTTAATATTGATCCTGCCCAATCGTATATGATTGGTGATATGCAAAGAGATGTGGATGCCGCCCATAAAGTAGGTGTGAAAGGAATATTAATCGAATCCAATTCATCACTAAAACATGTCATCGAACAAATCAAATAAATTCATAGCATGTAGTTTCGATGGGAAGATTACACCTTACGAATCTCTTCAGGCATATTGGTTTGAAAGAGCTTTCAGATATGGAGATGCTTGTTTTGAAACAATGAAAATGTCAAAAGGTGTGATCCATTTTTTGGAAGATCATTTAAGAAGATTGTCTTATACACTAAAGAAGCTTCAAATATCTCCACCGAAGAAACTTCAAAAACAATATATAATCGATCAAGTTCATCAACTTTCCGAATCACAAGGAGCTTTGTATAAACCTTGCAGAATCCGACTTCAAGTGATTAGAAAAGCCGGAGGTTATTATGAACCGGAAAATAATTCTTCTCATATATTCATAGAATTATCACAGCTGGACCATGAGGAATACTCACTGAATCACGATGGTATCAAAGTAGTTGAAAGTAATGAAATGGTTAAGTCCGCAACGATGCTTTCGGGATTGAAATCTGCGAATGCTTTATTATACATAATGGCAGCGATTCATGCCAGGAGAATGAAAGCAGATGATTGTTTGATCAAAAATAGCGAGGGGCACTATACCGATGGAATATCATCCAATATTTTTGTTGTTAAAACTCATCAGGTGTATACTCCTCCGCTCAGTGATGGATGTATTAGTGGTATTATGAGAAAGCAAATCATTAAAATAGCACAGGATGAAAAAATTACAGTCAAGGAAGAATCACTAAACCGTTCATTTCTAAAAAAAGCAGATGAAATATGGTTGGTCAATTCTATAAATGGAATTGTTTGGATCGATTCATTTTACAGCAATACTTTAAGAAAAACGTATGCACGTTTGTTTAATGACAAATTAAATGAATGGGTTGACAGATATCGAATCGATTCCTCTAAAAATACAGAGAGTCAATAACTTACGATTGATACAACATATACTTACCCGGACGTGTTGGATCAGGAATATACCACCCGTCTTCACCATCAGGATTTTTACCCAGTTTTGCTTGCGGTACAGGTGGCTTTGACAAATCTATCTCGATCTTTTCTTTTTCTATATGTGCTCCATTACCATTAGAGTACAAAGGTTCTAAACGCGGCATTAATTCATTGTCTTGCAATTCAACTATAGCCTCTTTATACGCTTTTATTATTTGATCTATATCTTCTTTGCTATGAGCATAGGTTAAAAAGCAAGGGAATCCATCCCAAATGTGAATGCCTTTGAATCGCAATAAGTAAAACAGTAAATCACTGTTACGGTATTCTACATCCCATTTTGTTTTGAATAAAGTTCCAAAGGTTACTAAATGAAAAGGTGCTTTTCGCTCATGTGCAAATGCATTGATTTCATTTACCATGTTTTGTGTCTTGCCGTTCACTTCTTTGTAAAAGGCATCACCTTTACTTTTTATAAAAGACAATGCTGCTTTTCCGGCAGCAAGTGCAAATGGATGTCGAACAAAAGTACCGGCAAAGTAGGTTACGCCTACTTCAGGAACAGACTCATTTCCAAAACTCCAAAAGCCACCATCAAGGGCATCCATAAACTTTTTCTTACCAGCTATAACACCTATTGGCATACCTCCACCGCAAATTTTTCCATAGGCACCAATATCTGCTTTCACACCAAAATATTCTTGTGCACCATCTTTACCCAAACGAAATCCGGTAATGACTTCATCAAAAATGTAAACGATCTCATGTTGAGTTGTGATCTCTCTTAATTTCTGAAGAAATTCTTTGGGCTGAAAATCAGCTCTGCGACTCTGGATAGGTTCTACCATAACCGCTGCCAATTCATCGGCTCGTTCAGAAATAATTCTAAGCGATTCTTCCGTTCCATAATCTAAAACCAGAACATTTTCAACCGCTTCGAACATGATACCAGCGGCTGCAGGTATCGATCTAAAATTCTTTCCGGGACGGACAATTACTTCGTCATTTATACCATGATAAGAATTGGAGAACACAACAATAAGATTCCTCCCTGTTACGGTTCGTGCTATTCGCATGGCACCTAATACTGCTTCAGAGCCGGTATTGCAAAATCCTGCCCGATCAAATTGCGTGAATTCACAAATCAGTTTTGCTAATTCACCGGCATGAGGATGCATAGGTCCCAATTCATAGCCTTTACTAAGCTGATCACTCAATGCCTCAATCACTACATCAGGATTGTGACCAAGTATATTAGAACCAAATCCGTTTAACACATCAATGAAAACATTCTTATCCAAATCGAATAGTTGGCTTCCCTTGGATTGGTTCACAACTATTTGAAAGATTAATTCCTTTACCAATGGTCTGAATCCTGTAACCATTCTAGGATCTGCCAAATGTGCTTTATTATCCGATGCAAATTGCTTTGAAGTTTTGTATTTCAAATTATATTCATCAATAAAAGTCTGAAGCCACTTTTTCTGTACCGGATTTAGTTGATCGGTATCAAATTTTTCAATTCGTGCTATTGCACCAAAAGGCGTTTTCTTTTGTACTTCTCCTGCTTCTTTTTTTACATCATCTGATTTTTCAACTTTTGGAGGATCGTGTTTGATTGGTTTTTTACTGGTATTAGGTTGATTTGATTGTACTCCTGTCAATTGTTGTTGAATCCAAATGCTTTGTTGCAATAATAAATTTTGCAATACCATAGGATCATTTATCATTCCTGATGTATTGATCATTTGCGGATGGATGCTTGCACCGGTATTTTGAACTAACGGATCATTATTGGATGCAGATTGTGTAGCAACATTTGAAACTGCTGGTTGATAGGTTTCAGAGATGGTAGAGTCCAAATAGTTGGATAAGGCAGCTATGTTGGACAAATCTTCGTTCAACTGTCGGAAAGTAACTTTTACCGAATACTTCTTGCTAACCGAAAGCGCGACCTGAGTAAGAAATAATGAATCGAGACCTGCCTCAAAGAATGAAGTCTCAGCATCAACATCCGAAAAATCTATTCCCGAATTATCAGTTAAAAGATCTTTTAACTCAAATTGTATTTGTTCTTTTCTACTCATTGATGTAGTTAATTTGTTTTGTACCGGAGCTGATGCTTGTGAAGTCATTTCCATTGCAAAAGGAAAAACGGATAATACGTTTTGATTCATAACTGATGGAGCTGCTGCTTCAACCCAATGTTTAATCTTATCAAAAGGATATCCGGGCAGACTTACTTTTTTTCTTTTCTCCATCAAGTAAAATAAACTCCAATCGGGTTCAATGCCGTGAAGAGATAATTTACCTAAAGCACTCATAAGACTCTTCCACTCGCCATGATCATCGGCACTATCGCCCAATGATGGAATAGCCACCTGATTGCTTAGATCAGATGATTGCTGCATGGCTAATGATGAAGCAGAATTACGAGGTCCTAATTCAAGCATCACATAATTTGTTTCTTCAGTCCAAAGTTGTTTAACCCCTTGTGCAAATCGAACCGCCTTGCGCAAATGATTCGCCCAATACATTGGGTTCGTTGCTTCACTATCGCTCAACCAAGTACAATGCACTGTTGACATCATAGGAACACGTGCTTTGTTCAATTTCACTTTTCGTACCAGATTTGCAAAGGGCTCAACAATCTCATCCATCATAGGACTATGAAATGCATGAGAGGTATGTAAACGCTTATGTACAATTTCTTTTTCGCTGAGTTCTTTTTCTATTAACTCTATTGGCTTTTCAGGTCCCGCAATTACACAAAGTGCATCTCCATTTATGGCGGCTACAGATGTGCCGGGTTTCAAATACTTCTCGGCTTCTTGTTCACCTATTCTCACCGACAACATGCAACCGTGTGGCAAGTTTTGCATTAATATTCCTCTGTTGGCTATCAGATAAAGAGCATCATCAAGCGACATTATTCCTGCAACAACTGCACATACGAATTCGCCAATGCTATGGCCAATTAAAGCGTGTGGAAGTATGCCCCAACTTTCATACAATTTAAACAATGAATAACCGATGGTAAAAAGTGCCGGTTGTGTATAAATTGTTTCTTTTAACAAACGCTCTGATTCTTGTTCCTTGTTTACTGTTGGATACAAAAGAGTGCGGATATCGGTATCTAAATGTTTATTTAAAATTTCTGCACAAACATCAACACTATGCCTAAAAACAGGTTCATCATCGTAAAGATTTTTTCCCATATTCACATATTGCGAACCTTGTCCCGGAAACATAAAAACAAGTTTTTTCGAATCACCATTGTGCAATCTCTTACCTGATAATTTAATATCCGGTTTTGATAATTGAAGAATTAAATCTTCTATTGAATTGGCTACATATGATCTTTTGTAACCCATCGCCACACGACCTGTATTCAAAGTATATGCAAGGTCAGCTACATTTAGATGTCTACTATGCTCTAAAAAAGATTTCAGATCTTCTATACGATTAGCTATAGCGCTTTCTGTTTTAGCAGATAAGACAATACTTTGATAGGGGCGAGAAATTGAATCGGGTTGATTCGATTCAAATGACTCAACAATAACATGTGCATTTGTACCACCTACTCCAAACGAACTAATGCCGGCCTTTAATGAGTCATTAGAATTCCAAGGAGTATTCTTATCAACTACATAAAATGGAGTTTTACTAAAATTAATAGCTGGATTGTTCTGTTTGTAATGAAGTGTAGCCGGAATGACTTTATGTTGCATCGCTAATAAGGTTTTTATCAGTCCCGCTACTCCTGCTGCAGGTGTTAAATGACCAAAGTTACTTTTCACCGAACCAATGCCACAAGAATCTTGTGTTCTATTTTCAGCACCAAATGCCATAGTAAGCCCTTCTACTTCTATAGGGTCTCCAAGTGGTGTGGCTGTTCCATGTGTTTCTACATAAGTTATGTCTTTGCTACTTAACTTAGCATTGGCTATAGCCATGCTAATGACTTCAGCTTGTCCTTCGACACTTGGTGCGGTAAAACTTGCTTTAGCTAATCCGTCATTATTCATAGCCACTCCTCGAATCAATCCATAAATGGTATCTCCGTCATTCAATGCTTCTTTATATCTTTTCAGAAGTACCACTCCTGCACCATCACTAAACAATGTTCCTTGTGCATCTTTATCAAATGGTCTGCAATGACCATCCGGACTATACATTCCACCTTCTTGATATAAGACTCCACTGTTAACGGGTGAAGTAACTGAAGCCGCACCAGCCAATGCCATGTCACATTCGAAATTGCGCAATGAATTCACAGCATTGCATATTGCAACCAGTGAAGTACTGCACGCAGTATGAATAGAAAGAGCCGGCCCTTTTAAGTTTAGTTCATAAGCAACTTTTGTAGCAACATAATCTTTTTCATTAGCGGTCATTACTTGAAACGCACCAACTTTTTCAATTAGATCTTTTCGTGAATGAACATTATTCAGATAGTAAGTATTATTACCAGTGCCTGCAAAGACACCAGTCATAATATCCGGACCAGGTTTATATCCAGCATTTTCAAACGCATTCCAACATAGCTGTAAAAAAATTCTTTGTTGAGGATCGGAAAGATCTGCTATTCTTGGATTTATGCTAAAGAACTTGGAATCGAACATTTCAGCATCATCCAAAACTCCTCGTGCAGCAACATACAATGGATCTGATTTGATATCATCAGGGATACTGAAATGCAACTCCTCTTTTGAAAATCGTTTTATATTTTCAATTCCATTATACAGGTTATTCCAAAATTCATCGATTGTATCGGCTCCCGGAAATTTAATAGCCATACCTATTACGGCTATGGCATCATCATAAGGATCAATACTGTTCTTGGACCGCTTATCGTTTCTTTCTTTAGCTTGTTGACTTAAATCGATTTCTTTTTCGCCATTATCAATATAATCGGCTAGTGATCGGATATAAGGAGATTGATAGAACTTTGCTACCGACAATTCTATGCCATTATCTTGAGACAAAGTAGCCAAGCATTTGAGAGCACTTAATGAAGTGCCTCCTAAATCAAAAAAGTTATCGTCTATTCCAATTGAATTTATATCCAACAAATTTTCCCATAATTGACAAAGTAAATTCTCTGAATCGCTTACAGGTTTACTGTAAGCCGTTTTCAACTCCGGTCTATTTGTATTGGGTTCGGGCAAGAGTTTTCTATCAATTTTTCCACTAGGGGTTTTAGCGAAATCTTCTACCGCAATAAAATTTGAAGGCACCATGTAATCGGGCAAATGCTCTCTAGCAAAGCTCATCCAATCATCAATGCTTGGCTTTACTTGGTTTTCAATTTTATAATAGGCAAACAATCGTTTACCTCTAACCTCATCTTCTTTAACAGAGCAGATCACTTGAGATACACCATTCATTTTTCCTAAAACAGTTTCAACCTCACCTAACTCAATTCTATGTCCTCTTATTTTTACCTGATGGTCAGCTCTTCCAATGTATTCGATATTTCCATCCTCCAATATCTTACCCAAATCACCTGATCGATACAATCGATTCGTTGAATTAAATGGGTCTTGTATAAATCGTTCTGCCGTTAATTCAGCACTTCCGGCATAGCCATTTGCCAAACAAATACCTCCCAAGTACATTTCACCTACATCACCATTTTTAACCGGATTCATTTCATCATCAAGAATGAGTATGTAACTGTTGTCGATGGGCTTTCCTATTGCAGGAAGTTGTGTCCATTCATCGACCGACTCAGGTAGTTTGTAAGATGTAATTACATGAGTTTCGGTAGGCCCATAGTGATTGTATAAACTACAAGAACTGTATTTTTTAAAAAAGGTGGAGATTGATTTGGTTGTTTTAAGTTGTTCTCCTGCGGTAATAACTTCACTCAAGCAACTTAGATCTTCTTTGAATTTAGCTGCTACATCACAAATATGTTGTAAAGCAATAAATGGAAGAAACAAACGGTTGATCTGATACTTATGAATATAATTTAATAAGGAAACGGTGTTCAAGCGCGTTTCATCATCAATTAATACCAAAGTGCCACCGCTATAAAAAGTGCTAAATATTTCTTGAAAAGAAACATCAAAACTAATGGGTGCAAATTGCAATGTTCGAGTTAGGTGATTGGCCACACTGTTTTTGATTTGCCACTGCAATAAATTGCTTAAGGCTCTGTGCGGCAACTCAACTCCTTTCGGGTTTCCGGTACTGCCCGATGTAAACAAAATATATACAGCTTGTTCTTCGCTTGACTTTACTAAAACCGGCTTACTATTTTCTTCTGAATAATCTAAACTAGAAGAGTCAATTATTTTAGAAACCGAATTGGAGAAAATAGAACTATATTTCGAATCACAAATCAAACAATTAACTTTCGATTTCTCTACCATG
>DAOQTX010000049.1:0-19058 GCA_035340715.1 Bacteroidia bacterium | reverse complement strand
TATATCATAACAACTTTGGGTTAGCCATAATATTTGCATGGTTATGCGAAGAACAATTTAAATTATATGAAAATTATAGATGATTTTATAAATCTCTTAAAGCTAAAAAGGTATAGTGAAAACACAATTGAAACCTACAAAAATGCAAGCGGTGAGCGTGTTACCAAAACGGTCAATTCAAAGGCGGCAACGTTACACTCAAAGAATTTTCAGAACAATCCAGAAAAGGAATGATAGAAGGTGGACACAACAAAATATTTGCCTGGCTTTTTTCAAGACCATTCATGTTACAACATTTAGAACGCTGGAAAAATAAATAAAGAAAATTCACAACCTAAAATCCCTCCCCTTATGGACTATACAAGAGTATTTAAAATGACAGTTGCAAGTGTCTATCCTCACTACATCACCAAAGCCGAAAAAAAAGGAAGAACAAAACAAGAAGTTAACCAAATCATCTTTTGGCTAACCGGATACATTCAAAAAGACCTTGACAAAATCTTAGAAAACAAAACCGACTTCGAAACATTCTTCAAAAGAGCTCCCAAAATAAATCCCAATGTTTCTAAAATTACCGGACTTATCTGTGGCTATCGGGTCGAAGAAATTGAAGACAAACTCATGCAAAAAATTCGCTACCTCGACAAACTCATTGATGAACTCGCTAAAGGAAAAGCAATGGAAAAAATTTTACGCTCCTAAAACAAAACACAGCAGTAACAACAAAACACACTTCATTCAAGCACCACCCCCAATGAAAAAATATCGCTTACCCTCAGCACTTACTCTTATTCTCATTCTTTCACTCCTTTCTTGCGAAGAACCCGTAAAACCCGATGAAGACACACCACTCGAACACAAAACAGAACAAGCCATACATGCCATTCCACATGGTGATGTTGAAATCATAAACATAGATGGATGTCAGTACATCGTTTATAAAGAAACAGAAGGAGCCAATCTAGGTTACGGATACATGGCGCATAAAGGCAATTGCAAAAACCCAATACATACATACAACACACTCCCCGACTCTTTAACCCATCAATAACTCAAGCACCGTGGTCTTGCGATGAGTCATTACGCGAAACAATTAAAAAATAATCTTTCTCTAAAGGCAAATAACCCGCATCATAACAAAAAAAATAAGTACTCCCTTTTTTAGTCGTTACACTGTGAGTGTGATAATTAAAATTAAATCCCTGATCGCTCAGCGTCTTTTTATGCGCTTTCCCCGTCTCCCCTTTTATATTAGCCAACAAAATTTTTCTATTCTTCGATAAAGTGGCATTAACCCTTCGCACCAAATTTGTCCCCACCCGGTTTTCTCTATTATTAAAAGCATTACGACAGGCATCCGAACAAAACTTTTTGTCGCTTCTGCCTAAAATACTCTCACCGCATTCACTACATTTCTTGTCCATACATCCTATAAATTAAGGCCATAGCCGATTGTAAACGTTTACAAATATATAAGATCGACTACAATCATTTATCAACCGAATAAAATTTTCATCCCACCCTATGTTTGCATCGTGGTTTTCCAAAGCGCTTTAATCAAATCACAAAACGTAAAATAAAATTAACAATTAAAAAATTTAAAAATCATGAATGCAATGCGCAACAAAGTACAGTTAATCGGTTTCCTTGGACAAGATCCACAAGTGAAAGAATTCGACAACGGAAAGAAAATGGTAAAGTTTACACTCGCCACCAACGAGACCTACAAAAATGCAAGCGGTGAACGTGTAACCGAAACACAATGGCACAATCTCGTAGCATGGGGCAAAACAGCAGGTATTGTTGAACGCTTTCTAAGCAAAGGAAAAGAAGTAGCCCTCGAAGGTAAACTAGTAAACCGAAGCTACGAAGACAAAAATGGTGTAAAAAAATACATCAGCGAAGTTCAGGTAAACGACCTATTGCTGTTAGGAAAAAACTCATAAACCTGTACACACCTAACAAAGGAAAATCCCGTCATACCCATGGCGGGATTTTTTTTATTACGTATTTAATTCGTTAGAAATATGACCCGGAATAGCAACTACTAAAATAACTCAGGATATAAATCATATTTTATAGAATTAGAGTAAGATAATTTTGCGGCAAAATATATTTCGTGAAATTCAATACCATCATCGAACCCTTCAGAATAAAATCTGTTGAACCAATATCCTTAACCACTCCTGCTCAAAGACAATCGTTAATAAAAAAAGCCCACTACAATCCCTTTCTGCTTTCATCCGAAAAAGTATTGATAGATCTTCTTACCGATAGCGGCACATCAGCCATGAGTGCCAATCAATGGGCCGGAATAATGAAAGCAGATGAAAGCTATGCCGGAGCATCCAGTTGGCAACGCATGTACAATATTATTTTTGAGCTCAGTGGATATAAACACATTCTACCTACTCATCAGGGAAGAGCAGCCGAAAGAATCTTATATAGTTTAATTGGCGGAAAAGGAAAAGTATTCTTTAGTAACACTCATTTTGATACTACTCGAGCCAACATTGAATACACCGGAGCCACAGCCATTGACCTGCCTTCATCAACTCCCGATCAGATTCAAATAGAAAAACCTTTTAAAGGAAACATAGATACAGCAGCATTGGAAAAGCATATATCCAATACCGGTCCCAAAAACGTTGCAGCAGTGATACTCACCGTTACCAACAACAGCGGAGGCGGACAACCCGTGAGTATGGAAAATGCAGAGCAAGTAAGTCATATATGTAAAAAAAATAAAATTCTTTTTATTCTCGATTGCTGTCGAATTGCGGAGAATGCCTATTTCATCCAGCAACGTGAGAAGAAATATAAAAACACTAGTTGCAAAGCAATCGCAAAAAAAATGTTTTCATTAGCCGATGGAGCCATAATGAGTGCTAAAAAAGATGCACTTGTAAACATGGGTGGATTTCTCGCTTTACGAGATCGTACTTTAGCCGACTCCTGTAAAAATCTTCTCATCATTACCGAAGGTTTTACAACCTATGGAGGTTTGAGCGGTAGAGATATGGAAGCCATTGCCATAGGTCTTGAAGAAGTTTTTGATGAACATTATCTGGAATACAGAATAAAAAGTACCGCCTATTTGGGAAACAAACTATCCTCAATAGGTATTCCTGTTATGTTACCTATTGGCGGTCATGCTGTATATGTTGATGCCAAAAAGTTTTATGCCCACATACCTCCTGCTGCTTTCCCCGGACAATCATTAGTGATCGAATTATATAAAACCGGAGGAATACGAGCAGTAGAAATTGGCAGTGTAATGTTTGGTAAATACGACAAGAAACGAAAACTAATTCCGGCACCTATGGAATTGGTAAGAATGGCTATTCCCAGAAGAGTTTATACGCAAAGTCATATCGAATACATTTTAGAAGTATTCGAATATCTCTCTAAACCCACTCAAAAAAGAAAAGCAAAAGGATATAAAATTACCTATGAGCCTGATTTTCTAAGACACTTCACTGCTCATTTCTCACCTCTATAACATTATCACACTATGATAACAAGAAAAAGATCATGGGCAGAACCATATAAAATGAAAATGGTGGAATTGCTAAAAACAACCACCAGAACCCAAAGAAACAATGCTTTAAAAAAGGCAGGATACAATACTTTCTTATTGCCCTCGGAAGACGTTTATATTGACCTGCTTACAGATAGCGGAACCAATTCAATGAGTGACCGACAATGGTCGGCATTAATGTTAGGTGATGAAGCCTATGCAGGAAGTAAAAGTTATTACAAACTCGAAGATGCCATTATCAAATACTACGGTTATAAATATATTATACCTACTCATCAAGGAAGAGGAGCAGAAAACATTTTATCTCAGGTGCTGATCAACAAAGGAGATATTGTTCCCGGAAATATGTACTTCACAACAACCCGATTGCATCAGGAATTAGCCGGAGGATCCTTTAAAGATATTATTATTGACCAAGCACACGATCCCGAATCAACCTATCCATTTAAAGGAAATGTTGATTTGAATAAATTAGACGCCTTAGTAAAAAAATATGGTGCCAAAAAAATCCCTTACATCAGCATTGCTACTAATGTAAACATGGCTGGCGGTCAGCCCATCAGCATTGCAAATCTTAAAGAATTGCGTGCGTACACTAAAAAACATAATATCCGAATCATACATGATATGACCCGTGTAGCTGAAAACGCATTCTTGATCCAAAAGAATGAAAAAGGCTATGCAAATAAACCCATAGCAGAAATAGTAAAGCTGATATGCAGTTTGACAGACGGTGCAACGATGAGTGCTAAAAAAGATGCATTGGTAAACATTGGAGGTTTCATGGCAACCAACGAATGGGATGTTTTTGAAGAAGCCAGAAATCTGGTAGTAGTTTACGAAGGATTACACACATATGGAGGACTTGCCGGTCGTGATATGGAAGCCATGGCAGTGGGTATTAAAGAAAGTTTAGATGATAATCATCAAAGAGCACGTTACGGACAAGTAGAATATCTGGGAACGAAGATGATGGAATTTGGAATCCCAATTGTAAAACCAATAGGTGGTCACGGAATATTTGTAGATGCCAAGTCTTTTCTTCCGCATTTAAAACAAGAAGAATTTCCTGCTCAACGATTGGCTGCAGAAATATATATTGATTCAGGGGTTCGAACAATGGAAAGAGGTATAGTTTCAGCCGGTCGGAAACCCAATGGAAAAAACTATCTGCCAAAATTAGAACTTGTGCGATTTACTTTACCCAGGAGAGTTTACACCCAGGCACATATGGATGTTATAGCCGAATCATGTGGCGCTGTTTATGAAAAAAGAAATAAAATCAAAGGAATGAAGATGGTGTACGAACCTAAATATCTGCGATTTTTTCAATCACGATTTGAATTGTTGTAATTCAGTGGTTCAAAGCAAAAAGTAACTGCTTGGATAGATAATTTCACTGAATTCGAATAAAGATTTACTTGCCTTACAAAAAGAAACGATGGCTAAAACCGAGTGTCACCAAATACTTGGATGCTATTTGAGTTTTGTTCACATGTTGATACAAAGGAACATCAGCCGAAACAAACAAAGTGGATTTACCATTCGAGTAATTTAATTGAGGGCCAACAGATATCTTCTCACTTCCTGTTGAGGTATAATCATACGTGCTGTAATAACCCATTTCAGAAAAATATTTATTGACTTTCATCGGATCTATCAATTCGTACTTCATCTGCAAAGTGGCGCCAATGTTTTTTACTAGAGGACGTGCAACAAACAGACTTCCTGAAAAATAATTTCCATTCTTTTCACCCAAAGGATTGTACCCTTTAATAATATAAATTCCATTGGCAAACACTTTAAACTTTGACTTGTTAAACGTTCTCATTCCAAACAAATAAAACATTGCATCATTAGCACCTGTGCTAAGTTGCACAGAAGGCGCTTTGCGCACCGTGTACTGAGCAAACGAATGATTCACTTCTATAGAATCGTCATATGAGCCAATGGAAAATTTGATTCCAACACCCGCTGTAAAATCCCACTTACCTTTTTCACCACTTTGACTTAGAAAATTGTAGCGAGGGAAGAAAATCAAATCACTCATCCCGGATGACTCCTCATACAGCGCCTCCCCCAACCCATCCTGAATTTTATTAATATAATATCCTGCTTCTAAAGATGCTGTTAGTTTAGAACTGAGACCAAAAGCAATATGTGAGTACAAATATTGATAACTGTAACTATCTAAAAAATCATTGGCTTTTTCACTGCCCTTTAAAAATACATCAGAATATAGATATTGGTAATTGACCCCAACCTCAAATTGTTTCGCTTCTAATACTCCTTGCGAAAGGCCCCCGGCTATAGGGCTTCCACCACCAGCAGAACAACATTGTGCTAAAACATTATAATTAAATGAACTAAAAACCAGCAAGCACAATAGTGATACATACCACTTACTAAAAATAGAAGATTTCATGATTAATTCAAGATTACAAATCGTTTAAATACTTGGTTCCGACCGCTTTTCATCTGCAAAAAATATATCCCGGCATCAAGTGTAGGAAGAGCTATTTCTTGTCCATTCTCAGAAGCAATAATTATTAAATTTTTCACCAAACGTCCATCATTGCTTATAACATTAACGTTTAGATCCTGATCACCTATATAGCGTAATCTTACCTCATCCCTGGTTGGTACCGGATAAACCGAAATCAAATCAGACAGGCTTGGCTCTTTAACATCGCTCAGCAATAATGCTTGCGTCATAGCCGATTGAAAATTGGCAGTGTTAAGCGTATTATTTTCGTTGAAAACAACCTGATGGTTTCCACCGGCAATTACAACTACTTTAGGCATTCCCGGCCCGCCATAATGATTCATATTGATAGCCGATGTGCTAAAGCTTGAGATGTTAGGTCCTATGTTGTATTGTGCTGCCCAACTCTCGATGATGGAACAAGATGAGTTGCCATAATCATCGGTGAGATAAAACAAAATTTTACCCGGATTAGATGCAGCAAATGTTTGTGCAATATTATATGCTGATAGAATAGGGCCAATGCAACTTCCACAAGGCATCGTCCATGCAATTACAACTACCTTTCCGGCATCCAATTCATCAAACAAATGATGAGTATTATTATCGCAGTCATTAACAGTAAAATCGGTAGCGGTTTGTGCTTCAGCCCGTGTAAAAACAGAAAGCAATAAGAGAATTAATAATGGTCTCATTATAGATTTAATTTAACAGCAAAATTAGTTTAATATTCGTTGTAAAGAAATAACCATCTGCTATAGAGTTTTATGATTCCAATGCTAGAAATAACTGCGTATTGTCATATTTTAAGGCTGATCTTAGCTTTCATTTATAACAAAGTACATTTTTATCTTACCTAATCCTTTGGTATCCACTTCACCTCTATATTCAAACTCGTAATCGTAAGGCAAGAGTGAATGAGTGGCTTCAGAAATATTTATTCTACCCGGAGCACCGTTGCTTTCCATTCTTCTAGCCGTATTCACGGTATCGCCCCATATATCGTATGCAAACTTTTTATAGCCAACAATACCCGCTATCACAGGTCCACTGTGAATGCCAATTCTTAAATCAAAACAAAACAACCCTTTTTCCTTTCGATTGCTATTTCGATTTTTCATAAATGAAATTATCTCTACTGCTACTTTAAGTACATCTGCAGCGTGATGTGTGTTTGTTTCAGGCAAACCTCCTGCTGCCATATAGGAATCGCCAATGGTTTTAATTTTTTCAATTCCGGCTGCATCAACAATTTTATCAAAAGCAGTAAAGCATGCATTTAATTCTGCAACCACATCATCGGCTGCAGCCATTGAACTTATGCGTGTAAAATCAACAAAGTCGGTAAATAAAACGCTTACGGATTCATAGTGTTTGGTTTGTACTTCTTTGTTTTCTTTTAATTCTTGTGCTACTCGTTTGGGCAATATGTTTAAAAGCAAAGCATCGCTTCGCCTTTTTCCTCTATAAAATGAATAGGCATATATGCCGGCCAAAATAAAGAGTGCGGCAATCGATAACAAGCTTATTCTTTGACGTTGAAAGCGTTCTACTTGCAGTTGCTTTTCGGCAGCATACTGTAAACTATCGCGCAATTTATTTTTCTCAAAAGCATAATTCAGTTCAATTCGCATCAGGTCACGAGACATCTTTTGCCCACTTAAAGAATCGTCTATTTGCGTAAACTCTGTAAAGTACTGCAATGCTTCTTTAGGTCTATTGGTGTGAGAATACACCTGATACAAACACTCACAAGCATTTTTGTGATTAATAATATTGTTCATTTCTAAAGCACTGCTATATGCTTTACTGCACCATTGCTCCGCAAGTTTATATTGTCCGGTATTAAAATAAAGTAGCCCGATATCAATGGATAGAAACAACTTGTTTAAAGGATCGTATGCCAAAGAGTCATATAAATGATAGGCGGAGAGCAAAGTATTCAATGCTTGAATAGAATCCCCTTGGGCCATATAACAATTTCCCAGATGATTTAAGGTAACTCCAATTCCGGAAACATTCTGATGCGCTTTCCAATAATCTAAACTCATCTGATGGTAATAGATGGAAGAATCGAGCATTCCAAGTTTACGTAAGCACAATCCTATGTTGTTATTGCTCACGGCCACCAGATTATAAAGTTTGTTTTGTTTTCGCAAAAGCAAACTTGCCCGATAGCTATTCAATGCACTATTAAAATCCTGCTGACTGTATTGAATGCTTCCAATATTATTTAAACACTCTGCTATCCCTGCGCTATCTTTAACTTCTTCATATTGTTTTAAACTTTTTTGAAGGTGATTTAAAGCATCATCATAGCGCGCCATATACATAAACGAAACCCCTGTCTCATTATCGATTCGAGCACTCAAAGTTTTCATCTGAAAAGCTTCCGATAATTCTTTAGCTCTGTTTAATGACAATAATGTTGAATCATAATCACCAGAATCGCGATAAGCAATAGCTTTTTCAATCAGATGATTAATCGCATAAAAACGCTTGGTCTCCTCTTGAGCATAGATTGACTCAAAACATAGCAATATCAGAAGCAAAGCAACAAAACAATAGCGTTTCATAAGAAAAGTCGGTCAGGTCTAAGATCAAAGATAAACTTTAGCGCTAAGTAACATCAGAAAATATCGTACATTAGATTTGAAAAAACCTTAAAACATCTATTATTATGAAAAAGATCCTTTTTACAATGCATTGCTTTTTCCTGTGTATTTTTGTTTCTACAATTAGCTTTGCACAAAATCAAAGTGGTAAAACTTCAGATGAAGGAAATATTACCCCTTATCGAACCTTTAACAATTACAGTAGTCCGCCTCCCTCCGGCTTTGCACCTATTCAAATTAATACTGATGAAGCGCAAATAGAACAAACTAACAACAAAGCCGAAGCACAATACACTGCTGAATACATCAATCTGGAAAATTTGAGAAATTTATTAGACAATCCGGATGCCATAGGTCTTCGAATCTATAATGTTATAGATGCATATAAAAATGGCGCAGGTCGGGTGATGGTAGTTCCGGTGAGGTCGGATGGATCTGAAATATTTTACGCTTCAAAAATTACATATATAATGTCAGAATCTTTTATGGGTAGTCGTATTACATGTAAAAAATTATGGCGTTCGAATGCACGCTCATATTATCAGTATGTGGATGTTGCCAAGCGGCAATCGGCATTCATTTCAAAACAAGATATTGAAAATATAATAAATCCATCGGGTACTATTGGAATTAAGTTTATTCCAGGAAGTCGGTTATACACCGATTCAATTAACTATAATCAAAAGCGATTGGCCTTTTTAATGATAGGGGTTTCAGACAACGATGGAACACTTAATGATGTAGGAACAACTTACCATAAAATAAATGAACCCTGCCCAACGTATTGTCCTAAACTAGGTACGCTGCTAGTCGATTAAAAGCTCTATAGCAATATAATTTTCTTGCTGTAGGATTTGTTTTCTTGCACCACTTTGATAAAATAAACTCCTGCAGGTATTGCATGAGCATTTAGCAATACTTCTTTGCTATTAATTTGGCGCAAGGTGTACTGTGCTGGCGATAGCACTTTTCCTAACAGGTTGTAGATGCTTATATCAGAAAGATCTTCAATGTTAGTACTAAATGAAATGGTTGCTTGATTCTGAAAAGGATTTGGATAAAGATTAAAGCTTAAACCGGAAGAGGCAGATTCTATTCCGGTAGAAAGATTTTCAGACACGGTATAGGTACTTGTTCTAACCATGTCACCAGAACTATTGTTATTACCGTTAGCATAAACAAAAGCTCCATAAAATGTAACATCACCGGTACCGCTAGCAGGGGCTATCCAATCAAAAGTCCACGCTTTAAAACCAATTCCTGAAACTCCACCAATGGTATGGGTAATATATTTCGTTCCTATTATTTTAGATTGTGATGGATTGGTTACAACTAAATTTCCAAGATAAGTTCCATTTGCCGATTGAGGAGAAACTTGAAATCCATATTTATTTATTCCGGTTTGTCCCACGGCAGCCGTAATCGTATACGTAGCACCGGGAGTATATCCCTGGGTAGGAATAGTACTGCTGATCAAATTCGGTAATGGTACAGCCGATGTATTGTGACATTGTATACACGTTTTACCATCGGCAGGTGATCCGCTATGGCCGGCTTGTGCTCCACCGCTGTTTCCTATACTCGCTTGATGAACAAGAGCTACAAACATAAAAGCCAAAACTGCAACAAAAAGACTGAGTAAAGATTTATGTTTCATAATAAAGGGGTTTAGTATGGATTAAAGATAATACCTCATTGTAAACACTACAACTATTGAAAAGGTTTCAAGTGAATTGTGGCATTTTTCTGACAATCAGCAATCAAAAACATTTAAATACTTTTGCCTACTCATAATTTCATTAAAAATGACCAAAATTTGTGTTTTAGGAGCAGGTATGGTAGGCGGTTTTATAGCAAAAGAACTTTCTAGAAAATATGACATTCGTCTAGCTGATCGTGATGAAAAAGTACTTAAAAGTAGCGGATTAGATGATATTTCAAGATGCGATTTTAGGAATCCAGAACAAATCAGTTCCATCATAAGCGATGCAGATATTGTAGTTGGAGCAGTTCCTGGCTTTTTAGGCTTTGAGGCAGCAAAGACTGTTATTTTGAATGGCAAAAATTACGTGGACATATCTTTCTTTCCGGAAAATCCATTCGAATTACATAACTTGGCTACACAAAATGAAAGTTTTGTTGCTGTTGATTGTGGAATAGCACCAGGCTTAGATAATATGCTACTTGGATTTCATAACAGTGAAATGAAAATAAAATCATTTGCTTGTTATGTAGGTGGTTTACCTAAAAACCCTAAAGAACCATTTAATTATAAAGCGCCCTTCTCACCTATCGATGTAATTGAAGAGTATACACGACCGACTCGATTGGTTAGAAATGGGAAGCAAATAACATTACCTTCACTCAGCGAACCTGAAATTCTTGAATTCAAATCTGTGGGTATGTTAGAAGCATTTAACACTGATGGTTTAAGAACCTTGCTCGAAACAATGAATATTGAAAACATGGCCGAGAAAACACTTCGCTATAAAGGTCATAGAACCAACATGCAATCATTATCCGAAATGGGCTTTTTCTCAGATGAAAAAATACTATTAAACAATCAATGGATCAGTCCTTTGGAAATGACCGCAGCCATACTTCTTCCTCAATGGAAATTAAAGCCAAACGAAGAAGAGTTCACTGTGATGCGAGTTGTTATTGAAGAAGATGAACAATCCAAAGACTGTCGTCAATTTGTCTATGACATTTATGATGAATACAATACAAAACAAAAAAGTTCTTCTATGTCACGTTCAACAGGATACACTTGTATGGCAGTAGTGGAAGGATTTATAAATGGTCAATTTTCTGGCTCAGGAGTATTCGCACCTGAACAACTCACAGTTAATAAAACTAAGATGGATTTTGTGCTAAACTATCTGTCTGACAAAGGGATACAAATTACGCTAACAACTAAATAGGCTTTAAATCATTGTTTTGCTTTTTTAGGTTAAATTTGTCGTATTAATAAAAGAACATTCCATGCAATATTTGGATTTTGAGAAACCGATAGCTGAGTTAGAAGAACAATTGGAGAAAGCAAAACAAATTGCCGACAAAGGCAAAGTGGATGTCCATAAATTAATCAATGATCTTCAAAAACAAATTGAAGACACACGTAACAGTGTTTATTCAAATTTGAACAGTTGGCAAAGAGTGCAACTCAGTCGCCATCCCGACCGACCTTACACGCTTGATTATATAGAGTCTATAACCAAAGGAAATTTCATTGAACAGCATGGTGATCGAAATGTAAAAGATGATAAAGCAATGGTAGGCGGATTTGGTTCAATAGACGGACGTACCATCATGTTTGTTGGTCAACAAAAAGGAAGCAATACAAAATTGCGGCAGTATAGAAATTTTGGAATGCCCAATCCTGAAGGTTACAGAAAAGCATTGCGTTTGTTCAAACAGGCAGAAAAATTTAATAAACCTATTGTCACTTTTATAGATACCCCTGGAGCGTTTCCAGGTCTAGAAGCCGAAGAAAGAGGACAAGGAGAAGCTATAGCCAGAAATTTATTCGAAATGACTACTTTAAAAGTACCGGTAATTTGCATCATCATTGGCGAAGGCGCCAGCGGAGGAGCTTTGGGTATTGGTATAGGCGATCGGGTTTATATGTTGGAAAACACATGGTACTCTGTTATTTCTCCCGAATCATGTTCATCAATCCTATGGCGCAGTTGGGACTTTAAAGAAAAAGCATCTGAAGCATTGAAACTTACCGGAAACGACATGTTGAATCTTAAACTCGTTGATGGAATTATTCCGGAACCATTAGGTGGAGCACATCAAAATCCATCTGAGATTTGTGAGCAAGTTAAAAACACTATTCTCTCTACGCTGAAGGAATTAGACCGCTTATCTGCTGAAGAGCGCATTAATAAACGCATTGAAAAGTTCAGCCAAATGGGAGTTTTTCACGAATAACTTTATTTGTTATAGATTAAGTCAAAACTACGGATGGTATCCGTGGCTATAACGCTATTTACCATTTGTAAAGTACTATTCTGATAGAAGTAAATTTTTAATTCTGAAGACGATACAGCATATACATATGATTCAATGGGGTCATATTTCATTTGAGTAATACCTGGAGTACCATTTATCAAAAAATATTGATTCAAATCTGACTGATACTCATATATACCATTTGGAGTCGATATTAAATGTCGACTTTGATTGATAGATACAGCAGCCAATACCGATTCATTTAAAATTTGATTTTGAGAACTGATAAAATCATTATCCAAATTATAGAGAAGCAATTTTACATTCGATCCTTCTTCCGCTACTAGCAATATACTATTGGATGCAACTTTTAACATTGCTTTAACATCATAAGCAACACTTTGCTGACTTTGACCTGCACCACTATGAGCAAAATATTTCTTAAGTACACGTTCTGAATTTACAGGAATCCACTCCTCCACTAAAACAAAATTGTCAACTTGTTGGCTGAGTTCTGGATATCCGAATTCGTTACTTTGCAAAGTAGCAGTTGTAATCTGTTGCTGATTTATTATTCGTGCAAGTCCTTCACGATACGAGGCGCAAATCGAATTCACATTTCCGCTAACATTTGTTATGCAAGGAAGAAAAGAGCCCAAACAAGACATGGTCCATTGCATACTTTGATAAATGGCACTCCAATTGACAATGGCTTCGGGTTGGCTTGTCAAAAAATGGATTGTACCTGCATCGCGATTTACAGCACTGCCCATGCTTTTTCCCAATATGGAACCAACCGTAGAAAATACCGTACCGGAGTCTAAGTGAAGAATGCTGCTATTGCTTCCTGACCACACACTGATAAACTTGCCAATCAGTTGCAACGGCAATGCCTGTACACTAATGCTTTTATATGCAGTCTTCTGAACGTCATTGTTCCCGGCAGTTACAGCAATAAAGTAATTTCCATCAGCCAGCTGTTTGTTGCTGATATAATATTGAATCAATCCGGTAAACGAATTTCCACTAATCGATTTCTGAAATACAGGATTGACAGAAATCAGTGATGAATTCAACAATCGAATGTTCAGGAAATTTAGCTCTTCCTCAGAGTTTATTTGAATCACTACCGGTATAGAATCATATACTTTAAAACTTGCACCAGGTGCAGGATTTGAAATAAACACTTCGGGTTCTTTCAGTTCCTCCTTAGCGCAAGCAACACCCAATAGGACAAGAAGGAGGATATAAAAATTGAATTTTTTCATTCTTATAAAATTAATCGCGACTAAAAAATTTTTACGGCTATTTTTATAAACGTGTTAAAAACTATTTGTGTTTTTTTTCTTAGCAAGCCTAATGCAAAGTAGTAATTTTGAAGCATGACAACAAAGAAGACATCGGGAAGAAGAAATAGAAAAAGTGAACCACAAAACCTGGCTCATGAAGCCGTATTACAAACCTTAGGTCGAACCACTCCGCAAGCTATAGACATGGAAGAAGCCGTTTTAGGCGCAATGTTGATGGAGAAAGAGGCCTTATCTAAAGTCATAGAAGTACTACAACCCGAGCATTTTTATAATGAATCGAATGTAAAAATATTTACTGCCATACGAACACTTTTTGCTGAAAAAGCAAATCGCGTGGATGTACTTACAGTAATAAATTTTTTAAAAAAGAAAGCTGAACTCGACTCCATTCCTGATGGCTCATACTACATTAGCCGATTAACCGAACGAATTGGTTCAGCTGCGAATGTTGAATATCATGCTCGTATTATTTTAGAAAAATATATCCAACGTCAACTGATTAAAATTTCAAATGATGCAATCAACGATGCATACGAAAATCAGTTGGATGTTTTAGATATGCTCGATAAAGCCGAATCCAATTTATTCAAACTGGCGGAGGGTAATCTAAGGAAGAACTATCAGGATATAAGACAACTCGTTGCTAAGGCCATCAAAAACATGGAAGAATTGGCATCAAAAAATAGTACCGTAACTGGAGTTGAAAGTGGCTTTACCGATTTAGACCGACTGACTGGAGGATGGCAAAAATCTGATTTGATTATTCTGGCTGCAAGACCCGGTATGGGTAAAACTGCATTTGCTCTAAGTTTGGCTTATAATGCTGCATTAAGTTTTAATAACCCAATTGGAATCTTTAGCCTCGAAATGGCCGATTCTCAAATCGCTAATCGTTTTCTTTCAATGACTTCGGGCATTGGAGGCGATAAAATAAGAAAAGGCAATCTTACAGAAGCAGAACTTACTGTCCTCAATAAAAAAATTGGCCCACTTACAGAAGCTCCTATTTTTATTGATGACAATCCGGCTTTAAGCGTATTCGAACTCCGAGCCAAAGCAAGAAGATTGGTTCACGAACGTCAAGTTAAAATGATCATCATTGATTATTTACAATTAATGACCAGCGGAATTGAAGGAAGAAATGTCAACCGAGAACAAGAGATCTCTAAAATTTCTCGATCTGTAAAGAGTATTGCTAAAGAATTAGAAATTCCAATTATTGCACTTTCTCAGTTGAGTAGAGATGTTGAAAAAAGAGGAGGAAACAAAAGGCCTCAACTTTCCGATCTTAGAGAATCAGGAGCCATTGAACAAGATGCTGATATGGTTATATTCCTATACCGACCTGATTATTACGATCTATCGTCAAATCATGAAGACATTCAAATAGACGAAGGTCAAACGGAAATCATTGTTGCGAAAAACAGGCATGGCAAATTAGATACGGTTAATGTTCGCTTTATCCCTGAATTGACTAAGTTTATTGAAATCAATCAACAAAACCCAATGATATCAGGTTCAGAAGAAAGATTAACCTTAAAATCTAAAATGGACGCAGAATTCTAATCTTAGTCCTTTCACAACTATTTTTTACATTTTTCGTTATTAAAGAGTATTATATATCTTTCTAAAAATGAAAAAATATATTCTCCTATTCCTTAGCTGTTTTATATATATAAATGCCAACGCTGCATTTATTCTCATTCCCATGGATGAAACACAAAAGAATCATCTAAAAGCCTATGGCATTGCTTATTGGGTTTTACAACAAGATGTTACGATCAATTGGTTGCTGAATTACAAAGGAGGTAGCTTCATGTTCGATGCTGTTAAAGCAATAGAGAATGAGTGCAACATAAGAGGAGTTTCATATCAGATATTGGCCAATACACAAGCGGATGCAATTATATCAGAAATAGCCGATCCGGAGGTGAACATGGAGGTTGTTAAACTGGAAAAAGCACCAAAAATTGCCGTGTATAGTCCCAAAAATAAATTGCCTTGGGACGATGCGGTGACGTTAGTAATGACTTATGCCGAAATACCATATGAAATAATATATGATGAGGAGATAATGCAAAGTAAATTGCCATTATATGATTGGTTGCATTTGCATCACGAAGATTTTACTGGCCAATATGGACGATTTTATGCAATGTATCACAATGCGCCATGGTATCAAGAACAAGTACGATTTAATGAAAGTATAGCTAATAAGTTTGGGTACAATAAAGTATCCGAATTAAAATTAAACGTTGCATTAAAGATAAAAGAGTTTGTTGCTGGTGGTGGTTATTTATTCACCATGTGTTCGGGAACAGATTCATATGACATTGCCCTTAGTGCTCAAGGAGTAGATATTTGTGAAAAAATGTTTGATGGCGATGGAACAACTCCATCGTACAATTCTAAACTCGACTTTCAAAATACTTTTGCATTTGAAAATTATACTTTAAAGACAAACCCAATGGAATATGAGTTTTCAAACATTGATGCTACACAAACACGGAAACCAACTCCACGCGACAAAGACTATTTCACGCTTTTTGATTTTTCAGCCAAATGGGATATTATTCCTACCATGCTTTGTCAAAACCATACTCAAATTATAAGAGGCTTTATGGGTCAAACAACTTCTTTCAACAAACAATTTATAAAACACAATGTAGTGGTTATGGGTGAAAACAAATCTTTAGGGGAAGCAAAATACATACATGGAGAATTCGGAAAAGGGACTTGGACATTTTATGGAGGTCATGATCCGGAAGATTATCAACACATGGTTGGAGATCCACCAACAGACCTAAATCTTTATCCCGATTCTCCTGGATATAGATTAATACTAAACAATATACTTTTCCCAGCAGCTAAAAAACAAAAACAAAAGACGTAAGATCAGTCATCAAATCTCCAGTTGATTCCAAACTTAAATGCTCTTCCATCCAATGGATAGTTCGGAATCAAAAAATAGTTTCTTTCACTCCATCTATCGTTTAAATGTTCTAACATCAAAAAGATGTTGGCTTTCTTTATTGTAAAATTGACAAACAAATTTAGCATCGGATAATTTCCCGTTGAAATTGAATCTTGATTGTAATATACTCCTGTAGCTGGCTCATAAAATGGGGCTTTAGTTTTTGTAGAGTAATTAACCATTATTCCATTAATCATTTTCAACTTTTTCTTGAATAAAAGGTACTTCACACCAAGATTAGTTCTTATAATAAAATTTGGAAGAGGAACTATCTTATTTCTTGAATAATTAAGTAATGATATAGAGCTCAACAGAAATCGATTAAATTCATGTTGTTGAGATATTTTTAGTTGAGCATATTGTACCGTTCCATCATATTGAATTGGCTCTGAAAATCGATCATAGTAAATAGGCTTCTTAATAATAGAAAAAGTTCCTTTTATTTTTATCTCATTCTTAAAAAAATACTCAAGTGCAAAATCAGAATTAAGAGATGAAGAAAAACGATTACCCCACTGAAAGTGGTTTGAAAAATAATTTTCCTGAAATACAGATGCATTCCTTCTAATTAATTGCACTCCGCATTTAACCGATTGATATCTATTTATTACTAATCCAGTATATAAGTTTAAGTCTAACAGTCCCCGATCACGCTGAGACGTAATCAAGTTTTTAATTTTAAATCCCGACTTCAATTTTTCATTAAGAGCAAGCTCTGTTTTGACATTTGTATAAAATAAATGATCCTTTATATCGATTGTATTAATATGATAAGAATAATATTGATGCTCAATTGATAAGTCAGACTCGATTCTAGGGTGTTTAATTCCAAATCTTATGTACGAATTACTCTCATATACCCGCAGTGAGTCAAATGTATTTGTCGAATCAACAAAAATATTATCGAAAGAAAATAAATCCTCACCTAAAGAACTAAAAACTCTTGCTGTTGATGAAAAGCTGGACCCAACTCCTAATCTCATTTGCAACCTTCGTGGATCTACAGTATCTTGTTTAAACAATATTCTATCATACTGAGCACTTGCAAGATGATTTCTTATCATAGTTTCAGATTGTTTCAAGTTTATTTCGAATAATTGAGAATTTGACTCTTCAGATTGTAAAAAAGATTCTATATCAATAAGTCCTCCATTTACTTGATTAATGAAGTTTCTATAATTATACGATACAGATATTCGACTTAAGCTATCTATACTTAATGCTGCAAGACTAACTTTAAACTCTCTACCTCTATTTAGCTGCCTCAAATAGAAACCAGGAGATTTAAAGGAAGAAAAACCAACATCAAGATTTGCTTTATTAGCTATTCTTTGAAAATGATCAATTGCAAAAATCTGTTGCTTTTTGCTACCATTAATAAAAGAAATATCAGTTTGAACTTTATTTTTTTGCTTTTTGACTTTTATATTATGAGGAACAAAAAGATATTTATCAGGTAAATCGTAAATTCTTTTATGTGCTTCTAAAAAATCAACCGAATATCCATCATCTCCCAGAGCTCCATTATAAAATATCAAACCTGAATCTAATAAGGTAAACGAGTAATTTAAAGACTGTAAGTAAGTATTAGCATTGTTAAACTGAGTACTATCTTCACCCGATTTTTGAATAACACAAAACGCGTCACTTACTTGGAAGAGTAAAATGATAATTAGCTGAAAAATAATATTTCGATTGTATTTCACTTTGCGGCTTAAATCTAAAAAAAAATGCCCTTCATTTCTGAAGGGCATTTATAATATTGGCAACGACATACTCTCCCAGGTGTTAACCAAGTACCATCTGCGCTAAGGGGCTTAACTTCTCTGTTCGGAATGGGAAGAGGTGGACACCCTTGCTATAGTCACCAAAAAATCTTAATAACAGTTGGACAGAAAACAATTCAAAACCAAAGTAAAATAACTTGCTTTAAAGTATACGGGTAATTAGTAATGCTCAGCTTTGCCATTTCTGACTTTACACTTGCATCCTATCAACGTCATAGTCTATAACGACCCTTAAAGGAAGTCTCATCTTGAGGCAGGTTTCGTGCTTAGATGCTTTCAGCGCTTATCCTGACCGAACATAGCTACCCAGCGCTGCACCTGGCGGCACAACTGGTACACTAGAGGTTCGTCCGACTCGGTCCTCTCGTACTAGAGTCAGGCCCTCT
>DAOQTX010000048.1:0-20701 GCA_035340715.1 Bacteroidia bacterium | reverse complement strand
GGTAAAAAATATGCACTCTGGTAAAAGTGAAGTAACTTCTCAGAATCACGGATTTGCCATTTCAAAAGAAGATGTTGAGTCCTCAGGAAAAGTTGATATTACACATATTAATTTGAACGATGGATCGATCGAAGGAATACGAGTAAAAAATAAAAAGGCTTTTTCCGTTCAATATCATCCAGAAGCCGCACCTGGTCCAAACGATGCTAGTTATCTTTTCGATGAATTTGTAAACAATCTCACCATATCCGTTTCTGCTGAATTGAGTGCTTAGTACATCGCACATTTATTGATATAAATCATTTTTTCGTTTAACGTTGCTCATATAACAGCAACCCGTATACCTATACATTTGGAGCATAATAAACTAAATGTATGAACACTTTTAAGAATCTATTTATTTTAATCTTATTCAGCGGATTTCTTTTAATCGGCTGTGGATCTTCAGAGGAACAAGGTGCTACTGAGCAAACCGAACAGACTGCTTCCTCTGACCTCTTTGATGAACCTACCGAAGAGGAGATGAGAAATTCGAAAGGAGTAGGGGTAATTACTTCTCTTGAGCTTGGTCCTATTGATGATGCTTTGGCAAGCAAAGGGTCAGAGATATTTGAATCAAAATGTACGGCTTGTCATAAGGTTGATGCACGACACGTGGGTCCTGCGTTGGCTGGCGTAACTGAACGGAGAACAGCCGAATGGATCATGAATATGATTTTGGATCCGGAAAAAATGGTAAAAGAAGATGCAGCTGCCCGAAAGTTGTTAGAAGAATATTTGTCTCCAATGGCCAATCAAAGTTTAACAGAAGAGGAAGCAAGAGCAATTCTGGAATATTTTAGAAAAACAGATGCATCGTAAACATATTGAATCGTATATATAAACTTAAATAAACTACTATGAACAAAAAATTATTAAAAGTATTAACTGTTGTTTTTACAGTAATATTTGCCGTTGGCTGCGGCAATTCAGGACAAAAGCCTGCCAGTAGTGCTCTTAGTGGCGATGCGGCATCAAAAGTATATGTAGCACCGGGCGAACATGATGAGTTTTATGCCTTCATTTCAGGTGGATTTAGTGGACAATTGGCAGTATATGGATTGCCCTCAGGACGTTTGTTCAGAGTAATCCCTGTATATTCCGTTGATGCCGAAAAAGGTTATGGATTTTCCGAAGAGACAAAACCATTATTAAAAACAACATTTGGATTTCATCCTTGGGATGATGCACATCATCCAGAACTATCTCAAACGGATGGAGTTCCGGATGGTCGTTGGGTATTTATCAATGGTAATAATACACCTCGAGTAGCGCGAGTTGATTTGACAACTTTTGAAACAGTGGAAATTTTAGAGATTCCGAATTCAGGTGGAAATCATAGCTCTCCTTTTACAACTGAAAATACAGAATATATTGTTGCTGGAACACGCTTTAGCGTACCGGCACCACAAAAGGATGTAGCTATAGAATCGTATAAAGAAAATTTTAAAGGCATGTTATCTTTTATATCAGTAGATAAAGAAGATGGGGACATGAATGTAGCTTTTCAGATACTAATGCCAGGCTACAACTATGATTTGGCTCATTCTGGTAAGGGAAAATCTCATGGTTGGACATTCTTTACCAGTTATAATACAGAACAAGGCAATACTATGTTAGAAGCTACCGCATCTCAGAATGATAAGGACTTCATAGCAGCTGTGAATTGGAAAAAAGCAGAGGAGTATATTGCACAAGGAAAATTCACCGAGTGGAATTCAGAATATTATGACAATGAAATGGATGAAAACACTCATATGGCGACTTCAAATCTACGAACTAAAGTAAAAGTATTGATTCCTAGTGAGTGTCCGGGTTTGGTTTATTATTTGCCAACACCAAAATCACCTCATGGAGTTGATGTTGACCCAAGCGGAGAATATATCGTTGGTGCGGGAAAATTATCTGCCGACTTAACAGTACATTCATTCGATAAAATGATCAAAGCGATTGAAGATAAAAACTTTGATAAAGAAGTAGATGGCATTCCCGTCCTAAAGTATGATGCTGTATTGGCAGGTGTAGTAAGCAAAGGAGGATTAGGACCGCTTCATACAGAATTTGATGGAAATGGATATGGTTATACATCTTTCTTTATTTCTTCAGAAGTTGTAAAATGGAAACTAGGCACTTGGGAAGTAGTAGATAGAGCGCCCTCATATTATTCTATTGGTCACTTGATGATTCCTGGCGGAGATAGTAAAAAGCCATGGGGTAAGTATTTGGTTTCAATGAACAAGATTACTAAAGACAGATATTTGCCTACTGGACCAGAATTAACACAATCAGCGCAATTATATGATATCAGTGGCGACAAAATAAAGTTATTATCTGACTGGCCAACTATTGGTGAGCCACACTATGCACAGGGTATAGCAGCGGATGTCATTAAAGGGAAATCAAGAAAAATATACAAGCTTGAAGAGAATAAACATCCTTATGCTATTAAGAGTGAAAAGGAAGCACGTGTAGAGCGCAAGGGTAAAGAAGTACATGTGTATATGTCATCTATTCGAAGTCATTTTGCTCCTGATAATATTGAAGGTGTGCAAGTAGGTGATAAGGTTTTTTACCATGTAACAAACCTGGAACAAGATTGGGATGTTCCTCACGGATTTTCACAGCATGGTGCTGAAAATTCAGAACTACTTATTATGCCAGGTCAAACTCGAACTTTAGTTTTTGAACCTAAATTTGTCGGAGTATTCCCATTTTATTGTACTGATTTTTGTTCTGCTCTTCATCAGGAAATGCAGGGATATTTGAGAGTAAGTGCTGCAGGTTCTGCTGTTCCACTTAAGTGGTGGTTAGGAGAACAAAAAAAGTAGAAAAAAAGTAGTTTATCATTTTGCCTTGACATGATTTATTCTGATAGTTTAGTGAATATGAAATTATGAAAAGGTGAATAGCTCCCGGAGCAAAACTCCGGGATGCTTTTTTTATAAGAGTATGAAAAAACAAAGTAATATTTTAATTCTGATCTCAAGTCTTCTTTTGGCAGGTGTATTTCTTGGGCCTTTATGGACCATTCGTTTAGAAGCACCCCAATTTCCCGAAGGTGTTGAGATGTATATTTGGATTAACAAAATTAATGGGATGGAAGAGAATACGCTCAATAGTATTAATATTCTCAATCATTATATTGGTATGCAGGAGATTGTTCCGGATATGATTCCTGAACTTAAATATTTTCAATATGTAGCACTTGCTTTAATCGTATTGGGCTTACTTGCATTTTTTATAAAACGGAAATGGTTGTCAATGAGTTGGGTTGCATTGTATTCGATTTTGGTTCTTTTGGCATTTTATGATTTTTATTTATGGGAATATGATTATGGGCATAACTTAGATCCAAATGCTCCTATACAAGTGCCAGGTATGGTGTATCAACCACCTTTGATAGGTTCAAAATATCTATTAAATTTCTTGGCTATATCTAAACCAAACACCGGTGGATATTTTTTAATTGTTTCGATTTTACTTGCTAATCTCACTTGGTTGTTCGAATTCAAAAAAAATAAGTAATGAGAAAGCTAATTGCCATTCTTCTAATTATATGCTCATGTAGTCCTGCATCTGAGCCAATAAAATATGGAACAGATGAGTGCAAATTATGCAACATGCTAATCATGGATTCAAGATTTGGGTCAGAGGCTGTAACAAAAAAAGGTAAAGTATTTAAGTTTGATTCGATAGAATGTCTTGTACATTATTATTTGTCTGATAATATCTCTGAATCGGAGATTTCAATGCTACTTATTACGTCATACACCAATCCAAACATTTTGATTAATGCATATGATGGGTTTTATTTAATAAGTAAAAGTATGCCTAGTCCAATGGGTGAGTTTTTAAATGGATTTTCTTCAAAAGAAGATGCCATTAAATTTCAGGTTGAGCAGGGAGGAGATATTTATAATTGGGAGGAGTTGCTAAATTATTTTAAAGTAAATAGATGATAAGAGTTATTGTTTATATCATTACCATTTGCTTAGGCCTATTATCGAATGGAGTATTTGCAACTGTTACAGTGAAAAATGCAGTTTCATTTTCAACTGCACTGCAGAATTCAAATGATGGTGATTCCATAATTCTTAAAAAAGGAGTTTATCAACTAAGCAACATAAACATTACAAAAAGTATTTCCATAATAGGTGAGGATGGCACTATAATAGATGGTGGTGGTGATGCTATTTTTGTATTATCAGCACCCAATATTTTGATTGAAAGTATATCGTTTAGGAATGTTGGAGTTTCATATATTCAGGAGTTATCGGCTATTAGAATTCTAAAAACTAAAAATTGCTGCATCAGCAATAATAAATTTGTTAACTGTTTTTTCGCTATATATGTCGAGCGATCAGATTCTTGTACCATTACCAATAATACAATTCATGGGGAAAGTTCTACTGAAGCTTCTTCAGGAAATGCCATTCATTTGTGGTATTCAAATTATGCTATTATTAAAAACAACTATACCCGATCACATAGAGACGGGGTTTATTTGGAATTTGTTACACATTCAATCATAGAGAATAATATTTCTGAGAAAAACTTGAGGTATGGGTTGCACTTTATGTTTAGTCACGATAATGTTTATCGCTATAATGAGTTTAGAAACAATTCGGCAGGTGTTGCGGTAATGTATTCTGAAAATGTAACTATGATTGCCAATAAGTTTATCGACAATTGGGGGAGTAATTGTTATGGTTTACTATTAAAAGATATACGAAGAAGCACTTTAACCCAAAATGAGTTTATTAGAAATACCGTTGGGATACATTTAGATAATGCTTTAGATTTACAAATCGATTCAAACCAATTTACGGATAATGGTTGGGCTGTTCGTATTATGTCTAATAGTTACGATAATCAAATTTCTTACAATAACTTTATTGACAATACTTTTGAATTTACTACTACTGGGAAGCACAATATCAATCAAGTGGACAATAATTACTGGAGTTCATACAGCGGATATGATATCAATAAAGATGGAATTGGAGACATACCACACCGTCCGGTTTCTTTATTTTCCTATATCATTTCAACATCTCAAGCCAGTATTATTCTGCTCAGGAGTTTGTTTATTGAACTCCTAAATTTTGCTGAAAGAGTAGTGCCCGTTTTTACTCCGGAAACATTATCGGACAAATCACCTCTTATTAAACCTGTATGATTGAAATACTATCATTACATAAGAGATTTAAAAAACTAGAGGTGCTCAGAGGAGTGGATCTTAAACTTCAATCGGGAAAAATCTATAGCATACTGGGTCCAAATGGATGCGGAAAAAGTACATTAATCAAATGTATTCTTGGAATGGTAATTCCTGATGCTGGTGATATTCGAATCAATGGAGAAACAGCTGTAGGTAGAACAAAATTCAAGAGCAGGGTAGGATATATGCCGCAGAAAGCAAAATTTCCTTCAAATGTATCAGTTAATGAAGTTTTGAGCATGATTAAGAAGATTAGAAATTCTAAAGAGAATGTTCAAGAACTCATCAGTTTGTTCGAAGTAGAGGAGCATTTGAAAAAAAAAATTGCAACGCTTTCGGGAGGAACGTTACAGAAAGTCAGTGCTATTATAGCACTATCTTATTTTCCTGAAATTATCATTTTGGATGAGCCTACTGCTGGCCTTGACCCTTCTACCCGCTTGGTATTTAAAGAATACATCAAAGGACTTTCAAAGGAAGGTAAGACTATTCTTCTTTCAAGCCATGTTTTAAGTGATGTTGAAGAATTATCGGATGAGATTATTATTTTACTAAACGGGATGTCTGATATAAAAGGATCAGCAGAAGATTTAAAAAAGGAAATGGAATCTCCAACGCTTGAAATTGCGCTGACCAAAATCTACCAAAAGGCTAAGTTAGATGCGTGATCTATTTAAAGTATTTAGTCTCTCATTCAAAGATTTGATCCGTTCTCGGATCATACTCATTTATTTTCTCTTTTTCTCTGCTGCAAGCTTCTCCTTATTATTCTTCAGTGGATCAGTTGACAAGGCAGTCATAAGTTTGATGAACATAGTTATTTTCATTGTTCCACTTATTGCCTCCGTTTATGGGTCAGTTAATTATTACAATTCATTAGAATTTACAGAGATGCTTTTAGCGCAGCCTATAAAAAGAAGTTCCATTTTTTTAGGACAGTTGTTCGCTTTAGCTTTGGCTATGATAATTAGTTTCTCTTTAGGTATTGTACTCGGCTTTTTAATCAGAGATGGATTTATTGGTCTTCAATCGCCTTATTTAAAATCATTGCTGATATCAGGAGCCGCGTTAAGTCTAATCTTTTCAGGAATTTCTTTTTTGATTTCACTTAAAAATACTGATAAGGCAAAAGGTATTTCATATACTTTTCTAATATGGCTAGTGCTAGCAATACTTTATGATGGATTTTTATTAATATGGTTTATTGTGTTTGAAGATTATCCAATTGAGAAGCATGCTTTGGTATTGAGTCTTCTGAATCCGGTTGACATATGTAGGATTGATCTTATGTTGGAAGTCGATTCTTCTGCAATGATGGGTTATACAGGTGCTGTATTTAAATCATTTTTTGGTAACAGCCTTGGACAATTGATCACTAGTAGCGCACTTATTTTATGGATTATTATTCCATATGCGGCTATTGTAAGGACTTGTAAAAAAATAGATTTCTAACGATCTGCTTTTATCGCCTTTGTTTTCTTTTCAGTTTTTTCCTTTCCATTTTTCCCGGGTTCGGGAAGTTGTAATTTCAAGTCCCTAAATGTTCTTTCTTTCATCTTCGAACTCATGGTTAAGCTATACATATCGTGCCTTCTGTCGCGAAGGTTTCTTACCGCTCCAAAGGCATTGAGTTCTTTGAGTAAGTCAACGTCCACATCCACCACTAAAGTCATTTCGGTATTTGGTGTTGATTCAGCCTTTACTCCATTTGCCGGAAAAGGAAAATCAGCTGGCGTGAACACTGCAGCTTGTGCATATTGAATGTCCATGTTTTGAACTTTGGGTAAGTTTCCAATACAACCGGCTATGGCAACATAGCATTCGTTTTCAATGGCTCTAGCCTGCGCACATGCTCTAACTCTGGTGTAGGCATTTTGTGTGTCAGTTAAGAATGGTACAAATAGAACTTGAACACCCAAATCTGCCATAAGTCTTGGCAACTCAGGGAATTCGACATCGTAGCAAATTAAAATTCCAATTCGACCACAGTCTGTATCAAATACACCTAATTTATTTCCTCCGGTAATGCCCCAATAAGATTCTTCACTTGGCGTTATATGAAGTTTCTCATACGTTTCATATGTACCATCTCTTCTACAAAGAAAACCTGTGTTGTGTAAATCCTTGCCAATCAAATACGGCATACTACCGGTAATAATATTCACATTATAACTCAAAGCGAGTTGAATACATTTATCGCGGATCGGTTCTGTAAATTCAGACATCTTTCTCATTGCTTTCGCTTCATTCATAGTGTTGAATTGCGCCATTAGAGGAGCATTGAAAAATTCCGGAAATAGAATAAAGTCCGAGTTGTATCCACTTACTACATCCACAAAAAATTCCATCTGTTCAAAAAATGCATTAATATCAGTGAAGAGTCTCATTTGCCACTGTACCAGACCCAATCGAATAATACTCTTTTGCCGATTCACTAGTTTAGTTTTCTCTTCATAGTAGATATTGTTCCACTCGATCAGAGAAGCAAATTCTTGAGATTGATGATCACCAAGTAGATAGTCTTTTAATATTTTTTTGACATGAAAATCGTTTGACAGTTGGAATGTCAATGTGGGGTCGTAGATTTCTTTGCTCTTAACTTTTTCCATGTATTGACGAGGAGAAATTTTGTCTGAATACTTCGAGTAGTTTGGCAATCTTCCTCCTGCCATGATGGCTTTAAGATTTAGGTTTTCACAAAGCTCTTTTCGAGCGTCATATAATCTTCTCCCTAAACGCATACCTCGATAATCTGGATCGACAAAAATCTCAATACCGTATAATACATTTCCTTTTGGGTCGTGCGTAGAAAATGTAAAGTTCCCAGTTATCTCTCTGTAAGTATGGTCATCAGAAAACTTATTGTAATCCACTATAATAGATAAAGCACAAGCTACTACTTTTCCATTTACCGTTACTGCCAATTGGCCTTGAGGAAAAATATCCAATAATGCTGCAATGGTTTCCTCTTTGTAGTATGAATTATTTAAAGCAGAATATGCCTTTTGCATTGCTTCTTTTAAGTCTAAGTAATCTTTAATTTTTAAGTTTCGGAGCTTTACCTTGTATTGAGATGTCATAAATAAATTTCTTAAAGTATTAATATAGCAAAAATACTCTTATGATCTTATTTTCTTGATGTAAAACAAAGATCTATGATTGAGAATAGGTGATAGGAAAAAGAAAATTCATGTGTTTATCACATGTTGCATGATCCTTGCAATATTTTCTGCTCTTGATATGGCCATTTCAGCTTTAGGTCCTTCAAACTGCTGCTTTACATTTGATGTAAATAAAGTTATCCATTGATCGAAAAGTTGTTTTTCAAGCGGATGTTTATGATGAATATCTTTATGAACCTGCATTGGATTGCCAGAATAGGAATGTCCATTTAGCAAAATACTTTCCCAAAATGAATACATTTTGGGTAAATGGCTCTCCCAATTTATACTAGATATGGTTTCAAAAACGAACCTTAGCTGATCTTCTTCTCTTACTTTTTCATAAAAAGAATCGACCATTCGCTTAATCTGCTCCCTTGAGTCTAGATCTGGTTTTTTCAATTTTTATCTGATTAGCAGAAAAAGTAAATCACTAGTGGCTTTTATCAGATGTTTTTCATTGGCATCGATCGAAATAAAGTCCATTTCACCTAGTTTATGTTCATTTCCGCTCATAACAAACACACAGTTGCCTTTTAAAACATATAACACTGCATCGGTTGACGAATAATGCTCCGCAATGATTGATCCTTTTTTAACATGAATTTGTTTTACACTAAACTGCGGGTTTGAATATATGGTCGTTCCATTTATTCCTTTCAGAGCGGGTCGATTAGTTTTATGGGTATTTTGATTCCTGCCTAACATTCCCCAAAAGTAACCATAGAACAAGTCTGGATGTTATGATTGGTATCATAAAAAAAAAGACAGTGATCATTCACTGTCTTTTTAACGGGTATTTAGGTTTTATCAGTTCATCTTAAAGGGTACGATCATTTTAAATTCCGGAATTTTAGCATAGAATAGTTTTTTATCTATTTGTCTTTCCATCAAATATGTACCGAACATCTTGCCCAATTCCGTATTCAAATTACAACCTGAAACATAGCGGTACATTTCTCCAGCAGCTATAAATGGCTGCTCTCCAACTACACCTTCTCCTTCCACTTCTCTTCTGCTTCCATCAGAGTCAATAATAACCCAATGTCTACGTTTTAGTCGTATTGTTTGATCACTTTCATTGACAATAGTAATGCGATAAGCAAATACGTAGTGGGATTGTCCGGGATTTGAATGAGTTGGCTGATAAAAGGTTTCAACACTCACTTTTATACCGGCTGTAATTTCGGTAACAATCATAACACAGTTTTTAAGGTGATTCAAAAATACAAATCACTTTTAATCTCACTCTCTTTTTTTGATGAATAAACAGTTTTTGGTGGTGAATTATACTGTAATTGTCCTTAATTTATTGAGTGCCGTCTGCAAAAAGCATCTGAATTCCCACTAAATGGTCGTAACGAGAGCCGGGAGGACGGTAATAAACGTATAAAGTATATTGATTGGTCGATTCAAAATGGTTGCCTTCAGTAAGAGATAAATCAATAGCTTTTTCTCCATCTTTTAATACTACATATTGATAATTATAATAGCCTTGCTTTAGGAGCAATGGACAATGGTAGTACTTATCTTCTTCATTATATTTCATTCTAGCCTCTGGCAATAATCTCCAATCGGTAAGTTCGCCAAACACGTATACAGTTCCTTCAGTAACCGGAATAGGATACTTCAAGACAAAATGAACATTTACGTAATCTGATTCCGTGTCTGGATCAATTCCCTCTATGTTCTCAATCTTTCTCCGTCCGTTTATATCATTTTCAAAAGTGTATTTTTTGTAGGCTAAACTTTGATCGGTGTTTAAAACAAATTCTGTTGCATTGTCACTATAACGTATATGACTTACACCTTCTCTTGCATAGCGAGTTGTTCTCGAATCGAACCTTCTAAATTCATTTCCACCTGGAAAATTATTTATATCATCGTGATTATAGTCCAGTTCTTTATCTCTTATAAAAAGCGGTTTCAAATTGTATAGAGTATTGTCCCATCGGTCGTTTTGTTGTAAGACAATTTTTAAATCTTCGAAAGGATTTGCGATTTCCAATTCATTGGTGATAATACTAAAATCAACTTCCTGATGGCTTGATCGAATGCTTAAATCAGTAGCTCTGTGTACTCTACCAGAGACAATAATCTTATTATCGCTTACGCAAAAGCGTCTCGTAATAGCGGGTTGATTTTCATTATCAATAAATACAAATAGAAGATAGTTGCCTGAAATCAAAGGCCTCATGTATTCATTTGGAATTTGAAGGGAATAGTGCGTATAAGGGACTAATGTGTTGAATGAAAATTTATAATCATAAATCTGCTCATTATTAAAGCCACCTACATAATCCGACTCATGAAGGTTAGATGGCTTCCAATCGTATGTGCAGTGAATTAACTTGTAGCGATAATTTTTGATATCGGCATCCATATCATCAAATTTCAATACCAAGGTTTCTAATATATTTAAACTTAAAATATGCTGTTGAAAGTCAGAACCTGGTTTACCTAACCAAACCGATTGTATCACATCTTTGTAAATTCTATTTTCATAACGAACATAGGAATCATTATAATAATCTTCTTCTTGGGCATGAGTTGTGGAAACAAAACTAAAACAGACGCAGCTGATTAGGAGGATTGTTGTTCTTCCAATTCCATTATTTTTAAAAATAGATTTTCCCATTCTTCAGTGGCATTTTTAAGTTCAGTTTTGTAGTTATGTTCTAGTGATTGAAGTTCTTTTAATTTCTCATGATTGGTATAATTCTCTTCCATAGTTAACTGATGTAAAACTTCATTTCGCAGCTTTTCGTATTTCTCTTTTTTCTTTCCAAGTTTCTCAAGATCATTTTTTTTCTTTTGAAGTTCTCTTTTAAGCTCTTTTTGGACTAAATATTTTGTTTTACTATCGGTATCTGTTTGATCGTTTTCAGAATGGCTTCCGGCTTGTGATGAATCAAGGTCTTTCTTGTCATACCATCTTTGAAATTCATCATAAGTGCCTGGATATTCTTTTATTACTTTATCTTCAATGTACCAAATTTTATTGGCAATAAGGGAAATAAAATATCGATCGTGAGAAACTAAAACCAATGTTCCTTTATAACTCCCAAGAGATTCGGCCAAAGATTTTACCGCATGCAAATCCAAATGGTTATTTGGCTCATCAAGAAGAAGAAAGTTAGCTCTATTTAGGATAGTTTTGGCCAAAGCAACTCTGGCTTTTTCACCACCTGAGAGGACCTTAATTTTCTTAAATACATCATCATTGTGAAAAAGTAAGGATCCTGCTAATGAGCGTAAAAATGTATCGTTTTTATCAGGAGCAGTTTGTTGCAGTTCTTCAAGGATATTGTTCTTCAAGGTTAACGATTCAACTTGATGCTGTGCATAGTATGAGTGCGAAACATTATATCCAAATTCTACTTTCCCTATATAGGGTTCTTTGTTATTGAGTATTCGCAACAAGGTTGATTTACCAAAACCGTTCGGACCAATTAGTGCGATTTTATCCCCTCTTGAAACTTTTAATGTGGTGTTGGCAATCACTTTAAGATCTCCATACGATTTATCTTTGATATTGACATCCATTACAACATTTCCGGGTTGCTGATCAAATTCAAGCTGTACGTTCAAAGATCGATCTTCCGATTGCTCCAATTCTATGCGATCGAGCTTATTCAACTTTTTAATACGTGACTGAACAGCAGTAGCTTTTGTGTTTTTTGCTCGAAATCTTTCTATAAAACGTTCTTGAGTTTTTATGTATTTATCCTGATTGACTTTTTGAGCCAGTAAAATTTCCATCCGTTCATTTTTCTGCAATTCAAAATCCGAATAGTTTCCAGTGTATTCATTGAAGTCATTATTCTCTATTTCAATAATGGACTCCGAAACTTTGTCTAAGAAAAATCTATCGTGTGAAATAACAAGGTATGCACCTTCATAGTCCTTCATATATTGTTCCATCCACATGATGGTTGGTAAGTCGAGGTGGTTGGTTGGCTCGTCTAATAAGAGTATGTCATTATTTTGTAGCAGCATTCTAGCCAATACCGTTCGCATCCTCCATCCTCCTGATAAATCTGAAAGTGGAGCATTCATTTGTTCTTCTGAAAATCCTAAGCCGGATAATATTTTTGCGGTTTGTGCTCGAGCTTTATTGCCGTCAATCATTTCAAGTCGAAATCGTAACTCAGCCAACTCATCCAAATATTCAACATCATGCTGTGTTTGCATTTCGGATTCTAAAGAGCGAATGCGTGATTCAATTTCATTGAGTTCTTCAAATGCTGAAAAAGCATTATCAAAAGCAGTTTGATCTAAGTTTCCTACCAAGACTTCTTGATGCAAATGGCCTACACGTATGCCTCTTTGAATGTTTACACTACCGGAATCAATGGTATATTCTCCTAGTATTATTTTAAGCAGAGTGGTTTTTCCACAGCCATTAGCTCCAATGAGTCCGCACTTTTGTCCGGGAACAATTTGTAATGAGGCGTTTTCAAAAAGGCTTCTTCCTCCAAAGGAGAAATTTATTTTATTAAGTGATATCAAAAGTAGTTGTTATTATTTATCGGTTATTATAGTCGTCCATTAGATATTGTAAGTATAGTTTAGCGTTTTTCTTTGATTGAAGATTCGCTTTATCCCACGGAGCCAAAGTTTCATTTTTATCAATCGATAGAACAAAATATCCATTTTCGTCATTCCATGCAATATAATCTTCCAAACACATATAAGCAGAAGATTTATAATGATGATTTAACACATTTCTACTAAATAGGTATTGATCACTTGAAATATTAAATTGCTGCAATAGAGTTGAAGCCATGTCGTGTTGATTCACAATTGAATGAATATTCTGTTTCCTTTTTTCTTCCAATAAAACATCTCCCGCCCAAACTATTGGAATATGCCATGTACTTGATTCATAGAAGGAAGATTGTTGCGGTAATGTATGACCATGATCAGCACTTATGATAAAAAGGGTGTTCGCATACCATTCTTTCATCTTAGCTTTTTCAATAAAGTTTCTTAGGCAGTGATCCGCATAGCTTGCGGTATTTTTGAACTTATCTTCTCTTTTTTCCGAATAATATTTTGATTGATAAGGCACTTCATACGGCTCATGATTGCTGAGTGTTAAAATGCCTGCAAAAAAAGGTAACGACAGCTGATCTATTTCTTTTATTGCTCGGTCGAAAACAAATTCATCATGTGCACCCCACTTAGAATTTTTTACCTCATCCGGAAATTCCTGTTCACCAATGATATGATCAAAACCTCCTTGTAATAAGTAAGAATTCATATTCGAGAAATTTAAGTCGCCACCATAAATAAAAAATGTACTGTAATTTCTGTTTTTGAATTCAGACGCAAGATTGGGTAAGTGGTTCGATTTTTCTATACTTCGTATAATTGATTTGTGAGGTTGAGCAGGATAGCCGCTAAATATACTTGCCAATCCCTGATCGGTTCTAAAACCGGATGAGTATGCATTTGAGAAGGTAATATTAGACTTTGCAAGACTATCCAAAAAGGTTGAGATGGGTTCTCCTCCTGTAATTCGACTGACTCCTGAAGATTGGCTCTCCATTAAAATAAAAATAATGTTTATAGCTTTTGTAGTATCTAGCACTTGAATATGACCAACCTTTTTATTTTCAAAATACAAACCAGTAAACTCTTGAACCTCTTGGTCAGAATAAGGATCTGGAATATTAGTTTTACTTTTTGATTTAATGATGCTATTCATCAAATGCCAAGCGGGGTTGATGGCGGCATGATTTACTTTTATGTTAGTATTGAAATAGGCACTACTTTCATTTATTGGTAATTCTTGAAGCCCACCTCGACATCCAATAAAAAGCATAGGTAGTAGATATATATAGTGCCATAGTATTTTTGAATTCGCTGCTAAAGTTTGTTTGTTCAATTTGTTTAAAGCAACAACCAAGCTAAAAGATAAAACAAGAAAAATAAGTATCGTTAAGAAGAGTTGAGTGGCCGAAAAGGAAGCCGAAGCTGTAGCCGGACTTGAAAGAAATTCAATAGCTCTATTATTTAAAAGGGTTCCCCAGTATTGATAAATTATTAAATTGCTTATAATTATCGAAGCGATTATCCCTAAGCATACAATATAAATCAGGTTTGCTACTCCAAAGAGGATCTTTTTTTTGAAGATGAAATAAGGTGTTAAAAACAACAAGTAGAGTAGGTTAATATAACTGCTTACAGAAACATCGAGCGCAAAACCATATTTAATAGAACTTAATAATGTGCTAAATCCGCCTTGTACGAATATTTGAAAGAATACTATTCGTCCAAGTATAAACAAGGCTAACAACAGGATCAGTCGGGTAAGAATATTTTTGCTAAATTGTTTCAATCGATCTTAATTAAATTACCACTTCCCGTTTTTGTATGTTCAACCTTATAGGGCGATCCTTTATAATAAACGTCACCAATATAACCCGTATATACCGAGAGCTCTTTCTGACATTGAACTCTGAAATCTCCCGAACCGGAATTATTTACAAATGTAAAGCCGGAATTAAAATTTTCGCAATCGATATACCCGTTGGCCAAACCATAGACATACGTTACTCCTCCCAATCCATTTATTTTTATATCCGCTGCACCGGTGTGGATACTAATAGTGTTTAATGAACTAATTAATGTAAGATTAATCGTGCCGGTTCCACCCCATGAGTCAATAGAAAAGGAGTTGTAGCGAAGGGTGTCGATTGAGTTAACACTACCGGCTCCTTCAAATCTAAGATGGGTCAATTCAGGTTCATAGATGATCACTTTTGGTTTTTTAGAATAGCTTCTAAGCCAATTGCAACGATTTGAATTGTATAACAGAAGGGTGTTGCCTTCCACTTTGCTTTGCACTCCATTTATAATATTTTCACCATAGCTAACCACAATTTTCCGATCGCTTGATTGAATAATACTTAGGTCTATATTGTCTTTTAAGATTACGTTGGTAAAATTGCTCACATATCGGGTTTCAGTAATGGTCTTCCCCGCTGAATTTAAGCAATTGCAAGGTTCTGATTTATTGCACGAAATAAATAAGCAACAAAGTAATATGCATACAATACTTAAATAAGAAGCAGTATAGGTGTGTTTAATTACCATTTGTATCCAATTCCAAATTCGAAATAGTCGGCTTTTGCATAATGCGTTTTCAAATTCACAATTGCCATTAGGTTTTGATTCATATGAATTCTGCCACCAACTCTATGATATAGAATTCCATCGTCATTTTGAATTGCAAAGGTATATGCTCCCATTTGAAACAGCAATTGAAGTCGATTTAATTTAAATACATATGAAGCTGCCAAACCTGACCTATAGCTTACATGTCGATCTGCTGATTCATGGTTTGCTAGCTTACTAGCTTTAATGGAGGGATCATACATAAGGTCGAATTGTAGGCCGATATTACTTTTAGAGTTCAATGATTTTTCAATGGAAAATGAGCTGCCTCCAATTCCATAATAATTTCCTTCCACCGGGTATCTTTGCCGAACCCCGCCATAAATGCTTACTACTTTTTGATATTTTTTATCCAACTGAAAGGAAAATAGATTCTTTTCTTTTTTTATCAAATGATTCCATTGATAAGAGAAACCTATATGAACACTTGGTAGATTAATACCAAGGTTTGGAGTTTTGAAAGCTCCATTCGAGAAATGCGAAAGAGTAATTCCACTGGATAGATTCCAACTTTTATTTATCTGATAGTGGAAATAAGTCCCAACTTGCATAAAGCCATTTAAATGCGAACCAATGGCTTGATTTTTATAATTTATATCTGTGCTAAAAGTTTTATTTACATATCCTAAACCAGCCCCAAGCCGAATGTGAAAAGTAGTAGCATCGAGTTTCCCTAATCGAAACGAAATATGTGGAAAAGCAGCTAATCCAAAACCCAATTTTTCTTTAGAGCTTAAATTAAAATACATCACTGAAATTCCGCTCTTTGGCAAAGAATGTTCTTGTTCCCATTTAAGTTTCCCGCTGTGTTGTTTTTGATAAAATATTTCTAAAGCCTGAATATGTTTCTCTTGTAAAATTTGAACAACAGGTCGATGTGGAATGAGAAATCCAATATGTGTTTTGAATCCAAATTCGATGGGCTCATGCTCCGAATTCATTTGTGCGAAACCAATTTCTCCGATCAATAATAGGAGTATGCAGTTGATCCATTTCATTCGATTCAAAAATAATAAATGGAGAGTTTTAAAACGAGTAATAAAAATTATGATCTTTGATTTATATGAAAAATGAAACACTTGAACAGATTTCAAGACTCTTAGATATAATGGATGAACTTAGAGCAAAATGCCCTTGGGATAAAAAGCAAAGCATCGAAAGCATTCGGCACCTGACTATTGAAGAAGTGTATGAGCTTTCGGATGCTATATTAGAAGCCAATATGGATGAGATTAAAAAGGAGCTAGGAGATTTGTTACTGCATATTGTTTTTTATTCAAAAATTGCTTCTGAAACGAATGCTTTTAGTTTAAAAGACGTAGCCTTTTCAATTTGTGAAAAGCTGATACATCGGCATCCGCATATTTATGGTGATGTAAAAGTGAATGATGAAAAAGATGTAATGCGTAATTGGGAGCAATTAAAACTAAAAGAAGGTAAGAAATCCGTTTTGGAAGGTGTTGCACCATCAATGCCAGGTTTACTAAAGGCGATGCGGATGCAAGAAAAAGCTAGTGCCAGCGGATTTGATTGGGAAAATGATTCACAGGTTTATGAAAAGGTTGAAGAGGAGTTGAGCGAATTGAGAGCAGAAATTCAACAAGGAAATAAGGAGAGAATTTCGGATGAATTCGGAGACTTACTATTTGCGCTAGTTAATTATGCACGATTCATTGATGTTAATCCTGAAGAAGCGTTGGAGCGTACCAACAAGAAATTCATCAATCGCTTTCAATATATTGAAGAGCAAATTTTAACTCAAGGTAAAATAATGAAACAACTTCCTTTGACCGAACTCGATAAGTATTGGGATGAAGCGAAACAAAAAGGATTATAACTAATTGTAATCTTCGTCCGGGTTAGTCGCTTTATAAACAATAGCGGCCAATGCTCCTCCAATAAATGGTCCTGCTATGTATATCCAGGTAAAACCTATTGCACCATCTTCAACCATTGAGTGTATCAAGTTTGGACCCAAACCAACTGCCGGATTAAAAGCACCCCCAGTAATTTTCCCAACACAGAATGCGCCAACCATAACAGTAAATCCAATCGCAAGTCCATAATAAGAATTTCCTTCACTTTTCTTTGATGTTGCTACATTTAAAACTACCAATGCCAACATAAAAGTAAACAACGCTTCTAGCAGCATTGGCTTGAAATGGTAGTTAAATCCTTCTAAAGGAGCCGGACCGCCCATGCTTCGTTTTAAGGAGAAGTAAAACACTAAAGCAGCACACATTGCGCCTAATATTTGAGATGCCATATAAGGCAATACATCTTTTGTGTCAATTCTCTTTCGAATCCAAATAGCTAATGTTACTGCCGGATTATAGTGTGCCCCAGAAATAGGTCCGCCCATATAAACCAAACACATCAGCGCACTGCCAATTGCTATAGGGGCAAAGGGTGTTCCATTGCCAGCCCATATTTGAGGATCGTTGGTGGTAAATCCGATAACGATAACTAAGAAAAATGTTCCAATAAATTCAACTAAGTATTTTCTCATGATTGGTTTGTTAGGTTGATGTAAATTTAATAATTGTTAAAATTTTTGCTTATATTATTTAACTTTATTGCAAATATTACTAACAAGCATAAATATGACTATTTTAAAAATTGGCGAAAAAGCCCCAGATTTTACCCTCATCAGTTCGGAAAGAAAACCAGTGAGTTTGAATGAATATAAAGGAAAACCAACGGTTATTTTATTTTATCCGGGAGCCTTTTCCGGAGTATGTACTACTGAATTGTGTAGTGTACGCGATGATATAAGTGCTTATAATGATCTGAATGCTGAAGTGATAGGTATTTCTACCGACACCTTCTTTACATTGGCAAAGTTTAAAGAGCTTAATAAACTCACGTTTACTTTGTTATCCGATTATAATAAAGAAGTAAATGCACAGTATGGAGCTAAATATGATACTTGGATAGAAGGTATGAAAGGGAATGCCAAACGCTCGGCATTTGTTTTAGATAGAGAAGGAATAATTCAGTACGCTGAAGTTTTGGACAATGCCTTAGAGAATCCAAATTTTGAAAAAATAAAAGAGACCTTAAAGCAAATCAATGCAGTTGTGAAAGCATAATTGCCATTGCAAAACCTGCAATGATGGTAAGCAGTTTGATAATATTGAAACGATGATTGCTATTGGCTTCAAATAATATAGTAGTGCTGATGTGTAGGAAAATTCCTGCAACTAAAGCTAAAGCATATTTGAAAAATGACTCATTGGAAGTCATAAACTCATCTCCTAAAAGTTGTATAAAAATTGCCCCAAGTGGCGCCATGATGGCGAAAAGAGATAAGTAAAAGTATGATTTTATCTTGCTCAAACCTGCATGTTTTAGCATACTCATTAAAGCAAAGGCAACGGGAATGTGGTGCAATAGAATTCCAAAAAATAATGAGTTTCTGGTTTGTTCTTCGGTGAATAATGCTTCTGCTAAGGGCATGCCTTCCAGAAATGAATGGACGGATAAACCTGCCATTAAAGTAATTGGAAAGGAGGATGAATGATCCAGATGGGTATGGCCATGTTCAATTCCTTTTGTAAAAAATTCTAATACGATTTGAAGTAAAAATCCACCTAAAATATAAAAACCTATGGTGTGTGAATGCCCATGATCAAACGTATGAGGTAAAATATCGGTAACACATAATGCAAAAAGGAGCGCTCCGGTAAAAGCTAAGGAAAGTTTTAAAAAATTATTTCCCTTTGGAGAAAAACGATCGTAAAGAAATCCGCTCAGTAAGATGCTTAAGAATAGAGCGAGAAGCTTGAGGTAAATCATTTATTTTTTTGTGCTATTAATATCAAACGGTCAGAGTGCTCTTCATCAAAAGCACTCAATTGGTAATCACCAAAAATGGCTATGATTTTTAACTTTTGTTTATCAAACATTGAAAGTAAATCATTTTTATTCAAGATGCTAACTTGTTCATAGAAGTGATGTTGCTCTTCACCATCTTCAACATCAATATACTTTCTCACAAATGGATTCTCTCTAACTTTATTTATCGAAAATTGTATTCCATTCATTTGATAATTTTCTTCACTAGGTAAGCTTTTAAGCGCCTTCGTAACATTGAGATAGTCTAACACAAAAATACCATCATTCTTTAGCGAGCGCGAAACTGATTCCAACACCATTTCATTTTCATGCTTTGAATTAAAATATCCAAAGCTTGTAAACAGATTTAATATAAGATTGAAATAATTGGTTCTGAATACCTTTCTCATGTCTTGCACATAAAATTCCGCATTGGGCAATTGTCTGCTTTTACAGTATTCTATGTTCGATTGAGAAAGGTCTATTCCCGTAATATGGTATCCGAGTTTCGCAATCTGATCGGTGTGTCGACCTCTGCCACATGCTAAGTCGAGCAACAAGTGATCTGTTGGTGTATTCAAAAAGCTCATTAAGTTTTGTATAAAAGCAGATGCTTCAAGTTCATTCCTTTTGTTGTAAAGGATATGATAGTAATCAGAATCGAACCAAGATTCAAACCAAGCTTTGTCTTCCTTAATACTCATGTATAAGATTTCCGCATAAAAATTCGCAATGCGAAAATACATATTATGGTGAGTCCGTAATAAATACCAGCCGAAGAGTATTCGGCAAAGATCAATTTACCGGTTCCAAAGAGAACGGAGTAGGCGAGTATAACTGCGCTGATCCAGCATAAAACTAAATACCGCATGGGTTGCCTTTTACCGTTCTCAATTTTTCGTACAGGTTCCCACCATCCGGGTGGTTGAACTCTTGCATAGAAGCGAGCCAATACTTCAGGTTTTTCAGGAGCGGTAGCAAAAGTAACAACAATCCATGAAAGTGTTGTAAAACCAACGGTTACAAAAAAGCTATCCGGAAATTCAAATTCAAAAACAAATCTCGATATCGCAAAGCCGATAAATGGTGCTATGGTTGCAGCTATCTCACTCCAAGCATTGATGCGCCACCAATACCAACGCAATATCAATACAAGACCCAATCCTGCCCCGCATTCAATAATAAAACTCCAGATGTCGGATATTCTTGTAATCTGTGTCGAAACCAATAATCCGCAAACCATTATAAAAAGCGTAAT
>DAOQTX010000047.1:0-21492 GCA_035340715.1 Bacteroidia bacterium | reverse complement strand
CATTCAGCAAAAACTTCTGCAAATGAACGATGGCAAGATTAAACTCAATTTAGAAACAGAAGCTAGGGGTATTTATACCGTAACTTTGAGCAGTAAGAAGAAAAGTTATTATGGTAAGATTGTGTTTGAGTAGAGGATTATTGGTGCATTTTGCAAAGTAGAAAAACTGGTGCTGTTGAGGGAGTAAACCTTGCACTAAATAATCATGTATTCCCTAATCCATTATTTTATCAATTACTGAAAGATATGCTCCAATAATACCGGCCTTTACTTTGCTTTGTTTCTTTTTATAAAAAACAATATCTCGTTTAAATACATCCCAGTTATGATGTGTCAATAAATCCTGAGCAATAGAAATAGAAGGTTCTAATGATCGTGCAGTATGCCACCAACCTTTAGGGACAAAAATGGTTTCGCCCGGGTGCACCGTATCGCTTATCGCAGTTGCGTTCTTAAACTTCGGATATTTAGTATAATCAGGGTCATAATACTTTTCAATAGTGGACATCCACGGGTTTTCCGGATCGGGATACATGTATTGAGCGTCTTCGGGTTTATAAACGATAAATTCTTTTCTGCCATAAATTTGAGTTACTATAGCGTATAAACCATAAAGATCATAGTGCAGATAAGGAAACCATCCGGAGCGTCCACCAAAAAACACCTCACATGTGGCCGCCATTGGCATTATTCTTCGGCTGATTAAGGAGCTTTTCAATCGGTTTTTTTTCAATACCTCAAACCCGGGTTGTATGTAAGGTTGAAGCTCAGTGAATTTAAAATCGATATCGAGTTTAAACGGATAAGGTGCGGGTTTATCATCGGTGCTGGACAACATCATATCAATATAATCGCCCAGTTTGTAGTCGATGTTTTTAATGCTGCCAACTTTATCCGGAAAATTTTTCTTAAAAAATTCAGGAGTAAAAAGTTTTCGTGCTTCCCAGTCATCTGCTTGGTCGGTAAGAATTACCGGTTTATTGGGAATAATATATTCATCCAAAAACATCTTGGCGCTGAGGCCGCTTCTTCGTTCAATGGGAGATGATGACATAATTAAAAAATAATCGCCAATATAGGTATTCGCCTTTGCTCTGTCAAATGAAGTATTGCATTAAAGTATTGTTAATAAGTGCTGTATAAGTGTTTCATTTACAATACCTGAGGCTAAAAGCGATTGTATAATTTTGCCTGTGTTAAACCAATTCAAATAACAACCAAAAATCATGAAAAAAGTAAGCACTTTTTTAGCTGTAGCCTCTTTATTTTTTGTAGTAGCTTGTGGTCCTTCTGCTGAGCAGCAGGCACAAACGGAAGCCGATGCGCAAGCACAGGCCGATTCAATTATGGCCGCTACTGAAACCACTACTGAAACTGCAGCTACCGAAACAACTACTGAAACCACTACCGATGCTACCACAGAAGGTACTACCGAAACAGAAGGTACTACTACTACTGAAAGCACTGAAAGTACACAGTAATTGAACCTAAAGAAAAATGTAAGGCCCGGCTTTGATAAAAAGTCGGGCTTCATTTTTTTATAGCGATAAAAAATTTTTCACGAGATTTTCGGCTTCTGTACAAGTCTCCCTCAAATGGGTATTGACCAACACTTTGTCAAATCGATCGCGATAGCTTAGTTCTTGCTCAGCCTTTTTGATGCGTATGTCCAAAGTTTCTTCACTTTCGGTTCCACGTTTTTTTAATCGATCTTCCAATGCTTGCCGATTGGGTGCATGAACAAATACCGCCAACATGTTTGGACCAAAATATTCTTTCAAATGTATTCCCCCAATGACATCCACATCAAATACCGGATGATAACCTTGTTGTAAAAGGCGTTCTACTTCGCTTTTTAGCGTACCGTAGTATCGCCCATCATACACTTCTTCCCATTCTACAAAACGCTGATTATCGATGGCCTTTCTAAACTCCTCTATGCTCATAAAGTGATAATCTACTCCATCCACCTCAGTCGTTCTGCGAGGTCGCGTGGTAGCCGATACCGAAAACCGTAGTTTGTCAAATTGTTGGAGCAAATGATGCACAACGGTGGTTTTTCCACTGCCCGAAGGCCCGCAAAACAAAAGGCATTTCTTTTTCATCACTTATAAAGTATTCGATACCTGCTCTTTTATTTTTTCCAACTCATCTTTCATCTCTACCACTATTTTTTGAATATCGGCATCGTTGGCTTTTGACCCTATTGTATTGATCTCTCTGCCAATTTCCTGACAAATAAATCCGAGTTTTTTACCATTGTTTCCTTCTGCTTTCAAGGTATTTCTAAAAAACTGAATATGACTTTTAAGCCTTACTTTTTCTTCGGTAATATCCAACTTTTCAAAATAGAAAATGAGTTCTTGCTCAAACCTGTTTTTGTCAATCAATTCAGCTTTTAGCTTATTGAGTTCTTTTTCCAATCGATCTTTTATTTGTTGGGTGCGTTGCTGCGCCAAAGGAAAAATGGCTTTCAGTTTATCTTCGATCAATTGTACTCTAAGTTTCATGTCCTTTTCAATCGATTTTCCTTCGGTTACTCTAAAGGCATCGTACTTAATCAATGCTTCGTCCACCATCTTTTTTATCTGCTTCCACAATGTTTCGTCTGCTTGCCTTCTGTCGTTGCCAATGGCATTGGGAAGTTTGAGTAGACTGTCGATTTTAATCGGCTCACTTATTTTCAACTTTGTACCAATTCTTTTTAATTCTTTGTGATAGGCTTCGATCAGTTTTTCATTAAACACACCATTGGCTTGTGCTTCATTGGCTTCAATGTTTAGAAATATTTCTGCTTTTCCTCTTTCAACATGCTTTCCTATTTCGTTGCGCAACTCATACTCTTTTTCTCTGAATTGTGGCGGCATACGTAAATTCAGTTCGAGATACTTGCTGTTGAGTGAACGTATTTCAAAAGAAACCTGATGCCCTTGAACGAGTTGTTGTTTTTTACCGTAACCGGTCATTGATCGAATCATATAGAAAAGTGTTTGTGTGTAAAATTAAGTTTTTGATTCCATTCTTCTTTTGTTGCTTATGCTAACCAAATACACCCCGGCAAAAATAAGCGCTGCAGATAAAGCATGTTGCCATTGTGGTGAACCATACCCAAAGAAAATTCCAAACAATGCAGCTAATAAAGGTTGCAAATAAATGTAGTAGCTAACTACGGTAGGGCTTAAGGTTTTAAGGGCGCTCACATTGAGCAGATAGGCAATAAAAGTAGTAGCCACTACCACAAATGCCACGTGCAGCCACAAGTAAGGAGTCAGTTCGCTAAAACGCGCTTCTTGAAATTCGCTGATGCCAAAAGGAGAAACCAATATTAGACCCGAAAGAAAAACCCACTTCATTACAGTGACAGGATGATACTTCATCATCAGTGGTTTAACCATCACAATAAAGGCGGCCCATGAAAGCGAATTGATAAAAACCATCAGATCGCCAGCGAAAGACGCTTCGTGTTCGCTTTGATAATCGCTTAACAATATGAGCAACAATGCGCCACACAGCCCTAATACAATACCGGCACTTTTTTGTAGGGTAATTCTTTCGCCCAGTAGTATCCAAGCAATGATGAGCACCTGCACCGGATTGGTTGTCATCATTAAGGCCGCATTAACCGGTGAAGTAATGCTAAGCCCTTTGAAGAATAAGAGTTGATTGATGGCCACGCCAAATAAAGCCAGCATAAAACATTTTCGAATGTCTTTGCTTTCCATTTTTTCTTTGATAAAAAGCGAAGCGGTAAAAAACAACAGTACGGCTCCGGCTACTCGTAGAAAAATAAAAGCAAATGGACCGATGTATTCGGGCATCACTTCTTTGGCAATCGCATAGTTGGCACCATAAATAATATTGGCCGACAGTACGGCAATATGTCCGCTCTTTTTTGAAATCACTACCGGATCGAATTAAACTTTTTTGTTTTTCATTTTGGCTTTGGCCTTTGCGATTTCATTCTTTCCCGATCCGCAAAAAATTTCATCATCAATAATAATGACCGGCCTTTTCAAAAAAGTGTATTCTTTTAAAATGCAATCGCGCATTTCTTTTTCGCTCAATTCTTTTTCGTGCAAACCCCATTCACGATATTTCATTGCTCTTCGGCTAAACAATGCCTCGTATGATCCGCTGCGTTTTTTCATTTCGTCCAATTGTTTGGCACTGATTTTTTCCGTTTTAATTTCTTGCAACTCAAAATCCTTTCCGGGCTTGAGTTCTTTTAAAATTCTTTGATTGGTACTACAGGTTGAAAGGTGATATATTTTTTTCATGATGTAAATGGAATGCCGACAAACTTACACTTAATAATGCGAATCTGTTTGTGTTGCTTTAAACCGTGCTTTTGTGCTTGAAATATGGACAAATTTTGTTTTCTTTGAAGTCGGTAGCCCTAAAACAATGAGTGAAGTTTACGAAATAAAATTACCCCAATTTGAAGGTCCCTTTGATCTGCTGCTTTTCTTTATTGAACGAGAAGAGTTAGACATTCATAATATTCCGATTGCAAAAATCACAGACGATTTTTTGGAGTATATGCATCAGGCGCAGAATATGAATTTGGAATTGGCGAGTGAATTCATTTTGGTGGCGGCTACACTCATGCGCATCAAAGCAAAAATGCTCTTGCCTCGTCCTCAGATAGATGAGCAAGGAAATGAAATTGATCCTCGGCAAGACTTGGTAAGACAGTTGTTGGAGTACAAGCGCTTTAAGGAAGCAAGCGAAGAATTGAAACAAAAAGAAGAAGATCGGCAGCTGCTCGAACTCAGAGGAAACATACGCATGGAATTGGAACGTATGGCCGTTGAATACGACCCCGATGGAAATCGTGGAGAGTTGAATCAGTTAACCTTGTTTAAACTGATGCAAAGCTTTGAGAAAGTGATGGCTCGTTTTGCCAAAGCTCAAGAAGATACAAGACTCAAAGTGGTACAATATCCTTACAGCATAGAAGACGAACGCGATCATATCAATCAGCAATTGCTAGCCAAACAAAAACTCGATTTTGTAGAAATATTCAATCATTGTAAAACAAAAATTCATGCGGTGTTTACATTCTTAGCCATGCTTGAATTGCTGAACACCGGTTTTGCCAAAATATTTATAGGCGAAGGATTCAATAACTTCATGGTGTATCATCCGGAATACACACCCTATCATGCAAACTGATAATGAAGAGGTCGTTAAACACATTCGGCTTGGTAAAATAATATGGCCGGTCCTGATCGGATTGGCTGCGGTAGTTTATCTCATCTCCAATAATTTTAGTCGCGAAGCCTATTCGCAAATCAACTGGACTTGGAACAGTACTTTCTGGATTTCAATGTCGGTGTTGATGATGGTGGTACGCGACCTGGCTTATATGATCCGCATTCGGGTGCTCACCGATTTGCATTTGAGTTGGCGCAATTCATTTTTTGTCATCATGATATGGGAATTTGCTTCGGCTGTAGCGCCCGCAATTTTAGGTGGAGGATTCATCTTTGCCATATTTATTCTCAATCGAGAAAAAGTGAATATGGGTAAATCCATCACTGCTATAATGGTTACCACTTTCTTAGACGGTATCTTTTTGGCCATCATGGCACCCTTGGTTTTTTACTGGGTAGGCCCCGAATCATTATTCAGCAATATCAATCAAGACAGTTTAAATCAAATTGATTTTGGCAAAGGGTTTTACTATTCCTTTTGGACCATCTATTTTGTCATTCTTGCTTACAAACTATTTGTCGCTTATGCTTTATTCTTTAATCCTCGATTGGTAAAGTGGTTATTGATCAAACTGTTTTCAATGCCCTGGTTGCGCAAATGGAAGTACAATGCTTTGGTTACCGGCAATCAATTGGTTATTGCTTCGGGTGGCTTAAAGAATAAGACATTTAACTATTGGTTTGTTTCAACCCTAGCCACCTTTGCTTCGTGGACAGCGAGATATACCGTGGTAAATTGCCTGCTCATGGCTTTTCACAATGTAAACCTCGATCATTTTGTCATCTATGCACGGCAAGTGGTGATGGGCATTATCATGTTGGGGAGCCCAACACCTGGTGGCAGCGGAATAGCCGAACTTATGTTTGCCGATTTTCTGGGAGAGTTTACACCCGATAAGTTGGAAGCTTCGTTAGGCTTGCTTTGGCGCTTGATCAGTTATTATCCATATCTGCTCATTGGAGCCATCATTATACCGCGTTGGTTGCGAAGAAGAGTGTTTTCTTCCTCTCAACAAGTAAAAGCAGAATAATGTACTTTTGTGCCCTCAAGAAAATTTAATTAAAAATGAAATTCGGAACCAAAGCCATACATGCCGGACAAGAGCCTGACCCTAGTACAGGTGCCATAATGACTCCTATTTATCAGACCTCTACCTATGTTCAAGAGTCGCCAGGAAAAAACAAGGGGTATGCCTATGCAAGAGGTAAAAACCCAACTCGCACTGCTTTGGAAAAAAATCTGGCCGCTTTGGAAAATGCTAAACATGCTTTATGTTTCAGCAGCGGAATGGGTGCAAGTGATGCGATAATTAAATTGCTAAAACCCGGTGATGAAATGATCGCTTCTGATGATTTGTATGGAGGATCGTATCGAATGTTCGTTCGGGTGTTTGCTCAATATGGAATAAAGTTTCACTTTGTCGATATGAGCAATGCTGCTGATATTCAAAAACACATTAACAGCAATACAAAAATGCTATGGGTTGAAACACCATCTAATCCATTGATGAAAATTATTGACATCAATGCATGCAGTGCTTTGGCTAAGAAGAACAATCTAATTTTAGTAACCGATAATACCTTTGCTTCGCCTTATCTTCAAAATCCTCTTGACTTGGGAGCCGACATTGTGATGCACTCTGTTACCAAATATTTAGGTGGGCACAGCGATGTAGTTATGGGAGCTATATGTACCAATAGCGATGAGCTATATGAGAAACTGGCTTTTATTCATAACAGCTGTGGCGCAACCCCCGGCCCAATGGATAGTTTTTTGGTATTGAGAGGGATTAAAACGCTGCATGTACGTATGGAGCGTCACTGCGAAAATGGGAAAGCCATTGCGCATTACTTAAAAAAACATCCGGTAATTGATAAAGTATATTGGCCTGGATTTGAAGACTTTCCAAATCATGCTATAGCCAAAAGTCAAATGAAAGATTTTGGCGGAATGATTTCATTTACCCTTAAAGGCGATTCGATAGATCAAGCATTTAAAATTGCATCCTCAACAGAAGTATTCAGTTTAGCAGAATCATTAGGAGGTGTGGAATCTTTGATAGGACATCCTGCAAGTATGACACATGCCAGTATTCCGAAAGAAGAAAGAATGAAGGTGGGTTTGTTGGATTCTTTACTCAGACTCAGTGTAGGAATTGAAGATATTGACGATTTAATTCAAGATTTGGAACAAGCTTTAAAAGCTCGATAATTCGGGTGCTTATTAGATTAATCCAATCTTTGAAGCATAATTTTTTGAACAAAAAGGAACTTTGTTTGTCATATTTAAGTAAGGCAAAACAATCAAATTGCCTATTTCGTTGTCAATTGGTATTTTTACAACTCTAAAAAATTATATTAGAAAATGAAAAAACTATTCACTCTTATTGTATCATTTGCTTTACTTGGATTAATGCAGGTTAATGCACAGGCATTAAAATATTGCGGTCATACAGATCTGTATAATAAACTCATACAAGAGCAACCCGAAGTATTGCAATACGAGCAGCATTTGGAGGAACTTACCCGTCAATACATCGATTATAAGAAAAGTCTTCCTGCTACTGAGCAAAACAGTGGATTGTTGCTTACTATTCCGGTAGTATTTCATGTTATTCACGACTATGGAGTAGAGAATATTTCTAGAGCACAAATTGAAGATGCAGTTGAAATATTAAATGAAGATTTTCAAAAAATGAATTCCGATACCAGTATTGTAATACAGCAATTTAAAAACATCATAGGCAATGCTTTAATTGAGTTTAAGTTGGCTACCCTTGATCCTCAAGGAAATTGTACCGATGGTATCGATCGAATTTACAATCCGATTGAGACCTATGTAGGCGACAATAACTCAAAACTAAATCAATGGCCAAGAGATAGGTATTTGAATGTTTGGGTGGTGAATAATATTGCCAGTGGTGCTGCAGGATATTCTCAATATCCATCTAGTGTGCACGGAAATCCAGCCGCAGATGGAGTTATGATTTTACACGATTATGTAGGAAGTATCGGTACAGGAAATCCCGGAACTTCAAGAGCATTGACCCATGAAGTAGGTCACTACTTGAATCTTCAGCATTGCTGGGGTTCTACTAATAACCCGGGTGTAGCCTGTGGTGATGATCAGGTATCGGATACTCCAATCACTAAAGGATGGACCAGTTGCAACTTAAACGGAGCAAATTGTACAGCCGGTGTAGTTGAAAATGTTCAGAATTTTATGGAGTACGCCTATTGCGCAAGAATGTTTACTGAAGATCAGGCATGGAGAATGCAGTCAGCGTTAAATACTTTTTACAGTCAGCGCGATAACTTGTGGACTTTAAACAATCTTGTGTTAACTGGAACAGATCCGGGAGCAACCAATGCATTGTGTAATCCAAAAGCAGATTTTTCAGTAAAACAGATTCGTATTTGCGAAGGTTCAACCGTTTATTTTAAAGATGCATCATGGGGAGGTCCTGCAACTAATTGGTCGTGGTATTTTCCAGGAGGAACACCATCAACATCTAATGCACAAAATCCTAACATAGTGTATAACACAGCCGGAGTGTACGATGTAACATTAGCAGTTAGTAATGTAAGTGGATCAGACTCCGTAGTACGAGCCGGTCAAGTGATCGTTTACCCAAACATTGGAAACACATTTGTTCCTTACAGTGAAAGTTTTGAGAACATAACAGTTCCCGGAGCAGAGTATGAAGTGAACAATGTAACCGGAGGATCGGGAACCTTTGCTACAACTACTATGGCGGCAAAAACGGGAAGTTATAGTGTTTACAAAAACAACTTTAGTGGAAGCTTTACAGGCATTGATGAAATGTATATGCCTCCGTTTAACCTAGCGAATGTTTCTAATGTTCAGTGCACATTTTGGATGGCGCATGCTGCAAAAGTTACTACAGCAGCAGATGCATTAAAGTTTTATGCTTCCAGCAACTGTGGTCAAACATGGACATTGCGTTTGCAAAAATCAGGAACATCATTGCGTACAACCAGCAGCATTATCAACGGAACTCCTTTTATTCCAAATGCTGCGCAATGGAGAATGGAAACTGTTAATTTGGCAACCGGTGTAGCGTCCGGACAACCCAATGCACGATTTAAGTTTGAATATACTTACGATGCAGGAAACAACTTGTACATTGATGATATAAACATAAATGGTACAGTAGGTATTGATGAGAACTTAGCGGAGCAAATAAATTTCTCTGCTTACCCGAATCCAAGTGAAAAGATATTACCAAAAGTTTATTTTACCACAGAACAAAAAGCAAATGTTTACATTACGGTAAGCGATGTTTTAGGTCGAGTAGTGGATGTGGTAAAAGAGCACGAGTTGGAAGCAGGCGAACATCAGTACCAGTTTACCAAGTCAGTTGATGCAGGAATTTATTTTGTAAATCTATACATCAACAACAGATTGGTTTCTGCCAAGATCAATGTACTTTAATCAACAATAAATATTAGATAGATGCACACCGATCGGTGTGCATCTTTTTTTTTAATCAAACTACAAACGAAATGAGCTCTTTTGATTTTTCTTTATCCTATGTGATTTATGCATCACCCTCGCGCGTGTACGATGCCATTACCCGTCAAGATGTTTTGATGCAATGGATCGAAGGCGAAGCTATATTTGAATACGAGGAAGGTGGTAAAGTAGAGTTGTTCGATAAATGGGTGAGTGGAGAAGTGGTGATGCTTGAAAAAGATAAAGCACTTACATTTACCTGGAAGCCCAATACATGGTCGAAAAATGCGAAGCCCAGTTATGTTACCTTGTTGTTGGAAGAGCATCCCGCAGGAACGGAGGTAACGGTTGAACACAGTGGTTTTACAAATGCAGAAGAAGCAGCTAATCACGAAAAAGGTTGGGTTGACTTTTATTTCGAACCTTTGAATGATTACTTCACTCAATAGAATTATTTTGGATTGATATAACCTTTAATGGCGGTTACATACACCTCAAATGCTTTGAGTCCCTTTTGTGTGATCTTACAAGTCGTTAGAGGGTAATTATTTTTAAACGTTTTTCTTATAGTAATATATCCAGCATCAGACAGTTTGTTCAATTGAACACTTAAGTTTCCAGCTGTGCTCCCGGTTTTTTCTTTTATGAAAACAAAATCTGATTCGGACTGACTGACTAAAAGCGAAATAATTGACAATCGAAGTTGAGAGTGCAATAAAGGATCGAGTTCCTCAAATTCAATCATTGTTTTCTTGTTTTCGAAGCATATATCCGGGTATAATATAACCAAAGAATATGGCCACTGAGAAAAATAGAAGACGGGTAGGTTCATCAACAAAGAAGCTAATCAGACCCATAATCCAAAACACAGCTGCGCCAATAACAAAAGGTTTGAATTGTAACATAAGTCCAGTTACCAAAACCGGAAGTGCGGTTAAAATAGTAATATATGGACCAGGATCAGACTTAAAACCTATACTTCCAAATAGAATACATAAAAGAGTAATCCCATACGATAACCAAACATATTGATATGCTTTATCAATAAAAGTGACACTTTTTATTTTCTTAGCTTGATTTTTTCCATACAGCGATGAAGCAATTCCTCCTATTATTCCTGCCACCATCCAACTCAGATGCCCCATAGGATTATTTTGCTGATATACAATCAAGTAAACACTGACAGCACTAGCGATCATCAACCATCCCCATATTAGGAAATAGATGTGATGTTTGTTCATGCTGCTTTTTGCGCTGTTAATCATTTCATTAATGATTTGAAGCGATTGTTCGGGTGTCATTTTTGTTTCCATATTAATTAGATTTATTTTACAAATATAAAGTAGTTTATAGAATAAACCAAATATGTAAAAAAATATTACGCTCGAAATCCAAAAATTTCTGCTTCAACCCATCCTTTTCCCCATTGCGCAATTTCATCCGCAGTCCATAGCTCTGGGTAGAATATTCGTTTTTGAAAACGAGGTGGGAGGTACTTTTGCCAATTGGTTCCACCGGTAGCGGCTATGTCTTCGGGTTTTCTTTCTAAGTATCGGGCAGCAGTTTTGTAGTGAACCAAAGGCCAATTGATGTTAACGTTTACATCAAAAAACTTTAGAGCATTGATGAGTGATAAATTTCCTTGATCAGTAGCGTCAAGTTTTTTGTATAAAGTCCAAAGGTTACAATGCTTCCATTGATTCGCCAACTTAATCAGTTCACCGGTATATTTTTCTTCAAACTGTCGTAGGGTAAGTGTTTTTTTTCCGGTTGCTAATTCTGTGGCTCCGGCTTTCCAATAAATAAATTCAAACATATCGGAAATAGAACTGTTGGTATCGTATTTATTTCGATGCTCTTTATCGACTAGATTAATAAACGCAGTAGCACGAATTTCTATAGAGCGGTATTGAGCCGATTGGAATCCACTGGCCGGTAACAAAGCCATCCTGAATTTTAAAAATTGTTTGGGATCCATTCCGTCCATCATCACTTCAAAACTCTTGGTAAGATTCATAAAGTAGCGATTGATGCGCTCCACTCTTTTCAAAAATGTTTCGATCGATAAGGCGGCATCTTCGGCCAATTGATCCATCTCGGAAACGATCAATTTAAAATAAAGCTCGGTGATTTGGTGATAAATTATGAATATTTTTTCATCCGGAATATTGGTCTTGGGTTGCTGTAAGCTGAGTAGTACATCAAGATTTATATAGTCCCAATAGGTTAAATAATCTGAGTAAAGTAATCCATCGAGATAAGACACTAAGTCTTGCCCCATAACGGCATACTTTTCTTCCAGTAGTTTTATACGTTCAATGATTTCCGGTCTGAATTCGCTCATAGTAATATCTACAGCGCGAATGTAGGAAAATAAAAAAAGTTAATGCTGATGAAAATCAGGTTTTACTTTTTTGCAAAAGCAATTGGATTGGCCAATCCTGAATAACTCACTAAATCCATTTTGATGCTTCCTACTAAAATATTGGTTTGTACCCGAACGGGTATTTTGTTGGCATCGTTACTCACCCAGATGGTCATATCTTCTTTTTCTTTAAACACTCTTCCTTCAACCAACATAGGTTTGAGTACGATGCAATTGATATAGCCCAATTTAGTTTTTACCTTTTCAGTGCCTACATATTTGATGTGTAGCGGTATGATTTCATCATCCAAGAAAGCTTCAATTTCAAATATGGTTCCTTTACTGGCAGAAGTCATGTCTAAGGTACGGGCATAATAGAAGGCAGAAATAAGATCCTGTACATTGTCGGGTACATTAAACTCACCTTCTTCACATTTTACTGAGTTTTTGTAATGATTGAATGAGACATTCTGGTTTTTCTTGTAGCCTCCTTCATCAATTTTACGAATAAACAACCAAGGCAACATCGACTGGGCATCAATATAACTTTCATAATGATCTCTTACTTTAAAAAACCAATCAAAAGCTCCAACCGATTTTCCTTTGCCGACAACATTGTAGCAACTGCGTCCGCCTATTTTTTTCATTTCCTTATTCACTTCAAGTGTGGCTTCACCGGCATCAATAAATCCATAATGAATTCTGAATTTTAAAACCTCGCCTGGGGCAAATGAATTGTGTTTTACGTTTCGAAGTCCTTGAGCATGGAGACCAAAACTGCTGATGATCAATAAAGAGAGTGTAACAATAGTTGTTTTCATACTAGAGTATAAATCAAGCTTTGTACCAATAACGTATAAATTCTGAACAGATTATGAATTCTCTGGCTCAGGAGTGCCAATTTCGTTTTCGTTCGGTTGTGTGATGTCTTTCAACTTAGGCAAATCTTCCATGTTTTTTAGTCCAAAATGATCCATAAAAGTTTTACTAGTGGCATACAATAAGGGTCGTCCGGGTCCATCGCTCTTTCCTTCAACAATAATTAAATCTTTCTCCAATAATTTTTGAATACTATAATCGCAACTCACTCCTCGTATGGCTTCGATCTCTGATTTTGAAACAGGTTGTTTGTAGGCGATGATTGCCAAAGTTTCCAAGGCAGCAGTACTCAGTTTCTTTTTCTCTGTGTAATCGACTAACGATTGTACCGTAGCGTGGTATTCTTTCTTCGTCATGAAACTGAAGCCTTCTGCTATTTCCATCAATTCAAAAGAAAACTCATCATCATTGTACTTCTCCTGAATGGAGTTGAGTGCATTGCGCACTTCTTCTTTGTTCAACTCCCATCCGTAAAGCGAGTGCATGCAAGACTTTATATCTTCAATAGTGAGACTGTTTTCCGATACAAATATCAGAGCTTCTATATGTTGCTTCAATAATTCCATAGTTTAGATTACAATATTAATAATTCGACCTGGCACCACGATGATTTTTTTAGGAGAAGTTCCATTGAGCCATTTCTCTAACTCAGCCGCACTGAGCACTTCTTTTTCCACTGCCGATTTATCCAAAGCCAAAGGTAGCGTTAACTTAAAACGGGTTTTCCCATTTACTGAAACCGGATAATCATAGTCATCTTCTTTTACATAGACTTCTTCAAACAGAGGCCATTGTTCATTTAATATAGAATTTGTGTTTCCCATTCGCTCATACAACTCTTCACAAATGTGAGGAGCAAAGGGAGACAAAAGAATGAGCAATGGAGTTAAAATCTGTTGTTTGTTACAGTTTAAATCGCTCAACTCGTTCACACAAATCATAAAGGTGCTGATGCTGGTATTGAGCGATAAACGTTCAATGTCTTCTTCAATTTTTCGAATGGTTTTGTGCAACACTTTTAACTCTTGCTTGCTTGGTAATTCACTGGAGATGATCCAATCACCATTTTTATCAAAGAACAATCGATAAAGTTTCTTTAAGAAATTATATACGCCAACGATTCCATTGGTATTCCATGGTTTGTGATCTTCAAGTGGACCCAAAAACATTTCATACATTCTAAAACAATCGGCACCATACTTGTCGCACATCTCGTCCGGACTTACAACATTCCATTTCGATTTTGACATCTTTTCGGTTTCACTACCACAAAAATACTGGCCATCTTCTAAAATAAATTCAGCATCGGAAAGGTCGTCACGCCATGCTTTAAACTTTTCCAGATCCAACACATTGTTTTCAACCATGTTTACATCCACATGAAAAGCGCTGGTATCGTACTGCTTAATCAAACCTTTGGACACATAAGTATTGCTTCCGTTTATCCGATACACAAAAGAGGAAGTTCCCTGAATCATTCCCTGATTGACCAAACGCAATGCGGGTTCTTCGAATGGGAGTTGGTTTATATCAGATAAGAACTTAGTCCAAAATCGAAAATACAATAAGTGACCTGTGGCATGCTCTGCTCCGCCTATGTACAAATCAATTTGTTGCCAATAATTGATTTCTTCTTTCGATGCAAAATGTTTATCATTATTTGGATCCATATACCGCAAATAGTACCAAGAGCTACCTGCCCATCCCGGCATGGTAGTTTGTTCCAAATCGTATTCGTTTTTGTATTTCCAATCATTAGCTCGTGCTAATGGGGGCTCTCCACTTTCGGTTGGCAAATAACTATCGATGGAAGGGAGTATAAGCGGCAATTCGCTTTCATCTAATACATAAGGGATTTCGTCCTTGTAATATACAGGAATAGGTTCTCCCCAATATCTCTGACGGCCAAAAACAGCATCTCGTAATCGAAAATTAATCTTTCTTTTCCCTTTACTTTTTTTCTCAAGTTCATCACACATTTTGGCTATGGCATCTGTAACCGAAAGATTATCCAGAAAGGATGAATGTATACAGGTTCCGGATTTCTCATCGTAGGATGATTCATCAAAATTGTGTTCAGCAGGAGGGACTATAACTTGCTTTATGTCCAAGTGAAAATGTTTGGCAAAAGCGTAGTCGCGACTGTCGTGAGCGGGAACACCCATGACCGCTCCGGTTCCGTAAGAACCTAGAACATAATCACCTATCCAAATGGGAATTTTATTTTGACTGAAAGGGTGAATGGCATAAGAACCGGTAAATACACCACTTATATTTTTTACTTCCGCTTGTCGTTCCCTTTCACTTCGATTAATGCTAGAGTTAATATAATTTTCCCCTTCCGACTTTCGATCTTGAGTTAAAAGCGCTGCTGCCAATGGATGCTCTGGCGCAATGGTTAAAAATGAAACGCCAAATAATGTATCAGGTCGAGTGGTAAAAACTTCAATGCTTTCCGATGAGCGTCCTTCCAAGTCAAAAAAAACAGAAGCACCGGTGCTTTTCCCAATCCAATTTCGTTGAGCTTCTTTGATACTCTCACTCCATTCAATTTCTTCTAATCCATCCAACAATCTTTGAGCATAGGCGCTTATACGCAGGCTCCATTGTTTCATTATTTTCTTCTCTACCGGATGTCCGCCTCGTTCGCTAAGGCCGTCTTTTACTTCATCATTGGCCAACACAGTACCTAAGGCCGGACACCAATTGACAAACGATTCGCTTCTAAATGCCAATCGGAATTCCATTAGAATTTCTTGCTGGTCCTTTTCTGAAAACGTATTCCATTGTTGTGAGCTAAAATCAAATTCAAAATGCCCGGATTCGAAACCCAATTTTGTATACAGTACATTACTCCCTGATTCGGAGAAATGTTCTATCAATGTCTGAATGGATTCTGCTTTTTTTGAAGCTGGATTATACCAGGATTTAAATAGTTGTATAAAAATCCACTGTGTCCATTTATAATAATTAGGATCGCAGGTTTTTACTTCTCTCGACCAATCGAATGAAAAACCAAGTCGATCTAATTGTTGACGATATTTAGCAATATTTTCCTTTGTCGTTTTGTCGGGATGTTGACCTGTTTGTATGGCATATTGTTCGGCAGGTAATCCGAATGCATCATAACCCATAGGGTGTAATACATTATATCCTTTTAGTCTTTTGAAGCGTGAAACAATATCTGAAGCAATATAACCTAATGGATGCCCGACATGCAGTCCGGCTCCTGAAGGATAGGGAAACATATCCAATGCATAAAACTTAGGTTTGCCAGAATCGCTTTTACTGGAATATCTATTTTCAGTTGCCCAACGGGTCTGCCATTTCGATTCTATTTTATTGTGATCGTAGTGCATCTATCTCTAATTGCTAATGTGGCACGAAGGTACCAAATTTAAAGGGATTGGATAGTGTTGAAAAAGAATTAAGCGCTGCTTTTCTGGGGCATTCAGATTTGTTACTTTTGACGAATCTAAATTACGATGAGCGAAACCGATCAAAAAATAGCCAGACGAACCGCTAGAACCAGCAGTATTTCTACCGTTATCAGCATATCCTTAGTGCTATTTATGTTGGGTGCATTGAGTATTTTAATCCTTCAGGGGCATAGAGTGTCGAGCTATCTTAAAGAAAATATTGAGTTGAATGTTTTTTTGAAATCGGATGTTGACGAAGATGATATCAAAGAATTGCTCAATGTGATCAGCAATTCGCAACAAGTAAAATCTGCTGTATATGTTTCGAAAGAAGAAGCAGCCAAAAAACTGAGCGATGAATTGGGAGAAGATTTTGTTAGTGCACTGGGTGAAAATCCACTGTTGTCATCTATTGATGTTCGTCTCAAATCTGAATTTGTAGACACTGAAAGTATCAATGGATTGAAAAGGCGTATCGTGAATTTTCCAATTGTAAAAGAGATAGCGTATCAGGAAATGTTGGTCGATCAGGTCAATAAAAATTTGCAAACGGTAAGCTTGGTTATTTTGGCATTTGCCGGTTTGTTGTTTATGATTTCTTTAGCGCTCATCAACAATACCATACGATTATCAATGTATGCCAATCGACTGCTTATTAAAAGTATGTTGTTGGTAGGGGCTACCCGATCGTTCATTCGCAAACCCTTTATCTGGAAAGGAGTTAAGCATGGTTTTATTGCAGCACTTATTGCCAATGTACTGTTAATATTGACTTTGTATAGTGGACAAAAAAGAATTCCTGAGTTGATTCGATTAGACGACTATGAATTGATTGCACAATTTGTAGGTGTAGTAATGGCCTTGGGAATTATAATTTCATTTTTTAGCACATACCTTGCGGTAAATAAATATCTTCGTAAGCGATCACAAGACTTGTACTAGACACCGAATTTATTATGATTAAGAAAAGCGATAAAAATAAAGGATCCGGCAAAGCCCCAGAGAAAGTAGTGAATGCGCCTATGGGAGATTTTCCATTCGGTAAGATCAACTATCAAATTATGCTAGGCGGATTAGCGCTGATCATATTAGGTTTTATTTTGATGGCAGGCGGTGGAAGCGAAGACCCCAATCAGTTTAATCCCGAGATTTTTTCAACCAGAAGAATAACGATAGCTCCTGTGATGGTACTTTTGGGCTTGGCTGCTCAAGTAGTAGCAATAGTCGTTAAAGCAAAAGACTAAATTTCTTATGTCTTTTTTACAAGCCATTATATTAGCCATTGTTGAAGGGATCACTGAGTTTTTACCGGTCTCATCCACAGGCCACATGATAATTGCCGAGGCGTTCATGAAGATGTCCGACCCGGAATTTACTAAGGTATTTATCGTAAACATTCAGTTTGGAGCCATATTAAGTGTAGTGGTTCTATATTGGAGGCGATTCATACAATCTTTCGATTTTTATCTAAAACTTTTTGTAGCCTTTTTACCCGCTGCATTTTTTGGTTTCTTGTTGGGGGATTATATTGATCTGTTATTGGAAAATGTTGCGGTAGTAGCATTCATGTTATTAGCGGGAGGTATTGTACTTGTTTTTGTAGATGATTGGTTCCCGGGTGATGGACCAGAAACACCGATGACCTATAAAAAAGCATTAACCATTGGATTTTTTCAATGCATTGCTATGGTTCCTGGAGTATCGCGATCGGCTGCAACCATCATTGGAGGATTAACGCAGAGATTAAATCGAAAAGAAGCAGCTGAGTTTTCTTTTTTTCTGGCAGTACCCACCATGTTTGCTGCATCAGCATACAAATTGCTTAAATCGTACGAGACCATAAGAATGGAGCATATAAATTTACTGATACTAGGTAACCTTGTTGCTTTCATCATTGCTATGATCGCCATCAAAACATTTATTTCCTTTCTAACCAAACATGGCTTTAGAGTTTTTGGATATTATCGAATATTAATAGCTGTGCTTTTAATCATCTTACTGATCAGCGGTTATGATCTTCAGATCGTCTAAAGAATGGATTTTGCAGAAGGTCAGGTTTTATTATTCAACAAGCCCTATGGCTGGACTTCCTTTGATTTGGTTAAAGCGGTAAAACGAATCACAAAATTTTCTAAAATTGGTCATGCCGGAACTTTAGATCCATTAGCTAGTGGCTTGATGATTTTATGTACCGGTAAGAAAACAAAAATGATATCGGAGTTTCAAGAGGGAGTTAAAGTATATACAGGTCAAGCTGTTTTTGGAAAAACTACTCCATCCTACGATCGGGAAACTTATCCTAATCAGACTTTTCCAACGGATCATATAGATTTAAAATTGCTACAGCAGAAAGCCTTGCTGTTATCAGGAGAAATTTCTCAACAACCCCCGGCCTATAGTGCATTAAAAATTGATGGACAAAGATCGTTTGAATTGGCTCGAAAAGGTAAAGAAGTTAGCTTAAAAGAGCGTAAGGTAATGGTTCATCGTTTTGAAATTGATGATTACCGGAATGAAACAGCCACATTTTCTATCGAATGCAGCAAAGGGACCTATGTAAGAAGTTTAATAAACGATTTAGGCAAATTGGCAGAAAGCGGAGCCTATCTTCATGATCTTAAGCGTGAAAAAATTGGTTCTTTTCAGATAAGCGATGCATGGGAAATTAAAGATTTTATAAAATCGCTAAACTCCGACTACGAAGTAAGAGAGCACAACTACAAAATAAGGCCGGTTTTTTAGAAGAATTGGAGGGGAATAAAATTTTTTTTAGCCCTTGATGCTAACAAACAAAGGGTTTTAAACAAATAATTTCATAATCTATTGATCCTTATGTCGAAAAGGGGATTTTGGGTTGTATATTTGCAGCCCATTTTATTAACAGAATAGCGCTTTAATATGAAATTATCTCAATTTCGATTTCCCTTCAACGAAAATTTATTAGCCAATCATCCTGCAAAAAGCAGAGATGAATCTCGATTAATGGTCATTCATAAAGATACCGGAAAAATTGAGCACAAAGTATTTAAAGACATCCTCAAGTATTTCAGTGATAAGGATGTTATGATTTTAAACAACACAAAAGTTTTCCCTGCACGTCTCTATGGAAACAAAGAGAAAACGGGTGCAAAGATTGAAGTTTTTCTGCTTCGCGAACTGAACCGCGAAAGCAAATTGTGGGATGTACTTGTAGATCCGGCAAGAAAAATTAGAATTGGCAATAAACTCTACTTTGGCGACAATGATGCATTGGTTGCTGAAGTAATAGACAATACCACTTCGAGAGGAAGAACCTTACGATTTTTGTTTGATGGCACTCATGAAGAATTTAAAGCTACGATAGAAAGCTTAGGGAATACTCCACTTCCTAAATACATAAAAAGAAAGGCGGAGGCAGCTGATAAGGAAAGATATCAAACCGTATTTGCTAAACACGAAGGAGCAGTTGCAGCACCAACTGCAGGGCTTCACTTTAGCCGTGAGTTACTCAAACGCCTGGAACTAAAAGGAGTTAATTTTTCTGAAGTTACGTTGCACGTAGGATTAGGCACTTTCCGTCCGGTAGAAGTTGAAGATTTGACCAAACACAAAATGGATTCAGAGCAGTATTTTATTACTCCTGAAGCTTGTAATGTGGTGAATAAGGCCAAAACTACGAAGCAAAGAATTTGCGCAGTTGGCACCACTACCATGAGAGCGATCGAGTCGAGTGTATCTACCGGTGGTGAACTTAAACCAGCCGAAGGTTGGACTAATAAGTTTATATTTCCTCCTTATGATTTTAGTATAGCCAATGCAATGGTTACTAACTTTCATATGCCCGAATCAACGCTTATGATGATGACCGCAGCATTTGGAGGCTACGATTTGATAATGGAAGCTTATAAAGTTGCTGTTAAGGAAAAATATAAATTTTTCTCATATGGCGATGCCATGCTAATCATCTGATTTTGACAAAACGAAATGCCATAATTGTTGCCGGAGGTTCAGGCAGCAGAATGGATACTTCTGTGCCGAAGCAGTTTTTATTGCTTAAAGGATTTCCACTCATTTATTGGTCGCTTCATAAATTTCAACAATCCAATTGCGCATTAGTATTGGTAATACCAAGCGACTTTTTGGATTACTACGATCACTTAGTTAAGAAATACCATATTCATTTTCCAGTTCAATTATGTACAGGAGGAGATTCTCGATTCGAATCGGTGCAAAACGGAATGAAGATGATTGACAACGCTAGTACATTAACAGCCATTCATGACGCTGCGAGACCATTTATAAAACCATCGCTGATTGAACAACTTTTTCAAGTGGCGGAGAAAAAAGGTAATTGCATTCCTTTAATAGATCTTAAAGATTCGATTCGAAAAGTAGATGGACAACAATCCAGTATTGCAATTCGAGAAGAGTTTAAAATGGTACAGACTCCACAAGTATTTAGAACAGAAGACCTAAAAAGGATCTATACCAATCCCATATTAGGCACCTTTTCCGATGATGCTTCATTGATGGAACGAAACGGGCACTGCATTAACTTCATTGAAGGGGACTACACGAATATTAAAATCACCACACCTGAAGATCTTGTAATTGCTGAAAAATTGGCAGAAACACTGCTTTGAATCGGTTCCTTGATTTTAGTGATTTGATCATGTATATTTAATCTAATGTTAAAGCAACATTCAATTTAATCCATCGTATAAATGAACACCTGTTTGTGTAAAGTTCATGTAATCCTTGATTTATGCCGGGTAAATAGTTAAATACAATTAACTATACTTGTCAGCCTGTTGAAATGAAATTTAAAACACACATATTTATTCTAAAGAGCCTAATGCTATTTCTTGTGCTCGGAACAAATATTTCTGTGGCAGGAAATAAAGACACTGTTTTTAATTACAACTCTAATCCATGTTTATTTTCTATCCATCACAATCCAACTTTACTCAATAATGACGAGGCGATCCGAGCAGGTTTGATGTTTGATATGGATTCTCAAACCATAGTATGGCAGAAGGATCTGAACTATGCATATCCTATAGCCTCACTAACTAAGATGATGGTAGCCTTATTGGCTATTGAAGACATTAGAGCATCTAAAGTCCATTGGGATGATCAAGTGTCTGTCAATAGAGT
>DAOQTX010000046.1:0-21678 GCA_035340715.1 Bacteroidia bacterium | reverse complement strand
AAAACCTAACACACTAAAAACCAAACACAAAAAATCAAACACTGTCAAAAAAGCAACCTTCCGAACACCCATTCCCCTGTCATTATGTCCTATATTCGGTTCTTGACGGCCTATATTCGCTTCTTGCCAGCCTATCATCCATTTATGATATAACAATAATCGATACTTGGAAGCATGTAATTGATTACTGTCGGTCTATATTTGTTTCCTGTCAATACATATTCCATTGCGGTCAATCTATAATTCATAGCTTCCTAAACATAATTGTTATACAGCTATATATATTCGATCCTTAACAAGGCATAATTATTAATTAAGTATATATAATTAATAGTTATTTTTTAATATTTCTGCGAAATCCGCCACTGCGCCAAGCGCCAAAACTTTATCCCTTACTACAACATCACAAATCAATCAAAACTAATTAATCGTATATTTGATCAAACGTATAAAAACTTATTTATGAAAAAAATCTTGTTTATATTATTTGCTATGCTTATCGCCTATCCTCTCTCTGCTCAAAAAACAAATGGCGAATACAAGAGTGGAAAAATTATTGTTGATGAAAAGGAAGTGGCCACCATGGCCAAAGAAAAAGACAAAGAAAACTTTGGACTAACAAGTACATTCGAAGTATTTTCTCTTGCTGGCGAAAAACTAATCATTGCATCCTATGCCGGTGAGTTTGAACAAGACCCAAACAACACAGTAGATCAATATTATCGTTTAAGTTTTTTAACCGTAAATCAGGTAGCAGTTTTTGCTGTTTCCAAACTGGGGATTGAAAAATCATTAGGAAAACTGCTCGCTAAAAGTGGCGTTTTTACCGATACCGGACTCGATGAACAAATGGTAAAAGAGTTTATAGCTAAAAAAGGAAAGACCCCAAAAGTAGCCATTGATTATTCGTTAGTAAACAGAGACAAAAGTTGGCCACTTGAATTGAAAGCAGACAAAACTATTGAACAGAATAGCAAAACAATAGGAACTTTTAAAGATCGTACCATTGAAGGAAAAGGTTTTGATACCTATGAATTTTATCTTCCTTCGGGAGTAAAAATCGCTACGGTAAATTTTACCGGAGGCAACAATGCGCAGAACTGTGAAATGCATACCTTAAAAGACAATTCCAAAAGAAATGTAGCTATTACCACCCAAGACAAAATTACTATTAGCGCTTCAAGTATCGACCGTAATCAATGGGTGCTCAAGCGAATTACCAATTGGTTGATCGCCAATCAATATCTATGATCTAAATTCCGGAAATCTTTCTCAATGCAAATTTCGATTGCAAAGATTTTAAATAGTTAAACAGATAAAAGAATATAAATACAATCCCTGCTTCGAAAGAAGTGGGGATTTTTTTTTGCACAGTGCCCAAATGTTTTATGAATTAAAGTTCAAAATAAACCGCTCTGCCTTTTCCCCAATCGATGCAAATAGTTGATATTGTTTAATCATTATAGCGTGTAAAATTCTATCAGCCAGGTTTCCACTGCATACACAGCTTTGGTTTCAATAGTCAAAAAAGTCCTAAACTTGAAGTACACTTCTCCGAATGAAGTGTAGTGCTAAAACTCCCCTCCATCGCCAAAACCCGAAACGTTAGCCATAAAAAAAATCCTGCCCTTACAGACAGGATTTCACATCACTTCATATGTTCAACCAATCAATCCAATTACGAAACTGTAATTTCTTTAACCGGTTTTGATACAGTTACTTCCTTTTTTGGAACAACAATGTTAAGCACACCTTTTTCATACTTAGCATTAATCTTATCCGGTAAAGAATTTTCAGGCAAAGCAAATGATCGACTAAAGCTATTGAAAGAATACTCCATGCGAGTGTAATTCTTTTTCTTCTCTTCGCTTTCTTCTTCTTTTTCTGAACTGATGCACAACACACCGTTTTCAACTTCCACCTTAAAATCTTTTCTTTCAAAGCCCGGAGCTGCCATTTCAATTTTGAACTCTTGCTCGTTCTCAGTGATGTTTACAGATGGAACCCGATTAGCGAAATCAAAATCGCCACTAAAGTCCCATAAGCGCGGACTAAAAAAATCCTCAGTATCAAACAAATCACTTTTCCAGGTTGGGCGCAACCTCTTTCTTGATAATGTTAAATTTGCCATCTTTTTATATTTTTTAATTGTGAAACATCTATCGCTTTACGAAGGCAAATATATATCTCATCTTAAAAAAAAATAATGATCTGAATCAATTGACAAAGTGATTTATATCCATGAAAAACACAATGAAAACCAATTTTATTTATCGCCTTGAGTATGCATGCTTTAAGGGCGTATATTTTATTTAAAATTATAGATAATATAATTTTTTCAAGCATGCTTGTAATTACCTATAATAACTAAGCCTGAACAAATTGAAAGTAATGTACCTTTCAGCAGTGTGCAGCTACTAAAAACGTCCGCTTACACTCAACCCTTTAAAATTATGTTCCGATATAAATACCAAATTCACCTTTGGCTCCTCGTATAATCGGGTAAACAAATAACTGCACGATATGCCCAGCACTGCCCCACCCAATACATCTACAAAATCGTGTCGGTCGTTCAAACCTTCAATACGGCTATAGCCCACCATACCCGCCAGCACATACGCATACTTTCCATACTTCCAACCATATCGTCTTTGAATAAACGCAGCCCCCTGAAAAGCAGCTGCCGTATGTCCCGATGGAAAAGCATTATACGCACTCGATGTTTCAGGGCGTTTCTTAGCCACAACCACTTTGAGCGTATGCGTAAGCACCACATTGCTGGCAAATGCAAGCGCATGTTGTTTCAATCCGGTTTTATCTTTAAACAACAAAGTCATACCCAAGCCACTCAGTGGTAAAGCTATTTGCAAAACATCGCCCGTAGTTTCCAGCACTGTTTCATATTGAGTTTCGCTAATGCCTTGTGCCTTAACATAGGTGGGAAGTAAAAACAAAAAAACTAAAATGCCAATCAAACTATTTTTCATAAGTAGTATCATTAAAAAAGTTCGAAAACACTTATATCCTAACCTAAAGGTAGCTTATATATTGCCAAAAGTCCACTTTTCGGCTTTTCCAATAAAAAAGAAAACAAAACAGATACACTATTTGAAAAATTACTTACCTTCATGTTTACTAACAACCTTAAACAAACCTTTTAAAATTATGAAGACATTAACACAAAAACTAGCTTTATTGCTCATGGTAGTTTTGTTTACCGCTGCTTGCAGCAATAACAACCACGAAACAGACAAAGCTGCACAACAAGCTCAAACATTAAAAGATAATGCCATGAAAGTGATGGCCATGTTTGAAAGCGGCAATCCCGAAGGATGCGAAGAGTACATGCATACCGATTTTACAGAACATACTCCATGGCCGGGTGTTGAGGGCGAGGGTTCAGAATTATTTAAGAATATTGTTAAAACACATTATGCCGGAATGTCAGATACTAAAATGACGGTTCATAATATCAGCGTTGATGGAGATTACATGTACATACATTACAATATGAAAGGCACTCATAATGGTGACGGATGGCCCGGTATGCCTGCCACCAATAAAACGATAGATGTTGATGGTGTAGATGTACTCAAACATCGCGATGGCAAAGTATCAGACCATTGGGGATATATGGATCAGTTTAAAATGATGACCCAATTGGGTATGATGCCCGAGCCCGGTGCCGAAGGTGCTCCTGCCGATAGCGCAGCCACAACTAGCAATTAATTAGTCAACTATAAGCGTTTCTGATAGAGACCAAGAGCACAAGCTTCATTTATTTGGGGCTTGTGTTTTTTTTTGAAACTCAAAACAATCAAATTCGTATCTTAAGCATTCGAACTTAAATAATAGGATAAAATATGGATCAGGATCTAGGAATCGGTAGTCGCATACGTCACCCCGAATTTGGTGATGGAGTGGTTATCAATGTAAAATCGAAAACGTATTCGGTAGTATTTATGGAAAGAGGCGCTACTGAGGTATCAAAAAGTTTTCATGCGTTAGAGGTCATCGAAAATATACCAGCCGATAGCGACTTGGTCAGCTTTGCAGAAGTAGAGCGTTCACTCATCAATATAATAAAACGCTATAGCGATATTCAAGAAACCGTTCCATTGGGTCAACGATGGGTAGGTGGCACTATGATATTGCAACCAAGCGACAAAGGGTTGAAAGCAAAAGAAATTCCGATTGATACCTTCTTTCATAAAATAGTTATGCTCCGCGATCGCTTACGTGTGTTGGAACAACGCATCAACTCACACAACGAATTGAGTGACGAAGAAAAAGTGAACATGCAGCAATACATTACCCGAATCTACGGTAGCTTAACTACTTTTAATGTATTGTTTAAAAACAACGAAGATCAATTTACCGGAGAAAAAGGTAAAGAGTAAAAAAAAGTTTGATCTTACTGATCTAAACTTAGTTGAAGCAGGTACTCGTTTACCTGCTTTTCTATTTCAAGTATATTATTGCTATCAGTACTTTTTTGAAAAGCCATCCCGGTGATGCTTTCATACAGCTCAATATATCGCTGACTAATGGTATTAATCCATTCATTGCTCATTTCGGGTACGCTTTCATTTTCTCTGCCCATAAATCCATTTTCAATCAACCATTGCCTTACAAACTCTTTCGAAAGTTGCTTTTGTGTTTCACCGGCAGATTGTCTTTGCTCGTATCCATCGGCATAAAAATAGCGCGATGAGTCGGGAGTATGCACTTCGTCCATCAACACCACTTCATTATTGAGCAAACCAAATTCGTATTTCGTATCCACCAATAACAAACCCCTTTCAATTGCCATTTGAGTACCAATATGAAAAAGATCCAATGCATAATGTCGCATTTGTTCGTAGTAATGTTCTGGAACTAATCCTTGCTGTACAATTTCCGCTTCAGAAATATCTTCATCATGACCATGATCGGCTTTAGTACTTGGGGTTATGATGGGATTGGGTAAAACATCATTTTCTTTTAGGCCATCGGGTAGTTTAACTCCGCATAAAACTCTTCCACCCTCTTTGTAAACCCTCCAGGCATGCCCTGCCAAATAATTGCGCACCACCATTTCAACTTTAAAAGGTTGACATAAATACCCAACCGAAACGTTAGGATGCGGAGCATGGATGAACCAATTAGGAACGGTTTTTCCGGTAGCCTTTAAAAAATGTTCGGCCACTTGATTTAAAACTTGCCCTTTAAAAGGAATAGGTTTTGGCAATACCACATCGAATGCTGAAATACGATCGGACACCACCATTACCAAATATTTATCGGCTATAGTATAAACGTCTCTTACTTTCCCTTTGTAATAACGGGTTTGATTTTGGAATTTAAAACGGAGATCGTACAAAGCTGTCATGAAGAAAATATTTATACACTAAGAAGTAATCAGCATCATAAAAATATAAAACGATGCCCCAATACACAAAACAGAAAGTGCTATGGCATTTACATAATTGCGGATATTTAATAAGGTTCCGAATCCGAGAAACAAGACTAAAAAAGGCGCTACCATAAAAGCATCATTCGATTCGTGACCAAAAGAAAAAGTAGTTTCACTGATTTTATGTTGAATTTTATCGGGTAAGGAAAATAGTTTTGTTTTGGTTATGAGTACCGAATCGCCTTCTTGGTTCAGTTTCAAAAACTCTTTGCTTACTTTATATCCGCCACCGTTAGTAATGAGGTGAAACTCTTCGACCGGCACACCCAAAATTGGGAACGACATGGTTTCAATAATTTGGCCTTGTGTAACAATTTCAGTTTCTGAATCATTATCCATAAAAGTATCAGCAATAACACCGCCCGCCATAATCATACAAAGTATTACCAGAATACGGGCAATTAAAACCGGCCCACGGAGTTTTTCATCTTCCATGAGACAAAGGTAGAATTTAATTAATCTTTGTTGTATGCTTTTATTATTTCACGAACAAGCGGATGTCGAACCACATCGCTACTGTCGAGATAAATCATCTGTACACCTTTGATACCATTAAGCAATGACAGAGCTTGTACCAAGCCAGAAGGTTGTTTAGCGGGCAGGTCGATTTGAGTTACATCACCGGTAAGAATAAACTTAGCGGAAGGACCCATACGGGTTAAAAACATTTTGATCTGACTTTCGGTGGCGTTTTGCGCTTCATCTAATATAACAAAAGCATTGTCTAAAGTTCGCCCACGCATGAAAGCCAATGGAGCGACTTCTATAACACCGGTCTCCACTAATGTTTTGAGCTTCTCGCCAGGGATCATATCGTACAGCGCATCGTATAAAGGTCTCAAATAAGGATCAATCTTTTCTTTCAAATCGCCCGGTAAAAAACCCAGGTTCTCCCCCGCTTCTACTGCAGGACGAGTAAGAATAATACGTCTTACTTCTTTGCTTTTCAATGCCCTAACTGCTAATGCAACTGCAGTATATGTTTTTCCGGTTCCGGCAGGACCAACTGCAAATACAATATCGTTTCTTCCACTCGCTTCGACCATTTTCTTTTGATTGGCCGTTCGAGCTTTAACCATTACTCCATTAGGACCAAACACCAATACATCGGGCAATTCAGTATTGTTAGGCGTTTCGACATGAACAGTAGTTCCATTCAATAATTCATCAACATCCGATTTTTCTAAAACTCCCTTTTTCTCATACTGATCGATTAACAGATTTATCTTCTTATGAAAATACTCCACACTGCTGTCATCGCCCAAAACTTTTATCTCATTGCCACGAGATATGATTTTTAAGTGAGGAAATTTGTCTCTTATTAATTGAAGGTTGGCATCGTTTGCGCCAAAAAATGAAACCGAATCAGACAGTTCAACAGGGATAATAATTTCTTTCAAATCTGGAATTAAGTTGGTTTTATATATTAAACGTAAGGCAAAATAAAAAGTTGTCGTTTATGCAATACAACTAAATATAAGATGTTGATAACTAATTGTGTGTGAATAAAAGCCTTATTGTTTGTTAGCGCTGAATTTTAAATTTTTAACCAATGAATCGGCCTAGAGCCACCTGATTGATTTTCATGTCTTTAATTACGTTTACTACCGATTGGGGTTCAAATGATTTTGAAGCAGCCGCCATGAAAGGATTTATATTAAAAAAGAATCCTGCAACTGCATTTGTTGATATTTCAAATCAATTGCCTTCTTTTGATCTAATGAGTGCAGCTTATACTCTTTCGAGATGTTTGGATAGTTTTCCTGAGCAAACCGTTCATTACGTTGGGGTTGAATACCGAGCCGAATCGGATACTCTTGTCATAGCTAAAATATTGAATCAATGGTTGGTTTGTTATAACAATGGCTTGTTGGACATGTTGGATCAGAAACCAGACGAGAATGAAGTGTGGGTACTTAAAACCAATCAATCTGTTTTTCCATCTCGTAAGCTTTTACGAACCGCATTTGTGTTGGATTCCATGGCCACTAATCAAACGGTATTGGAATTTGCATTCAAAACAAAAGAGATTAAAAAACAATTTGTGGGCTTACCTATTACCGATAAAGGATTGATCAAAGGAGTAGTTATATTTACCGATCATTTTGGCAATGCGGTAACCAATATAAGCCGTGAACACTTTGATACTATTTTTGGCCATAATAAGTTTAAAATATATGCCAGCAATCACGTAATCAACTTTGTAAACGATTATTATAATGACGAAACTTCTGAAGATGGTAATTTGATCGCCTTGTTTAACGACAGCAATAGATTAGAGATCAGCATAAAAGGAGCAAGTGCCACTCAGTTATTAAACCTTAAGCTAAACGACCGGGTGATTGTAGAATTGGATAAATGATACGAATTGTTAAGTTGGAAATAAAATTAGATCGCTTGCAAGCCTTTCAGCAACATCTTGCCGAAGTAAAAGATCGCATCGCGTCTTTCCCCGGCTGCACTCACTTAGAGATTTACCAACATCTTCAAGATAAAAACATATTATTCACTTACAGCCATTGGAACAGTGAGAACGATTTAAATGCCTATCTTCAATCAGAACTTTTTATTTCAATTTGGTCAAATGTTAAGCCCATGTTTTTAAAACCTGCTCAAGCATGGAGCGTAGATGAATTGAAATTTTAATTTTGCATCGGTTTTGATATAATACAAAATATGTTTCGGCTCTACTGGAAGGAAATAAACAGCTTTTTAAATTCGCTCATAGGATATATCGTTATTTGTGTTTTTCTAACGTGCCTCGGATTGTTCTTATGGATATTTGAAGGAACCGGATTTAATATCATTGAAAGTGGATACGCCTCGATTGATCCTTTATTTATAATTACCCCTTGGGTTTACATGTTTTTAGTACCGGCCATTACCATGCGAATGTTTGCCGAAGAACAAAAAAGCGGTACGATGGAATTATTACTTACACTTCCATTAACTGAAAGCAGAATTATAGCCGCTAAATTTTTAGCCGGATCAACTTTGGTACTCATATCACTTATTCCAACCCTACTCTATTATTTTAGTGTTTATCAATTGGGTGCGCAAACCGGAAACATTGATTCAGGATCAACCTTTGGGAGTTACATAGGTTTGTTGTTATTAGGGATGGTTTTTGTTTCTGTTGGTGTTTTCGCTTCATCGCTCACCGAGAATCAGGTGGTATCATTTATCATCGCATTGTTTCTTTGCTTTTTCATGTATGCAGGATTCGATTCGCTATCGGCATTTTTCAACTACGAAGGTCCCGGAAGAATCTTATACCAATTGGGAATTAACGCTCACTATTCCAGTATCAGTCGTGGTGTATTGGATACGCGAGATTTGATATACTTTATTTCGGCTATTTTGTTTTTTAATGTGTTGTGTAAATTAGTTATTGAAAGCAGAAAATGGTAGGCACGGAAGAACATAACAAAAGAAAAAAACGTACGGCACGCGAACAAAGTTTGCTTCGTTTTATACTAGTAGCTGCCGCATTAGTTTTAATCAACATCAATTCCTCTTTTGTTTTCAAGCGCTTTGACTTGACAGCCGATAAGCGATATACCCTGAATGAAACCAGTAAGACTTTTTTAAAAGAGTTGGATGATATGGTGTATATTAAAGTATATCTCAAAGGAAAATTTCCACCTGGTTTTGAACGATTGAGCAACGCTACTCGAGAACTTTTGGATGAAATGCGCATCTATGCCGGAGATAATCTTCAATACGAATTTATAGATCCCTCTGAAAATGAAAACGAAAAAGAGCGCAATCAATTTTATCAGCAATTAGCTGAACAAGGATTGCAACCCACCAACTTAGAATCGAAAGAAGATGGTGGAACCAGTCAAACCATAATTTTTCCTGGTTGTATTGTCAGTTCTGCAGGAAGGGAATTTCCATTGATGTTGCTCAAAGATCAATTGGGTGTAGCGCCTGAGCAGATGTTGAACAATTCCGTACAGGGTTTGGAGTATGAGCTAATCAATACTGTTAAAAAACTAAGAAGTCCTATACCACCTTCCATTGCATTTTTAAAAGGACATGGAGAATTACTCCCAATTGAAATGGCTGATTTGGGTAAAAACCTAGCCGAGTCGTATGAGATAAAGTTTGTGGAGATAGCCGAACAACTCAACAGTTTGAACGATTATAACTTGGTTATTGTATCCAGACCATTGCAAGCCTTCAGCGAAAAGGACAAGTACATACTGGATCAATTTATTATGAATGGCGGAAGAGTGCTTTGGCTACTCGATATGATGAATGCCAGTATGGACAGTTTGAGAAATAGTTCTGAAACCTATGCTTTATATAACGATATTAACCTAGAGGATATGCTTTTTAGATATGGAGCCCGTATCAATCCTGATTTGATTCTCGATTTGCAAAGTGTTCCTATTCCTTTGGTAACCGGCTATATTGGCAATCAACCCAAACAATCTTTAATGCCTTGGTACTTCTACCCAATGGTAAGTCCGGTAAATGATCACCCGATTGTAAAAAACATCAACTCAGTATGGTATAGATTCTGTAGCAGTATCGATACAGTTGGTTCGGCAGAGATTAAGAAAACCGTTTTACTCAAAACATCGCCATATACTAAATTGCTCCCAACGCCTGTTAGAATAAATTTAAATATCCTACGCGACAAACCCGACCCATCTCAATACAATCAAGGAGGTCAATTTGTTGCAGTGTTGTTGGAAGGATCCTTCACTTCGAATTTTAAGAACCGATTGGTTGAAGAAATGGCACTAAATCCAGAACTTGGTTTTAAAGAGCAAGGAACCTATTCAAAAATGGTAGTCGTATCAGATGGTGATATAGCTAAAAATGATGTGAAGGAAAATTCAAATTCAATATTACCACTTGGTTATGATCGATATACGAATACAGTTTACGGAAATAAGACCTTTTTAATGAACATCATTGATTATCTTACCGATGACTCTAACCTCATTAGTTTACGTACCAAAGATTTTAAATTACGCCTATTGGATAATGCCAAAGTAAATTCCTCTGCTTCTACCTACAAACTACTAAATGTAGCCGGACCTTTGCTGCTTATAATTTTACTAGGCGCTTACAAAAACTTTAGACGAAAAATTAAATTTGCTAAGAAAGTTAATGTATGAATAAAAATCTGATCATCGTTTTCTCTGTCATTGTACTTGGACTATTGGCTTTATATTTCAATCGCACGAAACAAAGCGGAACTTTAAAAGAAGAATTGAAAAATTTTGCGATTACTGATACATCACAAGTATCAAAGATATTTCTAGCCGATAAAAACGGAAATCAAGTTACATTAACAAAAGAATCCAGTGGCAAATGGTTGGTTGATGGAACTCAGATTGCACGAAATGATGCCATCACCACTTTGTTGTATACGATGCAAGCCATAGATGTGAGAAGCCCTGTTGGAAAAAATGCGTATAACACGGTAATGAAAAATATTTCGGCAAACGGAGTTAAAGTAGAAATTTATTCCGAAACCGATAAGTTAAAAACGTATTATGTAGGAGGGCACAATCAAGATATGTTAGGTACTTATATGTATCTGGAGGGATCAAGCGTTCCTTTCGTTATGCATATTGCCGGATTCAATGGTTATTTAACTCCACGTTACAATCCAAGACCAGATGAATGGATTATTCGTAATGTGTTCTCCTATCAAAAAGGGGTTATTAAAAATCTGAAGATGGAAAATCTTGAATCACCGGAGCAATCGTTTGAATTGATAAAAGAAACTGAAGATCGTTACCAGGTTCAGCATCCGGTTTCAAAACAAGTTATTGAAAATGCCAATATGGTGAAGGTGATGGCCTATTTATCAATCTACAAAAACATTAATTATACTTATAAAGAAGTATTCCCAAACGAACATGTAAAAGACAGTATTTTGGACGTTGGTCCATTCCGGAAGATCAGCATAGAATCAACCGATGGTCAAAAAAATATTGTATGGCTTTATAGAAAGCACATTACGGAAAATAGCTTAAGCAAAGAGGACTCAGATGGCAATCCAAGAAAATATGATATAGATTATTTATACGGCAAACTAAATAAAGATTCGATTCTGGTTCGCATGCAGTACTATAGTTTTGATCCCATTCTAAATGCCAGTCTAAGTACTTTTCAATAGATCCATTTGATCTTTATAGAATAGAGATCAATATGAAATTATTGCATTATATTTGTCATCCCACATTAATTAAAACCTATACTAAATGAAATTTATAGTATCGAGCGGTTTACTACAAAAAAGCCTTCAATCCATAAGTGGAGTTATAAGCTCAAGCAATACACTACCTATTCTAGATAGTTTTTTATTAGAATTAAATAAAAACAATTTGACCATCACCGGATCAGATCTTGAGACAACAATTTCTACTCAAGTTCAGGTGGAATCAAAAGATTCAGGGTCGGTAGCAGTAAATGCAAAAATATTGATCGACACTTTAAAAACGTTTGCAGAACAGCCCCTTACTTTTACTATTAAGGATAAAAGTGTATTAGAAATCAGTAGTGATTCGGGAAAATATAAAATCAGTGGATCGGATGCCAGTGAGTTTCCTAAATTGCCCGAATTGAGTGGAGGAAATTCTGTAAGTATTTCTTCAGAAGTTTTGCTGAGAGCTATTTCAAAAACTTTGTTTGCCACTGGTAATGATGAAATTCGTCCGGTAATGACCGGGGTGTTTTGCCAAATGGGTTCTGATCAATCTATTTTTGTTGCAACCGATGCGCATCGCTTAGTTCGTTATACCCGTAAGGATGCAACCAGTAAATCAAATTTTTCATTTATACTTCCAAAAAAACCACTTAACTTACTTAAGAACATTTTGAATGAAGTGGATGAAAAGGTGAAAATCGAATACAATGATTCGCATGCATTCTTTAGCTTAGGCAATCATACACTTATTTGCCGTTTAATCGATGGTCGTTATCCTAATTATGAGGCAGTGATTCCGGTAGAGAACCCAAATAAGATGATCGTAGATAGAGATATCTTTTTAAATGTGTTGCGCAGAGCTTCGATTTACTCAAACAAAACAACTCATCAAGTTAAGTTTAAGATCACCGGAAGTTCACTACAAGTTTCGGCCGAGGATGTTGATTTCTCAAACAATGCCAATGAAGTAATCCCTTGTAATTATGAGGGAGAAGATATGGAAATTGCCTTTAATGCACGCTTTGTTACAGAGATTCTTAGCAACTTAGATACCGATCAAGTTATGCTTGAAATGTCGCTCAACAATAGAGCCGGCTTATTCTCTCCGGTTGGAGGTGAAAATGCAAGCGAAAGTATATTGATGTTGGCAATGCCGGTGATGATCAGTAACTAAGCGCGATCTTTCATACGATTTCTACCTATAAAAAACTGTATGGCAAAATCATAGGCCTGCAGCCCTAAGCCACTAATAATTCCAATACAATTGGAACTTAACAAAGAGTTTTTCCTGTATTCTTCGCGAGCATAGATATTGCTGATATGAACCTCTACCACTCCGGTTGAGATGGCTTTTACAGTATCGGTCAATGCTACCGAAGTATGGGTATAACCTCCTGCATTTAAAATTATACCATCAGATGAAAATCCTATCGATTGAAGTTGATTGATCAATTCTCCTTCAACATTACTTTGATAATAGTGCAGTTTAACAAAGTTATACTTCTCTACCAGCATCTGAAAATATGTTTCGAAAGATTCGGTTCCATAAATATCGGTTTCACGAGTACCCAATAGATTCAAATTCGGACCGTTTATGATATGTAAATTCATTGGCAATTTGTTCATAACAAAAATGATCTACAAAAATAGCATATCCTTTGAATGATATATTTGAGTGCATACACCGAATGAATTGGAACTCTTATATAAAAGGTTTTGAAAATCACTTAAAACTTGAAAAAGGATTGAGTCGAAACAGCATTGAGGCCTATATAAGGGATGCCAATATGCTCTACGAATACCTTGCACTAAATGAAAAGGTAGTTGCGCCTGAACGATTAGATATCAATGATTTACAAAAATTTATTCATTATGTAAATGAGATTGGCATGAGCGCCTTTTCTCAAGCCAGGATTATCAGCGGAATACGCGCATTCTATAAATATCTATTATTAGAAGGAACGATTCACGACAATCCCGCTTCTTTATTAGATACACCTAAAACCGGTCGTAAATTACCCGATGTATTGAGTCTTGAAGAGATTGAAAAACTTATTGAAGCCATTGACCTGAGTAAAGCCGAAGGGACTCGCAATAAAGCCATGATCGAAATTTTATATGGCTGCGGATTGCGTGTGAGTGAGTTGGTAGAATTGAAATGCAGTAATTTATTTCTTGAAATTGGAATTATAAAAGTTTTAGGAAAGGGAAACAAAGAACGACTTGTGCCCATTGGCAATTCAGCCATAAAGTATCTAAATATCTTTCTCAAGGAAGTTCGGGCACTTCAGACCATTCAAAAGGGATTTGAAGATCATGTGTTTTTAAATCGAAGAGGAAAACATTTAACGAGAGTGATGGTATTTACGATCATTAAAAACTTGGCTCAAACAGCTGGTATAAAAAAGAAAATTTCTCCCCATACCTTTCGTCATTCCTTTGCGACACATTTGGTTGAGCGAGGTGCCGATCTAAGAGCAGTTCAAGAAATGCTGGGACACGCCAGCATAACAACAACAGAGATATACACCCACCTCGACAGGAGTTATTTAAAAAGGGTTATTCTGGAACATCATCCAAGAGCGTGATTTACTGCGCTCCCCCACCTTGTATCATTTGAATATGAGCAGGGTCCATTTTCGCTCCCAGAGCAGATGCATTGTTCATGCTTTGCATAGCGGCATTTTTATTACCCATATTGTAATACGCTAATGCCAAACGGTAATGAGCATCGGCCATTTTTGGGTGTAGGCGTATGGCATGTTGAAAATCAATAATCGCTTCATTGTATCTGTTCAAATCGGTATAAACTACAGCCCTATTAAAATACTGTTGTGCTTCATAAGGTTCCTTTGCAATAGCCTTATTGAAATCAATGAGCGCAAGTTCGTAACGTTTGGTTTGAGAATACAGGATAGCACGGTTGTGCAAAGCCTCCACATAATCGTCCTTTACCTGAAGCGCTTTATTAAAATCTTTTTCCGCCAAATCAAATTTACCCTGCATAGCATAAACAATTCCTCTGTTTGAATAGGCATTTTCGTATTCCGGATCATATTTGATAGAAAGATTGAAATTCTCCATTGCTTTCTCCAAGTTCCCTTGCTCCTTTCCATAGATATTACCAATATTGTTATACGCAACAGCTACATAAGGAAACTGCTCTAAAACATTATTCCAAAGCGTTAAACTATCCTTCCATATTTTACATCTCTCGAAAGTGGCATAACTGAGCCATAACCCATATGCACCAAGCACAATAAAAACCGGAAGTCGTAAAGCTTGCTTGTTAGCTACTAACTTATTGATACCAAAACCGATTAGATAGAAAAATGAAATACTGGGGATATAGGAATATCGCTCACTAAAAATAGTTGGTCCAACCGGTACAAACTGTAGCACCAAAACTATAGTGGCCACAAAAAATCCGGCAGCAAACATAATATTTCGATTAAATCGAGTGCTATAAATCAACAAACCTAGAATGAGGAACACCAATGGAAATCCTAAATAGTAATAAGAAGGAATTGCATTATCGGCTCCAATAATCGGATACGCATAATAACTACTCAACTTAACCGGAACAATCAATTTAGCTACATACATATTGATGTTAAAAAATGCAAAAGCACTTTGTTGAATCCGACTGAAATGATTGTCGAGTGCTATGGTATCGGCTTGTCCAACAACCGTTACACTAATTGCCCCTATGATGATAGCAAAAATGAGAAAAGGAATTTTTTCAAAAATCACTTTCTTCTCAAGCAGATTTCGCTTAAAGTAATAGTCGATGATAATCATAACCGGCACAAAAGAAACTGCCATTGCCTTGGCAAACCCAGATATAATAAAAAAGAGCATGGACAGCAGCAAAAAGGAATTTTTATAATTGCTCTTGATATACTTCACGTAAAAGATCGCAGCAAATAAAAAGAAGATCGTATACAATAAATCTTTTCTTTCTGCAGCCCATGCAACAGATTCCACGTGCATAGGGTGAACACCGAATAAAAGTGTAGCAATGATGGTGATTAAACTACTGCCTGAGATTAGCCATATAAACCACATTACCAATGCAGTACATAACAAATGCATTACCACACTTGTAGTATGATACCCTGTGGGATCAAGCTCATAGAAACTATATTCTATAGCATACGATAGAATATGCAGTGGCTGATAGTTTCCAAAATAAGCCTCAGTAAAAATTTTATGAATATTATCACTGCTCAGGCTTCGTATAAGAGGATTTTCCGTAAGATACTTCGGATCGTCCCAATTGGTAAATCCATTATTGATTGAAGAAGAAAACGCAATGATTGTGAGCAATAGGATACCTGCTAACCACAAATACAATTCCTTCGGAAAAGGAGAAGATACTATTCTCTCTTTTTGTTTAGTCGTTTCAGCTACAGATTTCTTTTGAGATTTATTACCCTTGTGAACTTTCATTCTTTATGAGAAATTATTATTCCGTAAACTTATTTTTCTCCGATCATATAAGCAATACCCTATAGAGAGAGACTTTTCACAAGATGGACAGGTTCAATTTTACTTATTCATGATATCGATCAATTCAACACTAACTCCGGTTGAACTATATCCACCATCATGATAAATATTTTGCATGGTTATCATTCTGGACAGGTCAGAGAACATAACAACACAAAAATCAGCACAGGATTCTGCAGTGGCGTTACCAAGTGGAGATATGATATTGGCATAATCGTATAAGGTATCAAATCCCTTTACCCCACTACCAGCGGTAGTTCGGGTAGGCGACTGAGATACAGTATTTACTCGTACTCCATCTCTTTTTCCAAAATGATATCCAAAGCTTCGCGCTATACTTTCCAATAAGGCTTTTGCATCGGCCATATCGTTATAAAAAGGAAATACTTTTTGAGCTGCTATATAACTGAGCGCTAATATGCTTCCGTTCTTGTTCATGACCTCCGACTTATAAGCCGATTGTAAAACACGGTGAAAAGAAAGGCCGGATATATCTAATGTTTTTTGAAAATAATCGTAGTCCAAATCAGTGTAAGGCTTGTTTTTTCTTACATTCAATGACATGCCAATACTGTGTAAAATAAAATCGAGTTTTCCCCCAAGTATCTCCTGACTTTTTTGAAGGAGGTTGTCTAAATCGGTCATATTGGTAGCATCAGCAGGGATAACGGTTGAGCCGCATTGCTCAGCGAGTTGATTGATGGCACCCATACGCAATGCAACAGGAGCATTAGTGAGTGTAAACTTTGCCCCTTGCTCGTGGCATTTTTCAGCCACTTTCCAGGCGATAGAATTTGAATCGAGGGCTCCGAAAATAATACCTCTTTTACCACTTAAAAGATTTGATACCTGCATAGTTTTGTCGGTTGTTTAAGGAAAGCGAAAATACAAAAATTATCTGCTTAATGGCTTAATAATTCCCTTGCATTCGATCGAGAAGCATCCGTTGTTTTATCACCGCTTATCATTCGTGCTATTTCTTCCACTCTTTCCTCACTGCTTAACACCTTGAGCTTTGTATACGTTTGCCCCCTATTATTTTCTTTGAATACCACTATATGATTGGCTCCTTTGCCAGCCATTTGAGGTAGATGGGTTATAGTGATTACTTGTCTTTTCTTTCCAATTTCATCAATAATGCCGGCCACTTTAGCTGCCGATTCTCCTGAAATTCCACTATCAATCTCATCAAAAATGATTAGAGGAAGTTGAGCAACATTGGCATAGATGGATTTAATGCACAACATTAATCGAGACAATTCTCCACCAGAGGCCACCTGTGCTATAGATTGTAATTTATTGTGCTCCCCTCTATTCGCATTGAAAAGAAATTGTACGCGATTTAATCCAGTACTATTAATCTCTTGATCATCGAGTTGCATCAATTGCACTTTGAAACGAGCATCGGGCATATTAACGTCTTTAAGCAATTGCTCAATATTACTCTCTAAACTGCCAATAGCTTTTTTTCTTTTGTTGGATAGTTGCAGAGCTCTCGTGATCAATTCTTGCTGCAATTCATTAAATTGCTTTTGAAGCTTGTTGATCTTTTCTTCATTATATGAGTCTTGGAACAGACCTTGCTGGAGCTGCTCTTTAATTTCAATCAAATCTTTTACTTGCTGAACTTGATGTTTGTTCAATAAGCGATTAATCTGATTGGCAATTTCTGTTAACTGTTCTATTCGCTCTTGATCATATTCAATTGAATCATCCACTTTTCTAATCTCATCCAATACATCTTCCATTTCAATTTGGAGGCTGTTCACCCGCTTATGTATATCATCGAGTGAAGAGTGAAACTGGCTTATGTTTTTCAATTGCTGAATTACAGAACCCAACATGGATATTGCATTCACTTCACTTTCTCCTAAAAGACTTGATATTTGCGATAAAGTGCTTTTAATGTTTTCAGCATTATTCAGCATCTGTAATTCGCTTTCAGTTTTTTCGAGTATGCCTTCATTTAGCTGAACTTCTTCCAGTTCATCGAAGAGAAACTGATTGTACTCTTTTTGTTTTTGAAACTCTGCTCTTTCTCTATGCAATGCTGAAAGTTGTTGTTCTGTCTTTTTATAGTCTGCAAACAACTTTTTGTATTCACTTAAAATATCTTCATTACCGGCCACTGCATCCAATAAATTCATTTGGAAAGTCGATTCGGAAAGTGTTAGCGTTTCATGTTGAGAATGAATATCAACCAAAAAAGAAGATAGTTCTTTCAGGGTAGATAGATTAACCGGTGTGTCATTTATAAATGCTCTGGATTTACCTTCGGAATTAATTTCTCTTCTTATGATACATGAACTCCAGAAATCCAATTCATGTTTTTGGAAGAATAACTCTAACCCATATTCGGATATATCAAATTCCCCTTCAACGATACACTTTTGTTTGGGATTCATTACAGCTTTACTATCGGCTCTTTCTCCAAATAGCAAAGACATTGCTCCTAGTAAAATAGATTTACCGGCTCCTGTTTCTCCCGAAACTATTGTTAGACCACCATTAAATGGTATCGACAAATCATCGATCAGAACATAATTTTTTATGCGCAGATTGCTAAGCATAATACCAAGATAAAGGAAAATATATTATTGTCCTGTGATTTGTTGATATTTTGCAATGTTTCCCGGATCAATTTCATTTAGAGCATTTACTACTCTGTTTTTGGCATCGGGAAAAGCTTGTGAATAAATGTTCACCACTTCATCGGCTTTGGCCAAAAACAATACTTGCATCAGCATGCTATTGGGATATTCTCTGTGCACTGAACGCAGTTCTTCAATTGAAGCGGTAATGGAGTTCATAGCTTCCTCTTTTTTTTCAGTCATCATGTCCAATCCTTTTCTATGGTAGTTATAGAAGAAACTTCTGATGGGTCTATATTTATTATTGTTTAGTGATTCAGCCAATATGTATCTGTTTTTTGTTCCGTCAAATGCTCTCCATCCGGGATATGGACTCGATTGCATATTATTAACTATACCTTGAGCTTTAGCAAAGAAACCTGAACCACCAAGTGGTGAGTATGAATCGTAATCGACTCCCAACACTATATTCACATAATAGGCAATCAGACTTGTTAAATTGGAAGTATTGCCCGTTTCAGAATACTCTAATTGCTGATAACGCTGGTATTTAAAATTAAAGGCTTCATCATTTAAGTTAATGATTGGAGAATCGTAACTGGTTCCAAAAATCGGGCGATTGGCTGTTAATTGCATCGTAGCTTCAAACTCATCTTGCGAAGGCCACGCTTTAATGGTAATCTGCATGTTGCATTCAATTCGTTCGATGGCAAGAAATTTATCATCGGTCCAACTGCGGTTTGATACAAATTCAAAAATAGCTTGTTGCAACTCTTGAAAAACACTCTTGTCTGTAGCTTGTATTTGTGGTGTTAATATTGAAACTCTACAGTTCAGTTCTTGTGATAGTGAAGAATGGTTCAACACTACAACAAAAAATACAAAAGGGCACCATATTTTTAAATACTTCATTCGGGTAGTATTAAATTAATAATCTTAGTTGCTAACTTACTCTTTGTATCTCTAGCAAAATCAGTTTGCTTACCTTTTTTATCCACTATTTTTATAGCATTAAAATCACTGCCAAAAACTTGATTCTCCTTATTCAACGAATTAAGAACGATATAATCAAGATTTTTATTTTTTAGTTTGCTTTTAGCGTTTTCCAATTCGTTATTTGTTTCAAGCGCAAATCCTACTAACGTTTGATTTTTAGTCTTCGTTTTTCCCAAATGAGCTAATATATCTTTGGTAGCTTGCAACGGTATTTGAAGAGCAGCATCGCTCTTTTTAATTTTTTGATTTGCAACTTTACTTGGAGAATAGTCCGCCACCGCTGCAGAGCATATTGCTATTTGAGCATTCTTCCAATATTTAATAGTCTGCTTAAACATATCTTCAGCCGAAACAACATCCACTTTTAATATGGAGCTGTTTAATTCCATTTCACGTACCGGACCGCTGATTAATATGACATCCATACCTTTTGATGCACATTCATTAGCCAATGCATAGCCCATTTTTCCAGAAGAATGATTGCTTATATATCGTACCGGGTCTATTGCCTCTTGTGTAGGACCAGCCGTTATCAGGACTTTGATTTTAGATTTTAGACTTTTTTTTTTGAACTGTGTTACAACCAGTTCGTATAATTCTGCAGGCTCCAACATTCTCCCCATGCCTGTTAGTCCGCTGGCTAATTCGCCAGAAGCGGGACCCCAAACTAAAACTCCATCATCTTTCAGTCGAACTAAATTTCTCTGGGTTGCTTTATGCTTAAACATATCTACATCCATGGCGGGTGCCACTACCACTTTACATCTAGCTGATAAATAAATAGCACTTAGTAAATTATCACATAAGCCATTTGCAAACTTAGAAATCGTGTTTGCACTCGCAGGAGCAATCAAAAAGATATCTGCCCACAAACCTAATTCAACATGATTCTCCCATTCACCGGTTGATGATTTATAGAAGTCTTTGTAAACCTTATTTTTTGATAATGTAGAAAGAGTAAGAGGCGATATAAAATCGCAAGCCGAAGCTGTCATTACGACTTTCACTTCGGCTTTTTGTTTTTTCAATAATCGAATCAGTTCAGCAATTTTATATGCTGCAATACTGCCCGATATGCCAAGCAGTATTTTTTTTCCGCTCAGGCTCATACTGTTTTGGTATTAACCCTCTCTTTCAGGGTTTCGGTGGTATATTTTTTTCTCCAAAAATTCTTGGGTTGAAATCAGAGTTGGTTTTGGTAAACGCTCATAATGCTTGCTGATTTCAATTTGCTCTCTGTTTTCAAAAACTTCTTCTAAGTTATCTGACGAACTAGCAAATTCTTGCAATTTCGACTTTAGCTCTTCCTTAAATTCGGCAGAAATATGGTTCGCTCTTTTAGACATAATAACAACTGACTCATAAATATTACCGGTATTTTCTTCTAATTCGGTGAAATTTCGAGTTTGAGAAGTGCTGGCAGCGTTTTTATAGTTCATTCCTCTTTGATTTTAGCTTGCAAATTTAACCATTTCCTTGAATTTTTCCATCATCCGATATCTTTTTTAATTGTTCTTTGGCCAAACGCTCCAGGTTATTGCATTCGTTGATGAATTTGCCTTCAGCATAATTCTCTCTATAGCGCAAGCAATTGGCTAAAGTTTCGTTGAACCGTTCTTCTTTTCTGGCATCAATGGAATAACTGGCATAATCGTATGAACTACGTATTATATATATATAACATTCTTCTACGTATTTCGATCCGGGATATTCCTTTATTAAATTTTCAAATGAAACCAAAGCAGCTTTATATGCTGTTCGCTTATAAAAGTTTTTTGCGTTCTCGAAAGTTTTCATTTCAAGTTTATCTCTCAAGTCATCGATCAACGCATTACATTTTTCTATGCGATCACTTTTCGGATAACGATTCACAAAAGATTGTAAACGATTGATTGCCTCCTTTGAGTTGGTTTGATCTAAACTTGATTTAGGAGACATGAGATAATAAC
>DAOQTX010000045.1:0-22166 GCA_035340715.1 Bacteroidia bacterium | reverse complement strand
GCCAATGCCCCAAATAATTGTTGCTGCCCCGTGGGGTGCTATCAATATAATGCTCGCAACTAAATACCACACTTATATTGGTCATACTATTGTTTTGAGGAATAATTTCAAGCACACTAAAAGAGCAAGAATGGTTTTCATAGCGGCTTGCTTTTATGGGTTGAGTAATTAAAGGTAGTGAAAGGAAATCATAAAAAACAAAAAGCCCTGTTAAATTTGGTATTCTGCTAAATGGAGTTTTATATCTTATCGCCTTAGGCAAACCCCAATCGTTACCCCCCCCAATAAAAAAATCCTGCCCCACACCTTTAAGTGCAGAGCAGATTAATTAAAAATTTTTAAAATCAAGTTAAATCAAAAAACTACAGAGTTTTTTTCTCGCGCAGCATAGCATAGCTTTGCCATACTTCAAACACCGTATAAAACATATAGGCGCTAAAAAAATGCGCTATAAACGAAGCAGCATTAGCACGATTCAGTAGAGAATAAACAATAATAATCAGCAACAAAAGCATCAGCTTCAGTGCCGAAACACCCATATAAAATTTAACAAAATAACTTCCGCTTCTTTGCCGGGCCTTCATCAGTCCATAATGAAACGCCAGTGTAATAAACGCAAACAAGAGCGCCACCCACCAGGCATTTTTCATTTGCAGTTCTGCGGGCAAAAAATTTTGTACCGGTATAAAAAACAGCAAACAAAAGAGCGTGAACAAAGTCCATTTGATCAGATAACTTTTCATAAACAAATTCCGGGTCTATTTCGATTTAAACAAATCTTTGAGCGTAACATACAATGCGGCCACCACCGAAAGCAAACTGAACACGATAGTAAATAGTGGAAAAGACATAGACAACCATTGGTCGCATTTTACACCAAAAAATGTAAGCAGAAAAATAATAGCAGCCATTTGAATTCCCATGGCCGAATATCGGGCGTAAAACTCAAGCTGTTTTTTCCTTGAGTTCGGTGTTTTGTTTTTCAATGTTTACCTCGTTTGATTCCCCTCTTTTCAAATCCTTAATCATAGGACCCATATTGCACGAACCGGTAAATGCGGCACCCACTTCAACAATCAATTTGCTGGTAATAATATCGCCATTGATACGCGCTGTGCTCTTCAAAAACAAAGTTTCCGCAACGGTGGTTTTTCCCTTCACTTGTCCGGATATATCGGCATTCTGACAAATAATGTCTCCTTCCACCTTTCCGGTAGAGCCCACCACCACTTTCGATTTCGAACTCACCGAACCTTTTACAATGCCATCAATTCTCAAATCGCCACTGCTGTTTATCGTTCCTTCTATAACGCTTCCGTTACCAATCAAATTAATAGAACCGGCATTCGAGTCGCTGCCTGCTTTGTTAACAGTGTTTTTGTTTTTCATCTGGTTAAACATATGTTTTTGAACTTTTTTTGGTTAAAGGCTCACAAATATACACATTATAACCAATTAAAAAACAAGTGTTTTGGTCAATAAAGCAGCTAATTGTTAATAATAAGTTGACTCGTAAAATTCTTCGTAGGCTTTCACCGCACCGGTGCGCAACAATTCGTTAAAGTTGCCATTGCTGATCACCAGAAAACGAAACACTCCGGCTTCAAATAATTTGAAAGCATCACTTTGGGTCATCAGTCCGGCATAGTATTGCAAAGCCTTCTCACTGTTTTCCATTTCTTTTACTACCACATACTTACTGCCATCGGGTAGTATGGAATTGCTCACCTTAAGTTTTTCCAAACTGTGGTATTCATTATTAAAGTCAGCAATTTTAAACTTCAGCTGTTGTTCGTTCTTTAATGTATCGGGGTAAATGATCAGTAAATAATGCGCCTTATTCGGTTCGTATAAAAACACCTGCGAAGGCATGGCAGAAGTATCAACTGCAGTGGGGTCGTTTCTCTTTCGCGTATAATAGTCAATGATTTCCTGCGCTTTAAATTTAACCGAGTCTTGTGGATAGGTAACCACCACATAATTGAGCGAAGCAAGAAATCGGTCGAGATTTTGTGTTTTTCCAATGGCAAGACTTTTTAGCAAATCAAATTTGGGCGAGTACTCATTGGCAGCAAACATACTGTCGGCCATATTTTTTCTTTCAATCACATATTCGTATTGCTTGTTCAAATAAGCGCGATAAGTGTTTTCGTAAAACATTCGCACAATAGCCGTCTTGTTTTGCTTCTCCTTAAAGTAGTTCGGGTTTTTAATCAGATTGGCATAATCGCTGCTGCCGTATTCATCCAAAATAATTCGTTTATAAAACTCCGCTTTTTCCTCATCCGGAATCAATAAATAGATCCGGTAAAGATTGTAGCAGGTAGCGGCTTTATAACGGGTTTCGGGATATCGGTTCAGTAGTTTCTCAAAACTCTTTATCGCTTCAGGGTTGTCGCCAATTTGCTCTTTATAAATTACACCAATATTATAATATGCATCCATTATTTTTTCGTTGGATGCCAGCAAACTCGAGTCGCTCTTAGGAATAGAACTCAAATATTTTTTCTTTCTCAATTCGGTATTGTGCAGCAACAGCGAATCCTCAATCGCTTTCAAACTATCGGCCACCGGGTCACCACTGCCTTGTTCTGCATTTTGTCCAAACGATATTCTGCTGCTTCTTCGCCAATCGTCTTCCAGTTTTCTTTCGCCCCATTCGCGCAAAAATTCATTGAACCCAAAACTTACAGCAGCCGGATTGTAAAAATACCAGTTGGCTCCGCTTTGTCCCTGATATTGGGTGTTTTGTTGTTGTTGGCTTTGATAAAACTGTTGTCCTTCGGCTTTTTCTTGTTGCTCTTTTAACTTGAGTTCTTTTTCTAACCGTTCTTTTTCTTTTCTAATCTCTTCTTCTTTGGCAATAACATCACTGATAAATTTTTCCTGATCGGCTGAGCTCATTTGACTTAAGGTCAACAAACTGTCCTGATCGTGTATCACCTGCAAGTATTGAATCAGTTTGGTTAAGCTGTTGCGCTTATTCGAAATGTCGTCATACTGCGGGTAATCTTTCGATAAATACGAAACACACGAATCGTAATAGGCTTGCGCATAAGGGTAATTCGGTTTTTTAAAAAATATTTCACCCAATTCGAGATACGAAAACGATCGGGTATTGTCAGAACCGCTTCCCGATGCAGCTGATTTTTGATAATAGGCAATAGCGCCTTCTTCATTGTTTTCTTTCTGTTCTATTTTTCCCAACGCATAATATATCTTGTCCAGATAGTCGGAGTTTTTTGCATCGCGGGTCATTTTCAGCAATGCCTTTTTGGTATCTTCCATACTCTGACCTTCTTCTCCAAAGTTGATGGCTTTTTCAATTCGTGAATAAAAATCAAAATCATAAGCAGGATTCATTTTCACTACAGCACTGTATTTTTGAAATGCTTTTTGCGAGTCGCCAAGTTTTTGATAAATCTGTGCCAGAATAAATGAATAGCGAACACGGTCGGCTTTCTTCTTCGATTTTACTACTGCTTTTTCCAAATGTTCAGCCGCAGGCTCAAGTTCGTTTTTGAGTAAATGCAATTCGGCACGAGTGGCATGAAAAAAGCCTCTGCGGTCTTGCGGCATTTTTTTATCATTGTTTAAAAAGTCGAGTAGATAATCGGCATCGGTGTATTTGCCCAATTGCAAATAGGAATGTACCAACCAAAGCAATGCATCATAGCGAACCTCGCTTTCTTTGTATTCGGCAGAAATATATTGGAAAGTTTCTATGGCAGCCCAATGATCGTGTTTGAAAAACTGAGCTTTACCAATCACCAACCAATTATCATCAATCCAACGGCAATACTCTTTGCCTTTTATGTTCATGCTGTGTCGTTTAATAACGATGCTGCATTTTTTTATGGCTTCGTTCAAACTCGGATGTTGCGATTTTGCAATTTGTTCATCACCAAATTTGAAGACCGGTAATATTCGGTCAAATTTATCTTTCTGCATTTCGGCAATGGCCTTGGCACTTTCTTTTACTCTTTCGCGTGCATTGAAATAGCCATTGTAATGGGCAGTAAGATTATGATACGTACGTCTGGTAAAACTATTTTTTTTGGTTGAGCAAGCCGATACCACCGTGAGTGCGGCAATCAAAAAGGAGATCAATACTATTCGGCTATTCATGTTCAATACGATGTGCAAATACAGGTTTAACAGTTCAAGGACAAATTTATTGCTGCAATCAACAGGTTTTAACCATTAATTGATTTGTTTTCCACAATGTTTGCCAGCTTTTTTCGATATTTGTTCAGTGGCATCACTGCACACAAACTTAAGAATTTTATTCACCTTAATGGCTAAAAAAACAAGTAAAAGAAAGAAGATTTATACCCGCCTGAAAAATAAATACAGGCTGGTAATGATGAACGATGAAACCCTCGAAGAGAAAGTTTCTTTTCGCTTATCGCCATTAAATGTGTTTGTCTTTGCCGGTACTTTAATCATTGGTTTGGTCACGTTGACTATTTTTCTCATAGCCTTTACACCCTTGCGCGAGTACATACCCGGCTATGCCGATGTGGATATGAAACGAAGATCCATTAATCTCGCATTGAAAGGCGATTCTTTACAAAGTGTGGTAAGCGCACACGATAAATACATTCAAAATTTATCGGGCATCATCAGCGGCAACATAGTTGATTTTGATACGGCTTCGCTGAGCGATGTGAATGCCCGTTACGACACTGTTTCCAATCTATCACACTCGCCCGAAGATGTTGAGTTGCGCAGCGAGATCGAAAGCATGGACAACTATTTTGTAACTTTCGAGAATAAAAATAGACTGAGTGGAATAGCCGGATTTAATTTTTTCAGTCCGGTAAAAGGTAAAGTCAGCAACGAATATAATCGTCAAAGCAAGCATTTTGGAATTGATATCGTTGGTGCACCCGATGAGGTGATAAAATCAACCTTGGATGGCACGGTAGTGATGGCCGATTTTACTTCCGAAACCGGTTATGTAATTGCAGTGATGCACAGTAACAATTTGTTGTCGGTATATAAACACAATTCGGCCTTGCTTAAAAAAGCCGGAGACTTTGTGAAAGCCGGAGATGTGATTGCTTTTATTGGTAACTCTGGTGAGTTGACTTCCGGTCCTCATCTTCACTTTGAATTATGGTACAATGGATCGCCAGTCAATCCACAAGACTACATCACTTTTTAAAAATTCGCTGAGCCACCAATGAGTTTAAAAAGCATTTTAGCCCTACCATTTGCCAAGCATACTTGCCGTAAAATTTATCAGCAATCGAAACAGGCAAGTACCATACAACAACAATGGTTTGAACGCTTAATCCAAACAGCTAAAAATACTTCATTCGGTCAAGCACATTCATTCGCTACCATTCGATCGTATTCCGATTACTGCAAACAAGTTCCGTTTGGTGACTATGAGCAGCAAAAAGATTGGTTTGATCGGATCAAAAATGGTGAAGAGAATGTAAGTTGGCCGGGCAAACCCTTATACCTTTCCAAAACTTCCGGCACCACATCGGGTATTAAATACATTCCCATTAGTAAAGAGAGTATATCCAATCATATACGTGCGGCTCGCAATGCCTTATTGTTTAATATGTTTCATAGAAACGATGCATCACTCCTCAAAGGCTACATGATTTTTTTATCAGGCAGTCCTGAATTAAGTACTCAAAGTGGAATTCCTTGCGGACGACTTTCAGGCATTGTCAATCATCATGTGCCTTCGTATTTACGATCGAATCAATTGCCTTCTTACGCAACCAATTGCATCAACGATTGGGAAGAAAAGCTCGATCGTATTGTAGATGAAACCATGAATAAAGACATGCGATTGATCAGTGGAATACCGCCTTGGGTTCAAATGTATTTTGATAAACTACAGTCGAGAAGTCAAAAAAGCATTGCAGAAATTTTCCCCAACTTCGATCTCTTTGTCTATGGCGGGGTAAACTTTGAACCCTATCGTTCGAAAATTGAAAAGAGCATTGGAAAAAAAATAAACAGCATTGAGTTGTATCCGGCATCAGAAGGATTTATTGCGTATCAGGATTTAGTAAGGAACGAAGGTTTGCTTTTGAACAGCAACGATGGCATCTTTTATGAATTTGTTCCTTTGAGCGAATATCATTCGGCTCATCCCATTCGCTTACAACTGCACGAAATTGAATTGGGTGTTAATTATGCGCTTTTACTCAGCACCAATGCCGGATTGTGGTCTTATAGTATAGGAGACACCGTTAAATTTGTAAGCAAAGATCCATATCGATTAATTGTTACCGGTCGTGTTAAACATTTTATCTCTGCCTTTGGCGAACATGTTATTGCTGAAGAAGTAGATAAAGCCATGCAACATGCCGGAGCTAAGCATCGGGTTTCTATTTCTGAATTTACCGTAGCTCCGCAAGTGAATCCATCGGACGGGCTTCCATATCACGAGTGGTTTATTGAATTTGACGAATCGCCTTCCAACGTATTGGCACTCTCTCAATCGATTGATGAGAGTCTTCAAACGCAAAATATTTATTACCGCGATTTGATTGAAGGGAAAATACTGCAACCGCTCAAAATTATTCCTTTGCGTAAAAATGCTTTTGTTGATTTTATGAAAGCCAATGGAAAATTAGGCGGGCAGAATAAAGTACCCCGATTAAGCAACAACCGCGAGATGGCCGATCAGTTATTAAAATACGCGCAATGAAAAGAACCAATATTTATTCGAATACTATTTGGGAACAACAGTTCTCTTATGCCCGTGCAGTTAAAGTAGGTCAAATAATTGAAGTAAGCGGCACTACAGCAGTAGAGGGAGATCAAGTACTTTTTGCCGGAGATTTATATCAACAGACTATGTTTGTTTTCGAAAAAATTGAAAAGGCATTGACGCAGTTGGGCGCATCGCGTAAAGATGTGTTGCGTACACGAATGTATGTCACTCGCATAGCCTTAGCAGAAGAAGCCGGAAGAGCACATGGAGAATTTTTTAAGAACATCGATCCAGTGGCGACTATGGTTGAAGTGAGTGCTTTAATGCATCCCGATATGTTGATAGAAATTGAAGTGAGCGCAGTGCTGAGCAGCTCAGAGAATCGATAAAGAAATAGAAGGCCGTAATAATTTTAGTATTTTTGAAGAAGTATCTTTAAAGAAATCATGGCGTCAAAAACGATAGCAAAAAACAAACGAGTACTTGATTTTTCAGGAGGTTGGACTTATGCGCCTGCTCCCGAATCAGCCGATCATTTTACCATAAAAGAAAAATACGATCTGTTTATCAACGGCACTTTTGTTAAACCAAGTGCTGGAAAATATTTTAAGACCATTAATCCGGCAAGCGAAAAAGTCATAAGCGAAGTAGCTGAAGCAAGCGAGCCCGATGTAAATAAAGCGGTGGAAAGTGCAGAAAAATCGTATCAAAAATATTGGTCAAAATTGTCGGGTGCCGAGCGTGGGAAGTACTTGTATCGCATTGCGCGCATTATTCAAGAACGTGCACGAGAGTTGGCAGTAACCGAAAGTATGAATGGTGGAAAACCTATACGAGAGTCACGCGATGTAGATGTACCTTTAAGTGCCGCACATTTTTTCTACTATGCGGGTTGGGCCGATAAATTAAACTATGCATTTCCGGGTGCTGAAGTAAAACCATATGGTGTTGCCGGACAAATTATTCCCTGGAATTTTCCATTGTTGATGGCGGCATGGAAAATAGCACCGGCTTTGGCCTGTGGAAATACCGTGGTATTAAAGCCAGCAGAAACCACTCCACTTACTGCGTTGAAATTAGCTGAAATCATACAAGAAGCCGACTTGCCTCCGGGCACTGTGAACATTATTACAGGAGCTGGCAAAACAGGTGCAGCATTGGTCAATCACCATAAGGTCAGTAAGGTCGCCTTTACCGGATCAACCGATGTTGGAAAGATGATTCAAAATGCATTGGCAGGAACACAAAAAAAATACACCCTTGAATTGGGAGGTAAAGCAGCGAACATCATTTTCGAAGATGCTTCAATTGATCAGGCTGTTGAAGGAATTGTGAATGGAATATTTTTTAATCAAGGGCATGTTTGTTGTGCCGGATCGCGTTTGTTTGTTCAAGAGTCGATCATGAATACGGTGATGCGCAAATTAAAAGATCGGATTGAAACCTTGGTGGTGGGAGATCCTTTGGATAAAAACACCGATATAGGTGCTATCAATTCGAAAGATCAACTCAATAAAATTCAGCGATTGGTAAAAAAAGGGATCGATGAAGGAGGAGAATGTCATCAGTCGTCTTGCAAAATTCCAAGTAAAGGTTTTTGGTTTAAACCAACTTTGTTTACCAATGTTGGACAAAGCGACACCATAGTACAAGAAGAAATTTTTGGGCCGGTTTTAGCCATTCAATCATTTCGAACCGCTGAAGAAGCCATTGAAAAAGCCAACAATACACCCTATGGATTGTCGGGTGGAGTTTGGACCGACAAGGGTTCGAAAATATTTAAAGTAACATCGTCTATTCGTGCCGGAGTGTTGTGGGCCAATACCTTCAACAAGTTTGATCCTTCATCACCATTTGGTGGTTACAAAGAAAGCGGCATTGGTCGCGAAGGGGGTATGCATGGATTATCGGCTTACTTAAAACAAGTGTAACAATGAATACGACTAAAGAGAAAAATATAGCAAAAAAGAAAGTCGTTCATTCTGAAAGTTCAAACGGAGTGAGTAGAACAGATAGAATAGCGGTAAGAAAAACGTATAAAATGTTTGTTAACGGACAGTTTATTCGAAGTGAATCTGGACGCATTTTTGGATTTTCGGATGGGAGTAATGAAGTGATCAACATAAGTCGAGCATCTCGAAAAGATTTTCGTGATGCTGTTATTGCCGCCCGAAACGCATGGCAAAGTTGGAGATCAAAATCCGCATTCAACCGAAGTCAGATTTTATACCGAATTGCCGAAACACTTGAAGGACGTAAAGCACAATTGGTACATACATTGAAACGACAAGGCTTAACAGAAAAAGATGCTCTTGTCGATATTGAAAATACCATAGACACCTTTGTTTATTATGCCGGCTGGGCCGATAAATATGTTCAGGTATTTAGCAGTGTAAATCCGGTGGAAGGAAAATATTTTAACTTTTCTTTTCATGAATCATGCGGAGTAGTGGCCATACAAGATGAAAGTGGTAAAGGATTGAGCACCTTAGCCGCAATGATTGCGGCTAGCATTTGTGGGGGTAATACTTGCATTGTTATGGCAAGCGAATTGAATCCTATGGCTGCCGTTGAATTAGCCGAAGCAATAGAAGTATCAGATGTTCCGGCCGGAGTTTGTAATCTACTCACCGCATATAAAAATGAATTGGCACAACAGGCCGCTCTGCATATGGATGTAAATGCCCTGATCTATGCCGGAGGAGCGGATGAACTTTCTACCAAAATGGAAAAAAGCATCTCTTCCAATTTGAAGAGATATGTAAGATTTTTACCAAATCAGTTTAATAGAAAATCACTTTTAAACCCATATTGCATACTCAATGTTCAGGAAGTGAAAACAACCTGGCATCCGATTTCTATTTAAAAAGTTTAAAACCGGGTTATACTTTTCAAGAAAGTAATAACAAGTAATTATGACCAGGGATATTATAATCATCACATGTGTACTCATCTTTATGGTAGTAGCCTTGTACAAGGAATACCTGAAGCCGGTACTGGTGTTTATTGCCTGCATTGCCATATTGTTGGTTAGCGGAGTCATTCAACCTGTTGAAGCGCTCTCGGGGTTTTCAAATGAAAACATTGCGGTAGTTTTTCTTCTATTGGTATTGAGTGATATTTTGAAGAAGACAGGATTATTGGATGTATCGTTAAACAATATTTTTTCTACTAAACTCAATTATCGGCAATTTATGTCGCGTTTAACCATTTCGGTGGCATCCATTTCAGGCTTTGTAAACAACACACCTTTAGTGGCTATTTTATCTCCTCATGTTTATTCATGGGCAAAAAACAAAGGCATATCTCCATCAAAAGTGATGATGCCTCTTTCATTTGCGGCCATCATGGGAGGAGTCATTACATTGATTGGCACATCAACCAACCTGGTAGTGAATGGTTTGGCTAGTGATGCAGGATTGGGCGTACAAATGGGAATGTTTACGTTCACACCCATTGGAGTACCATTGTGTATTATCGGTTGTATATACTTGATATTTCTCAGCAATAAATTTTTACCCTCTCGAAAAGATGCCTTAGAAAAGTTTGAAGAAAAGCGGGGAGACTATCTAGTTGAAACCTATGTCAACAATAGTTCTGAGCTTATAGGAAAAACTGTTGATGAAGCAAGTCTTAGAAGCTTAAGAGGTTTATTCCTGATGGAAATCATTCGAGACAATCGGGTCATTACTCCTGTTACGCCTTATGAAGTAATAGAGGAGAATGACACTCTGATCTTTGTTGGAGAAACAGATACCATTATAGATTTGGTGAAGAACAATACCGGATTAAGCGTAGTTGGTCAAGCCGATCAAATTATCTCTGAAAAGGTGGACGTGGTAGAAGTAGTTATTTCAACCAATTCCTATTTATCAGGTCGCTTGGTAAAAGACAGCAATTTCCGAGATCGTTTTGACGCAGCTATTTTAGCGGTAAATCGAAACGGAGAAAAACTCAGCGGGAAAGTTGGAGAGCAAGAGTTGCATTCAGGTGACTTGTTGTTGGTTACTACCGGGAAAGAGTTCTACAGCCGATTAGAAGAAACAAAAGATTTGATCATCATTTCAAAACTCAGAGAACTAGCTCCACCAGAACGTGCCACCGTTTTTTCTATAATTGCCGGTATAATCGTTGCATTTGTATTTGCAGCAACCGGTATAATGAGTTTGTTTCATTCATTGTTCTTGTTAATCTGTATATTATTAATTGCCCGTGTAACAAAAATTGAAGAGATAAAACGAACACTCGATTTTGATCTAATGGTAATTTTGGCATTGGCCATTGGTGTAGGAAAAGCCATATCGGTTTCGGGTGCGGATAAATATTTTGCCGATGGGATTGTTTATGCAATGTCGGATTTTGGATCACCCTTATTGGCGCTATTTGTGGTATATCTTATCACTAATCTACTAACCATGTTTGTTACTAATGCAGCCGCGGTTGCTATTACTTTCCCGATTGCTATTTCTTTAATGATGCAAATGGGGCTGGATACACCTATTCCATTTATGTTGGTTACCGCTTTGGCAGCATCGGCTGATTTTATGACTCCTTTTGGTTATCAAACAAACTTGATGGTGTATGGTCCGGGAGGGTATAAGTTTGTGGATTACATCAAATTTGGTTTCCCATTAACTTTAATGTACATGATCGTAAGTGTTTTAGGAGTTGCCTATTTATATGATATGATATGAACAAAGACATTGTATATCAAAATTATAAAGTAAGCAGCGAACATCGGCAACAGTTGTTGCAGCAGAAACCTTTAGTTATTTGGTTCACTGGTCTATCGGGTTCCGGAAAATCGACTTTGGCCGATGCTCTTGAACAATACCTGTTTGAAAACGGCTTCAAAACATATTTGTTAGATGGCGATAATATTCGGCATGGCTTAAACAAAAATCTTGACTTTAGTATGGAAGGAAGGCAAGAGAATATTCGCAGAATCGGAGAGGTGAGTAAACTATTTGTCGATGCAGGAATTATTGTAATCACAGCATTTATTAGCCCTTTGCGAGAAGATCGCGATCAAGTCCGTGCCATTGTACCCGAAGGGAGTTTTGTGGAAATATTTGTGAATTGTCCACTAGAAGAATGTGAAAAAAGAGATGTAAAAGGTCTTTATAAACGTGCACGTGCCGGACAAATTCCTAATTTTACAGGCATAAGTTCACCCTTTGAAGAACCTCAAAGCCCCGAAATAGAAGTAAAAACGAATCAACTTACAGTGAAACAATCACTTGACAGGATCGTAGAATATATTTTACCCAGAATCAATTATTCGAAATGAATTCATATAGACTTACACATTTACAAGAATTAGAATCAGAAGCGATTTACATTATTCGTGAAACGGCTGCTCAATTTGAGCGCCCGGTTTTATTATTTTCAGGAGGGAAAGATTCCATTGTGATGACCCACTTAGCTCGGAAAGCATTTTTTCCAGCAAAGATTCCATTTCCATTAATGCATATTGATACCGGACACAATTTTCAAGAAACGCTTTTCTTCAGAGACAAAATGGTTGAAGAATTAGGAGCAAACTTAGTTGTTCGATTTGTTCAAGACAGTATTGATAAAGGACGCGCTAAAGAAGAAAAAGGGTTTAATGCCAGTCGTAATGGTTTGCAAACCATTACACTGCTTGATGCGATTGAAGAATTTAAATTTGATGCCTGCTTAGGTGGTGCGCGAAGAGACGAAGAAAAAGCTCGAGCAAAAGAGCGATTCTTTTCGCATCGCGATGAATTTGGACAATGGGATCCGAAAAATCAGCGGCCAGAACTTTGGCAAATTCTCAATGGCAAAAAAAATCAAGGAGAACATTTTAGAGTATTCCCTTTGAGCAACTGGACCGAGATGGATGTTTGGCAATATATATCGATTGAAGAATTAGACTTACCGACCATCTATTATTCACACGAGCGCGATTGCTTTGTACGTGATGGTGTAATATTGGCGTATACCGATTTTATGAATTTAAAACCGGAAGAGAAAATTGAAAAGCTGGTAGTTCGTTTCCGAACCATTGGTGATGTAACTTGTACCGGTGCCGTATTATCCACAGCAAATTCTTTGGAAGATATTATCAATGAAGTAGCTACTGCTCGAACTACTGAAAGAGGTACACGTGCTGATGATAAAAGATCGGAAGCTGCAATGGAAGATCGTAAACGTCAAGGTTATTTTTAATAAAAAAAGAAATGGTTAAAACTCAATATAAATACAACGAAATGGAATTGCTTCGCTTCTCTACTGCCGGTAGTGTAGATGATGGTAAAAGCACATTAATAGGCAGATTGCTTTACGATAGCAAAGCCATATTTGAAGATCAATTGGAATCGGTTAAGAGAACTAGCGAAATGAGAGGTCAGGAACATATTGACCTTGCCTATTTCACCGATGGACTTAAGGCTGAGCGAGAGCAAGGCATTACCATTGATGTAGCGTATCGATATTTTTCAACTCCCAAAAGAAAGTTTATCATAGCCGACACACCGGGTCATATTCAATATACCCGAAACATGGTTACAGGTGCATCATCCGCTAATGTTGCATTAATATTAGTAGATGCTCGAAAAGGAATATTGGAGCAAACCTGCAGGCATGCTTTCATTGCATCTTTATTGCAAATTCCTCACCTGATTGTTTGTATCAATAAAATGGACTTGGTGAATTATGACAAAGACATTTATGAACGTACCATTGAGGACTTCAAGAAATTATCGAGCCGATTGGATGTAAAGGACATTCACTTTATTCCCATCAGCGCTCTGAAAGGAGACGGAGTCGTGGAATCGGGTGATAATATGCCATGGTATAAAGGACCTACATTATTGTATTTACTAGAAACCATACACATTGGTAGCGACAGCAATTTGATTGATTGTCGTTTCCCGGTTCAGTACGTTATTCGACCGAAAGGAGATGAGTATCACGATTATCGTGGATATGCCGGACAAATTTCTGGAGGTGTTTATAAACCTGGAGACAAAGTAATGGTGTTGCCATCTGGATTTACTTCTACCATACAAAGTATCGAAACATACGACAGTCAGGTAAAAGAAGCCTATCCAACTATGTCGTGTACCATTACACTGGAAGATGAAATTGACATCAGTCGGGGCGATATGATTGTTAGAGAAAATAATGTACCCGTTGTTAGTCAGGATTTAGATTTAATGATCTGTTGGTTCAATGAAACCAAACTTCAACTCAATGGCAAGTATGCCATCAAGCATGCTTTGAAAGATGCACGTTGTATTGTTAAAGAAATAAAATACAAAGTGGATGTGAACACTTACCATAGAAATGAAGAAGACAAAACAATTGGAATGAACGATATTGCTCGTATCAGCATTCGTACAACTGTTCCTTTGTTTTATGACAGTTACAGAAAAAACCGTTTTACCGGTAGTTTAATTATAATAGACGAACATACCAATGAAACCGTAGCTGCCGGCATGATTATTTAAGCAGCACCCGTAAAAACCTTAACAGACCCGAAACTAAATTGACAAAATTTAATTTAAAGGAAATATGGGACAATACAATTCATTATTAAAACTGGCAGTAAAAGCATCATTAGCTGCCGGAAAAGAAATTCTTGAAGTTTATAACAAGGAATCTTTTGAAGTTGAGATCAAAGGAGACAATTCTCCATTAACTCAAGCAGACAAGAAGGCGCATGGAATGATCTCGAATCATCTGTTGAACAGCGGCTATCCTATTCTTAGCGAAGAAGGGAAAGACATACCTTATGAAGAACGAAAAAATTGGGATACCTTTTGGATGGTCGATCCTTTGGATGGTACCAAAGAATTTATCAAGCGAAATGGAGAGTTCACTGTTAACATTGCATTGATAAGAAATAATAAGCCAGTGCTCGGAGTGGTGTATGCACCAGTAACAGATACTTTGTATTTTGCAGCACAAGATTTTGGAAGCTATAAATTGGAGAATGGAATGAATGTCGTTCGAAACGAAGCATTCATAAACGATGAGTTTACCAATATGATTGATCAAGCAATGAAATTAAACGGAGTGCTAAATGTGGAAAAGTATACAGTGGTTGCTAGCCGTTCGCATATGAGTTCCGAAACCGAAGATTTTATTGCCGCTTGTCGTAAAGAACACGGTGATGTTGAATTGGTATCTAAGGGAAGTTCATTAAAATTGTGTTTAGTGGCAGAGGGCAGTGCACATGTGTATCCTCGCTTAGCACCAACTATGGAATGGGACACTGCGGCTGGACAGGCAGTAGTAACCTACAGTGGAAAAACCGTTATTAATTATAATACCGGTAAAGAAATGGAATACAACAAAGAATCGCTGCTGAACGAGTGGTTCGTTTGTAATAGATGATAAGAAAAAAAATAAAGTCTTACGTATCACGCGACAAGGACTTTAAAGAGATATTACTCAAGAGTGCCTCCGCCTTCTTTATTAAAGTAGGCGGAGTACTTTTTGGTGTCATATTTACACTTATTGTTTCAAGAAGATATGGTGCCGATAATTACGGAATCATTTCCATTTGTATTAACGTTACACAAATCTCAGCTCTGTTTATCATGTTGGGGATGGACTCTGCATTGTTGCGTTATGCGGCTGAATTCCGAACGCTCAATAGACGTGATGTCGTCCGTGAAATCTATAATAAAATTTTACAAATAGCCATTCCGGCAGGACTCATTGTTACGGTTATCTTATACCTAAGTGCACCACTACTGGCCGAATATGTTTTTAATAAACCACATATTACCAACTACCTATATCTCACAGCACTGCTTCCTTTGCCTTGGGCTCTTTCGCTTATCAATGCTTCGGGCCTAAGAGGTTTAAAGGACATTAAGTCGTTTAGTTTTTTGCGCGAGACCTCAAGGTTTATGCTTGCCTCTGGTCTTATCTATTTGTTTAGCTCTATACTCGGGCTCAATCCATATAATACCATTCACGCCTTTTTAGCCGCCACCATAATCACTTCAGTATTTGGCATTTTGCTTTGGAAAAGATCACTCAAAAAAGTAGCACTCAGTGTTGGCGAAAGTGTTCGCAAAGCAGGATACAAAGAAATATTTAATGTTGCCATTCCTTTGTTGTTGGTTAGTTCAATCAACCAACTCTCGCAAATCATTAACTCACTTATGTTGGGCATGTATGCTCCTGAAGATCAAGTTGGGATTTTTAATGTGGCCATAAAAGTGGCAAACTTTATCTCAGTACCATTAGTTGCGATTAACAGTATTAGTGCACCAAAGTTCAGCGAGTTTTTTATAAAGAATGATCTGAAATCGATCGAGCGTATGTCGTTGAGATCAACCAAATTAATATTTTGGAGCAGCATGCCATTCTTTATTCTCTGCGTGGTAAATCCTGATTTTATCATGCAAGTCTTCGGTAGCGACTTTGTTGGCTCGGGTATAGTGCTCACTATCATAGTAGTCGGTCAATTGGTTAATGCCAGTAGTGGATCGGTTGGTGTTATCATGCAAATGACCGGTAGGCAGGTAGCGTTTCGGAATATTATTATGTCATCAACTTTTATAACCATATTATTGAATCTGTATTTCATACCCACCTACGGTGTTATTGGAGTAGCATTGACTACAGCTTTACACACCATAATGTGGAATCTTGCAAGTGTTTGGTATATAAAGAAGCACATGAATATTTTTACTTTATATTTCCCATTCAAGAAAATAAATAGAAAATGAGCCCAGCTGCTAATAAGGTCAATTTATTTATCGTAGGTGCTGCTAAAGCCGGCACGACCAGCATTGCTCATTATTTGGAGCAGCATCCAGATGTATTCATCTCGGCCATTAAAGAGCCTCATTTTTTTAGTAAAGACGATTTGCAACACGACCAGTTTAGGTCGTTGTTGAAACAACGGCTTCAAAGTCATAGAATTGATGAAGTCATTAATGGAAAACTGAACAAAAAACTTCATCGAGCCTATATCAGAAAAAAAGAGGATTATGATCGATTATTTGAGAATGCCAATGGGCATAAAATTATAGGTGAAGCAAGCACTTCTTATCTATGGTCTAATACGGCTGCAAAAGAAATACATCAGTATAATCCTCAATCGAAAATAATAATTTTACTTCGTAACCCTATTGAAAGAGCATACTCGCATTATTTGATGGATCGGAGAATGCAATATACCAGTCAAGCTTTTGAGAAAGCCTTGCGTGAAGATGATCAAGCATTATCAAAAGGATGGGGAATCAATAGCATGTATGTAGAGTTGGGAATGTATTCGATTCAGGTAAAAAGATACTTGGATATTTTTTCTGTTTCACAAGTTAAAATTATTTTGTTTGATGACTTAAAGAAAGACAGTAAGAAAGTGTTGAATGAGATATATCATTTTTTGGATATTGGTGCTTATACCGTACAACAAGACCATATTAAAAACGTAGCACGTATTCCACGAAACTTTATTGCAAATCAATTGCTTCGTTCTGTTCGTTTACGAAAATTTATACGGGAATCTATGCTGAGTAAAATAAGCCCGTATTTTGACCGATTGATTTATACCGAAAAAAATTTACCGGGCATCCCATTGAATGCTCAAAAAGATTTAAGCATCCGGTTTAAAAGCGATATAGAGAACCTTAGCAATTTATTAAATATAGATTTAAGCCATTGGCATAAAATATGAATAAAGAGACGCAAACTCCATTACCCAATTTTTTTATTGTAGGCGCTGCAAAGTGTGGTACCACTTCGTTGTATCATTATTTAAAGAAACATCCTGAAGTGTATTTAAGTCCTATAAAAGAACCGAATCACTTTTGTAGCGATATCGATCCTGAAGAATTCAGTCAACAATACAAAGACATTGAAAAACGTAAACGACTGGATTTAGAAACCTACACGCAAGGAGATATGAAAAGGGAGGTGTGGGGTTATTTTGTACAAGATTGGAACCACTATACCAAGCTTTTTAAAAATGTCAAAAATGAAAAAGCCGTAGGTGAGATAAGCAACACCTACTTATTCTCCAATGTTGCGGCAAAAAATATCAAGGAGAAAATCCCTAATGCAAAGATCATAGCGATGCTTCGAAATCCTGCCGATCGAATCTACTCTCATTATATGGCCAATCTTAGAGATGGCAAAACCTTTTTATCTTTTGCAGATGAAATGGAAGACGATTATAGAAAACCAAAGAAAGGTTGGTATGTATCTCATGCCTATTACGAAATGGGGATGTATTATGAGCAAGTAAAACGCTTTTATGATCAATTTCCCAAAGAGCAAATACGTATTTATATTTATGATGATTTTAAAGTGGAGCAAGAAAATATAGTTAGAGATATGTTGTCGTTTTTAGAGGTGGATGCCAATGTAAAACTCGATTTTTCAGAAAGGCACAATCAGGCAGCGGTACCGAAGAACCGATATTTCATGTATTTAATCAGCGCTACCGGAATAAAGAAGAACTTATTTCGTATTGTTCCACAGACTTTAAAGCGAAAACTTAAATCCACTTTTTTTAAATCAAGTGAAATACCAAAAATGACCGCTGAAGAAAGACAGAAGATCATTAATATATATCGGGACGATGTTTTAAAATTACAGGACTTATTGAAAAGAGATTTATCCATGTGGTTGAAATAAAAAAAAGTTTTAGTGAAAAGAGTATTTAAAATAGTTCTGCTTTCAATTCTTTTTTTCGTTGCATTCCGTATTGGCTTTAGAACTCCACTTGATCCAATTCTGTTCATAGTTGAAGGCGTCTTATCGGGCCTTATGATTATGTTTATGGCGTTTCGTGTCATCCAATTCCTATCCAAAAAAGAACCTGTTTCATCACTCGAGGCCATGCTTTTGGCTATGTTTATTTTTCCTTTTTGGGCTGCATTTTCGGCCTATTACGAATATGGGCAACCCCTCTTCTATGGTATAGCTACACAAAGAAGTTTTTTTCTATACCTGTCGGCTTTGTTTGTATTTTATCTTTTAAAATATCGTGTCATTACAACTAAGGATATCCAAACTTCGTTTTTGGCTACTGCATGGGTCTCAATGGCAATATTTATTGTGACCGCTAACTTTATAAATCCTGAACAATATTTTAAAACCATTTTTATTGGTTATAATGAGTTGAAGGGAGGCTATATTTTTAAGTTCGTAATCACACTCATTGTATTTGCCTTTTTGTTTTACGTCATAAAATATTTTATCACACGTAAGACCTATTATCTGCTATTGGCTGCTCCTCATTTTTACTATATGACTTTTGTACGACAAGATAGAAGTACCATATTAGTTGCAATGATCACCTTGTTGTTGTTTTTTCTTTTTGAGATTTATAAAAAAGCTCGTTTTAAATATTTCCTGTATACCTTTATGGTGATTGGAGTTCTATTCTCTGTAGTTGCTCTTTCGGGTTATACACCCGATCCGGTTACCATTGAAAAATATAACAATATTTGGCTTACCGTTACCGGTCAGGAAACTACAGAGAATTCAACCAACTTAAGAAGAATTCAAACCCTTATGGTTTGGCCAGATATATTGAGATCGCCTCTTTTTGGAAATGGTGAACTCAGCTTAAAATGGGAAGGAGGATTTGCTCGAGTATATGGATATTTTTATCCTACTGATATTGGCATAGTTGGTGAAATGTTTATTTACGGTTTTCTAGGAACGTTTTTGATCAATGCTCAGTTTATCTTTGCATTTTGGCTGATCAAAAGAATGAGAAGAGATATAAAAGATGCTTTTCAACAGACTTGTATTTACTTTTTGGTGATCTGTTTCTTTGATAGTTTAACAGCGGGCCAAACTGTTTTTTACGCTGCTAATAGCGTGGTGATGATAGCAATAATTTATTCGTACTATCATCTTCAAAAAGTGGAGCAAGTAAGGATTAAGCAAAATGCTCTTTCCACTCATCAAACATTTAAACGGGTTCAAATATGATTAAGGCATTTATTATAATTCTGGTTTTAGCTTTCGGATCATGTAAAAGTTCTGAGCAACAGCAATCGGTGCATCTACCCGAAGGTAACAAAAGTGGAAATGTTATAACTCTTGGATCATCTAAAAGCATCCATTATCAATATGGTGGATTTAATACGGCAAATTTGTTTCCCAATTTTGAAACAAATCAATCCGAATGTTTGAAAATAGTTCACCAATTGAATCCACGTGTATTGAGATTCCCAGGCGGATCAATTGCTAATTTTTATCATCCCACCGGTAAAGCTTATGGCTTTGAAGAGAATGATTTTACAACCAGAGAAGGAAGCGTTTCACGGCATGTAAACAAAATGCTTGATAAAAACAAAAGAGCGAATGCTCAGAACAATTATCTCGAAGATTTTATTCCTTTCGCAAAAGAGAATAATGCATCGGTGTTATATGTAGCTAATATAACCAGTGCCAGCGAAGCAGAAATAATGGGAATTATTGCAAGGTTTAAGACCGAGCAAATACCTATCGTGGGAATTGAGCTAGGTAATGAACTTTACCTCAATGCATATAAAGAAGTAGTTCCTAATGTTGAAGACTATATTAAGCGAGCATCTAAATATGCAAAAACTATAAAGGCTCAATATCCTGACATTAAAGTTTTAGTAGCTACTGAGTCGAGGTCGATAAAGAACCCAAAATTTGTCAGTCAATGGAATGTGCCATTGGCTAAAGAAAAATTTTATGATGCACTTTCTCTGCATGTTTACCCTGAATTTCCATTCTGTGAAAAAACAGGATCGTTAGAAGACATTTTGGAATGCTATCATTCTAATTTGATAAACTATATACAAAAGACATATCCGGAACAATTAGAATTATTTTTCAATCAATTTCCAGGGGTGGATATATGGATCACCGAGTGGAATATTCTTAAGCCAGGGAATTACATAGGCAACTCTATGGCTCAAAGCTTATATCAATCTTTATTCTTTTTTGAGAACTTGAAAGTTCATGCCACGAATAGTAAAATTCCATTGTTGAGTTTTCATAATTTGGGTGCATCTGAGTTTGGATATAGTGCAATGTTGAGCGGAGCAACAAATACAGAAGTGGTCTTAAACAATGCTTATTTTGTATTCAAGCTTTTTTCTTCGATCAATCAAGGAAATAATGAGTGGATAGAAGTTTCGATGAGCGAAAACGATTCGTCAATAAAGTTATATGCGTTAAAAGTGAAAAATGAAACTCATTTGTTTATAATGAATCTTTCGGGCGAGAACAAAATCATTGATGGCATCCGTAGTGAAAAGAACGAAATGAATGTGAAGCATTTTGAATCGTTTTCAGGAGCAAAACCATATTCGGCTGTTTCCTACAATGGGTATTTTAATGACGAGTCAATTGCCTCAATCGATAAAAATATTTTGAATCAAATCAGACAATGCAGCTACTCAGCAGATACAAAGTGGGAAGGGAAAATACAACCTTACAGTATTAATCATATTACCCTTCAACAATAACCGGATTGGAAAAGAAGAAAATATTTGTGTTGGGCAATAGCCGAAGCGGAACTACAATGATGGGTCGAATGCTGAATAAACATAGTGAGGTGTTTACTTTTGGTGAGTTGCATTTTTTTGGCCCCATGTGGTCTAAGCAAACGAGCGAAAAAAAATTGTCTGAAGTTGATGCTGAATTGTTGGCTGAAAAACTTCTCGCTCGTCAAAGACAAGGGTTTCTAATTTTCAAACTGAATGGTGCAGAGAAACAAGAAGCGAAAGAAATAGTAGCCTCAATACCCGCAAACGAACGGACTGCGATAGAAGTGTACAAGAAATTTCTTGAGTTTGAAACACAACGTCACTCCAAAACACACTCTTGTGAGCAAACTCCACCGAATATTTTTTACATCAATGAAATAATCGATCATGTGCCTAACGCTTATGTCATTAACATGGTGCGCGACTCTAGAGACGTATTGTTGTCACAAAAAAGAAAGTGGAAAAGGAAATTTCTTGGGGCAGGTAAAATTCCACTCATGGAATCGTTAAGAGCGTATTTAAACTATCACCCAATTACCATCAGCAAACTTTGGAATTCTGCAGTTCAAACCGGACGGAGGTTTGAAACACATCCTAAGGTAAAGAATGTAAAATTTGAAGATGTAATAAACGATCCGGAAAAAACACTGCGTGATATATGTTCTTTTTTGAAATTAGAGTATCAATCACAGATGATACAAGTACCTCGAGTAGGATCTAGCAGCAGTTTTGATGAATCCTCACAAATTGGTACCAGCAAATCAGTATTGGGGCAATGGCAAAAAGGAGGATTGAATAAAGCTGAAATTGAAATATGTGAAAGGGAATGTAAATCGAATTTGCAACATTTTGGATATGCAATCAGTAATACTAAAGCAAACTTTATTCAAAGATGGTTTTATTATGGCTCATTCCCCGTTAAACTTGGTTTTGCATTCTTATTCAATTTGCGAAGAATGAAGAATATTCGGCAGACCATTCAAAAAAGATTTGGTATTTAATGCAAA
>DAOQTX010000044.1:0-23407 GCA_035340715.1 Bacteroidia bacterium | reverse complement strand
AATAATTTCGCTCCCTTTATGGAAGGATTATTGGATGCGGTTCAGGTTCACGATTTAACGCTCTCTATGAGCGATCGAAAAATATGGGCTGCTACCCACGGCAAAGGAGCCTGGTGCCGCGATATGATTCCAATAAGTATAACTGGGGTAGAGGAAACAATAGACCAAATCATAGATTGGAATTGTGTTATAAATTATGAAATGCAATTGGAAGTAACGATTCCTTCTGGAAATTCTATAAGTTATAAATTGAACTTACTTGATGTTCATGGCAAGACCTTGTTTTCGAAAAAGAGTAATGAACATGTTGAATTATTTGACTTATCGTCAAAATCAAATGGAATTTATTTTGTTACACTTGAAAGGAATAATTTTCGCCAGACAAAGAAAATGGTATTGATTAAAAGATAAATTATTCATTGCCAAAAAATATTTTATCAGCTAATTGTCTTCCATTTTCTGAATTTGCAATTATCATATATACTCCACTTACTTCACATTCTAATTTAAAGATATTATTCTCCGAATAAACTGTTTTCAATAATCTTCCTGATATATCGAAAAGCTTGCAAGAGGAATATTTATCATTATTTCTAATTTCAATTTCAAATTGTCCGTTGCTTATTGTTGAAATAATAAAGGGACTTTTATGATCTATTGTGTTTATAGAAAGTAAAACTTTTTCGGGCATATTAACCGTTCTGCACAATCCTGCATTGCACGTAGAGCCACCCAAGTAAAAACCATTGTCAACTAAGCCACATGCAACCCCAAGATCTTCTGGATAAGTTATTTGACCAAGGTAAGTGTCGCCAAATGATGCTATGTAAATAATATCATTGGGTGCTAATTGCAAATATCCGCTATAATAACCACTAAACCCAGGGCCATCAACTGTACCAATATTAGTTAATGTTGATTGCATTATGAATTGATTTCCGGAACTTAGGTCAACTTGATATATATTTTTGCTGAACCAACTAGTTAAATAAAGCTTTGTTGCTTCTTTAGAAAAAGCAACTCCCCATGTGTTTGGAATATTATTGATTGCAATTGGATTTGAAAGCAAACCGGTTTGCATATCGAAATCAAATATCTCCACTTGACCTAATGAATAAATCCCACAGGCAACTTTTGATCCATCTTTAGAAAAAGTTAATTGACCCATACTGTTATACACCCCTGTAAGACCTCCTTGATGAATGGAGCCAATGCTACTAACCACAGGAATAATATTTAACCCAGCAGGTGTTAACTTATAACACAAATAATCATTGGTATTCCATGAGTGTGTAATGATCCAGAAACTTGAATCTTGTGAATTATAAATTGCATCTATTCTTTCAGTCGATGGACTGAACAAGAGATTATTTTTAGAAATGACTTCTCCGTTTCCATTGTCCAATGTTAGGTCAACAATATGATAATTAAACCCCTGAGATCCCGCAAATTGGTCTACACTAAAGATGTAACATAAATTAGAGAAGGGTTGGGGAACGATCAGAGCAGCTTGACCTCCATTATTACTGCCATTTAATCCAGATCCATTTAGCATCAATGCATGATTTTTATTGTAAACCATTTGACCATTAGTGTACATGATTAGTTGTCCATTATCATCTGTTAACGCGGATGAACAATCTAATGAATTGAGAACTCCATTCGAAAGTGGTGTAGGAGTTGAACTACTGAAATCTATTCCAGCACCTTGTCCGAAATACCAAATTTGGTTTCCAATTTGTGCCGATGATGCAATACTCCAAAGGAGACAAATGAAAAATAAAATTTTCTTCATGACGTTTTGGTTTTAGGTTTACATATATATAAAATCAAGTCAAACGTTTTATAATAAAACCGTTCGTTACTTTTTCAAATCCAACTTTAGGGTAGTAGTCCATAGCTCCGGGTGCAGATAGCAAGAGTAACATCGCTTGTGGTGATATTGCTTCTTGAGTTCTTTTTATTAACTCAATTCCTATGCCGCTTTTTTGATATTCTTTCCGTACAGCCAAGTCGCTCAAATAACAACAGTAACTAAAGTCACTTAAACTCCTCGCAACACCAACCAATTGGTTTTCATCCCAAGCGGTGATTACTACATTTGAATGATCGTACATCTTCTTTATTCGAGCGGCATTTTCCACCGGTCGCTTTAGTCCAGAATTTTTATACAAATCAATGATTTCTCCCGGCATTGGTATAATAGTTCGACTGTATCTAATGCGCATGCTTTTATTAGGTGTAAATCAAATTATAGATTCTTTCAAAACGAATAGTCTATTCATGTACCTCGACTAGAACTAACATTAAAATTAGTTCTTTTTTATGATTCTATTAATGTTCTGATTATCTTTTGTAAAACAGGAATAGCCGTTTTTTCGAACCATGTGTTTTTGCTGAGCCAAATTCCATTTCTTGGCGATGGATGTACTAAAGGGAAGTATTTTGGTAGAAAATCGTTAAAATGATGCACATTTTCAGTCAACGTATTATAAGCGTTCTGACCTAAATAGTGCTTTTGAGCATACATACCAATGAGTAAGGTTAATTTTACCGATGATAATTGTTGAAGTATCTTTTGATGCCACAATTCAGCACATTCAGGGCGGGGTGGAAGGTCGCCACTCTTATTTTTGCCCGGATAACAAAAACCCATAGGCATGAGTGCAATCTTATTTTTATCGTAAAAAATTTCTTTTTCTATACCCATCCATTTACGCAAATTATTCCCGCTTGCATCGTTCCAGGGTATAGCAGAATCATGTGCTTTTTGACCGGGTGCTTGTCCAATGACTAAAATTTTTGCATTGGGATGTAATTGTACAATGGGCCGAGGTGGATAAGGTAAATGCTGACGGCAATGCGTGCATTCACTTATGCTCTTTTTCAGTTCATCAAAATCAGATCTATATGTTTTGGTCTTTTTAAAACTCACTGCTTAATAAACAAGGAGTGATATTGATTTTCTTCATTGTTTAATGTGATGGAATATGTACCTGAATGTAATATTGAAACATCAATACCGCTTTGCTGTAATTGTGTTCCGCCTACATATTGCTCGATGATTAATCTGCCGCTTATATCAAATATTTGAAGATTCATCGAGTTGTTTTCAAAATTATTATTAATCCATAGAGTATTTTGAACCGGGTTGGGATAAACATTTAACAATGCTTCATTATTTAATTCCTTCACATCGGCAAGAATGCCATTGCTCAACAATTTAGCTGCGTATATATCGGATGAGCTACTCCAGGCAATAACCATGTTGTCATTAGCCGTATTGTGCATTTGAAAATCATTATCAAAAGGACCACTTGTGTTTACTCCATTATATACCGGAACTCCATTCATGGCCCAAGATGTATTTGCATTGGGTTGAAAACGCTGAGCTCTGAATCCATCAAAAGCAGTACGGTGCACATTTAATATATTACCGCCAGAGAGCAAACCTACTTTTGGATGTGGAATAATACTCGGCAAGTTGGAAGAAATTTCTCCATCATTCGTCCAAATCATATTGCCAGCAGTATCCGTTTTTTGAATGTAGATAAAGTAATTATTGGCCGGAGGTCTTTGATCGGCCCAAGTACTATATATATTTCCATTATAATAAATAGCATTCGCATTGATTTGATTTAGAGAAGCCGAACAAATTGTTTTTGCTGCAGGATTCCATGCCGGAGTACCATCCGTGTTATATTTAGTGATATAAACATCACCGGTGCCACTATCCCATACAAAATAAAAGTTGGAAGCCCCATCCGCAATCATAGACCATTTGTAGCCTCTACCGGCAAAACCTGTTGTCATGTTTACCGGATTAGAAAACAAACCACCACCGCTTGGATCGTAATGTTGTAAATATATGTCAGCGTTTATGCCACCTGTAGTATACATCATATAAAATCCTCCGGCACTATCAGAACAAGTTTCGTAAGGAGCGTATCCATTGGGTACAGCCGGCTGACCATTTACAGGCCAAGTTAAACTACCGGTTTGATCCATTTTATTGAACCGCATTCCTGAGCTACCTCCAGGATAAACTGCTTGCCAGGTTACCCATAAATCAGAAGCACTTTCGATCAAATGAATTTTAGCTCCATTTGAATTACTGAAATATACAATTCCGGAAGATGCAGATTCTGCTATGACAACCGGGCTGGTCCAAAAAGGATTTCCACTTAAATTATAAAACTGACACATCAATGAATCGGCCGCCAATCCAGCCGGTCCTTGCGCCCATGAAACTAGAAAGCCAAATTGCCATAAAACTACATTGTATTCAAAAATATCCTTATTGATTCCACTTACAATGGGTTTGCCGTTGGTTCCCCACAATGGATTTCCACTTGCATCTAGAAGTTGCGCATATATTTCTGTTGATCCAGGTCCGTTTCTTTCATCCATCCAAAAAACTAAACTGTTAGCACCAGAATAAGGGCTTAGCAATCGGACATTGTACTGCGCACCACTTGCGTTGCAAACATAGAATGGTTGTGTGCTATCGTAATTAAATTGTGCGTTGCTATTATAAGTCAATACAATTAATAGAGAGAGTAGAGAAATAATTTTTTTCATGGTTTGTTGAATTATAATCCAAATGTAATTGAAAAATATTCATACAAGAAAATGAATTTTATAAAAAGAAAACGGCTCCTTCTCAGGAGCCGTTAATAAAACTAAGGTCTATTATTAGTTGTCGCCTGAAATTCGTTTTAACTCGCTATCGCTGCCACTGCTTCTTTGACGAATGCCGCGCATTTGATTATTTCCAAAACGATAACTAAACGAAGCGCGAAACTGTCGGCTTTCCCAATTACCATTTGCACGCGCTACGATACCGGCATAGGTATTGGTACTGCGCCAAGGAGCTGTTTCAAACACATCGGTCATAGAAAGTTTAAGCGTAGCTTGGTCTTTCAACAATCTTTTTTGTAATCCGAGATCAAGTGATCCGGTAGCTTCAGCTTTATACGATCCTCCCCAAACACCTCCGCTATTATACCATCCCGAAATTTCCAGTGTAAATCCTTTGGGAAGTTTAAAGGTATTTTGCATATAGGTATTGAAGACCGTAAAGGAAGTGTTAATTGTTTTTCCGTCACCAAAATCGGCATCATAACTTTGATTGTACACTCCGGCATTGATATAAAAACTGTACCACTTAACGGGTTGTTTAGAACTGCTGATGTTAAAATTAATCACATCTTCTGTAGCCAGATTCCTTGGAATCAAAACACTTTTTCCTCCTGGGAATGTGTCTGCTATTTGAGCAAAGAAATCAGTAGTGTGGCTATATCCAATACTCAGAGTAGTAGTATACTTATAGGTATGAGAAATTTCAATCTTATCACTGTATTGGGGGTTGAGGAATGGATTACCTCTGCGAAAACTGAGTTCGTCTAACTTCCACTCGAATGGGTTTAACTCTTGATAGTTGGGTCGGTCGATACGACTTGAATATACCAATGCGGTGCTATGGTCTTTATTGATGTTGTACGTAATTCCAGCGCTTGGGAAGAAGTCGGTATAATCACGATCTACTACGGAGTCGGGTAAGTTGTCGAGGTATTCTAAAGTACCTGTACTTGCAGTATGTTCCATCCGCACACCAACCTGAAAATCGATTTTCTTTCCAATGCTTTTCTGATAATTTAAATACAAAGCGTACACATTTTCTTCGTACACAAAATGATTGGAACGGCTGGTATCTATTAGTTCATTGTTATCTTCAATATTGAAAAAGTTAAACTCATTATCGGTATTTACTAATGAGGCTTTATAGCCGGCACTTAATTTGCCTTTCATAAATTTTTGCGAGTAGTCGCTCTTTAAAGTTACAATCTTAATTACTGTTGGAGTAATGGTGCGGTTATAAGTAGCCGATAGTGCCGTTACTTCATCCGGTAAAACATATACACTTGGCAAATAGGTATTTCTTTCTCCATCGTAAAATCCAAAATCGAAATCGGTAGTCAATTCGTGACCTAATGTGTCTTTAAATTGATGGTTCAGATTAGCATTAATGTTGGTACTATTAAACTCAAATGTTTGATCCGATTTGAGGATGCTGTCTATGGTTCCGGTAGAAAAATCGCTTATAAAATTTCTATTTTTTTGTTTACCATGATTATCGCTCAAATTGCCATTGACCATTATTCCTAAACTGTTTTTATTGTTCAGACTATAATCAGCCCCTGCTTTGAAATTGTGACTAAGTCCGCTTCGTTTGGAGATAGCCGATTGCGTAAATTTATAAGGATTCTGTTCACGGTATAAATTGAATTCATTGTAACGATCGCCCCAATTGTTGCTATAGTTGCTGTAAAAGTTAATGCGTTTGCTTCTTGAGTTTAAAGAAATGGCAGTATTGTATTTTGAATATTTGCCGTAAGCATATCCTAAAGTTACCGAACCGTTTGTTCCATAGTTCTTATTTTTTTTCATTTTAATATTGATAATGCCGGCAGTCCCTTCTGCATCATATTTTGAACTTGGGTTTGAAATCAATTCTATCGATTCTACATCAGTACTTTGAACATTTTTCAAATAATCAGCCAATTCGGTTTCGCTCAATCGCGAAGGTCGACCATCAATTTGAACCATCACACCGCCTCTTCCTTTCAAGGTTATATTGTCGTTATTGTCAACTACAACTCCCGGTGCTTTTTGTAGCAATTCAAAAGCAGTGCTTCCGGTTGAATTAATACTGGTCTCTACATTAAAAACAGTTTTATCTGCTTTTACTTCTACTAATGGTCTAAAGGCACTTATTTCAGCAGCTTTGAGCATTATAGCGCTTTCTTGCATTTGTATATTTTCAAGTCGCAAATCGGCTGAAGCATTAAAAGAAATTTTCTTTGAGAATTGTGATTCAAAGCCAAGAAAACTAGTCTTTAAAAAATACTCACCGGCTTTTACATTTTCTAAGGTAAACAGTCCGTTTAAATCGGTCACCGCTGCTTTGGCTAGAAGAGAATCTTTTACATTTCTGAGTTCGGCAACTGCACCGGGCAATGCTTCATTCTTTGAACCAATAATTTTTCCAGATAGGTTAGCACTTTGAGAAAACGTACTAGTGCTGATTAAAAATGAAAGAAATAAGAAAAGAAGTTTAAATCTGATGGTAGATGTTGTCATAAATTAAGTAGGTTGTTTGCTAATAAAGTAACTGTGTAATTTAATATTTAGGGTGCAAAAATAAGATAGATAATATTTTTTAAAGGAATAATCATATTATTTTCCAAAAGGGAAGAACAATAGGATGCCTTTAAAGTTTTATAATTTTCTTGCGCAGTAGCACTGAATCGCTTCTATATTGAATGATATAGGTGCCCTTACTGAATGGACTCGTTGGAATTTGTAGCACCGATTGATGAAAAGCAAATTGAGATTGAAAAATCAATCGACCGGTCATATCAAACATTGTTATCTCAGCACTAAGATCATTACTTAAGGAATGCACATTAATAGATTCTTGAAAGGGGATGGGATAGATAAGCCAATCATTGCCTGATCCTGAAACATCAGGAATTCCAAGCGCATTGAATGCTTGATTGAAATTGGGAATTCCATAGCCTAACAAACTATCGGGATTTGGAAATTGCGAAGCCGAAGATCGAATGGCTTGCATAATGGTAGAATTGCTTTTATTGGGGTAAGCTTGCCACAAACAGGCCGCCATTCCGGCCATGAGTGGTGATGCGAATGAAGTTCCGTTTCCACCATGTACAATAGGAGCAAAGGGAGATGCAACAATCGTTTGTAATCCCATTGCGGCTACATCAGGTTTAATTCGACCATCAGCAGAATGACCTCTTGAACTAAAACTGGCATAAACCCCTGCAGAGTCAACAGCTGCTACAGCTAAAATATTTATTGCATCAGCAGGACACATAATTTTTTGCCAAGGACTATTTCCTTCATTACCTGCACTGTTGCAAACAACTAATCCTTTAAGTGATGCCATGCCGGCTGCTCGAGATACAGGTGTAGTCAGCCCATCTTGATCGGCATGAACATGATTTTGTGTACTATCGTTGAATTCGGTATATCCTAAAGAGGAATTAATAATATCAGCTCCGGCACTATCGGCAAACTCTGCTGCTGAAGCCCAATTGTATTCTTCAATTATGAATTCACTATTTACATCTTCAGAACGAAGCAAAAGGTAGGAGGCTTTTGGAGCAGTGCCAATAATGTTTCCTTCCCAATAGCCAGCCATTGTACTTAGCACATACGATCCGTGCATATGGTCATTATATACATTTGTTTCTCTATCTACAAAGTCATAAGTGGCAATAATTTGATTATTTGCTCTTAATGAATCAAACACTATCATGGAATCACTAAAAAAGAAACCGGCATCAATAACCGCAATCAACATTCCATTTCCTCTAAATCCAAGATCGTGTAATGCATCTCCATTCATCATTTTTATTTGACGTTCACTGGGTCCATAATTCAGAACAGACGCGGTAAATGGATGTATCGTCTTCAATGGGGAGATATTCTCAAATAATTTTTTAGAGGGGTAAGGATTATTGCTGGAAAAGCGCCCTACGTTTTTAACATTATTTACAAAAGGCAAGGATTGTATGGAACTCAGTACAGTAGGGTTTGTAGTGAAGATAGTAACCGTATTCAGCCATTTTGATTGATTGAGAATTTGTGCACCGGTGTTTGCAATGGCATTAATATAAACAGGTGATATAGGAAGGTCGCTACTATCGATTGCAATTCCTTGCGTTAATCTTCGATTGATGGAACGCGTTGATAAGAAATCCTGTGGATTGTTTAATGAATAAATGCTATTCCCTTTATCGCTCAACTCAATAACATAACGATCTTGTTGTGCATAAGACAAAGAATAAAATAATAAACAGAGAAGAGTTAGGATACTTTTCATTGATAACTATTTAATCGCTCAATATAAACCACCGCTTCGTTTATCGTATCGTAGTTTGGGTTAGGTGAGAAGTTGTATTTTATACTAATGTTCTCTTTATAAAACATTCCCACATTAGTTGCATATTTTTCAATGTAGGAATCCTTGTTGATCAAGGTAGTATCTTCATATTGTAAAACCGTCAAAGTTGAGTCAAAATTGAATGTACCTACTTGTCCGGGCGTATGTGCATTTTGATACCGATAGATTCTTTCTCCTAGTGTGTTAAAGGCATTGCCATCCCATTTTTTATTGGCCAAAACGGAAAATATCATTTTCACATAACGAATGTTTTCTTCCACTCTGTGCACATAGGTATTGCTCTTATTCGCAGCCCAAACACGATGAATAATCCAGGGCTCGTTTGATGTATTTCTTTTGTATCGTTCAACCCGCATGGTAGGTCTTCCTTCATTGTCAATATAGATGGAATCAATTCTCTCCTTGATTTGATACTGGAAGGTATCGGTCAGTCCGGTAAACTTATCCTTGATGATGGAATCGACATCGTAAATAAGTTCATATCCAACTTGAGAAGGGTAGTAGTTGGTACCCAAATAAACAGCTTCTGTGGTTTCGTTTTTCTCACAAGCCCAAAAGCCACAGATTACAATACAAAAAAGGGGTATATATTTTTTCATATATGAAAAGGTTTTCAATTTTTTATATCATCATTTCTTGCAATAAATCCTCCACCCAAAACATCATCACCATCGTAGAAGACAGCGCTTTGTCCAGGAGCTATTCCTTTTACATCTGCATGAAAAGTAACTTTCAAAAGATCTCCATTCGGTTCAAGCGTACTCCATGCGCCTTTATCTTTATATCTAATTTTTGTAATGGCATCCATAGTGGAATCTAATTGTTTGTACTTGATAAAGTTAATATCCTTAACAAACATTTCAGCTTGATCTAAGTCGTCAATGTCTCCTAATACAACATGATTTTTTGTAGGGTGAATGGCAGTTACATATTTAGGTTTTCCAAATGCAACTTGCAATCCTTTTCGCTGACCAATTGTGTAAAAGGGATATCCGTCATGTGATCCCAATACATTTCCTTCTTTATCCACAAACAAACCTCCACTCAATTTATCTTCTGCATCATGTAATCTGTTTTTGATAAAAGATCGATAATCGTTATCGGGTATGAAGCAAATTTCGTAACTCTCTTTTTTCTTCGACAATTCTTCAAAACCCATTTGAGCGGCCATATTCCGAATTTCTGTTTTGGTAAAATTACCAACAGGGAAGAGCGTACGTTCCAAAACACTTTGGGGCAACCCCCAAAGAACATAGCTTTGATCTTTTAATGCATCCTTACCTTTTGACAAAACATATCGCTGATTCTCGTAACGCAATTGTGCATAATGTCCGGTGGCAATATATTTACATCCCAGCATATCTGCTCTACGCAATAATGCATCCCATTTGATATGGGTATTACACATTACACAAGGATTTGGCGTTCGCCCGGCCATGTATTCTCCTACAAAATTATCTATTACAGAGTCGTTGAACTCTGACCGAATATCTAAGATATAATGTGGAAATCCTTGTTCAACAGCAATGGATCGAGCATCGTGAATGCTGTCAAGATTACAACAACCGGTTTCTTTTTTACCCGCTGCTACACTTGCATAATCCCAAGTTTTCATTGTTATCCCAATGACCTGATATCCTTTTTGAGCCAATAGCAATGCCGTTACAGAACTATCTATTCCGCCACTCATAGCTACCAGAACTTTCTCTTTCAAGGACATGATTACAAATATAATTATTCGGGTAAGGTTCCCATTTCTTTTTTTAGTATTCCAGCCTTGTAAACCGCTTGGTACAAAGGCTTTCCGTTTTCGTCAAAAGTGATCCAAAGGCCATCTTTCAAACCATTAGAATATGAACCTCTGTGTAGTAATTTTCCATCTACATCAAACATCTCACAGCTACCTTCCATTTGATCGTTTTTATAGGACGCTTTCATTTTAGGTTTTCCATTTTCGAAATACTGTAAATAAGAACCGCTTTTCTTATCGTTCTTAAACTCAATGATCAGATTGATGGAACCGCTTTGGTAATACTCCGACCACTTCGCATCTTTAATACCTTTTTTGTATTGCTCTATGCTCGATATAGAACCATTCGGGAAATAATAAATCCAAATAGAGTCTTTCTTTTGATCAATATATTTGCCCTTGCCCATAATGGGTCCTTCTGCGTGCCAAAGGGTCATGTACGCAGTTTCACCATCTCTATTGTATTTTAGCTCAGATTGTCTCCTGCCGTCTTTATAATAGGTTTTAAAAGTTCCTTGTGGTTTATTGTCTTTAAATTCTCCTTCCGAGAAAAGATAGTCACCTTCATAGAATCTTTTCCAAATCCCTTGCTTGTTGCCCTTCTCATCCGTTCGGTTGATCGTATCGCCTTTCATAACAACAAACTTTTGTGCTGTTGCATTAAATGTGATAGCGCAAAGGATATAAAGTGAAGAAATCAGAATCTTATTCATAAGGCAAAGTTAGATTTTATATTAAAGAAGACTGCTTGGGTACCAATAGACTAATCAACAATTCAAATTTATTTACGTAGGGCTTTACAAAATATTGCAGGATGAAAAGTAAGTCGATAATAAAAAGAATAGTAATTTTAATGGATATAAACTATAATTATGTTTAAGTGTTATGATAAATAGTTAAACAGTATTAAATTGAAAAAGAAAAAAGTAGTTGGTATTATAGGCAGTGGATTTTCAGGCTTGAGTGCTGCTGCATATCTTGCCAAAGCGGGGTTTGAAGTGCATGTGTTTGAGCAAAATGAATCTGCTGGAGGAAGAGCTCGGTCTTTTTCTACTCCGGATGGATTTAGCTTTGATATGGGACCATCGTGGTATTGGATGCCTGATGTATTTGAAAATTTCTTTGCAGACTTTAATTCTTCTGCAGCAAATCACTTTGAATTAAAAAAACTTGACCCTTCCTTTTCCGTTGTATTCAACTCGAATGAAATTGTTGATATACCATCATCATTTGAAGATCTGTGCTTATTGTTTGAATCAATAGAGAAAGGTGCTGCTAAGCAGTTGATGCGTTTTATGTCGGACGCAGAACAAAAATATTCTATTGCTATGTCAAAGCTAGTTCACATGCCCGGACTGTCGGTAAAAGAATTGTTGAACAAAGAAGTTTTGTCAGGCGCTCTTAAACTAAATCTACTCACTAATTTTAGATCATTTGTGAATAGCTACTTCAAAGATGAGCGTTTACGAAAGATCATGGAGTTTCCGATATTATTTCTTGGCGCAAAACCACAAGATACACCGGCACTATACAGTATGATGAATTATGCCGGGTTGAAAATGGGCACTTATTACCCTATGGGTGGATTTGCTTCGGTAGTAAATGCTATGCAACAAACAGCCGAATCAGAAGGAGCAACATTTCATTTTAATGCCAGGGTAGAGAAAATTATTCATCAGGATAATTCAATTACTGAGATTATTGTAAATGGTCAGCGGAAGAGAATTGATTTTGTTTTAAGTGCGGCTGATTATGCTCACACTGAGACTTTAATGGATAAGTCTTGTCGAAACTATACACCAAATTATTGGAGCAAGAGAACATTTGCACCTTCTTCATTGATATTCTATTTAGGTATTGATCAGACAATTGAATCCTTAAATCATCATACATTGTTCTTTGATGAATCATTCGATCAGCATGCAGTTGAAATTTACGATCATCCAAAATGGCCTTCAAAGCCTTTGTTTTATGTTTGTTGCCCATCAAAGAGTGACCCTGCTGTGGCTCCACAAGGGACTGAAAATTTATTTATACTCATTCCTTTAGCATCCGGTTTAAAAGATCATAAAGAATTGCACAAACACTATTTTGAATTGGTGGTTAGTCGTTTCCAAAAAATATATTCAATCGATCTCTCAAAGCATTTATTGTATTCTAGGAGCTACGCTATTAATGATTTCGTTCAAGATTATAATGCCTATGGTGGAAATGCTTATGGCTTGGCCAATACCCTTTTACAGACCGCCCACTTTAAACCCAGTATGCGAAACAAAAAATTGTCAAATCTATTTTATTCAGGTCAATTGACCGTTCCCGGGCCAGGAGTTCCGCCTTGTATTGTGTCGGGAAAGATAGCAGCCCAATTAATAAATAAGTCTTTTAAAATGAATTTAGATGAAGCAGTTGTTTGATGAACTTTCTCAGCACTGTTCTGTACTAACTACACGGAAGTACAGTACAAGTTTTTCTATGGGCATTCTTTGTTTGTCTCCTAAAGTGCGACAACATATCTATGCCATCTATGGCTTTGTTCGCTTAGCCGATGAAATTGTAGATTCATTCCATGAGTATCCCAAAGAAGAGCTGCTGCAACGCTTTGAAGAAGATACCTGGCATGCCATACAAAATGGTATCTCATTAAATCCGGTATTGAATTCATTTCAACACACCGTAAGAGCTTTCAATATAGATGAAAATTTGATTCGTCATTTTTTAAAAAGTATGAGAAGCGATCTGCAACAAAAAAGCTATGTGCGTGATGAATATGAAAATTATATCTATGGCTCTGCAGAAGTGGTCGGACTCATGTGTTTATACGTATTTGTTGATGGAAACAAAAAACAATTTGAAGCATTGGAACCTTTTGCAAAAAAATTGGGTTCTGCATTTCAAAAGGTGAACTTTCTAAGAGATATTCAACACGATTACAAAACGTTAGGAAGAGTATATTTTCCAAATGCAGAGATGAGTAATTTTTCAGCTGAAATGAAAATTGAAATTGAATATGAAATCGAAAAAGAATTTGAATCGGCATTGATGGGGATAAAGCAATTGCCTGAAAGTTCAAAGCACGGTGTTTACTTAGCTTATAAATATTACAGAAACCTTTTTAAAAAAATAAAAGATACATCTTCAAAAGATGTATTAAAAAAACGCATCAGAATTTCCAATACTCATAAAGCTGGATTGCTGTTGAATTCATTAATGCGTGCACGATTGAATCTACTATGAAAAAGATAGTCGTTCTAATATTTGTGCTTATGTGTTCCGATCTGTTTGCATTCGATCTGTTGCAGATAAGAAGTATGCATTATAAAGCGATAAAGGATGAAAACACCTGCAAAAGCCTTATTAAATATCTTTCAGAGTCTTCTGATGCACTTGATGCTACATCAAAGGCCTATTTGGCCAGTGCTCATGTTCTGATGGCAAGACATTATTGGATGCCCAACAAAAAATTGGAGAGCTTTTATAGGGGTTCCAACATGCTGGATTCAATTATCCAAAGTAATGCAGATAATATTGAAGCGCGGTTTTTAAGATATTGCATTCAATACAATGTTCCGTCTATTTTGGGGTACAATAAGAATTTAAGTGAGGATAAAGAGATTTTAATACTAAAAGTAGATACTGTGAAGGAACAAGAGCTGAAGAGTGCCATTTTGGATTTTATTTCAAATCCCAAAAAGTATTGAGTATGGATGAGTTTGTAATATTAGTTGACAATACCGATAAAGAATGGGGGAAGATGGAAAAAATAAAAGCCCATGAATTGGGTTTGCTACATAGAGCCTTTTCCATTTTTATATTCAATACCTCAGGGAAATTGTTGTTGCAACAAAGGGCATTTCATAAATATCATTCAGGTGGACTGTGGACAAATTCTTGTTGTGGACATCCAAGACTAGGAGAGACGGTATCGGATGCGGCACATAGAAGGTTGGAGGAAGAATTAGGCATGCAATGCAATCTGACCAATGGCTTTCACTTTATATATAAAGCGAACATGGAAAACCAACTGACAGAACACGAATTCGATCATGTGTTTTTTGGCGTGTCGGATGAAATTCCTAATCCAAATGAAAATGAAGTTGCAGCTTGGAAATACAATTCATTGGAGGAGATTGAAAAAGAAATTAGATTAGACAAAAGTGTTTATACCGAGTGGTTTAAAATCTGTTTTTCAAAGGTAAAGGCCTATTATAAAGATAATTATATAAAATAGAGTAATGATACATCAATTTTATAGAGAACAGTATATTAATTCCAATATAGAAGAGGTATGGAACTTCTTTTCAAATCCACAAAATCTTTCAAAGATCACGCCTCCTGATTTGGATTTTCGTATCATCAATAGTTTAGATTCGAATAAAATTTATTCTGACATGCGCATTGAATATGCCGTTAAACCACTTCTTAATATTCCGGTTAAATGGGTTACAAGAATTCAAGAGGTTAAGGAATATAATTGCTTTACAGATGTGCAGGAAAAAGGACCATACAGTCTTTGGGAGCATACACATACTTTTGAAGAGTGTGGAGATAGTGTTTTAATGAAAGACCACATAAGGTACAAGCTTCCTTTAGGAATATTGGGAAATGTTTTTCACTTTGTCGTTTTAAAAAAATTAAAAAACATATTTAAATTCCGAAAAGAATTTATTGAAAATAAATTTAATAATTATGGAAAATTGGTTGCTTAATATTTTGATTACAATTTTTGCATTTGCCTTGATGGAAGGAGTGGCGTGGTTTACGCATAAATATATTATGCATGGATTATTGTGGACATTGCATCGGGATCATCATAACAAAGAGACCGAAGGTTTTTTTGAAAGAAATGATTTCTTCTTTTTAATTTTTGCCATACCGGGAATGTTGCTTATGTATATGGGTATGCTTCAAAGCTTTTCCTATTTGTTTTTCCTTGGATTAGGAATTACTATTTATGGAGCTGCTTATTTTACCGTTCATGATATCTTTATTCATCAACGATTCAAAATTTTTAGAAATACCAACAATCGTTACTTCAAAGCGATACGTAGAGCGCACAAGATGCATCACAAACACTTAGATAAGTACGATGGCGAGTGTTTTGGTATGTTGTGGGTACCCTTCAAATATTTTAAAAAGGAGCACAATAATTTGCTTGGATGAAATCACTTTATTTACTGATTAATGTATTCAGTTTTTTAATTCCACTTATATTTTCTTTCCATCCTAAACTAATGTTTTATAAAAGATGGCGATCGTTTATCCCTGCTATGCTTATTTCCGCTGTATTGTTTTTAGTTTGGGATGAGTATTTTACTCAAATAGGTGTGTGGGGCTTTAACCCAAAATACTTAAGCGGATTCTATGTTTTAAGTTTGCCTGTTGAAGAGTTGCTCTTTTTTATATCCATTCCATATGCTTGTGTTTTTACTTACCACTGTTTCTCAAAATTTGGAATATTTAACCGAAATATACGCGTTGAGAAAATGATATCCGTTCTATTGGTCATCCTATTGCTTGCAACTGCCTTTTTCAATCTCAACCTTATATACACCAGCGTTACATTCATATCATTGTCCATTTTCATTTTGTATGTTCAATTTGTTGCAAAGCCTATATGGTTGTATCGCTTTTATATAACTTATTTAATCCTAATAATCCCTTTCTTTATTGTAAATGGAATGCTTACCGGAAGCGGAATAGAAGGTGAAGTCGTTTGGTATAACGAGAATGAATTCTTGGGAATACGATTAGGTACAATTCCTTTTGAAGATATTTTTTACGGAATGGAGCTAATTCTGTTGAATGTGTTTCTAATGCATCTTTTTGAGAAGCCAAAGGTTATAAACTTAGTATAATACAACCATGGTTCCGATTATGCTAAACAGAATAGTAATAAAAGCATACAGCAAACTTTTTCTGTTTGACCATCGATCAATGCTAAAAATATATACTAGCATTGAGAAAACCGAAGTAGGAATCGTATAAATCAAAAACGCAATAATATTTTGAGTCTTGAGAAAATCGGCCCAGAGTATTGTATCACGGTCTAACCAAAAAAGTGCAATGACTAATATGATGCTCGTAAGAGAAAGATAGAGTAGGTTGGCTAAATGCTTAGATAAGATCATACAAACGCATACAACGAATAAGAATCACCTTTATTTTAATGCGCTTACTTTAAAAATATTATCTATAAAGTAGTCCCACTCATATTGTTTCTTTAATAGCTTGCTTTCTTCCGAGAAAGGAATTTCTCTTTGCTTTGTATAAAAATCAATTAAAGCACCGCTTACTGCATCTTCATTAACATCCACTACATAACCATTTTTATTATGACTAACAATTTCAGACAATCCTCCCACATGGGTCACTAACATTGCTTTATCAAAATGATATGCAATTTGAGTAACACCGCTTTGTGTAGCACTTAGATAAGGTTGCACAACAATGTCTGATGCTGAAAAATAGAGGGCTATATCTTCACGTGGAATAAAATGACTGTGGAGTATTACACGATCACTCAAATTATTTTCCTGTATAAAGCTCATATACTCATCGGTATCATCATAAAACTCTCCGGCAACCAAAAGTTTAATATTTAAATCAGCAATTTCTGGTCTGGCCATTGCTTTCAAAAGAAGCATTAAGCCTTTATACTTTCTAATAAATCCAAAAAATAATATGACACGATCGTTTGGATCAAGATTTAATTTTTTTCGGGCAACTCCTTTTTCAATTTTAGATCCATACATATCGTAAATTGGGTGAGGGGAGTACACCTTAGTAGAAGAGTTAGTGAATTGAGATAGATCATTCAACACACTTTTGGACATTACAACAAATCCGCTCATGCTTTTGCAAAACCATTTGGTAAATATTCCATCACCCAATCGTTTTTCGTGTGGAATAATATTATCGGCTATAGCCACCTTATACTTGCATTTTAACAACCGGGCAATTGAACCTAAGCATGGCCCCATAAACGGCAACCAATAACGGAAGATGACAATATCAGGTTTTAATCGGTTTACTTTTTGGGCTGTTCTGATCCATGATAAGGGATTAATGGAACTGATTAAATTATGAATATTGAGATCTGGTTTTGTCTGAGTGTTTTCTGTTTGGGATGTGCCGGGAAATAGAAGACTTGGATACTGAAAGTAGAAGGAAACCAAATCTACCGTATGATTTTTTTGAATCAATTTTATGGCTAATGTTTCATTGAGATTAGCTATACCTCCACGAAGAGGGTAGGCCGGTCCAATAATTACAATTCGAGCCACCGATTAGAAAGTTTTTTCTTCAATCAAATATGAGTTTCTCTCTGAACCTGATCGAGCAATGAGCTCTCCAAGAAAACCAGCTACAAAAAGTTGCGTGCCTAAGATCATGCATGTAAGTGCTATATAAAAGGATGGACGATTGGTAAGCAATCGAGCAGGAATATCGTTGTACACCATATACAATTTGCTGCAACCCAACCATAATGCCGCTAAGAATCCAATCTTAAACATTAATAAGCCTAAGGTTCCAAACAGATGCATGGGTTTTTTTCCAAAGCGACTTACAAAACTGATCGACATTAAATCTAAAAACCCATTGATAAATCTTTCGAGTCCAAACTTTGATTTACCATATTTTCTTGCTCTATGTTCAACTACCTTTTCACCAATTTTTGTAAATCCATGCCATTTAGCAATTACCGGAATATAGCGATGCATCTCCCCATAAATCTCTATGCTTTTTATTACACTTTGTTTATATGCTTTGAGTCCACAATTAAAGTCATGTAAATTATTTATCCCTGAAACTTTAGCAGTAACATAATTAAAAAATTTACTCGGAATTGTTTTGCTCAAAGGATCATGTCGTTTCTTTTTCCATCCCGAAACCAATTCAAAGCCATCGTCTTTGATCATCTTATATAATCCTGGAATCTCATCCGGACTGTCTTGTAGGTCGGCATCCATAGTAATGATTACTTTTCCTTCTGCACTCTGAAATCCGGTATGCAGAGCAGCAGACTTACCATAATTGCGCTTAAATTTTATCCCTTTTACAGATGTTTGATTATTGGATAGGGTTTGAATTACATTCCAGCTATTATCGGTGCTGCCATCGTCAATAAATATCAATTCATAAGACAAATTATTAGATGCACAAACACGATTAACCCATTCACTTAATTCTCCAATGGACTCATCCTCATTAAACAAAGGAACTATAATGCTTAGATCGATGGGGTTATTTGACATCTATATTATAATTGTTTCTTCTAAAAAATGCAGCAATAATTAACGAAGCGATAATAGCGCCAAATACTTTATTTAAAAAATCCGAATTCGCTGCCGAAAACATTGTGGTATTTTCTAAGTTATTCATTCCGGTTTCATATAATGATTCTCCTATGAACGAACGCGTCATTTCTAAACTCTCAAATACTTCTTTTTTAAATACTTCCAGTAGATCAGAATTAAAATACGATCCATAAATATATACCAAAAGTGCAAACAAGAAAGCTGAAGCACTCCCTGTAAGAAAACTAATCCGGAAAGCTTTCCAATAACTTATAAATCCTTCAAAAAATGAATTACGAAGATTTTTACAAGCCAGACTCATAAATACTAAGGGTATCCAAGCCAATAGCCAACCCGACTGCCCAAGTGGATTCATGCCCGCTTGGAATAATAAAATGGCTAATACAAAGTGAATAATTCCACTAAGAGCGCCATAATTGAGAATGAATTTAACCACTGAACTCATATGTAAAAACTGAAGGGGTAAAAATAAATAAAAGCAAATCAATATCTAATACTTTAAAAGTTGAAATGAGTTTACTATTTTTGCTGCGGGTAAGTCTTATACGACCAGCTCCTGAAAACCTCCCCAGGGCCGGAAGGAAGCAAGGATAATCGGTTGTAGCGGTGCGATATAAGTAGCTTACCCTTTTTTAATTTAATTCGGGTGGAAAAAAAACTGAAGTTCAGACTGGCAGATTTTCTCTTTCATAATTGCTATCCTCTTTACAAGACATTTTATTTTAGGTTTAAAAAGCGACAAGACCATAAAGAAATCGTTGCCATGCAAAAAATAGTAAAAAGCGGCTTTACGGTTTTGGATATTGGTGCAAATGTTGGTTTTATTACACAACATTTATCACGTTTTGTAGGAACTAAGGGTAAAGTTCATGCATTTGAACCCGATCCAACCAACTTTAAACATCTGGCAAAAGAAAGTAGATCGTTGCAGAATGTCTCGCTCTATCAAGCAGCAATAGGAGCAAAGCCCGGAGTTCTTACCTTATATGCCAGTAACTTATTAAACGTAGATCATAGAACCTATCCAATAGCCGACTATAAATACAAAGTTGAGGTAGATGTTTTAGCGCTCGATCAATTGGATGTATTAAAAGAACCTATTCAATTTATTAAAATGGATATTCAGGGTGCAGAGTACAATGCATTAATTGGGATGTCCCAGTTACTGGATCGGAATCAGGACATTGTAATGTTAAGCGAACTATCTCCTTATGCTTTGACTGAATCTGGAGATAGTGCTTCAAAAATGTTATCCTTTTTAAGTCAAAAAAAATTCCGAATTTGGTTGCATTCAGATTTGTATCAGAATTGGACGGAATTATCTGAATCTGAATTTGAAAAATTTGATAACGATCCTGAAGAAAAATATTATAATATTATAGTTTCACGAAAAGATTTAAACTTATAACCCATGAAGTTTTTTATTGATACCGCAAACCTTGATCAGATTAAAGAAGCCAATAATCTTGGAGTATTGGATGGAGTAACCACCAATCCTTCACTCATGGCTAAAGAAGGAATAAAAGGGAAAGAAAATATTATGAAGCATTACGCTGACATTTGCAAAATTGTGGATGGCGATGTAAGTGCAGAAGTTCTCGCCACTGATTTTGACGGTATAATTAAAGAAGGGAATGAGTTGGCAGCCATTGACGAAAAGATAGTGGTAAAAGTACCCATGATTAAAGAAGGAGTGAAGGCCATACGCTATTTCTCCGATCAAGGAATTAAAACCAATTGTACTTTAGTTTTCTCTGCCGGTCAGGCCATATTGGCCGCCAAAGCTGGAGCCACCTATGTTTCTCCATTTTTAGGACGATTGGATGACATTAATTATGATGGAGTTGCATTAATCGAACAGATCGTTCACATCTATAGAGTATATGCTTATCAAACCCAAGTGCTTGCTGCCAGTATTCGAAATCCATTACATGTAGTTCGTTGTGCTGAAGTGGGTGCAGATGTTGCTACTTGTCCGCTCAACGCTATTACCGATTTATTAAAACATCCATTAACCGATATCGGGTTGGCTAAGTTTTTAGCTGACGCAGCCAAGTAATCGCAAAATGAAAGTAAGAAAGCACCGATCGAAGGCGGAGAAATCGACAAGCTCAACCGATACTATTAAAGGCATAGGAGAATCATTGCTCACACGATTAGAAAGTTTTTTCGAAAGCAACAAAAACATTATTGCTTCGATAATACTATTGATCAATGTTTTGTTTGCTTTTGCTTTGTTTGATGTGAAGATCAGCGAAGCTAATGATGATTCTTTGTATGTTGAAGGAGCTTATAATTTTGCAAAAGATTATCGCAATTATTTCAGTGCAAATGCTCCTTTGTATCCAATGATACTGAGCATACCTATAAAACTTTTTGGGTTAAACATTATTATTTTAAAATTCTTTTCTCTTCTGTTTTCAGCACTACATGTATTCTTTTTGTACAAAGCTTTTTCCAAAAGAGTTCCATACACCGTTCTGTTTTCAATGTTGGCTATTGTTTCGGTAAATTCTTATTTCCAATACTTTGCCAGCCAAACCTTTACAGAATCATTTTTTCTAATGGTTCAGGCTTTAATGATTTGGGCCTTTGTTAAAGTGATTGAGAATGAAAGAAACGATCAACTAAAGTATTCATGGAAAAATTGGTTGCATTTAGGTTTGATGGTTTTTATTGCAACACTGAGTAAAAACCTGGCCACAGTAACTGTTGTAGCAGGTATTTTTTATTTTCTAATCTATAAGCAATGGAAGCAGATCGCCTATTTTTTAAGTAGTTTTATTTTGGTTCGTTTGGTTTATGAAGGAATTCGGTTTACCATTTGGGGCGCTCAAAATCAGTTTAGCAGTCAATCTTCAATTGTTTTACAAAAAGACCCTTATGACCCATCAAAAGGAATGGAAACTTTTGATGGCTTTATTGGCAGATTATTCGACAATCTCAATATATACTTGAGCAAGCGTTTTTATCAGATTCTAGGTTTTATCAGTGAAGACTCTCAGGTAGCTAAAGGGGGCTTAGCTTTTATTACCATTGTTCTCTTTGTATGGGCATTTATCATAGTGATAAAAAACAAAAACCGTTTTCTGGTACTGACCGGATTATATGCTATGACAATGGCCGGTACCATGTGTCTTGCACTTCAAATTAAATGGGATCAACCTCGAATGATAATGGTGTATGTTCCATTTATTCTTTTAATTTTCTTTTCGGGTTTATATTATGCTTTTCAGAAAAAGTCATCTTTTCTTCAACTCTTTCTTCCAATAATTGCTGTTTTAATTTTTGGAAGCAGTTTTATAAAAACAATTGGAAAAGCGAGTGATCGGTTGCCTGTAGTCCAAAAAAATCTTAAAGGTGATATTTATTATGGATACACCACAGATTGGCAGAACTATTTACAAATGAGCGCCTATGTAGCAGATAGTTTGGATGAAAATTCATATGTAGCGTGCCGAAAAGCACCAATGAGTTTTGTGTATGGTAAAGGAAAATCATTTTATCCGGTTTATACCGTATTCCATTCCGATCCTGATTCTGTTTTATATACTTTTAAAGAAGCGGGTGTTACACATGTTATGATTGCAAGCCTAAGAAGGAACCCCAAGAAAGTAGATGGCTATATCATCAACACAATGCATCGTTTACTCAATCCTGTAACCCAAAAGTATCCACAGAAGTTAAAGTTAATAAAACAAATAGGGGTTCAAGAACCAGCCTACTTATATGAAATCAATTATTAATAATGAGTGATAACCGATTAGATAACGAAAGAGAGCACGGAAAAAAAATCAGCAGTCATGCCGAGGATGTATGGAATTGGTCGAGCCCGGCTGGGCAAGTGAGAGCTAATCGTAGAGCTGAATTAATGATATTGACCGCCAAAATTGCTAAAGAGGATCAAGCTTTAGAGATAGGGTGCGGAACCGGATTATTTACCGGAAAAGTACAGCAAGCAACCGGAGCAGAAATTACTGCGATTGATATTTCACAAGATTTATTGGATCAAGCAAAAGAAAAATATCGTGATGTGAATTTTAAGATTGACGATGCGATGAGCTTGTCGTTTGAAGATCAATCTTTTTCTGTGGTGTATGGAAGTTCGGTATTACATCATTTAGATATGATGAAAGCGATGCAAGAAATTTATCGTGTTTTGAAGCCAGGAGGTCGAATCGTTTTTGCTGAACCCAATATGCTTAATCCACAAATTTTCGTACAAAAAAACGTACCGGTTATCAAACGAATGTTAGGCGATTCACCCGATGAAACAGCCGTAGTGCGATGGTCGTTTAACAATATGCTAAAGAGACGGGCTATGTAAATACTAAAGTATTTCCGTAT
>DAOQTX010000043.1:0-24694 GCA_035340715.1 Bacteroidia bacterium | reverse complement strand
TATATCTGTAGGATTGGCTGATATGGCAGGTGGTTTAGAAGATGCAATTCAGTTGGCTCAAAATAGAACAGGGCTAGATCAAATCCGAATTGTAGAATACCCTGAACAAAAAGATCCATTTGATCAATTAATTAATGATTTGTCGGGCAATGCACGTACCTATTTTCTAAAAAAAGATTTAGGCGTGCTATACGATTCTTTCATTAAAGTTGAGCAACAAATGATCTTACCGGGCATTCACTGTCGCATGCCTTATGATTTAATTATTCATTAATCCATGACCAATTCAGATGTAGCCGATTTGTTAAAAAGTGCTTCTCGATTGATGGAGTTGCATCAAGAAAATGAATTTAAAATAAGAGCATTCAATAATGCAGCTTTTGCAATTGATCGATTAGAAGACAATGCATTAGAACTCAGTGTTCAGGATTTATTGAATATAAAAGGAATTGGCAAAGGCATCATTTCAAAATTGGAGGAAATAAAATCTACCGGACATTTATCAGAACTAACTGAATTGTATGACCGTACTCCATTGGGAGTCGTAGAGTTATTGAGTATAAAAGGATTGGGGCCTAAGAAAGTAAGTGTCATTTGGAAGGATTTAGGAATTGAGAGTCCCGGAGAATTATTGTATGCATGTAACGAAAATCGTCTTCTTTCTATGAAAGGCTTTGGCGAGAAAACGCAATTACAAGTTAAACAATCGTTGGAGTTTGCTTTTAAAAACAAAGGCAAATTTCATTATGCTGCTATTGAAACTATCGCAGAAGAACTGTTTGAAAAATTGAAGCAAATTAATCCAACATCTTCCGTTGAATTTGTTGGTGAGTACAGAAGAAAATGTGAGATCATCTCATCTTTAGAGATTCTCATTGACAACCCTGATCAGTCAAACGATTATATCGAATTATTAAAAAAAACTCCTACCATAGAATCGGAAAGTATTGAAATGATTGATTCGACAATTTCTGCCAAAATGAACAATGGACTGTGCATCAAAATCAATTTGTGCGAGAGTACCAACTTTGCAAATTCATTGTTGGAGTTGACCGGTAATGAAAAACATCTTGAATTCTTAAAAGGTATTGGTTATGAACGAACCAACACTCAAACCAATGAAGAAGATATTTATCAATCACTAAAGTTGCCTTTTATCATTCCTGAATTGAGAGAAGGTTTAATTGAACATCAGATATTAAACACTGGCATCTCCCCTGATGTCATTCAATACTCAGATCTTAGAGGAGTCTTGCATAATCACAGCACATACAGCGATGGCATCCATACACTTGAACAAATGGCTGACCGTTGCAAGCAAATGGGTTTTGAATATTTTGGCATTTGCGATCATAGTAAAACAGCTGTTTATGCAGGTGGCTTAACGGAAGAGTCAGTTGCAAAACAACACCGTGAAATAGAATCATTAAATCAAAAAATGAATCCCTTTAAAATATTTAAAGGAATTGAATCAGATATTTTAGCGGATGGCTCATTGGATTACGATGAAACCATCTTACAATCTTTTGATCTTGTAGTAGCCAGCATTCATTCCGGATTTAAAATGGATGAACAAAGAGCTACCGATCGTATTATTAAAGCAGTATCTAACCCTTATACCACTATCTTGGGGCACCCAACCGGAAGGCTATTGCTTTCCAGAGAAGGATATCCAATTTCACATAAAGAAGTGATAGATGCGTGTGCACATTATCAAGTCGCTATTGAGTTAAATGCTCATCCTTATCGATTGGACATGGACTGGAGATGGATTGAATATGCTATGGAAAAAAATGTATTCATCTCTATCAATCCTGATGCACATGAATTGGATGGAATATTAGATATGCAATATGGTGTCCATGTAGCTCGCAAAGGAGCTTTGACAAAAAAACATTGCCTTAATGCGCTTACTCTTAGTGAATTTGAATCCTTCCTGCATCGAAAGAGAAAATAAGTATTTATTCTTCACAAACTGTTTTGTACATTAGTACTAACGAAATTAAAGCATGGCGCTGATCAATAGTATCATATCTTGGGTAATGAAAAAAAGAATCTATCAAATAGAGTTCTTTCTGAAGTATCCACATGAAGTACAAAGCGATTGGTTTAGAAAATTAATCTTCAACGCCCAAAACACAGAATGGGGTAAGCGTTATGGTTATCATTCCATTAATTCATACGAAGATTTTAAAGGGCGAGTGCCATTGCAGGATTACGAAAGTTTAAAACCATTTATACTTGATATAAAGCAAGGAAAACATAATGTGTTGTGGCCTGGTGAAGTAAAATGGTTTGCTAAATCGTCTGGCACCAGTAATGATAAAAGTAAGTTCATACCCATCACGCAAGAATCATTAGAAGAATGTCACTTCAAAGGTGGGAAAGATTTATTGGCGCTTTATTTTAACTCAAACCCGGAAAGTAAACTCTTTGGTGGTAAAACACTTTCCTTGGGAGGAAGTCATAAAATAAATTCATTCAGTAACGACTCTTATTACGGTGATCTGTCTTCCATCCTTATGCAGAATCTGCCTTTTTGGATTCAAATGTTTCAGACACCCGACATTTCCGTTTCACTAATGGACGAATGGGAAAGTAAGATTCAGAAAATGGCTGAAATAACCAAAGACGCCAATGTAACTTGTTTAGCTGGAGTTCCATCATGGACTATGGTGCTATTAAAACGTGTACTGGAACTGACCGGAAAGAAAACAATACATGATGTTTGGCCTGAATTGGAACTCTTTGTTCATGGCGGAGTTAGTTTCACTCCTTATCGATCGCAATTTGAGCAACTCATCCAAAATCCAAAAATGAATTATCTGGAAACCTATAATGCGTCAGAGGGATTTTTTGGAATTCAAGATCAAAATATAAATGAAGGCATGTTGCTGATGCTTGACTATGGAATATTTTACGAATTCATTCCTATGAGTGCTTATGTTCAAGGCGATTTAAATGCAATCTCATTAGATCAGGTAGAACTCAATGTCAATTACGCTGTTGTAATTACAAGCAATGGTGGATTGTGGAGATACCTCATCGGTGATACCGTAATGTTCACCTCTGTAAATCCATATCGGATAAAAGTAAGCGGGAGAACCACCGGATTCATCAATGCTTTTGGCGAAGAGTTGATGATTTCAAATGCGGAGAAAGCGCTCAATATTGCATGTTCCGAAACAGGAGCCAGCATTAGAGATTATACCGCTGCACCGGTTTATATGAGCAATAGATCGGAAGGAGCGCATGAATGGCTCATTGAGTTTTCACATTCTCCTGATAATTTAGACCAGTTCGTTTCGTTATTGGATGAAGCACTAAAGAAGCTAAACTCTGATTACGAAGCTAAGCGTTATAACAATATGGCATTGTCAAAACCTATGTTACGAGCTGTGCCTGAAAAAACTTTTTACAACTGGTTGAAATCAAAAAACAAATTAGGAGGTCAACACAAAGTACCTCGACTGAATAATGATAGAAGAATTATTGATGAAATACTCCAACAAATTGAAACAGTTTGATCTCAAATTATTTCTGCTGATCATAGCTGTATTATTGCCATGGAATTTCACAAAAGCGCAAGAATTTAATTTTGTACAAAGAATCCCCTTTACCGGACAATCATACACGACCGATAATTTTGGTAATCTTTTAATTGCCTCCAATGGTGATGTAGTGAAGTATGATTTGAATGGAGTTCAAACTGCAATTTACAGCAGTAGAGATGCAGGCAATGTACACAGCATAGATGCTACCGATCCTTTAAAAGTGATTGTTTTCTATAAAGACTTCGGCATCGTTCGCGTGTTAGATCAGTGGCTAGCTATTAAGAGTGAAATCAATTTGCGAGATATAGGACTAAAAGAACCATGGCTTGTATGCAATTCGGGTAGTAACGGGTATTGGATTTTTGATCAATCCGATTTTCAGTTAAAGAAAGTCAACAACCAATTGTCCATCATCAGCGAGTCGCTTCCCATTAATCGATTGTTTAAAAATGTGAATCCCAATTTCTTGATAGAAACTGCCAATTTTGTATTGTTAAACCTACCCGACAAAGGAATTCTAGTTTTTGATAATTTTGGTATTTACTCAAGAACTATTGATATAAAAGAACTCAAATACTTTCAGCCACGCGAATACGAAATTTTCTATGCACAAAATGATACCATTATTTCGTGCAATTTATACACTTTAGAGCGAGAAGAAATAGTGCTGCCTTCTACAAAAGATATTTTGGACATGCGAGCCGAACCTCATCGTATGTACCTTAGACGTAAGGATGCGATTGACATCTATTCATTTTAACAATACAATTTTATCTATAACATCCAAGTATTGTTAAAAACTAAAAACCAATTATTCAATTTGATTCTTTAGCTTGAATGCTATCTTTGAATCCAAGCATTTTTAACCCTTAAAACTTTTTAGATACATCATGCATATTGCGGTAGCAGGAAATATTGGATCAGGAAAAACAACATTAACAACTTTATTGGCCAAGCAATTTAAGTGGGAAGCCCACTATGAAGACGTGGACGATAATCCTTATTTGTTTGATTTTTATGACGACATGCAGAGATGGTCGTTCAATTTGCAGATCTATTTTTTGATGAGTCGATTCAATCAAATTCTTCAAATAAAACAAAGCAAAAAGACTATTATACAAGATAGAACCATTTACGAAGATGCACACATATTTGCGCCAAACCTTCATGCAATGGGATTAATGACTACCAGAGATTTTAAAAACTACAGTGCTTTGTATGAACTGATTCAACAGTTCATTGCACCCCCCGATCTACTGATTTATTTAAGAGGAACCGTACCTGCTTTGGTAAATCAAATTTCGAAAAGAGGAAGAAGCTATGAAACGTCTATCCGACTCGACTATTTGAAACGTTTGAACGAACGTTACGAAGCATGGATTCAAGGATATGAAATGGGAAAGTTGCTCGTGATTGATATTGATGAAATTAATTTCGCTGAGAACAAAGAACACTTAGGTGAAATTGTGAATCGAGTTAATGCTGAAATCAACGGTTTGTTTTAATTATTCAGCTCCTAAAAAATCTTCAAACTTATTTCTATCCCTGTACTTAAAGGGCAGAGTACTTTGATGTCGATTAATTACCGATAAATAAGTCGGTACGTTTACTTCAAATGAAACGATCTTTTTTACAATTATTGTGTTGATGTGAGGTTCAACGATAAGCGATGATTCTGTATATACTTTCTCCTCAACAATATTTTCTACTACCACAGTATTAGCAACTTTCACTTTCACCTCCTCGGCTTCTCTTTCCTTCTCTTTTTGGAATGCAATTGTTGCATCCTCTATAGTTGGTTTTTGTTCTTTATTTATCTCATTTGAGACTGCAACATTTGCAGTAGTACTGTTCAGCGGTAAGCGAGTCATTTTAATTTCCTCTTGCCGAGAACGATTTTGCATATACGACTTTACTCGAATCAAATGATTTCTTTTATTTATTAGATAAGGCACTTTTTCAGGTTGGTACCATGCAATAAGTTGCGCCATTCGAACTTCAGGAATGATCAATTTGTCGTGCACAACTTCCCGAATACTTTCATTGAATTCGTATTCAGTACAAACATTAGAATTTAGATGCTCAATAGCAGTGATAATCACATTAATATCTTTTACTACTGTGCTATCATACTTTATCATCAATCGTTTGTATGTATCGTGATAACCTAAAAAATAAACACCATCAATGGCATTCAGTTGCCTATAAATTGAATTGATATCGGTTTCATCTAAGCGAGGAGCCAATAAAACCATTTCAGTATAATCATTTTTTGTTTGTGAAAATGCAAAGGAGGATTTCAAAAAAAACAAAAGCAGAAATAGCTTTAATCCTTTTTGAAGAATACCACTTTTACTTGTAAGGTTGGTGCGCATAGAATATTGGGTAACCCCGTATACGTAATGCGCAATAAAAAGTTTAACTGAGAATGCTTATTTAACAAGCAATTTGGCAACTTCTTGACCATTTTTACTCATTACTTTAAGCAAATAAACTCCAGCCGGAATAGATTGTATCGAAAGAAGCACTTTGTTTTCCCGATTCAAATAGTTCAATTGTTGCAGTAATCTGCCTTGTAAATCATAAACATGCAACTCTGTAATTTCCGGATATACAACTTCAATATAATCACTGGCAGGATTGGGATGAATCGAAACAGTATTATTGATCGTTTCCGGAACACTCACATGTGTGTCAAAACAAATTTTAACCAACCAATAATCAGCTGCACCATTATTGACGATAGATTTATATCCGCCAACCGGTGATTCTGTATAAACAGATGCTGCGATACATCCATCATGAGTAACTGTTGCCATTCCATTTTCATCGTGCCCTAAAGTAAAAATCGTTTTATCCCAAAGTTTATTTCCCATGCTATCGGTTCGAACGATCCAAACTTGCTCTATTCCTAAATTAGATTCTGTTTTATCTGATCCGATAGGTGAATAAGAGGTGCCACTTAATAAAAATCCATGGTCAAAAACTTCTTCTACTGAATAAGCATCTTCTTCCATAGAACCGCCAAAAGTTTTGTCCCATAATTTGTTGCCCAACGAATCGGTTTTTACAATCCAATAATCCCAAAAGCCTCTGGAGCTATCTGTTTTGTCTCCCGATAAATTACTTTGCGATGTGCCGTGCAATAAATAACCACCATCGCTACAGGTAATATGATCGAATAAAAAATCAGTTAAATCACCACCAAATGTTTTATCCCAAATAACAGTACCGTTCACATCTATTTTTACCATCCAATAATCCCACACACCTTGGCTGGGTTGCGTCTTGTTTCCACTGGGATAGGATTGTGAAAATCCTCCCAACACATAAGAACCATCTTTACTTTCACTAATACTATACATATTGTCATCCAAAGCTCCGCCATATCTTTTATCCCAAATCTTGTTTCCCAAACTATCTAACTTTAATAACCAATAATCCCAACCACCCCATGTCGGTTCTGTTTTATCGGCTCCTAAACTTGATATTGAATTTCCTCCAATAAGAAAACTACCGTCCGAACTTTCAAAAACACAGGTTAAATTATCTACAGCCCAACCCCCGTAAGTTTTATCCCATAGCTTATTTCCATTTTCATCAATTCGGATAACCCAATAATCGGTAATGCCTCTAACCGTATCTGTTTTATCTCCACCGTTGCCGCTCAATGAATAGCCTCCTAAAAAATAGCCACCGTTTCTACATTCAATAATATCATAAAACAAGTCATCAGCGGTTCCACCAAAACGATTGCTCCATTCAATATTTCCTAAACTATCCACTTTAACAATCCAATAATCATTTGTATTGCCGCCAGGATCTCTATTGGGTTGCATTATATCAAACCCAATGGGTGAATTTGAAACACCTCCAATAATAAAACCATGATCTGAACATTTTTTAAAACGGTAAAAAGATTCATTACCAGAACCACCATATACCTTATCCCACAAGTATTGTGTTGGTTGAGCCAAGGTTTGAAATGAGATCATTAGGATTAGCCAAACAAAGCGCCATTTATTCATACTCTCAAAGATACTAAATCAAAAAAGAAGCCATCACCTCATACAAAGTGATGGCCAAAAATAAAGCATGAGATTTATTATTTTTTTGAACTCATTTCGGTATAATTTTTAAAAAACAGTGGTATGGTTTCAATTCCTTTCAAGTAATTGAAAACTCCAAAATGTTCATTGGGCGAATGAATAGCATCGCTATCCAAACCAAATCCAAACAAAACAGATTTAAGCCCCAAGACTCTTTCAAACAGTGCAACTATTGGTATAGAGCCTCCACCTCTTGTTGGAATTGGTGTCTTACCAAAGGTAGTTTCCATTGCTTTGCTTGCAGCCATATATGCTATTGAATCGGTTGGAGTAACCACTGGTTCGCCTCCATGGTGTGGTGTTACCTTAACTTTTATTCCTTTAGGCGCTGCGTTTTCAAAGTAGTTTTTAAACAAGTCAGTAATTTTATGCGAGTCCTGATTAGGTACCAATCGCATCGAGATTTTTGCAAACGCTTTTGATGGCAATACTGTTTTTGATCCTTCACCTGTATAACCTCCCCAAATACCATTCAACTCGAACGAAGGACGTATGCCTGTTCTCTCCATAGTAGAAAAACCTGCTTCTCCCATTATATCTTCAATGCCCAAATCTTTTTTATACTCGTTCAAATCGAATGGTGCCCTTGCAAGATCTTTTCTTTCTGCATCACTCAACTCAAGCACATCGTCATAAAATCCAGGAATCGTTATATGATTGTTCTTGTCTTTGCAATCGGTGATCATTTTACATAAGATTTGTATGGGATTAGCTACAGCACCTCCATATACACCCGAATGTAAATCACGGTTTGGCCCTGTTACTTCAACTTCTACATAACTAAGCCCTCTCAGACCAGAGTCGATGCTCGGAATATCATTAGCGATCATAGCCGTATCGCTGATCAGAATAATATCTGATTTCAATTTTTCTTTATGCTTTTCTATAAACTTCGCCAAATTGGCTGACCCAACTTCTTCTTCACCTTCAATCATAAATTTAACATTACAACTTAAAGTGTTCGTCTTTTGCATCAGCTCAAATGCTTTGATATGCATATACACTTGCCCTTTGTCATCGCATGCTCCTCTTGCATAAATTTTATCATTTTCAATCACCGGTTCAAAAGGAGGCGACTTCCATAAATCTAAAGGATCGGGAGGTTGAACATCATAATGTCCATATACCAATACCGTTGGTTTATTGGCATCGATCATTTTTTCTCCATAAACAATAGGATGACCTTCTGTTTTACAAACTTCTGCAGAATCAGCCCCTGCATCAAGTAAACTTTTCTTGACAAACTCGGCAGCTCTTACTACATCTTCTTTGTACTTGGAATCGGCACTCACTGAAGGAATGCGCAAAAAATCAAACAATTCATTTAGAAAACGTTCTCTGTTTTCTTTGATATAATTTTGAATATAATCCATAAAAAACTTATTATTTTTTAACTATTTGAACAAATATAGTTATTCATGTCGTTTTGACTTGATTACTATCTAATAATTATACGAAATTTGCATTCTATCACGCATGCGCTCTATTAAACTATATTTTCTAATACTGTTCATTTGCTTTGGGAATGCATTAAAGGCTCAAGTTCAAAATGATTCCTGTTTGTTTTCTCAGTTGATCAGTATTCCTGTAGATGGTGATACTTGTATTCTGAGCACAACCTTAACCGCCACAGCCGACAATATATGGAACGTATGCGATTCGATTACTTTAGGTCCGATACCCCCGGGTGGTAACGAAGTGTGGTTTACTTTTATAGCAAGTGGAACCAATAATATAATTACCATCAGCCCAACTGGAGTCAGTCCTGCTTCCTTGCTATCAGCAACTTTGTATAATGCTGGATGTGCTTCTGCATATACTGCTTGTGCAAATGCTCCAATGCCTGCCGGATCAGCAATATTAAATTATACCGGAACTGTAGGAAATCAATTATGGGTTAGTGTCAGCGCTTTAGCCGCTGATGGTGATTTTGAAATTTGCATCCGATCTTTTACTCCTCCTGTTATTCCCAGCTTAGGGCAGGGAGATTCTTGCAACACGGCAATAGAACTTTGCAGCAAACAACCCTTTCGTTCGCCAGGACCTAGTTTTGGCAATGCTGGAAATGGTCCTATACCTTGTTTTCCTTTTGGCCCACAAAATATAATTTGGTATGAATTTACAGTTGGTTCAGCAGGAACATTAGAATGGACAGCCGATCCACCTGCACCTTACGAATTGGATTGGGCTTTATTTGATATTAGTGCAGGGTGTCCTGGAACTTTAGTCGCTTGTAATTTTGCTGTAACTGCCGGAGGAGGAGCGCCTACGGGTATGCTTTCCACATCTGTTAATCCTTGTGGAGCTGTTTCTCAAATTTGTACACCTGTAGCCGTAACGGCCGGATCAAAATATGCGCTACAATTTAATGTTGAGAATTTTTTAATCAGTGGAATTGATACACCATATTTTGATTTGAACTGGGGAGGCACTTTCGAAATGGCTCCTTATGCCGATTTCTCAATGAGTTTAAGTGGAGGATGTGATACCATTACAGCATCATTCATAAATCTCAGTGTTGGAGCTTCGGGTTCGATATGGGATTTTGGAAATGGTTCAGCGGCATTTGTTGCAAATCCACCACCTGTTATATATACACAACCTGGAACTTATGTAGTTTCTTTAGAAGCCATCTCCACTAGTGCATGTAGTAACATTGTAACACAACAAGTAACTGTAGCCGGTGCGCCCACTAATATTTTTTCAGCCGACACGCTGATCTGTCAAAGCGACACCAGCACCATTATTTATTCAGGAGTTCCCAATGCTTCGTTCACGTATAATTGGAACTTTGGATCGGCTAACGTTATTAGTGGAACCCTTGGCTCTTCAGGCCCATTCGAGTTGCAGTGGCCTTCGAGTGGATCATACCCAATCAGCTTACAAGTAATCGACCCTTCCAGCGGATGTTCTTCAAGTGTGTTTGTTCGAAATATTCAAGTAGTTAATGCTCCTGACTCTACATTTAGCATTGCCGGTTTTGCATGTCAAAACGATTCCATCAATGTGACCTATACCGGAACTCCTATAGTAGGAGCAAATTACAATTGGAATTTTGCCGGAGCAAATGTCTTATCTGGTAGCGGACAAGGGCCTTATATCATTTCGTTTCCTTTTGCAGGATTTTACAATGTTGGTTTAACGGTAGATGTAAACGGATGTACTAGTTCTTCTACGCAATCAGTATTCGTGAATGTTGCCCCACTTGCCTATGCTGGTCTTGATCTGAATATATGCTCTGGAGCGTCCGATAGTCTTGGCTTTAATGCCATACCCGGCTATAGTTACTTATGGAGTCCATCTGTTGGCTTAAGTGATTCAACTGCGGCCAAACCAGAGATTTTAATTTACAACACAAGCGGACAAAACGATACATTAACGTATTACTTAAGCGTGAGTCAAGGTACTTGTAGTTCTGAAGACACAGTAGTTGTTATCGTACGACCAGCTCCAACTTCTCAATTCACTAGTAGTTCCGATACTTTATGTATTGGTTCTATTGCTATTATCAATTATTCAGGCAATGCAGGCGTATCAGCGGTATTCAATTGGAATTTCGGAAATGCAATCGTTTCAGGTGGTGGATCTATCTATAATTTAAATTGGCCAAGTGCTCAACAAGATAGCATTCTACTTACGGTTTCAGAAAATGGATGCAGTTCTGATACTTCAAAAATTAATTTTCTTATTCTAGACAAACCTGTTGCAGATGCAGGAATAAATCAAAATGTATGTTCAGAAGATACAATCTATTTAGGCGCTGCTGCACAAGCTGGTCTAGATTATCTTTGGTTTCCCACTTTTGGATTGAACGATAGCACCATCAGTAATCCATTTCTGATTTTGTCCAACACAAGCGCTGGTAATGACAGCATCTATTATTATGTGAATGTTTCAAACGCAGCTTGTTCTTCAACAGACTCTGTTCAGATTATTGTAAAGCCTAAACAATTGGCAGGCATTTCTGCTCCGACATCCGTTTGTTTAGATAATAATACTGTAAGTATAAATACAAACTCAAGTATAGTTCCCGGATCGACATTTGATTGGAGTTTTGGTTCATCGGCAAGTCCGGCTAGTTATTCAGGCAGTACTCCGGGGAATGTAACCTTCAACTCTATTGGAATTCATACCATCACTTTGATTTGCTCAACTCCTAATTGTCCGAACGACACGGCCATAGCGCTCATAGAGATTTTTGAAGAACCTCAAGCTAGCTTTTTTCAAGATATAAGTTTTGGTTGTAGCCCATTGGAAGTAAGCTTTACCAATACCAGCATTGCAGATCCTGGCTCCATCTATTTTTGGGATTTTGGAAATGGAAATAATTCTATGAATCAAAATCCAAATCCTATTATCTACAATTCAGGTGGTGTATATGATGTTTCTTTAATAGTTACTTCCTCAAACAATTGTGTTGATACTTTTTCAGTTGCTAATGCAGTAAGCGCATATTCAAGTCCAATTGCTAATGCAATAGCACAACCCGCTGTTGTATCTGCATTAAATCCTTTAGTTCAATTTATCAACCAAAGCATCTCGTTTGATTCTTGCTTTTACGATTTTGGAGATGGAACTGTGTCTTACGATTGTAATCCTTACCATGCATATTCCGACACGGGCACTTATCAAGTTATGATGGTAGCACTTTCAGGGAATGGATGCAATGACACTCTTTGGCTTACTGTTCAAGTAAATGCGTTTTACACGTTCTATATTCCAAATACTTTTACCCCAAATGATGATGGCAAAAATGATTACTTTCAAATTTCAGGTTATGGCTTCAAAGACTTTAGCATTAAAGTTTTCAATCGCTGGGGGCAACAAGTTTTTGAAAGCAGCGACCCATTATTTGTTTGGGATGGAACTGACGGCAACGGAAATGATTTAATGGACGGAGTTTATACATACCGTATTTTCTTGCGCGAAATGACAGGCAAGAAACATAATAAATTCGGTCGCGTAAATATTCTACGTTAAGCAGAAGTCAATCCACTTACTTCCATTGATCGGCTTACTTTTTTTATCAATCCTTGCAAAACATTTCCTGGCCCAACCTCCGTAAATGAACTGGCACCATCTTGAATCATATTTTCAATAATTTGTGTCCATCGTACCGGAGCCGTTAGTTGAGCAATAAGATTATCTCTTATTTCATCAGTATTGGTATGAGGTTTAGCATCTACATTTTGATATACCGGACAAATCGGTTGACTAAAGTTTGTATTTCGTATGGCTATCTCCAATCTTTCTCTGGCTGATTCCATCAAGGGTGAATGAAATGCTCCTCCAACATTTAATTTTATTGCTCGTTTAGCACCTGCTTCTAATAATTTAGCACATGCTTCATCTATAGCCTGGTGAGTTCCAGATATAACCAATTGACCGGGGCTATTGTAATTCGCTGGCACTACAATACCATTTATAGCATCACAAATTTCTTCTACTTTGGCATCATTCATCCCCAATACTGCCGCCATTATGGATGGATTTTTTTCGCATGCTTCCTGCATGGCTAAAGCTCTTTCGCTTACCAATTTTAGAGCTGTTTCGAAATTCAGCGTGCGATTAGCCACCAAGGAGCTAAATTCTCCTAAAGAATGACCCGCAACCATTTGAGGATCTATATTGCTTGTATTTGTAGAGGCCATAATAACCGAATGAATAAAAATAGCCGGCTGTGTTACTTTGGTTTGTCGAAGGTCTTCATCGCTTCCTGAAAACATGATATCCGTGATTCGAAATCCTAAAATTTCATTTGCTTGCTCAAACATTTCTTTTGCTTGAACATTTTGTTCATACAATTCTTTTCCCATACCTGGGTGTTGACTTCCTTGACCTGGAAATACATAAGCTTTCATATTGTAGGTTATTAACAGTTATTGTATAAATATACAGATAATAAAACAGTGATTGCGATTTGCCTTTCTTATCTTTGCTTAAAGACAATACTAAATCATGCAACAATATCTTGATCTGTTAAAACATGTGATGAACAACGGTTCCGACAAGAACGATCGAACCGGAACAGGAACAAGAAGTGTTTTTGGTTATCAAATGCGTTTCGATTTGAACGAAGGCTTTCCTTTAGTCACTACCAAAAAATTGCACTTAAAATCTATTGTACATGAGTTGCTTTGGTTTTTAAATGGTGATACCAATATCAAATATTTGAAAGATAACGGGGTAAGCATTTGGAATGAATGGGCAGATGAAGATGGAAATTTAGGTCCGGTTTATGGTCATCAATGGCGTTCGTGGCCAAAGTCCGATGGTACTTCAATCGATCAAATCAGTTCTTTAATTTCTCGAATAAAAAACAATCCCGATAGCCGAAGACACATAGTTTCGGCTTGGAATGTTTCAGATGTCGATCAAATGGCTTTACCACCTTGCCATTGTTTATTTCAATTTTATGTTGCCGACCAAAAATTATCTTGTCAATTGTATCAAAGAAGTGCCGATATATTTTTAGGCGTGCCTTTTAACATTGCATCTTATGCATTGCTCACTCATCTTATTGCACAAGTATGTTCTTTAGAAGTATGTGATTTTGTTCACACTTTTGGCGATGCACACATTTATTCAAACCATTTTGAACAGGTTGAATTGCAATTGAGTCGAAGTCCTTTGCCATTGCCTCAATTAAAACTTAATTCTAATATAAAAGATATTTTTTCGTTCCAATACGAAGACATCGCTTTCGAAAATTATCAGTTTCACCCGGCCATCAAGGCAATGGTTGCAGTATAATCGTCTTCAGCCTGAGCTATCGGTTTCAGCGCTATTTTTTTTACTTATCTATTAATTTAATGTATATGAAGGTATGTATCATAGCTGCAGTTAGTGAAAACAATGTCATAGGAAATGAGAATAAATTGCCTTGGCGTCTGTCGTCTGATTTGATGCTATTTAAAAAACTAACCATGGGAAATACAGTGGTCATGGGTAGAAAAACATATGAATCAATAGGCAAAGCCCTACCAGGCAGACGGAATATCGTTCTATCACGAAATCCAAAACTCAAAATAAAAGGTTGCGAAGTAATGCCTTCACTTTTCGAAACATATAAGGCTTGTGCATCGGATGATTTTGTCTTTATAATAGGCGGGGCTGAAATCTATACCCAAGCCATCAAGGATGCAGACCTTTTATATTTGACAAGGGTACATACTACCTTGGAAGGCGATGCCTTTTTTCCTGAAATAAGAACCATTGATTGGATGACCGTAAAGCTGGTTAATTTCAGAGCAGATGAAAAAAATGAATTCGATTTCACTTTCTGCGAATTGCAGAGAGTTCGTTAAGCAGCTTTTAATTTGCCTGCAATTTCTTTTGTGATTTTCTTTTTCGCGTAATCGAGGGTAACATTAAACTCTTTAATGTCTTTTGTACCGGGTACTTCATACATGGCATCAAGTAATATAGACTCGCAAATCGATCGTAAGCCACGAGCTCCAAGTTTAAACTCTATAGCTCTATCCACTATAAACTCAAATACTTTTTTATCGAAGCTGAGTTTAATGTTTTCAAGTTCAAACAATCGCTGATATTGTTTGATGATGGCATTCTTCGGCTCTACTAAGATACGAATCAATGCATCCCTATCGAGAGTCTTTAAGTGTGTAATGACGGGCAAACGACCGATCAATTCAGGAATTAGCCCAAAAGTTTTTAAATCAGCCGGAGCCACGTACTGAACTACATCTTGCTCGCTGAAATCACTTCCATTACCCTTAGATTTAAAGCCTAAAGCATTGGTTTGCAATCTGCGCGTAATGATTTTATCAATTCCGTCAAAAGCTCCTCCACAAATAAAAAGAATATTTTTTGTGTTGATTGGGATCATCTTTTGCTCCGGATGTTTACGCCCTCCTTGAGGTGGTACGTTAACAATGGTATTCTCCAACATCTTTAGCAATGCCTGCTGAACGCCCTCACCAGAAACATCACGTGTAATACTTGGATTATCTGACTTGCGACTGATTTTATCAATTTCGTCAATATAAACAACCCCTCTTTCGGCACTTGTTACATCATAATCGGCCGCTTGTAACAAGCGACTGAGCACCGACTCAACATCTTCCCCAACATATCCCGCTTCGGTTAGAACAGTGGCATCAGCAATACAAAATGGAACGTTTAACAAACGGGCAATGGTTCGCGCCAGTAAGGTTTTCCCGGTACCGGTTTCACCAACCATAATAATGTTTGATTTTTCAATCTCGATTTCCTCACTATCCAAGCCACTATACATTATACGCTTGTAGTGATTGTAAACCGCAACTGAAATTACCTTTTTAGCATCTTCTTGTCCAATGATGTATTGATCCAGAAATTCTTTAATCTCCGAAGGCTTGTATAGTTTAATATGTCCTTTCAATTCATCACTGAACTTTTCCTTCTTTTCCAGAACTACAATTTCATGAGCCTGTTCAATACATTGGTCACAAATATGTCCTGTAAGTCCAGCAATAAAAACACTGGTAGCTGATTTATCTCTACCGCAAAACGAACACTTAATCTCTTGTTTGGCCTTCATCTTTATTTATCCAAAGTTCAATGTACGACTACTTCTTGTTTTTTTCAAGCACCTCATCAATCATTCCATATGTTTTTGACTCATCGGCTGTCATCCAATAATCGCGATCAGAATCCTCCCAAATCTTTTCGTATTTATTTCCGGAATGACTCGCAATAATCTCATAGAGTTCTTTCTTGAGTTTTTGAATTTCACGTGCTGTTATTTCAATATCTGATGCTTGTCCTTCAGCTCCTCCCATAGGTTGGTGAATCATCACTCGGGCGTGTTTTAAAGCCGAACGTTTTCCTTTTGATCCGGCACACAATAGTACTGCAGCCATTGAAGCTGCCATTCCTGTACATATTGTTGCAACATCCGGATTTATGTACTGCATAGTATCATATATTCCAAGTCCTGCATAAACCGAACCTCCCGGTGAATTCAAATAGATTTGTATGTCCTTCTTAGCATCTGAAGATTCCAAAAATAAAAGTTGTGCTTGTATGATGTTTGCTACGTAATCATTAATGGGAACGCCTAAAAAGATAATACGATCCATCATCAAACGAGAAAAGACATCCATTGTAGCGATATTGAGTTGACGTTCCTCAATAATGGTAGGGGAAATATAATTTCCGTAAACAGAACTCACATAAGAGTCAACTGAAAGACTACTGATTCCTCTATGCTTTATCGCATACTTGCGAAATTCATTGTGCATATCCATAAATAAAAAGTTGATAATTGGTTAATGCACAAATATACATTTTAGTGGTGATGAGCATGCATATGGTCTTGCACTATTTTTATAAACTCATCACGACTCACTTGTTGATTATTTTTCTTGATATTTTCCTTTAAATATTCAAATACCTTTCTGCCGGTAATGCTTTCAATAATTCGGCTTACGTTATCGCTGTTTTGTAAATATCGATTTGCGAACTCTTCGATTTGCTCATCAGAACTAAAAAATTGACCATACCGAGAAAATTGATCCGATACAAAATGTCTGGCAAATTGTTGAATTTCCTCCGTTTCAATTTTCATGTCTTGATCTTTAAAGATTTTATTTTCAATTAGTCTCCATTTGATTCCTCTTGAGTAGGACGGATAATCTTTTTCTATCTGATCGTCCTCTAGAGGTTTTTCACTCACGGTTTTCATCCAACGCTTTAAAAAGGCATCGGGTAATTGAAGTTTTACAGCATTTAATAATTCATCTTCAATATCGTGCTGTAATTTTCGATCGCTTTCCACTCCATATACATCACTCAATTCTTGATGTACTCTTGCTTTAAATTGCTCCTCATCTGTTACACTACCTTCTCCGTACAAACGATTGAAAAACTCCTGAGTCAAGTCGGCAGGCATTCTATTGGTGATAGATTCAATATCCAAACTAACGTGATCACTCAGGTCTTTTGCTTTATCCTTCTCTACATTAAGAATTAAAGCCATTTCGTTTTCGCTTTCAACTGCTTTTCTAAGATTAAAAGCAACCCGTTCTCCTTTAGTCGCTTTCATCAAAGTTTTTTTAATACCTGAATCCTTAATCAAACTAATATCTAGGGTTGATTTAGCACTTGAAGCATTTTCCTTGGCTTGTCCGTCTTTATCAGTTTCAGTAAATGTTCCGTAAAAAATGGAATGTTCAGTAGCTTGTTCAACCGTTTCGAACTTGCCGTATCTGCCACGAATCTCCTTGATATGATCTGCCACCATTGCATCATCTACTTTTATCTCATAGTTCTTAAAAGTATGTTTGGGAGGTATGGTCAATTCAAACTCTGGAGCGGTTCCTATATCAAAAGAAAAAGTATAATCACCTAAGTTGTTAAAGTCTGTTTCGAGCATTTCCATCTGATGCGGAAGCGGATTACCTAAAATCTGCATTGGTTGCTCTTTTAAATAGTTTTCCAATTTATCAGAAACCAATTTGTTTAATTCATCAACTAAAATAGCTTTTCCATACATTTTATGTATCATACCTACAGGAACTTTTCCAGGTCTAAATCCAGGAACATTAGCCTGTTTCTGATACTTCTTAATAACGGTATCAAACTGACCTTTGTAATCTTCAGGTTTTAACGTAATACGAATGGTGGAAACCAATTCTTCTATTTTCTCCTGAGTAATCTCCATGTTAAAATTTTTTAAGGGAATTGTGCGGATGAAGGGACTCGAACCCCCACGCCTCTCGGCACCAGATCCTAAGTCTGGCGCGGCTACCAATTACGCCACATCCGCAGTTTTAATTGACAATTGCATTCTAATTTATTCCCCTATTGTCGGGGGGCGCAAAGGTAGTATAATTTTATAAAAAGCTAAACAATTCTATAGACCCATATAATTCCAATCTACGCTATAAGGTTATTTTTTTCCTGAAACTAATATAAGACTATAGCACTTTTGTACCTTTTAGGGCGAAATATGTAACATTATGAGTACATTTGACAAGACAGACTTTATACATCATGTTTTTAGTTGATCCAAAAGAAATATCCGTAGCCCGTCTTCATGGATATATACTTTCTTCAGTTGCACCTCGCCCGATTGCTTTGGCAAGCACCATCAGTAGCGATGGTCAAATTAATTTAAGCCCCTTTAGTTTTTTCAATGCTTTTGGTGCTAATCCTCCTATATTAATATTCAGCCCTGCACGAAGAGTTAGGGACAATACGACCAAGCATACCTTAGAGAATATTAAAGAAACCAAAGAGGTGGTTATTAATGTGGTCAGTCATTCAATGGTACATCAGCAATCGTTAGCAAGTACGGAATATGAGAAAGGGGTCAATGAATTTGTTAAGAGTGGATTCACAGCAATTGCTTCTGAAAAAGTAAAACCTTTTCGTGTAAAAGAATCTCCGGTTCAATTTGAATGTGTTGTAAAACAAATAATTGAAACAGGAACGGAAGGTGGTGCTGGTAATTTGATCATTTGTGAAATAGTGCTGATGCATATTGATGAATCAATTTTGAATGATAAACAAACCATCGATCAACAAAAAATTGATTTGGTATCAAGATTAGGCGAAGATTGGTATTGTCGTGCTTCAGGAGATTCCCTTTTTAGAGTAGCTAAGCCTATGAGTGGAAAAGGAGGCATTGGTTTTGACCAGCTTCCTGATGAGATAAAAAACAGCCGTCTGCTAACCGGAAACGAATTAGGTCAGTTAGCCAATATTGAAAGAATACCTGATACGGAAGAAATAAAAAAGTTTATCGAATCCGAAGAGTATAAAAAGATTATTTCTGCCTCTCCAATTAAACTTACTAATAAGCAAGACGACATTCATATAAAAGCAAAACTACTTTTAGCAAAGGGACAGGTAGATGCTGCCTGGAAATATTTGCTTGCTGACAAAATGCTTCAATCATAGTTATAAGTAAGACTCCTTTGTATCTAAAGTGTCGCGAATGCCATTTCCTACTAAGGTAAAACATAACACCATAATGAAAATTGCGAAGCCAGGTAGCAAGGCCAGGTAAGCGGCATCCAACACTAGATATCCATAATGGTCTTTAACCATCATTCCCCATGAAGGAGTTGGCGGTTGTGCTCCCAAACCTAAAAAAGACAGTCCTGCTTCTAACAAAATTGCAGAAGCAAAATTTGAAGCAGCCACCACGGCTACAGGCCCCATTATATTAGGCAATATATGTTTGAAAATAATCCTGCTATGGCTAAAACCAAGAGCTCGTCCGGCTTCTACATAGTCGTATTCTCTAGCCGATAGCACTTGACCTCTGACAATTCTTGCTGCATCAACCCACATGGTTAAACCAACTGCAATAAAGACCTGAACAAATCCTTTTCCTAAAGCAAATGTAATGGCCACTACTAGCAATAAAGTCGGAATAGACCAAATTATATTTATTAAGAACATGATTAGATCGTCAACCCAACCTTTGAAATAACCCGCAAGCGCACCTAAAGTAATTCCAAGCAGCAATGAAATGAGAACAGAGATAAAACCAACTGATAGAGAAACTCTTGTACCAGCTAACATCCGACTGAGCATATCGCGGCCATAGCGGTCGGTTCCAAGCCAATATGTTTTTGTTTCTATGTACTTGTCAAGATCTTCAACTTCTCCTCCTCTTCCATCATGCAGCTCACTTAATGGTATTCTATTTTCCATTCCTAACTCACCATCAATTCCGGTATAAAGAAAATAAATCAGGCTGTCTTTTTTGATTTCCCATTTTGAAACGGCAATTTCTTTATACGCTCTTTCTCTTCCTGTAAAAAGCATTTCAATCCATGAATTCTGATCAACATTATTTTGCTGTGGCATTTTTATCACCTCAACTTTGAATCCCGGTTTTTGTAAGCTTAAACTCAGATTCATTGTATTGGCATTGGGACTCGAATCGGGCATAAGCACATAACAGAATATTGCCAATAAAACACTGCACAAAATGACAATCAAACTAATGAGTGATGGAAGGCTTTCGGCAAATCTCTTTAAATACTCGTATGAAGAATTAGTGGAACTCATAATACTAATTCGAATATGATTTCCCTTTCCACTTATATGAAAAAAGAGCAGACCTCAAAGCAATGAGAGGAACATAAAATAAATTAAGGGCGAATGCAGGGAAACTATACACAATAAGATCAGATCTTTTAAAATTATTTAATGCAGAAGTTGAAATTAAAATATCTGATCCCGCTTTAAGTAAAAGTAAATTTAAACTTACCGACAAAATATCTTTGTTAAAAACGGAGCTAACCATAAATATGCAAACCACTAAGTTACTCAACAATACCAACAGACCCAATGACGAAATATACATACGTCTAAGATGGTAAATCTTTGAAGCCCATCGGTTTCGCTGATCAGAGAATTCGATTATTGATTTGGCAGGCTGCGTATAAACCATTGCATTGTAAGAACGAGAGTAATAAAAGTTTTTGTAATTCTTATCCATAACTGATAGCATCATAAACACATCATCTCCGCCCGGATAAGGCTCCTTCATCATGGCATCGTAATGTGCTAGCCATACATTTCTTTGTAAGCAAATATTGGCGCCATTACACATAAGCGGTTTTCGCATCTTTACAGAAGAAACGGATATTGCTTGCAAGGCTGCCATTTCTACATTCAGAATATTAGAAATGATTCCTGAACCCTTATAAAGAACCGGACCTGCAACCATTTCATATGGACGTTTGGACAATATGCTATCCATTTCATTTAACCAATTCATGCCCGCTGTACAATCGGCATCGGTAAACAACAAGTAGTCACCTTTACTCTTATCAACCGCTCTTTTGAGTGACTTCTTTTTGCCTTCGTGCACTCCATTACTTTCAATCAATTGGATTGAACAAAAAGCATTGTTTTTAATAAACTCTTTTACCAATAAAACCGTTTGGTCGCTCGAAGCATCATCAGAAATCAAAATTTCATACTTAGATATAGGATACGCTTGATTTAAAATGCTATTCAAACAATCAATAATGGTCTTCTCTTCGTTTCGGGCAGCAATGACAATTGAGAAAAAAGTTCTTTGCTCATGATCAATTGCTCCTCTTTCATCGGAGCGTAAAAATCCGATCAAATAAACAATTAATACTATAGCGTAAACTAATATGAGCACATATGATAGGGTAATTATTATACTCATATTGCTTTTCTCCTTTTTCGTTTAGAATATAAAAGTATGGCTGATCCACCAATGGCAGGCAACACTAAATTAATAAACCACAAGCCAAAGGAAGCACTGATAACGGCTATTTCATTATCGGTCACGGCTTGAAATAAAATTAATGCAATGGAGCTTCTTAATATCAATTCCGTAAAAACTATAGAAGGAACTACGGTGATGATCAAAAACAAAACTGCAATCAATGCAAGTCCTTTTACCAAAGGTAATTCAACTCCACATACTTGAAGTAATAAATAGCACTGCGAACAATACACGCAATATCGAATAAAAGATAGCAAGAAAATTATACCCAAGTCCTTTTTATTCAACTTAGTGTATGCGGACAAATACTTTTTAATGCGCTGAACAGATATAAACCTTCAACAAAAACAATTACTGAAGGCAAATAATAGTAAGTAAATAACAAGAGTATACTGAGTCCAACACTAGCCGTTATAATTCCATAGCTACTCATCGAAGTCATAGGAGCTACCCAATCAATACAGGTGAATAAGCCAATGGTTCCAAAAAGAAGGGTGACTAAGATTTGAGCAAAATTTCCGATGGCCGTTAGCAATGCGGCTTGGACTCGAACATCAGGCTCTATATGATAAACTCTTCCAATCATTTCTCCCACTCGATAAGGGGTGAAAATACTAATAGCTGCCCCGGAAAAAACAGCTTTCACAGCAGTAAAAATATTGATGTTGTCTACTCTATAAACCAGCAATTGCCACTTTTTGGATTCAATTAGCCAATTCAATACCATCAACATAAAAACCAAAAGTAGAACCGCCAATGGTTGAGGTTCGAACAACTTTACTGTAAATAAATCCGTAATCTCATGTATTCGGTCCTTTGAATTGATGCGTGTATAAATAATATATATTGCCAAGCACAAAATCACTGATTTGAAAATCATAATCAGTAATTTTAGCAGAATATTATTTTTACTTTTATTCATCCTTGATGATCGCTTTTGATGCCTCAAATATAATCATGCTTTGAACACCGATAAAATTATAATGGGAATAGATCCGGGCACATTAATTATGGGCTATGGAATTCTTAAGGTATCGAACAAAGAGTTATGTTTGATTTCAGCTGGAGCAATAGAATTAAATAAAATAAAAGACACTCACTTGAAGCTTAAAACTATTTTTGATTCGGTGATTAAACTTATTGATACGCATCATCCCGATGAACTTGCCATTGAGGCTCCATTTTTTGGTAAAAATGTACAGTCTATGTTAAAACTGGGACGTGCTCAGGGTGTTGCCATTGCAGCGGCACTCTCAAGAGAACTCAGCATTGCAGAGTACGCACCAAAAAAGATTAAACAGTCAATAACCGGAAATGGCAATGCATCTAAAGAACAAGTGGCTGAAATGTTAGCTCGAATTTTGAATGTAAAATTCCAACAGAAACATCTGGATGCCAGTGATGGTGTTGCTGCTGCACTATGTCACCATTTCCAAGGCAATACAAACGGTTCAAATAAAAAGAACACCAATTGGTCCTCTTTTATAAAGCAGAATCCAGAAAAATTAATCTCATGAGCAATCGCAAGACGAAACTTCTTCTACAGTTTTTCTTCCTTTTCTTTTTAGGCCTTATGGCCTATTTTAAGTTTAGCTTTCACGAGTTGTGGAAAGATGAGTGGCAGGCATGGCTTATAGCCAACGATTCAGGCTCACTTAACAATTTATTTGCTTTACTACCAGGCGAAGGGCATCCGCCTCTATGGTTCCTGCTTTTAAAACTTGTCGGTTTCACCAAATTGATTTTACCAAATATTCAAGCACATCATTTGTTACAAGGTTTTCATTTGTTGATGTATGCCGGCAGCTTATATCTATTCTTGTTTAAGTTTAAATTTAATCTATGGATTAAAATCACTTTACTGTCAGGTTACTTTTTGTTTTTTGAATATGGAGTTATCAATCGTTCTTATGTTGTACTATTATTTTTAAGTTTTCTCATTAGTTGGTTGAGCGAGCATCCTCAAAAAACGTTTTGGTGGTTGACTGTTGGATTATTCTTGCTTTGCATTACAGAAGTTTACGGATTCTTTATAGCGCTCTCTTTTTTGTCTTTTATTTATTTCAGAATACGGAAAACACAAGGGGATGTTGTAAGTAAATATTGGCTTTTGCCTTTCAGCGGAATTATTCTTGGATTGCTGGTCTTTCTCTTCAGCGTTGGTGTTTTTAGCGGATCTAGTTCAGGTCTATCATCGTTCAATTCCTTTGAAGGAAAAAATATAGTGGAGAAGATTTTCCTGGCAATACAGTCGCTTTTCGCTAATACACTCTGGATTGGCGCCACTCCCTTTTCAAGTCAAGAAGTTTCAAAAACTGCCATCCTATTTTCATTATCCATTATCCTTTTGCTTCATCTGTTTTTACGCAAACAAAAGTGGATGTATCTATCATACTTTATTTTTATTTCGTGTTTGTTTTTGTTTACTCTTCTGTTTTATCAAGGTGGACCAAGGCAATGGGGTGTTCATTTAATATTGCTCATTTCCTTATTAAATCATTTTAAAGTGGATCGATTGAGTCCGGGTTTAGCCATGTTCTCGTTTTATCTTCTTTTGGTTTCAATAGTTTTCTTCCAAGGCTTGCACAATTTTAAAATCGTTTTAATGGAAAAGTCGCTTCCATTTAGCAATTCAAAACATGCCGGTCACTACATTAAAAATAACATCTCAACAGAGGATATCATTATCGGGGTAAATAAAGCTTACTGTACGCCTGTAATTGGATATAGTGAAAGATCGTTTATTGAATTACCTTCTCAACAAGCATTCTCTTATTTTAAATTCAATGAAAAAACTTACTTGC
>DAOQTX010000042.1:0-26231 GCA_035340715.1 Bacteroidia bacterium | reverse complement strand
ATGGTGAATTATGTTTTCTTGATGATGAATTATGGTTTGATTACAACTGATGATGAGTTTTTTCATGGGTTAAATTTTTAATAAATCAAACAACTAATGAATGGCATGCGAATGATGCTGCATGCTTGATTCAAATTTAATAATAGGATTTGGCAATTTACCCCCTATAAAAAGGGGCATTAGTGCCACAACACCCCCCAAAAAAAACACCCCTGTACCAATACCATAGTACAGAGGAGTTTTTAAAATTAATGATATGAAAACGTTTAATGCCCTGTAAGTATGGCAATTTTTTGAGCAGTAGATTTACCATTAGTAAATAGCCTGCAAACATACATTCCGTTACTAAGATTTGGGATATGAATTTGTTGTTGGTTTGACGATGATTGAACCCTATGATCGAACACCCTACGACCGCTTGTATCAAATAATTCTAATACAGCCGACTTATCCTTATGAGATAAGAACTTAAACTTCAAATAAGAATCGCTCAAAGGATTGGAATATAATTGAAATGAGAAATCTTGTTCATTTTCTTCAATTGCTAAAGTGTTGTAAGCAATAAAGTAATCGAAATGTGCATACGAATCCAGCAATAAGTTACCATCGTGTGGTTGCCTCATACAATGAAATCCTACAAAATATACTTTTGGTATAAATTGACTTCCTAAATATGTATAAGTATTATTATCGGAAGAATAAGAAGTGATAACACTATCCTGTGATTTTTGCACCCGAAAATAAACGACAGAATCGGAATACGGGTAATGATATATACCTAATGGCCCGGAAACAGATTTTACACCCCATCCCGACCAAAAAGATTTTTCAACAATTCGAACAGAAGCAGTAGAATCATTAGGGTCAGCAGAACTATGAACCAATAAACCCGCTCCTTGAAAATCAGAAACAGGATCAAAGCTCAATTTCATTTCAACCATCCAGCTTATGTTATTAGTATCTACCGCCTGCAATATTCGAGGCGCATTATAATTTGTGCCAAAGTAAAGATCGGATCCTCCATTGGCAGCAGATGCTTTTACTAAAACTTCACCGTTTCCCGTAAGTTGGATCATACTTGCGGGGTTTGGACTATGTACACTCCAGAATGGACTTAAAGTAGTTCCGTTAAAATTGTCCGTTTGCAAAACTTGTCCAATACAAGTAGTAAGTGCTGAAAAACACAACACAATGATAAATGCAATCTTTTTCATAGGAATATGATTAAAGGTTAGAGAACTATAGAGTATTGTAAATGTAACCACCGGGCAATTGCAATCCAAAAACAATTCACAAAAAAAAATCCGGAGCCCTTTATCAGGCCCCGGATATACATAGCTACTATTTTATTTCAAAAGACTAAAGCTTAAAAGCTGCCTTTATCTTATTCACATAATCTAATTTCTCCCAGGGAAAAAGTTCCACCTCCATCTTCTTCGCCTTGCCCGAACCATTTACAAAAGTCTTCGTCACCTTTTTAGGCGTACGGCCCATATGACCATAGGATGCCGTTTCGGTATAAATAGGCGTGCGCAATTTAAAACGCTGCTCAATAGCATAAGGGCGCATATCAAACAAAGCTTCCATCTTCTTGGCTATGTCACCATCGCTCAACTTAACATTGGCAGTGCCGTAGGTATTTACATACAAGCCCACCGGCTGTGCTACCCCTATGGCATAAGCCACCTGCACCAACACCTCGTCACACAAACCTGCTGCCACCATATTTTTTGCAATGTGTCGTGTGGCATAGGCTGCCGAACGATCGACCTTACTTGGGTCTTTACCTGAAAAAGCTCCCCCACCGTGTGCACCGCGTCCACCATAGGTATCTACAATAATCTTACGCCCCGTCAATCCCGTATCGCCATGCGGTCCTCCTATCACAAACTTTCCGGTAGGGTTCACATGATATTTTATCTTGTCGTTAAACAAATTTTGTACTCGCTTAGGCAATTGCTTCTTCACACGTGGTATCAATATTTCAATCACATCTTTCTTAATAGCCGCCAACATTTTTTCATCTTTATCAAAATCGTCATGCTGCGTACTCACCACAATCGCTTCAATACGTTGCGGTTGGTTTTTATCATTGTATTCAATTGTTACCTGACTTTTCGAATCCGGTCTCAGATACTTCATCTGCTTGCCCTCTCTTCTAATGGCTGCCAACTCTTTCAACAGCAAATGCGACAACTCCAAAGGCAGCGGCATCAAATTATCCGTCTCCTTACAAGCATACCCAAACATCATCCCCTGATCACCGGCCCCTTGGCTCATTGGGTCTTTGCGTTCAACCCCTTGATTGATATCGGGCGATTGCTCATGAATGGCCGAAAGAACTCCACACGAAGTCGCTTCAAACATATACTCGCTGCGCGTGTAACCAATTCGTTTAATTACCTCACGGGCAATTTGTTGAACATCCAGATACGTAGTCGATTTCACCTCACCGGCCAAAACCACCTGCCCCGTAGTTACTAAAGTTTCGCAAGCCACCTTACTGTTTTTATCAAAAGCAAGAAAATGATCGATCAAAGCATCAGAAATCTGATCGGCTACTTTATCGGGGTGCCCTTCAGAAACCGATTCGGATGTAAAATAATACGGCATATTTTTTAATTAATTTGAATGAATATATTTTGCGCAAATGTAGGGTTATTATTTGGTAAATCAACCCCTTCAGCCTAAGCCGTCAGCTTTCTAAAAACATCTTCCAGGCTATCCGATGCCTGCTTCATTTCCACAATAGCAAAATCTTTTTCCACCACCCAGCGCGTTATGTTTTTCCTTAAATCTATATCGGCTTCGCCATCAATAATCCAACAGCATTCTTCATCACCCACCGTCACCTTTCGTACACCGCTAATCGCTTTCAGCCATTCTGTTTTCACCTCTCCCGATAGCTTTAAAATAATTCTGTTCTGCGGGCCTTGTTTCTTAGTCAGCATTTCAACCGAACTATTGGCTACAATTTTTCCTTTATTAATAATCATCACGTCATCGCAAATGGCTTCCACCTCTTGCATGATATGGGTGGATAATAAGACGGTCTTCGTTTTGCCCAACTCCTTAATCAATTGACGAATACCCGCCAACTGATTGGGATCAAGTCCCGAACTGGGTTCATCAAGTATTAAAACTTCAGGGTTGTGCAACAATGCCTTTGCCAGCCCCACCCTTTGCCTATATCCTTTCGATAATGCCTGAATCTTTTTTCTCTGCTCTGCCTCAAGCCCCACCATAGCAATCGTTTCCTTAATTCTATTTTCCGCCACACTTCCTTTCAATCCGTAGACACCACCTATAAACAACAAAAACTCTTTCACATACATATCCACATACAAAGGATTGTGTTCGGGCAAATAGCCTACCCGTCTCTTAATCTCCAGCGCATCATTTTCAATTCCAAACCCAAGCACTTCTACTGAGCCCTGCGTGGGTGGAATAAAGCAAGTAATAATTTTCATCATCGTAGATTTTCCTGCACCGTTAGGCCCAAGAAAACCCGTTACTTTACCTTTCACCACTTCAAACGAAACATCATCAAGCGCCTTTTGCTCTCCGTATTTCTTTACAACATTATTTACTTTTACCGACATGAGTATTTATCTTACCTTACAAAAATACAAATGAAAAATCATTCAGGGTCAAAGTCCCGATCAGTATAGATATACATGAACGGATTGGTTTTAAAACATACCGGAAAACACTACGAAGTGCTTGCCTCTGATAAGGTTTATGGCTGTACCCTAAAAGGTAATTTCAGAACCAAAGACATCAACACCACCAATCCTATTGCCGTTGGCGATTGGGTTGAAATTGTTATTGAAAACGATCAACAAGCCGTTATTACAAAGCTGCACGAAAGAAAAAATCACATCATCCGAAAAGCAACCAAGTTGAGCAAGCCTTCGCAAATTATAGCAGCCAATATCGATTGCGCGTATTTGGTTGTCACCCGTGTAGTTCCCGAAACCAGCACCGGCTTCATCGATCGTTTTTTGGCCACCTGCGAAGCCTATACCATAGATGCCGCCCTTATTATAAACAAAATGGATTTGTATGATGATGAGGAAGAAAAAGAGATTGAACATATTTATAGCAACATTGGCTATCCGGTTTATAAAACTTCAGTGGTAAGTGGTTTGGGTATGGAAGAACTAAAAAAGAGTCTTCAAGGAAAAATCAATTTATTTTCGGGACATTCAGGGGTTGGAAAAAGTACCTTATTAAACAAACTCATACCGGGTTTGAAATTGAAAACGGGAGAAATTTCTTTAACACATTTTAAAGGAATGCACACCACATCTTTTTCAGAAATGCACCGGATGAATGAAAACACTTTTATCATTGATACCCCCGGCATACGTGAGTTTGGCACTTTTGAATTTGACCCACAGTTTGTGGCGCATTATTTTAAAGAAATGCTACCCTATATTGAACAATGCAGATATAACAATTGCATTCATGTTCACGAAAAAGACTGTGCAGTAATTCAAGCAGTTGAGTCGGGTGCCATTCACCCCGAACGCTATTACAACTATATAAGTATTTTAAAGAACGAGGATATTTTTAATTGATCCGCCATGAGAGTTATTATTCAACGGGTAAGTAAATCTTCAGTAAGCATCAATGGTCAAAAACATGCCGGAATAAAAAACGGATTTACTCTGCTATTGGGCATAGGACAAACAGATGAAAAAGAAGATGCGGAATGGTTGGCTTCAAAAGTGATCAATCTTAGAGTGTTTGAAGATGATGCGCAAAAGATGAATTTAAGTATAAGAGAAATTGATGGAGAGATTTTAGTGATCAGTCAGTTCACCCTCTTTGCATCGTATAAAAAAGGAAATCGTCCCTCATTTTTAGGATCTGCTGCGCCCGAAAAGGCAATACCATTGTATGAATATTTTATCAAGTTGTTGGAGAACGAATTACCAGGAAAAATTAAGAGTGGAGTATTTGCCACCATGATGGAAGTAAATATTACTAATCATGGTCCGGTTACCATACATATGGATTCAAAAAACAGAGAATAAAAAAAGCCTCACTGAACAGTGAGGCTTTTTTTATTAGGATTAAGTTCTATTACTGAACGATAAGTTTAGTAGTAGCTGATTTATCCTGAACTTTAGTAGTGATGAAATAAACACCACTGTTCAAGCCATTGGTATTAATGTTAAGTGTATGCTGACCGGCAGATACTTTAACAAAATCAAATGATTTTACTTCCTGACCTAAGATATTGGTAATGCTGATGTTTACATCATTCGCTTTTACCATATTGATGTTAAGGCTAGTACTTCCGTTAACGGCTGGGTTAGGATAAACATTTGAAAGATTAAACAGACTGTTTTCTTGCTCATTTACACCGGCAAGTAATCCAAGAAGGATTCCAGCACCCGGAGTAGTGAAATCAGCATCAGATACAGTGATATCACCTACGTAAGTGTTATCAACTGGGTTTGTATCGTCAGCAAGGATAGTCATGTATCCGGCAGGAATGGTATACGTTCCGCTTGTGCCAAGTACCCACTGAGAAATATAACCAAAAGTCATTAATGCATCAGCACAAGAACCAGCAGTTTTATTCTCAAGAGCAGTCCAGTTACCGGAAGTAACGTCATAAGCACGTACCCAAGCATCAGGATATTTGTTACCATCAGTTGAACCGAACAATAATGTATCGGTATCAAAATAAGTGAAGAACAATTTTGTATGATCCCAGGTAGTAGATACTTGCATACGGTTATCTTCAGCTAATAAAGCAGTACCAAACTCACCACGGAAAGTCATTGGTTGACCAAGAACTTCAGCATACCAAGTTGTACCACCATCAGTAGTGTAGATATCAGCAATTACAAATCCACCTCCACCAGAAACGATAGAAAAAGGATTAGCACCTTGAACACCTACTGGAACTACAGCATGTAAGTTTCCGTTCGCATCAACAGCGATATCAGCCTGGAAACCTAAAGTATAAGAAGTACCTGCACCAACCTGGAAATAGCTATCCATGTTTGATAAATCAACACGAATAGGAGCAGACCAAGTAGCACCACCATCAGTAGTTTTGTGAATAATTGGATAGAAAGCATCGTTTGGATTCAATGCATAATCATCATGTGCGATTGAGAAAATATATCCTATCATACCTGTTGCATCAAATGCAATTGTAGGATAAGCAAAATTCTTTGCTCCACCTGCATCAAGAGAAGCTGGGAAATACAAACCGGTACGAGTATAATCGTAGGCATTGTTGGTAGTGTTCCAAGTACCTTTGAACAACCAAAGTGTATCCGTATAGTCTGTACCATTATATGACCAATCAATTACCCAAGCAGTACCGCCTTGTGTTTGATACATGGTGTTTGGAATTAAAGCATCATATCCAAGTACCGCAAAAGAGTCGATTTGCTGATATCCAGAACCGGTACCAATTGCAGCAGAACCATGTACGTGACACTCCCAAGTAGCACCTAAAGCAGGGCCAAAGAATGAAATATAAGCATTCGCTGGGTTTGTGTTTCCTGGAGGGTTGTAAATAGTTGCTTGTGGGTAACGTCCAGCGTTTGGACTAGGCAAGTAAAGTGGTCCATTTTGGTTGGTCCAAGTTACACCACCATCGGTAGAATAATCATAGAAGAAGTTACCAGAATTAGAACTTCCATCAACACCGGGATTAGAACGGTGAACGAAAGTAACTGTGTTCAAAGCAGGATCAGCATACACCATACTACGGCTAGGACGAGTATATCCACCGTAAGCATTTGCTGCAGTACCCATTGTTGCACAGGTTACTGAAGTAACAGATGGGTTAGGATTAACCTTCACAATTGATGAAGGAGCCTGAAGGATGTTAGTGTTTTCTGCATCAATCGTTGCATTGTGAGATCTGTCGAAACTCACGCTAGGAACTTGAGCATTAACCACCATCAACCCAGAAGCTAAGAAAAGACTGAGGGTTAGTAGAGTTTTTTTCATAGTATTGATTCTTTTAAAAATTAAAAATTAGATTAATGTTAACTAAGCAAAGATAAATAAACTGTTTTAGAAATCAGCAAAAGAAATTGAAAGAAAATTGGTTTTTTTTCAAATTTCAAAGTTTTATGAAGTATGAATGAATTATTGAGGCTCGAACATTTGAATGAAGCATTGTATTGTGCATATATTATTTAGACCAATTCGTATTTTTACTTTTTATTGATCAAATATTTTTTATCCTTTGTAAGAATAAATCAACCAATTAAAATCGATCATGAAAAAAATCTTTACAACATTGTTTTTAGCAGGTATCTTTTTGTCTGCACAAAGTCAGGTTTTGGTACCTGCAGGCCCGTTAAATAACTACAGCGAGGTAGCGCCAATGGCTCAAACAGCAAAGGGAGGCACTCATCCTTCCACTCAAGCAGTATTCGATCTTCAGTTTCAACACGATTTATCATTACACGTTGCTGGAGGTAATGCCGGAATTATTTACATCAATGGAGAGTTTTGGACTTCACGTTGGGCACAAGATACCGTTTGGCGTTTTGATACAAACGGAGCTCTGTTAGGTCATTTCATTTTACCGAATGCAGTAAGCGGACAAGGTGCCAGAGCTTTTACAACAGATGGCACTAATGTGTATGCTTCGAAAAACAGCAATGTAATTCAAATTATCAATCCAAATACTTATATGCCAACGGGTACCATTACCAGTTCTTCTGCGGTTGCCATTCGTACCATTACCTACGATGCGACAGCAAATGGTGGAGCCGGTGGATTTTGGATTTCAAATTTTGGAACCGATATTGTTTTGATCAGTATGACCGGAAGTGTTTTGGCTACTATTCCAGCGGCAGTTCATGGATTAACGGGAATGTATGGCTCAGCTGTTGATAATACTTCTTCAGGCGGTCCTTATTTGTGGGTTTCAAATCAACCCGGAAATCCCGGAGCTGAGATTTATCAATTGGAATTGCCTTCAGGAATTGTAGGCACTCAATATTATGATATTAATACTAACCTTGGTACAGCTACTGGTTTAGGTGGAGGAATATTTTACACTTCTGGATTAGCTGCAGCTCCAACTTTGTTGACTTTGCTTCAAGGAACTCCAAATTATATTATCGGATTTGAAGCACCTTCAACAGTAGGTGTTGATGAAGTAAATGATGATTTTTCAAAAAGTGTTAGTGTTTTTCCTAGTCCAGCTTACTCCACTGTTTTTGTAAACCATACAGCCAATGGAGAGTCATTGATTCAAATTTTTGATGTAACGGGCAAAATTGTTTTTGAAACTAAATCTCTTGAACAAGAAAATAAAATTGATGTTTCAAAACTTACCAATGGAATTTACAGTGTTAAAGTGAGCACTGAGAATGGTATTGGAATGAAGAAGTTTATGAAATACTAAAATTCAATTCAAGTAAAAAAAGCTCCGAGTTTCTCGGGGCTTTTTTTGTGACCTAAATCAATGATAAACATGATGCTTTTCATTTTTTAGCAGGTGCTCCATAAATACATTTGGTTTGTTAATCGCGAACTCTAAAATATGACAATCATGAAAAAATTAAATGCAAAATTATTTCTAACCTTATTAGGTGCTGCTTTGATCTTTGTTTCTTGCGGACCGGCCGAAAATGCAAACACAGACCACAATACTGAAACAGCATCAACCGAACCAGCCGGTGGACAAGCCTCGGTGGTTGATGATGTATCACAACCTGACATTGTAAAAATTGCTGTCGGATCAAAAGATCATACTACTTTGGTTGCGGCTTTACAAGCTGCTGCTTATGTAGACGTATTGGCTAATGCAGGTCCATTCACTGTTTTTGCTCCAGTTAACTCTGCATTTGATGCACTACCTGCAGGTACACTTGACGAATTGGTAAAACCCGAGAATCAAGAAAAGTTGAGAAGAATACTGGAACACCATGTAACCACCACGTCTTATTCACTTGAAATGTTGCAAGATGGTCAAGTGTTGGGCATGGCCGATGGAGGAAATGCAACCATAAAAGTAGATGGCGACAAATACAGTATAGACGGAGCGAATATATTAGCCTCTGTAAAAGCTACTAATGGAATGGTACATGTGGTTGATGCTTTGGTTATGAGTAAATAAATCGCATCAGAAAAACCAAAACAAATAAAAGCCTGGAAAGATTTTCTTTTCAGGCTTTTATTTGACTGCGGATAATGTTTAAAGCGGCTCCTGCTTTAAACCACTCAATTTGATTTTCGTTGTAGGTATGTTTCACTTCAAATGAATCTGTGCTACCATCACTATGATGCAACACAATATTTAAATTCTTTCCTGGGGTAAATGAAGTCAATCCTATAATATCAAACTGATCATCTTCTTGAATTTTATTATAGTCTTCTTTATTTGCAAAAGTCAGCGCCAGCATTCCTTGCTTTTTAAGATTTGTTTCGTGAATTCGAGCAAAAGATTTCACCAATATCGCTCGAACGCCTAAATGACGTGGTTCCATGGCAGCATGTTCTCTTGAAGATCCTTCGCCATAGTTTTCATCACCAACTACAATAGATCCCATTCCTTTTGATTTATACTCTCGTTGAACCTTAGGCACTGAATCGTAGGCTCCATTCAATTGATTTTTTACCGAATCTGTTTTATCGTTGAATGCATTCACTGCGCCAATCAACATATTGTTGCTAATGTTATCTAAATGACCTCTGAACTTTAACCAAGGTCCCGCCATTGATATGTGATCGGTGGTGCATTTACCTTTCGCTTTAATCAATAGGGTTAATCCTTTGAGATCAACTCCTTCCCATGCCGGAAATGGCTCCAATAGCTGTAAACGATCTGAACCGGGATCCACCATTACTTCTACCTTACTTCCATCCGCTGCAGGCTCTTGATATCCAGCATCCTTAACATCAAATCCTTGAGGCGGCAATTCGAATCCGCTTGGTTCATCCAACTTTACTTGCTCCCCTTTTTCATTGGTCAAAGTATCCTTTAAAGGATTAAAAGAAAGGCTTCCGGCAATGGCTAGAGCCGTTACTATTTCAGGAGATGATACAAAAGCGTGCGTATTTGGATTGCCATCATTTCGCTTTGCAAAATTTCTATTGAAAGATGTGATGATACTATTCTTTTTATCCGGATCGGCATTGTGTCGTGCCCATTGTCCAATGCAAGGGCCACATGCGTTAGCCAATACGGTTCCGCCTATTTCTTCGAATACTTTTAAAAAACCATCGCGTTCAACAGTATATCGAACCATTTCAGAACCGGGTGTAATGGTATATTCCGATTTTGCTTTTAGTCCTTTATCCATTGCCTGTTTGGCTACACTAGCTGCACGGCTAATATCTTCATACGAAGAGTTGGTGCATGATCCAATTAAACCTACCTCCAATTTCTCAGGCCAGTTGTTTTCTTTTACTGCGTCAGCAAATTTGCTTAGTGGCCAGGCTAAATCGGGTGTAAAAGGTCCATTGATATGTGGTTCTAATTCGCTTAAATTAATTTCAATTACCTGATCAAAATATTTTTCAGGGTTGGCATATACTTCTGGGTCACCGGTTAAGTGTTTTCCAATTTTATCGGCTGCATCGGCAATCGCTGATCGATTGGTACCACGCAGATACTCTGCCATTTTCTGGTCGTAGCCAAAAACTGAAGTGGTTGCCCCAATTTCTGCTCCCATGTTACAAATGGTTCCTTTTCCGGTGCAAGATAAACTGAGTGCTCCGGGTCCGAAATATTCCAATATATGGTCGGTACCACCTTTGACAGTAAGTACTCCTGCTACTTTTAAAATTACATCTTTGGATGAAGCCCAACCGCTTAGTTTTCCTGTAAGTTTAACGCCAATTAGTTTTGGAAACTTCAATTCCCAAGGCAAGCCTGCCATCACATCACAAGCATCTGCTCCACCAACGCCAATGGCTATCATTCCCAATCCACCGGCATTTACGGTGTGTGAATCGGTACCGATCATTAATCCTCCGGGGAAGGCATAGTTCTCCAATATTACCTGGTGAATAATTCCTGCACCGGGTTTCCAAAATCCGATACCATATTTATTTGAAACGGAAGAAAGGAAATCATAAACTTCTTTATTCTTATCCAATGCTGTTGTTAAATCACTCGCAGCTCCTGCTTTAGCTTGAATTAAATGATCGCAATGAACAGTACTTGGAACTGCAACTTTATCACGACCTGCTTGCATAAATTGCAGCAATGCCATTTGTGCTGTTGCGTCTTGCATGGCAACTCTGTCCGGATTAAAGTCAACATAAGAAACACCTCTGCCGTAGGCTTCATTGGGCAAAGCATCGGCCAAGTGGGTATATAGAATTTTTTCTGTTAGTGTAAGAGGTTTACCTAAAATTTGTCGGGCTGCTTCAACTTTTGTTGTCATAGAAGCATAAGCCGACTTAATCATTTCCAAATCAAATATCATTTCGCTCATTTATTTACTCTATTTATAAGGGTTTGCAAGGTACAAAAAAGGGATTCATGAAAAAACAATCAAGCTTTACGAATCACTGCACCTAATTTATTTTCAAAAGCACTCATCAATTTTTTCATCACTGCCTCAATTCTCTGTTCATCCAAAGTGGATTCCTGATCCTGTAGGACAAAACTCAAAGCATAGGATTTCTTTCCCGATTCAATTTTATCTCCTTTGTAAACATCAAAAACATCAACTTGTTTTAAAAGATATTGATCGGTCTGTAAAGCTAAGTTTTTCAACTGGTCGTAGCTGATACTTTCATCCAGTAACATGCTTAAATCTCTTTTCACTTCAGGAAACTTGCCAACCGGTTTGATGCGTAAACTCTGACTGTTCTGTTGATTCAAAAAGAATTGAAGGTCAATCACACAGGTCCAAACATCAACTTGTACATCATAGACTTTACAAAGTTTTTTGCTGAGCAAACCAAAAGTAGCAACTTCATTAGTTTGCTTTTTCCAAACAAACTTTTGCGCATAAAGATCATCCGAATCACCATGATGCAATTCTAATTTAATATTACCTCCTCCAAGTCTTTCCAACAATTCATTGCTTGCATTTTTTATATCAAAAAAATCATATTTTTTTTCGGAAGGATTCAACCAATTTGTTTCTGATTTTTTCCCTACAAAAAACAAACTGAGTTGATATTCCTCTTTATAATTAGTTTCATTCTTAGAATAGCACTTACCAAATTCAAATAGTTTTAAATTTTCTTGCTTACGGTTGAGATTATACTGTATGCTTTCAAGCCCTGAAATAATTAATGATGGTCGCAAAAGATCCAATTCATTACTTAAAGGATTTTTAATCTGGACAAAAAATTCTTTGTTCCAAAACTTCTCAGCATTGATGCTACCGGTCATTGAGTTATTCATTATCTCTACAAAACCTAGCGCACGGCAATAGTTTGCCATGTCATTGTATCGATCAAAGAAAGTAGCGTTACTTCTCACGGTTACAAAATGGTTTGCTTTTGCTTTTAATGGTATTTTATCATAACCAATCATTCGCAAAACTTCTTCATCTAAATCTGCTTGCGAAAAAATGTCCGTCTTGTATGAAGGAATATTTACCTCAAGTGCATCTTCACTTTTCTTGCTTGATGGGTACCCCAATGCATGAAATATTTTTTCTGCTTTATTGAGTCCAATATCGAAACCCAATAATTCAGAACTCTTAGTAACAGAGTAGTTGATGACAGGATTTACTTCACTTTCGGGATAGCAATCATACAGTTTTGAACTAATGGTCCCTCCAGCCAACTCAAGAACCAATTGCACTGCACGTTCGAGTGCTTTAACTGTTGTATTCACATCGGTTCCTCGTTCGAAGCGATACGAAGCTTCTGTTTTTAAGCCATGTTTCTTTGAACCTATTCGAATCAGTGATGCATTGAACTTTGCACTTTCAATAAAAATATTCTTTGTTGAATTTGTAATTCCTGAGTCGGCTCCTCCAAACACTCCTGCAATACACATCGGTTTTTGGGCATTGCAAATCATTAGTTCGTCACCGCTTAATTTTCTCTCTACCTCATCTAAAGTTTTGAATAGAGTTCCCTTGCTCAGTTTCTTCACTTCTATTTTGTTTCCTTCAATTTTATCCAAATCAAAAAAATGAAGTGGTTGACCCAATTCAAACATTACATAATTTCCGATATCGACCAAATTATTTACCGGACGTATTCCAACAGATTTCAATCGATCGGCCAGCCATTGAGGCGATGGTTTAACTTCTATATTATTGATACAAATTCCGCTGTAACGAGGACAGTCTTTCTGATCTTCAACATGAATATCGATTGGGGTTTCTTTCGATTGATTGTTGCTTAAAGAGTAGCTCTCAGGCAAAATTACTTTTGAATTTTTATCGTTATAATTCGACCATGCATTCAAGTCTCTGGCAACTCCTATATGTGAAGCTGCATCTACCCGATTGGGCGTAAGTCCTATCTCTAAAATGTAGTCTTCTTTTACTTCAAACACTTCTGTGAGCATGGTGCCTTCTTTCAAACCAGATTCCAATACATGTATGCCATCACTTTCATCACTCAAGCTCACTTCACTTGCACTACAAATCATCCCTTCAGAAACCACGCCTCTTATTTTTGCTTTTCTTATTTCAAATGATTCACCTGAAACAGGATGTACCATTGTGCCAACTGGTGCAACAATAACTTTCTGACCAACAGCAACATTAGGAGCACCACAAACAATTTGTAAGCTTAGCTCTTGTCCTATATTAACTTTAGTTACATTAAGTCGATCTGCATCGGGATGTTTTTCTTTTTCAATAACATGTCCAACAAGCAAACCTTCTAATCCACCATTAATATTGGAAACTTTTTCAAACGACTCCACTTCAAGTCCAATAGATGTAAGCACTTCGGTTAAATGTTCAACTTCAAGTTTTACACTCAGATATTCATTTAACCAATTGTATGAAATCTTCATTCAAATTTATTTTGGATCAAAATTATGAAAATTACTATGTTTTATTGCTTCCCTTGTGATTCTGCAAGGAGTACGTTAAATTTGAATAAACCCCAAAAACCAAATCAAATGAAAAAAGTTCTTAGTTATTTAATGGCATTGGCAATGGTATTGACCTTGTCAAGCCCTTCGCACAGTCAAATCAATTGTCCTACACCTGGAGGATTATTTGCAAATGTAAGTCAATCATTTGCAATGCTGCACTGGGGTTCGGTCCCAGGGGCAGCTTTCTATGAAGTAAGTTATAAACTTTCTACACAAGGAAATACATGGACCACCGACACTACGGTAAATAACTTTTATCTAGCGCAGAATCTTCTTCCGGGCGTAACGTACGAATGGAGAGTGAGAACGGCTTGTGTAAATGCAATCGGTACACCAATTGTTTTCTCCCCTTATTCACCTTCCCAGTTTTTTACAATGCCGGGAGGGACAGGATGTATGGCTCCGACCAATTTGACATCAACCAATGTCTCCTCCACTTTTGCTGTTATCATGTGGCAGTCGGTTCCTGGAGCAATTGGCTATAATTATCGATGGAGAAAAGCAAACATGAATTTGGCTTGGACTATAGGATTTACCAATTCTAATAATGCCTCTTTATCTCCGCTTAGTCCACAAACTCTTTATGAGTTTCAGGTAGAAGCGCTTTGTCCCGATACGAATGGAACGGTTACCGGCAGCGGTTTTTCGAACAGTGGATTTTTTACCACACAACCCAATGCCAATGTATGTTCCATACCACAAAACTTACATGTCAGCAACATCACCCAGACCAGCGCTTTATTAAACTGGAGCTCTACCGGAGCAGCTCAATACAGCATTCGCTACAGACAAGTAGGGTCTAACACTTGGATTTACTTAAACAGTCAAAGCAACTCTAAAATGGTGAGTGGTTTAATGCCCTTTACTCAGTATCAATGGCAAGTAAGGAGTAAATGTATAAACCCTAATGGGGTAGTTACTTTCAGTAATTTTTCTCCGGCTTCAATATTCACTACGCAGAATTCTACAACATTCTGTTTTGCTCCGAATAATTTACAAGCTCATCAAATTACAATGAGCTCTGCATTTTTGATTTGGTCGAATACTGGTGCAGCACAATATAGTTTGAGGTATAGAGTATTGGGTTCTTCCAATACGTGGACCTATCTAAATAGTCAAACCAATTCAAAACAAGTCAATGGATTGAGTCCGATGACGGTTTATGAATGGCAAGTAAGAAGTAAATGCCAAGTGCCTGGTTCAACACAATTTACATTTAGTCCTTTCAGCGCATTGAATGTGTTTACCACTCAAAGCAATACCACGCTATGCGCAGTTCCCACAAACCTGACATCTACCTTTCAAGGTGGTGGATCAGCGGTATTGGTATGGAGCAATACCGGAGCTGCACAGTACAGCCTTCGTATTCGCAACATCAATTCTGCTCCATCCACATGGTCTTATTTAAATGCTCAAACAAATATGAGAGTGGTTGATAGTTTAATTCCTCTTGGTATATATGAGTGGCAAGTTCGCAGCAAGTGTATCAATCCGAATGGAGTGGTATTATTTAGCAACTGGTCTGTTCCTCAAATTTTTACTATGCCACCGGCCATAACTGTATATCCCAATCCTGCTAGAGAATTCGTGAACATAAAATGGGAGTCTGATATTTCTATTGATCAGCAATTGAACGTTAAAAATATTTACGGCACCGTAGTACTGACATTGAACACACTGAGCGGAATAGGAGAAAACAATGTTCGAATTCATACAACTGAGCTTAAGCCAGGTATTTATTTTGTAGAATTACGTAATTCCAGAGGCGCTCAAATGGCTAAAATCTATGTACAATAGTTAAAATAGAATCATTTTAACTCTTTTGAAAATGCCCGAATAATCAGATTCGGGCATTTTATTTTGAATAAAAACATCGAAATTATTTGAATTTTAATCTTTTTGAGGATAAAAAGTATATAAAAACTCTTTATCCTTACTTTTTCGGCACCATCTTTGCATTCTTAGGGATAAAACACCTATTATGAGAGTAGAATCACATAGCCAAAAGATTTTTGTTCGCTTGTTTGTTGTGTTGTACATTTTAGTTACTGCATTGGCCATCATTGCCAATTTCTAAAATGCACAGAACAAATAATTAGACATTTCAATCAACTGAATTCCGCATTAGCGAATTCACCTCTCACTGTATTGTCCTAAATCAACAAGTGCTTAAACAAATTTTCTAATCAGAATCATTTGACTCTGATCAATTGTTTTGATGTGGATTGATTTTCGAAATTAATCTGCACGAAATACGATCCGGCTGATAATCCTTTTAGTCTGAATGTACCCGTAGATTCATTTGCACTTTTCAGCCAGCTAAACATTTCTACTAATTCTCCTTTTACATCAAATAACTTCACTAACACTTTTCCACTTTTAGTAGAATTGAATTGTATGTTAAACTCATTTGAAGAAATTGGATTTGGACTTATGCTCACGAGTTGATCAAATTCATTTTCATCAATTCCAACAAATGGACTAATAGAGAAATTCTGATTGGAGATATCAAAAAAGATATTGCCTGCACCTCTAACCATTACTCTTGCCTGTGTAGCAGAAATGTTAGGCACTGTTATGTTTTCCGAACCATCGTTAGGTGTATTAGTAGCCAACACGATCGGATAAGTAAATCCGCCATCCGTTGATAAAAATATGTCAACCAGTGGTGTATTCACCGGAGCCTGATCAGTACCAACTACATCCCAAGTTACTGTTTCAATTGAATTGCCAATCCATGAAACATTTGTATTGGGTGCGGTCACTAAAAACGGAGCACCGCTGTTGTGTACCGCTATGTTTACTAAGGTATCATTATAGCTTACACCGCCACCTCCGAGTCTATTATCTCTGACCATCAATCTGAATTTCATATTGCGGGCATAGCTTGGAAGTTTTTCTCCAACGCTAGTTGTATTGGTAACAATGCTTTGAATTTTTGGAAAATACCTATGCCCTACAGTTACAGGAGTAAAGGAACGGAATAAAGGAGCATTGCCACTAGGTGAATTAGGATTTCCGGCAGGCCCTAAATCTATTTGTTCCCAACAATAGGTTAATGGGTCTCCATCGGCATCAAATCCCGATCCTTCTAAAATAAAAGTAGTACTGATTGGAATTGTATATGCTGTACCAGAAAGTATGGCTACAGGAGGATTATTGTTCGTATTGCTTTGGTTAGCACATGAGTTTCCAGTTCCTAATACGCTATAGTTTACCATTTCGAAGAAACTTGCACTATGAAAATAGGCATTGCTGTTGTTTTGTAAATTTTGTGGAGAACAGATTCCGGCATATGCCATAATGGTAGATCCGCTTCCTGGTTCATACGCTGTATTGGTATTTATATTTCCTGAACAAGCACCTGAGTTTCCATTAAACGTATGATTCCCTCCAAACTGGTGACCCATTTCATGAGCTACATAATCTATGTCAAAAGGATCGCCAATAGGTGCTGACAATCCTGTTACCCCTTGCGCTTTATTGCTCTTACACACCGATGCTAACGAAGCAATGCCACCGCCTCCGGTACTAAATACATGCCCTATATCGTAATTTGGTGATCCAATAATATTATTGATGGTGGTTTGATTTTGACCCAACATAGTACCGCCATTATTATTGGTATAAGGATCAGATGACGCGCTTAAGTAAATAATCAAATCATTATTTGCGATCAATTGCATAGTGGCTGCAATTTCTTTTTCATAAACACCATTTACGCGGTTCATAGTGGTAACCATGGCAGCCAATACTAAAGGTTTCGTTCCACCATGATAGCTGGCATATTCACCGGTACACGCCAATGCCAATCGATACGTACGCAACTCTGTGCCATTGGTATATTGTGGACTGGGCAATTGAATTCCTTCATTACGATGTTGAATGCTTTGATCGATGGGTGTATGCTCTAAGTCATTTTCGAATTCACATTTCATAACATTTGCACTTTGGCAATCACTCTTGAAGTAGCTGATGTAATATTGCCTGTTGTCGCGTGAATAAGGATCGATAAAGTACTGACCTTTATCGGAAAGTATCATTGCATGAAAACCAAAAGGAGTGATGTCTAAATGTATTGTGGCCATCTTATCCTCTACTCCTTGTCCTGAATAGGTTTTTATGTCAGGATATTTAGCTGCCAATTCTGGAGCCATTACATTGGTTTTGTAAACAACAAATTTTTCAAAGCTTCCATCTGGTCTAGGTATTTGAATAAGAACACCTTTTGCATTCGAAACATCTCGTTGCGAACTCTGCTCTAATGCGTATTGTAGGTCAACAAGATTCAAATTTAGAACCCTGTACTTTTCAGGCGTAAGCGTACGTACATATTGTTGACGAATCGACTGTTCATTGATATCCTTCCAATAAGCGTCTGCCTGGATAATACACAGGAAACTGAATATCAAAAAAAAGCTGCTGAATTTTTTCATAGGACTAGTTAGTTTTATACAAAGTTATCTATTTATGATTAATGGTATCCGATACTTCAAACGGAGTTTGGTTTTTCTTGGTCGGTAAATGCTCCCTAAAATATGCTACATACTGTACACTATCTTCCGGATTTGCCGGATCGATAATCCAGGTATTTTGGTGCCAAAAGATCAAGGCCCGAAATCCCTTGTCGTTTAAATCAACTCTACCTTGTATGGCATTGTCTTTCATATCCTGAATAATGTACGATCTGATATTAGGAAATTTTTTCTCCATTTCGGGTGATAGAACCGATGATTTAAAAAACTTAAAAGGCATAAGATTTCTATCTGGTGCAGGAATAAGCACCACATTATCTATTAATGTTTCACTTTCAGAAATCAGTTTTGCTTTAGACAACAATGCTCTAATTGAAGAAATATCTAGTGTATAAACATAAAATGAATCTGCAGGTCCATAGGGTAGTTTCCAAAAGGTTTGATCATTGGATGAAATATACTGCCAGTAGGTTAATTGATCGGATGATGAAGCCATTTGCTCACTGGATGAATTTTGTTGAGGACTGGTTTTTGGTGTACAGTCAATCAAAAGAAAAAGCAATAATAAAAAGGTAATTTGTTTCATAATTTTCTAACTGACTTTAGTCCAATTTATATAATTCTCCTGAGCTGATTTAATTCTTTCCGACATCAAATTGTTTTTTGGCAAAAGCAATTTCGGATCTTCCTTTAAAATATCGGCAGCAATATTTCTAGCAAGCTCTATCATCTTAACATCCTTCGATAATTCAATCAGTTTAAAAGGCAATTTACCACTTTGTTGTGTTCCCGCCATATCTCCAGGTCCTCTGAGCCTTAAATCGGTTTCTGCTATTTCAAATCCATCATTGGTTTTAACCATAGTCTTAATTCTCTCTCGGGAATCTTCGCTCAGTTTAAATGAACTCAGTAAAAAACAATAACTCTGATCGGCTCCTCTACCCACTCTTCCTCTGAGCTGATGCAGTTGCGATAGCCCAAAGCGATTCGCATTTTCGATTAACATCACCGTAGCATTAGGAACATTTACACCCACTTCAATTACTGTAGTGGAAACCATAATTTGTGTTTTGCCTTCAACAAAGCGCTGCATCTCTAGTTCTTTATCAGCTGCTTTCATTTTCCCATGCACGATGCTCAGCTTATACTTTGGATGCGGAAAATTATCACTCACCAAATCAAAACCTTCCATTAAGTTTTCCAGCTCAAGTTTATCTGACTCTGAAATCAGAGGATAGACTATGTAAGCTTGGCGGCCTTTATGAATTTGTTCCCGAATGAATTCATAAACCTTGAAGCGTTCATTATCGAATCGATGAATGGTTTGAATGGGTTTTCTTCCTACCGGCATTTCATCAATAACGGAAGTGTCCAAATCGCCATATGCCGTAAGCGCAAGCGTACGCGGAATGGGTGTTGCCGTCATAACTAATATGTGTGGTTGAATTCCATTTTTCATCCACAACTTCGCTCTTTGCTCTACTCCAAATCGGTGTTGTTCATCAATAACCACCAACCCTAGTTTATTAAAGTTTACCGAATCTTCAAGTAATGCATGAGTGCCTATCAGAATATGTATATCTCCATTCTCAGCACCGCTCAAAACTTGTTCTCTTTGTTTTCCTTTTGTCGAACCAGTGAGCAAATCAACTTTTACCGGTAAATGCTCTGTCATGCTGCGAATACTTTCATAATGTTGCTGGGCCAAAATCTCAGTGGGAGCCATAATACATCCCTGATACCCGTTGTCTAATGAAATGAGTATGCTTAAAAAAGCAACCATCGTTTTTCCGGAACCTACATCGCCTTGCAACAAACGATTCATTTGCTTACCCGAACCAATATCTCTGCGTATTTCTTTTATAACTCTCTTTTGTGCTTGAGTTAATTCAAAACTTAAATGTTTTTTATAGAATGTGTTAAACAAATCGCCTACATGATTGAATGCTATTCCCATCACCTCTTCTTCTCTTTCGGCTTTCATGTACAACCACATCAATTGCTGATAAAAAGCTTCCTCAAATTTTAATCGACTGATTGCTTTATTCAATGAGGCAATACTTTCAGGAAAATGAATTTGTTGAAGTGCATCGGATATATACATGAGCTTCAATTTCTCTACTGTATCTTTTCGAAGGGTTTCTTCCAAAGTGAGTGGCATTTGTTTAAGCAGGTTGAACATGAGCTTAGAAATTCCTTTGCTGTCGAGCCCTCTGCTTTTGCAACGCTCAGTGGTATTGTACACCGGCATCCATCCACTGTTTTTATTCAATTGCTCTTCGGATAATAAATCCATTTCAGGATGAACAAAATTTATCTTGCCATTAAATTCTGAAGGCTTGCCAAAAATCAAATATTCCTTATCCATCGCTAAGGATTTTATGATCCACTTTATCCCTTTAAACCAAACCAATTCAATACTTGACTTTCCATCGCTAACCATAACCGATAGCCGTTTAGATTTTCGTTCTCCCAGTTCTTTAATCGACTTAACAAATCCTCTGAACTGAACATAAGGCATGTCGGCTTGCAATTCTGAAAGGGCATATACTTTAGTGCGATCGACATAACGAAAAGGGTAATGATGAATAAAATCTCCATACGTAAGAATACCCAATTCTTTCTGAAGCAACTCCGCGCGCTGCGGACCTACTCCTTTCAAATAGGTAATGGGGGTATCGAAAAATAGATTGGCCATGAGTCGAATGCAAATTAATTAATTGACCCGATCATTTAAAATGTCGCTATTCATTTTTATTTTCACCCATAGAAATTCCAGAATAAATATCATTCATGAAACGAATAGAACGCATACAAGGTACCATAGTTGATGTACAGCATAAGAGAATGTTTAAGGGTTCTATTCATATTAAAGATAAAAAGATTGTTTCCGTTGAAGAACACGATTGTGAGGAGTCGCATTATATTCTTCCTGGATTTATTGATGCACATGTGCATATTGAAAGCAGTATGTTGACTCCTGTAGAGTTTGCCCGGCAAGCTGTACAACACGGCACGGTTGCAACAGTGAGCGACCCTCATGAAATAGCCAATGTGTGTGGCTTGCAAGGAATTGACTATATGATAGAAAATGCAAAAAGTGCATTCCTAAAAATTTATTTTGGAGCTCCATCATGTGTACCCGCTACTTCTTTTGAAACTGCCGGAGCAAATTTGGGGATTGAAGAAACCAAAGCATTGCTAAAGCGAAACGATATTCACTACTTAAGTGAGATGATGAACTTTCCTGCGGTGATAGCCAATCACCCTGAAGTGATGGCGAAAATAAATCTGGCTCATCGCTATCAAAAAAAAGTGGATGGTCATGCGCCTGGGGTTAGAGGCGAAAAAGCAAAAAAATACATTGAAGCCGGCATCAGTACCGATCATGAATGTGTGCATTTGGATGAAGCACTGGAAAAGATTCGATATGGAATGAAGATTATTATTCGCGAAGGAAGCGCGGCAAAAAACTTTGAGGCCTTGCACACTTTAATCGATACGCATACGAATGATTGTATGCTGTGCAGCGATGACAAACATCCCGATGATTTTATAGAAGGTCATATCGACAGCCTGGTAAAGAGAGCATTGAACAAAGGATTTGATTTATATAAGGTACTGCAGGTAGCTTGTATAAACCCCGTTCATCATTATAGATTGAACAATGGATTGCTTCAAGTGGGCGATGCAGCTGATTTTATTGTAGTGAATAACTTAAAAGACTTCAACATTCTGCAAACCGTAATCAATGCTCAGGTGCTGTATGAAAACAAAAAATGTTTTATCCCTTCGGTTTCTTCTTCCACCATTAATAATTTTTACGATAATAAAATCAGTCCTGAAAAAATAAAAGTGGACGTAAAAGGCTCAACGATACGAGTGATTGAAGCAATAGATGGACAATTGATCACCAATGAAACGAGTGCTACAGTTTTTTCTGAAAATAATAATGCAATTTCCGATACGAAGAATGATATTTTAAAAATGGTTCTCATCAATCGCTATGCTGAAAGTGAGGCTTCTATTGCTTTTATAAAAAACTTTGGGCTGAAGAAAGGAGCTATTGCTTCCACTGTTGCACATGACTCTCATAATATTATTGCATTAGGTTGTAGCGATAAAGAGATTTGTGAGGCCATCAATCTGTTGATCGAATCGAAAGGTGGGCTCAGTTATTTTGATTTTGAGCAAGCCGAAGTGCAGTCATTGCCGGTGGCCGGACTGATGAGTACAGAAACCTGTGCGGAAGTAGCCTTGCGATACAAACAACTGAATCAACTTTGTGTGAATGCCGGATGCAAACTAAAAGCACCTTACATGACTTTGTCGTTTATGGCATTGTTGGTTATCCCATCGTTGAAACTGAGCGACAAAGGTTTGTTTGATGGCAATCGTTTTTCTTTTACCAGCCTTTTCACAGACGAAAACTGAACTTAACTCTTCTTTCTAAAATATATTTCGATGGGTACACCACTCAGATTGAAATGTTCTCTCAGTCGGTTTTCTAAATAACGTTTGTAAGGTTCTTTTATGTACTGCGGCAAGTTGCAGAAGAATGCAAACTGTGGATAGTAGCCTTGTATTTGAGTAATGTATTTTATGCTGATGACTTTTCCTTTGGTAGCCGGTGGCATATTTTTTTCGATAAAAGGCAAAATAATATTGTTCAGTTTTGAAGTAGGAATTTTTTGTGCTCTATTTTTATAAACTTCTATTGCCAACTCAAGTGCTTTGTGAATGCGCTGCTTTTGTACTACAGAGGTAAACAAAATTGGTACATCGCTGAAGGGTTCGAGTTTTGCTTTTATTTCATCGGAGAATTTTTTAACCGAGTGGGTATCTTTTTCTACCAAGTCCCATTTGTTGATGAGCAATACTACTCCTTTATGATTGCGCTCGGCCAAATGAAAGATGTTTAAGTCTTGAGCGGTGAATCCGTTGGTAGCATCAATCATGAGGATGCAAACATCGCAGTCTTCGATGGCGCGAATGGTGCGCATAACGGAGTAGAATTCGAGATCTTCGTTTACTTTATTTTTTCTACGCAGTCCGGCTGTGTCGATTAAATAAAAATCGAAACCAAAGGAATTGTATCGGGTGTGTATGGTATCACGCGTGGTGCCGGCTATGGGAGTAACCAAGGTGCGATCTTCACCCAATAGGGCATTGAGCAATGATGATTTACCGACATTGGGCTGACCAACAATGGCCAACTTGGGCAATTCGGCTTCGACATATTCTTTGGGTTTTAGTTTTTTAAGTAAGGCATCCAACAAATCGCCTGTACCACTTCCGTTGATGGATGAAACGCAATGATAATCGCCAAGGCCAAGTGCATAAAACTCGGCAGCATCTTGTATGCGTTTGTTGTTGTCCACTTTGTTGGCCACCAACATCACTTCTTTTTTACTTCTTCTCAAATACTCGGCTACTTCTTTGTCGAAACCGGTGAGTCCATCGATTACATCTACTACAAATAAAATTAAATCGGCTTCGTCTAAGGCGGCTTGTACTTGTGAACGGATGCCACTTTCGAAAACATCATCGCTATTGAGCACATACCCTCCGGTGTCGATGAGGGTGAATGATTGGCCGTTCCACTCTACTTTACCGTAGTGACGGTCGCGGGTAACTCCGGCTTCGGCATCAACAATGGCTTTGCGCGATTCGGTGAGGCGATTGAAGAGGGTGCTTTTTCCTACATTAGGTCTTCCTACTATGGCTACTATACTTGACATTTTTATTTTTTATATCCGAATTGTTTTAACAGGTTGTCGTTGTCTCTCCAATTGCTTTGCACTTTTACGGTAAGATCTAGAAAGACTTTTCGATCTAAAAACTTTTCCATTTTTAAACGAGCTGCAGTGCCTGTTTTTTTTAGAGCTTGTCCATTTTTTCCAATGAGTATGGCCTTTTGCGAATCGCGCATCACGTATAGTGTAGCGCGTATGCTGGTGATGTTGGGTTTGTCTTTGAATTCGTTTATAACCACTTCTACACTGTATGGAATTTCTTTTTCGTAGTGAAGTAGTATTTGTTCGCGAAGAATTTCGGCTACGAAGAAACGCTCGTTGCGGTCGGTGAGTTCGTTTGGAGCAAAGTATGGCGGATGCTCGGGCGATAGGGATTCGAGCAGTTGTATGAGTTCGTTTTTATTGAAAGCATGCAGTGCGCTAAAAGGCATGACGGTTGCTTTTTCGAATTTGCTCCGTATTTCTTCGAGGCGTTTTTCGGCCGAAGGCTGATCCATGGTATCGACTTTGTTGAGCAAGATGATGAGGGGTTTGTTTTGTGTGCTCAGTTTGGTGACCCACTCAGTTTCGTTTAAGTTGGTTTCGGGGGTGAAGAGTACAAGAAATAAGTCGGCATCTTTTATGCTTTCGTCCACATCGCTCATCATGGCTTCGTGTAGTTTGTAAGCGGGATCGATGATGCCGGGTGTGTCGGAAAAGATAAGTTGCAGGTTTTCGCGCGAGAGTATTCCTTTGATCCGATGGCGGGTAGTTTGTGCTTTTGGGGTGATGATACAGAGTTTTTCTCCCAATAAAAGATTCATTAGTGTACTTTTTCCGGCATTGGGGCGCCCGAGTATGGATATAAAAGCTGCTTTGTGCGACATTTTAAGTGAAAAAATTTGCATGCAAATGAACAAAATATACCTTTGCAGTCCAAAATTACAGTGCGGGGTGGAGCAGAGGTAGCTCGTTGGGCTCATAACCCAAAGGTCGTAGGTTCGAATCCTGCCCCCGCTACCCAGGAAAAACCGTTGGCCGATAAGCTGACGGTTTTTTTATTTTTGAATGGCCCATTCTGTAATAAGCGGATTGTTTCTATTGCTGTTGTTGATGGCGATCCACCCTAGTTTTTGATTTTTCATGAATGCAATGTATCGGATGTCATTGAGTGTGTACCAAGTGCCGAAGCCGGGTGTGCCAATGGAGCCGGGATTTTCGCCCCAAAGTTTTATAAAGTTTGAGCTGTGTATGTACCAATTGGATGTGTCGGCAATGGTTTGATTGTAGCTGAGGGTGTCGGCCCAATGATAAGTTACAATAGTGCCAAGACCTGCATATACGGTTTCGGTTCTCTGCATGAATTGCATATTGCCTGTGGTGCCCAATGAGAGGTAGGGAAAGGGATTGGGCATGCCGCTGAGCAAATGCAGGCTGTCGGGGTTGAGCAAACGTAGGTTTAGGTAAAGGTCGCTTTGGTTGTCGAGGTCGAGGTCGAGCGAATCGGTGGCGCTGCCATAGAGGTTTTGGCTGTCCCACACTATGTTGAGCGCAATGGCAGTGGCGGGTTGGTGGTGTATAAAAGTGGTGTCGTAAATGCCTGCACGTATGCTCTGGTTTGTGGGGCTGCTTTGGCTAGCTTGGGTGAGTGTGTTTTTTTCGCAAGCAATGCAGGTTATAATTAGTAGGTATAAAAGTATGCTGCGCATGGATTAAAGGTAGTGAAATTAAACGCAGTTGTGCTTTTTTTAGAGTGAGGTGGCACTAATGCCTCCTCTTTATAAGAGTAAATTGCCACATTTTTGGTTTATATTTGGGATAGGTAATACAACAGAAATTTATACTTATGTGAGTACCCAAAGCCTACAAAAAATAAGAAGCCCCTTTGATGAATTATAATGCACAAAAAAGAATTTTTTTATAGAAATAATATGCATTATTATGGCGCATATACAACTGAAATGTGGTGTATATGCGAAGTTTTATGAGGCATAT
>DAOQTX010000041.1:0-26384 GCA_035340715.1 Bacteroidia bacterium | reverse complement strand
CAACAATAAGCTTATTAAATGCTGCTACCTATACTGTGACCATAAGCGATATTAATGGCTGTACTATTTCAGGTAATCGTACACTAACAAATCAAACCGGACCTATAGTGGGAGTGAACAATATTCAAAATGTTTCTTGTTTTGGTTTAAACAATGGTGGAATTCAAATTAATGTCAGTGGAGGTACTGCTCCTTTTACTTTTTCATGGAGCAATGGATCAACCAATCAAAATCTTAGTAACGTTGTAGCCGCTACCTATACCGTAACCGTTAGTGACGCTAATGCTTGTTCCGCAACCGTTAGTGCAAGCATAACACAACCTGCTTTGCTCACAGCAGGTATTACAAAAACCAATGCTACTTGTGCACTTAATAATGGAATGGCAACTGTAGTACCGCTCGGAGGAACAAGTCCATATAGTTTTCTGTGGAACATAGGAAGCACAACCAATAGCATAAGTGCTCTCTCGCCTGGAATATACACTGTAACAGTAACTGATTTCAATGGGTGTACACGAAGCAGTAACACGAATATCTTAGCGATAACTCCTCCATCACTATTGTTGGATTCTGCGTTGGATGTAAGTTGCTTTTCAGGAAACGATGGAGCGATTTATGTTTCTGTGGTAAATGGCACAGCTCCTTATAGCTATGTGTGGAGTAATGCCACTACTATTCAGGATATAAGCAATATATCAGCGGGCACTTATACTGTTACTGTTACGGATGCAAATAGTTGTACAAGTACTTTGTCCACCGTAATTTCAGAACCAACACAAATTGTAATCAATACAAATACAATACCTGCAACATGTGGAGCCTCAAACGGATCGGCTAGTGCCTTAGCCAGTGGAGGTACTTCTCCATACACTTATCTGTGGAGCACCGGATCTACCAATACTAGTATTACCTCATTATCTGCAGGAGTATATACAGTTACAATAACAGATGCTAATGCTTGTACTAGATCCAGGAGTGTGAATTTGGTAAACGTGGGCGGACCTCAAATTAACATTACATCAATAAGTAATGTTACGTGTAATGGAGGTAATAATGGGTCTATAAATATATCAATAAGTGGTGGTACATCACCCTATTCATTTTTATGGAGCAATGGGTTGACTACTCAAAATATTTCTAGTCTATTGGCTGGATCCTATACCGTTACTGTAACCGATCAAAACACCTGTCAGGCATCTGCTGATACCGTGGTGAGTGAACCATTGCCAATTAGTATTACATTAAATAAAATAAATGCTACGTGTGGAAGTAATAATGGTGTAATAACAGCTAATGTCAGTGGTGGTACTAATCCATACAACTACCTTTGGTCAAACGGTTCTACCTTTTCAAGTATTTCAGGATTATCTAGTGGTAACTATACCGTAACAGTGAGTGATGGAAACGCCTGTACAAAAACGGCTAGTAGCAATATTATTAATACCGGTAATCCTTCCATATTTATCTCAAGTTTGAATAATGTAACGTGTAATGGTGGCTCAAATGGTTCTATTAACATTACCGTATTAGGTGGAACTTCTCCATATAGTTTTTTATGGAGTAATGGTGCAACAACACAAAACGTATCGGGACTAAGTGCAGGAAATTATACCATTACTGTAACCGATTTTAATTCATGTGTAAGTACATCAACCTATTCAATTTCTGAACCCAATGCGATTGTAGTTAGCATTACAAAAGTGAATGAGAAATGCAATCAAGCAAATGGTTCGGCAACTGCATTGCCTTCGGGTGGAGCTGGTACTTATTCGTATGCTTGGTCTAACGGATCGACCAATCAAATGACAACTAATTTGGCCGCTGCAGTTTATACGGTGACTGTTTCTGATTTAAACAGTTGCACCGGAACAGCAAGTACCAACATTTTAAATATCAGCGGTCCATCTATTGCTCTGAATTTGCTTGGCAATGAGAGTTGCTTTAACTCAGCAAATGGATTTATCGACATTAGCATTAGCAATGGGCAAAGTCCGTTTAGTTATAGCTGGTCTAATGGAGCTACTACTCAGGATGTAAGTAATCTGTCTGCTGCAACTTATACCGTAACGGTTACCGATATTAACTCTTGTTCATCTACTGCATCATTTACCATTAGCAGCCCTACCGTTTTACTGTTGAGTACCAGCTCGACTGGAACCAATTGTGGTGTGTCAAATGGAACAGCAAGTGCCTTGGCAAGTGGAGGAACTACTCCTTATAGTTTTGTATGGAATACTGGGTCAACCAATTCAAACATTACATCTTTATCTGCAGGAGTCTATACGGTTACGGTAAGCGATGCCAATGCTTGTACAACAACTGCAAGTGTTACTGTACCCGTATTAGGAGGTCCGCAAATAACAGTTGATAGTATCATTCAAGTATCCTGTTTTAATGGGTCAGATGGAAATATTTATCTTTCTGTAAGCGGTGGAGTAAGTCCATACAGTTACGATTGGAGCAATGGTTCTTCGGTACAAGATCTTATTAATGTTGCAGCGGGAATATATACGATAACGGTTTCCGATTTATTTGGATGTACAGTTACGCAATCATTCAACATTAATCAACCAAATGCACTTTCAATTTCTTCTTCAGTTATAAATCCAAGTTGTGCTTTGAGTAATGGATCAATTTCCATTATTGCTTCAGGAGGGAGTTCACCTTATAATTATTTATGGAATACAGGCCAAACTACTGCAAGTGTGAGTTCGTTAAATTCCGGAACCTATACCGTAACCATTACTGACAGCCAATCTTGTACGAAAGATACTGTAATAACATTGACCAATTCAGGTGTTCCTTCTGTTGCATTAGATTCAACAATCAACGTTACGTGTAACGGATTAAGCAACGGTGCAATTTATATCAGTGTAAGTAATGGATTGCCTACATACAGCTACATCTGGAGCAACGGATCGAGCAGTCAAGATATCACTTCAATCGCAAATGGTGTATATACAGTTACAGTTACCGATCAAACGGGTTGTACTACAACATCTTCATATACCATTACGCAACCAACGGCACTATCGTTAAGTACATCTTCTACTCCTGCTGATTGTAATATATCGAATGGATCTGCTTCGGTATTACCTTCCGGAGGAACGTCTCCTTATACATATTTATGGAATACTGGATCTACGTTATCCAGCATTACTTCATTAACTCCTTCTACCTATACCGTCACAGTAACGGATAATAATTCTTGCAGTGCCACTTCTACCATTCAAGTGAATAATCCTGGTGGTCCGAATGTTACACTTTTAAATAAAACCAATGTGAGTTGTTTTGGTGGAAATAATGGGAGCATTTCGGTGAATATCAGCGGAGGATCATCGCCCTATTTATTTTTATGGAATACAGGTTCCACCAATCAGAACATATCTGGATTAACCTCTGCTATTTATACGGTAACCGTAACAGACGGGGCGAATTGCACCGCTACGTTAAGCGCAAACATAACTCAACCAACGGCATTAAATTTATCTACTTCACAAAGCGCATCAACGTGTGGATTAAATAATGGATCTGCTTCTGCTTCTATTAGCGGAGGTACACCTTCTTATTCTTTTATTTGGAATACTGGTCAAACCACAGCAAGCATTAATAATATTGCAGGAGGAATTTATACTGTAACGGTTAGCGATGCTAATCTCTGTACGCAAAGTGCAAGCATTACGGTGGGTTCATTGAATGCTGCAAATATTACACTCAATACCATTCAAAATGTGAATTGTAATGGACAAACTAATGGGTCAATCAATATTAATGTAAGCGGTAACGGACCCTTTAGCTATATATGGTCAAATGGAGCTACCACTCAAGATATTAATAATATAGGGGCTGGCAATTATACTGTAACGCTTACCGATAACAATGGCTGCACAAGCGTTTTTGATACTTTAATTATTCAACCACAAGCCATATCACTATCATTAAATATCACTCAACCTACTTGTGGACAATCTAACGGTACCATAAGCGCAAATAGCAGTGGTGGTGTTACTCCACATTCTTATATATGGAATACTGGTTCAACACAAAGTTCCATAACCGGAGTTCCACAAGGTGTTTATACGTTAACCATAACAGATCAGAATGCATGTGTTCTTGATACCGTATTCAATTTGATTGGTGCCGGATCTCCAACATCTCAATTAGACTCGATAGTTGATAATGTATGCTTTGGTGGAAATTCAGGTGCTATCTACATTCAAATAAACGGAGGCGCAAATCCGTATTCGTATATATGGAGTAATGGTTCTACCACACAAGACATTATTTCGCTTGCTGCAGGAACTTATACGGTTACGATAACAGATCAAGCTGCTTGTACCATCACTGCTTCTTATGTAGTGGGGCAATCATCGGCCATTCAAATTGGTAGCAACATTACTCCGGCAAGCTGCAATGTTGCCAATGGTGCTGTGTGTGCTCTGCCAAGTGGTGGAACTGCACCCTATGCATTTTCATGGAGTACCGGTTCAACTAATAATTGTTTGAGTTCAATTATAGCGGCTAATTATACCGTAACCATTACAGATGCTAAAGGCTGTACCAACTTATTGCTTACAACAGTAAACAATTTAGCGGCTCCGATAATAAGCGTTATCGATTCAGGATTGATTAGTTGCTTTGGATTCAGCAATGGATACATCAATACTCAAATTAGTTCCGGAAGTCCTCCATTTACTTTTTCATGGTCTAATGGTGCAAGCACTCAAAATATCAGTAATCTTAGCGCGGGTATATATTCGTTAACGGTTAGTGATTCTGTTGGATGTATAGTGAATAAAAACATTCTTATTACGCAGCCCGATTCTATTAGTACTTCAGCTACCATTCCATTATTAAACGGAACTTATGAAATTACTTGTAATGGAGATAACGATGGGAGCATCAATTTAACGGTTACCGGAGGAACGCCTTCATTCTCTTTTGCTTGGTCAGACGGTTCAAGTTTGCAAAACCGAACGAATCTAAGTGCAGGAATATACAGCGTAATCATAAGCGATAGTAATGGTTGTGTAAAGCAGAATCAATATCTTTTGGAAGAACCTCCTATGGTTACAGCTGAAGCTGGTTTCGATCAAGTCATTTGTGGTGAAGATAGTATTTTCATATCTGCCCTAGCTCCAACGTATGGTGTCGGAACTTGGAGTATTATTAGTGGCAATGCTGCAATTGCAAATGCAGCATCCAACAATACGTATTTGGTTAATGCAGATACCGGAACTATACAATTGCTTTGGACCGTAACAGATGGAATATGTACTGATACTGCCTTGTTAAATGTAACAGTGTTGGATCAAATTGTCGCTAAAGGTGGACCCAATCAAATTACATGTGAAGATTCAGTTACGATGGCTGCTATTCAAAATCCAACATACTATGGATTCTGGATGACTTATGATACGCTTTTGGTAATCGCTGATAGTCTGAATGCTTTTTCTGTAATCAGCAATTTACAAGTTGGTATTAATGAATTGTATTGGATTGTTCAGAACGGATCATGCATTGATAGTGCGCGTGTCCAGATTATCAAAAATACTCCAGGTTCATGTGAAACCGGAATTATAGCTGCAAATACATTCACACCAAATGGTGATGGATTCAATGATACATTTGTGATACAAGGTATTGAAGATTTTTTGGACAATGAATTGAAAGTATTTAATCGATGGGGTAATATCGTTTTTGAAAGTTCGCCATATAACAATAAATGGAAAGGACTTAGTGAATCAGGTAATGTACTTCCTGAAGGGACTTATTTTTATATTCTAACTATTCCATCTAAAGATATTTTGTTAAAAGGTTTTATTGAATTAAGAAGATGAAAAAATTATTGATCATACTTTCTTTATTGGTACTGGTATGTATTGATACAGTGCATGCTCAACAACAAGGATTGTTAAGTCAATACTTGTTTAATGACATGCCGCTAAATCCTGCCTATAGCGGAACTAAAGAATATGTTTCAAGTGCAATGCTTTATCGCAAACAATGGTCTTCGTTCCCCGGTGCTCCCGAATCGGCTTTGTTTAATATTCATACCCCAATAAAAAATAAGCGAATCGGATTAGGTCTCACCGCATTGAATGATAAAATAGGCGTTACCACAAACAATGAACTTTCATTTACCTACGCTTATCATTTGCCTCTATCACAAGCAAAACTTAGCTTGGGTCTGAGAGGGGTTATATCACAAGTGAAAACAGATTTTGGATCATTGGTTTATTTTGATCAAAGCGATCCCGTATATACGAATCAAAAGGAATCGAAAATTTTACCCAATGCTGGATTTGGCATATTGTTTCATAGCGAAAGAGTTTATGCAGGAGTTTCACTGCCTTACTTGTTGAGTTACGATCCTGAACAATCATTGAGTGTATCTTCAACCTCTGCCTTTAAACAAACTAGACATTATTACTTCTCTTCAGGAGTTGTAGTTCCCGTAAGTAGTGAGATTGAACTTAAGCCAGCCGTTTTGATTAAATACGTACATGGGGCTGAAATGCAATATGATGCAAGTTTGAGTGCACTGATCAGTCGGACACTGTGGTTGGGCGCTTCCTATCGATCAGCCGATGCCATCGTATTATTTACTCATGTACAAGTAAGCAAGTCCTTGAGAGTAGGCTATGCATACGATATCATTAATAGTTCTCTAAAGAATAACTTAAACAATAGTCATGAATTAATGCTTGGCTATGATTTTGGATTTAAGCAACTAAAAATTAAAAATCCCAGATTCTTTTAATGAAAGTTTTTTCAAAATATATAACCGCACTATTATTGCTCACATTTGGCTTTTCATCTTGTGTAACGATACATAAGAAGTATGCGGATGAATATTATGGAGCATGGCAGTATCAAAAAGCAATTCAAGAATATGAAGTGTATTTGGATCGCTATCGAGATTATGAGGCCATGTTAAACTTGGCAGATTGCTATCGCATTACCGGAAAGGATGAACAGGCCGAAAAATGGTATCGAATTGTTTCCGCTAATAAAGTTCTCAATCCATCTGTTCAAATTGGATTTGCTATGGTGCTCATGCGAAATGAAAAGTACAAAGAAGCAAAGAAATGGCTCGAACAATATCTGCTCTATAATCGAAATGATAGCCGAACTCAAAACTTAATAGAAGCTTGCGATTCATTGCAGCAGTTTTTTGTCGATTCATCTCGAATTGAAATCAAATCGCTAAAATTGAATAAGTCTGGTATAGCCAACTATGCACCTGCATTTTTTAGATCAGGAATTGTATTCGCCTCTGAACGCGGTAGCAATGCAAATAAAAATTCTGATTATTCAGAGTACACAGGGAAAAGAACAACAGATTTGTTTTATGCAAAACGAACAGAGGCAGGCAATTGGATGGAGCCCGAACCACTAATGGGTCAGATCAATAATAATCATGATGAAGGGCCGGTAGTTTTTAATCGATTTTATAACACCATTTATTTTACACGTTGTAATACCGATAAAACCAATGTCATTCAGAGTAATGATAAGAATATTAGTGTTTTAAAAATTTATAAAGGTTATTTGGAAGGCAACAATTGGAAGTTTGGAATTGAAATGCCATTTAATTCGAATGATTATTCTGTTATGCATCCGGCAATTTCTGAAGATGGGAACACGCTCTATTTTGCTTCTGACATGCCTTGGGGTTATGGAGGTACTGACCTTTATCGATCGCAACAAATCAACGGAAGATGGTCGCAGCCAATAAATCTTGGTCCAAAAATAAATACACCGGGCAATGAACTTTTTCCATTTATGTATAACGACAGTATACTTTATTTTGCTTCAAATGGTTGGCCAGGTCTAGGTGGATTGGATATTTATGAATCATTTTATACAGTTAATGATTGGACCACACCAAGAAATATTGGCTTCCCTATTAACTCATCTAAAGATGACTTTGCGATAATAGTGGATTCTACTGGACAATCCGGATTTTTTACTTCGAATCGTTTGGAGTATTCAGACAAAATATTTGAGTTCAATCGTTTCAATCCAACTCATACGCTTTTTGGCATTTTGCTCGATCGGATGACAAATAAACCTATTGTGGGACTGAGTTTAACACTTAAATCAAGCAACCAAAGTGATAAGACTGTTTTTACAGATGAAAAGGGTAAGTTTTCTGCAACTTTAGAGTCAGACAAAGATTACGATCTGATAATTAAAGATCCAATCTACTATTATACCAAGGCAAGCTTTTCAACAAAAGGAAAAAGATATGCTGAGAAATTTGATGCATCGATGAGTATTGATCGAATACAACTGGATGTGCCATCAAAATGGTATGCCATCAAATTTGATAAGAGGTCTGCTGAAATCAATCAGGCTATACAAAAGGAACTTGAAAAAGTAATCAAGTTATTGAGCGACAATCCTCAAATAAAAATTGAGTTGAGCATGCATACCGACTCTAGAGGGAACGATAGAGATAATTTTTTGCTATCGCAAAAGCGAGCTGAAACCATTAAAGACTATCTTGTTTTACGTGGCATATTTCACAAGAGGATCACTGCTATAGGTTATGGCGAAAGCCGTCTTTTAAATCATTGTAAAAATGGAATTATGTGTTTAGAAGAAGAGCATGCTGAGAATGAACGCTGTGAGATAAAAGTAATTTCAATTACCCCATAAGATTTTCAATCAATCTATATGCAGCATATGTTAATGCTGTGGCGACTATAAAAGATAGCAAAATCAGGAGAAAAGCTTTCTTTCTATCCTTATGAATACAGCGACAACTTTCCACATCATTCAATTCACCTGCTTTACCAAAATTATAAATATTAAAAATTCCAAAGAAGACACAGAATCTTTGAACAATTTCGATAAGCAATAAAAAGCTAAACGCTAATGAAAGCCATACCAAAGCTAGGGTGAAAAATGAACATCCCACGATGAAACAAAAGCTTGTGGAAAACATGGTTGCAATTATGGATATAAACAAAAGTTTTTTTCGAACTTTAACCTCATCATCGCCAATATTACAACGTCCGGCTATGTATGATTTATCTTTTAAAGTAGATGGATTCATTGACATATGTGCAACAAATGCAAATATGAATTGTTTTTTTTAATTCTAACCACTCTATGCAGGTTTTTTCAAATTATCCATTAAAATCCCTTAATACTTTCAAAATGGATGTCTATGCCGAGCATTTTGTTTCGGTCAAATCCATTGAAGAATTGCAACATGTAGTAACTACTATGAAGCATGAATATAGTGGAGTCTTTCTATTGGGTGGTGGAAGCAATATGTTGCTTACAAAAAATGTTGAAGGCTTAGTTGTAAAAATGGATATAGATGGCATCGAAAGAAAGGAGATAGATGAACAGACAGTTCTTGTAAAGTCAGGTGCTGGAATTATTTGGCACGACTTGGTTCTATACAGTGTGGCAAATGGGCTTGGTGGAATTGAAAACTTGAGTTTAATTCCAGGTAAGGTAGGCGCTGCGCCTATTCAAAATATTGGTGCCTATGGGGTAGAGATTAAGGACAGTTTTTATGAACTGGAAGCGATGAATATAAGGACGGGCGAAATGGAGACTTTCAATATAGAGCAATGTCGGTTTGGATATCGAAATAGTGTTTTTAAACAAGCATTAAAAAATAAATTTGCCATTTGTAACGTAACGTTTCGCTTGCAAACCAATCCTACTTTTAATTTATCGTATGGAGCAATTACTTCTCAATTGGAAGCAGATGGAATTGAAAAAGCCAGCCTACGTTCAGTTAGTAATGCCATTATTAAAATCAGGCAAAGCAAATTGCCAGATCCCGAGCAACTCGGAAATGCCGGTTCCTTTTTCAAAAATCCTGAAGTTGAATCCGGTGATTTTGAATCATTGATCAAAGAATTTCCTTCAATAGTTCATTTTCCAGGCTCACAAGATAAAATCAAATTATCAGCCGGTTGGCTGATTGAACAGTGTGGATGGAAAGGTAAGCGAATGAAAAATTGTGGGTCGTATGAGAAACAGGCTTTAGTATTGGTAAACTATGGAAATGCAAAAGGCAATGAAGTGGTTGATTTGGCTCATCAAATAATAGATTCCGTCAAAAAAAAATTTAATGTTGACCTTGAGCCTGAAGTAAACATCATTTAATTTACGACAACATCTCTTTTACAATCGCTGTTAGTTTCTGTTCTGCTGCATTAGCTACTTTTAACACTTCTTCGTGACTTACAGGCTCCACATGATCACCTCCGCCTAAATCAGTAATTACACTTGCCGCAAAACAAGGCACTCCCATGTGACGAGCAGTAATTACTTCTGGAACAGTACTCATTCCCACGGCATCAGCACCAATTCTATATAAGTATCTGTATTCTGCCGGTGTTTCAAAGGTAGGTCCCGATACAGCAGCATATACTCCTGTATGAAATCTGAATTTATTTTTTTCAGCTATGGCAACGGCCTGAGCGATAAGAGCTGGATCGTATGGTACACTCATGTCGGGAAAACGAGGACCCAATTCTTCTATATTAGGACCTATTAAAGGATTGCCCGGTAGTAAGTTGATATGGTCATTGATGAACATCAAATCACCAACTTTAAAATCAGGATTCATTCCTCCGGCTGCATTTGATACAATTAACTTCTGAATGCCCATCAATTTCATAACACGAATGGGCAATGTTATTTCTTCAAATCCATATCCTTCATAAAAGTGAAACCGACCCTGCATTACCATTACTTTACTTTTTCCGATGGTTCCTAAATACAAATTACTCTTATGTCCTTTTACAGTGCTTACAGGAAATCCTGGAATGTTTTCATAGGGTATGATCTGTGCATCTTGTATTGCATCCACCAAAGCACCCAAACCAGATCCAAGTACAATGCCTGTATCTGGAATAAAATTAGTTTTGGCTTGGAGGTGACTTACGATTTCTTTTACTTTTTTCAACATAAGTTAATATTTTATTATCAAAATGAGTTTTGTCTTTTTTATGAAAATCCACTTCAATCGGTAAGTAATAAACTTGAACTGGATCAAGATGCAATTTTAACTCAGGTTGTAAAAGCTTAATAGCATCTTTCTCTGTTGTGACTACTATAGATGAATGTTGCTGTGCATTTCTAACTATTTTTTTTACATCCGTTACCGAATAGTTGTGATGGTCATTATATTTTATGTGGAAAATATTTGAATTCAATTTTGTCAAATCCTGAACAATTTTATTAGACCTGGCGATGCCGGTAAGTAGAATAGCCGATTTCAATGAACTGAAAGCTTCCATATCCATGGTTTTGTTTGCGTCTTTAATATCAACAAATTTTCCATAGCGAAGTTCAGAAAGAAACAGTGCCTGGCTCTTTTGAGGATCAATTTGATTGGCAATTTCTTGCTGATTCTTTTCACTTAAGTTGGCAGGAACTTTAGTGACAACTATTATATCTGCCCGCTCACTTGAACTTTGTGGCTCTCGTAAATTTCCGGCAGGGAGCAGTCGGTCTTGACTATACATTCTACCGTATGAAGTGAGTAAGATATTCATTCCAGCTTTTACACTGCGATGTTGATAGGCATCATCTAATAAGATAACTTCTAATTCAGGATAGGTTGCAATTAGATTAAAACATCCCTTTACTCTTTTTTCGCAAACGGCTACGTGGATATCCGGAAATTTATTTTTGATTTGAGCGGGTTCATCTCCACTTTGTATTACCGAAGTATGTTTACGAACCAAAAGAAATCCTTTTGACTTTCGTCCATAACCTCGACTGAGAACAGCAATCTTGTATTTGTCTTTCAGCAACCTGATTAGATACTCAATATGTGGCGTTTTGCCAGTACCACCTGTAGAAAGGTTTCCTACATTGATTACCGCTATGCCAAATCGATAACTGCTTTTAATACCTTTATCATAGAGGTAATTTCTATACGCAACAACCCATCCATAAATCCAGGAAAAAGGTAAGAGCAATAATCGCATAGGAGTTGACCGATTCTAAGTGTTTGAAAAAACAAATTTAGATATTACTTTGGAAGCAAGTAATAAATAATGATTGAAAAATATGGCAAGCATTGGAGATGTTTTGACGCAATTAGATAGCTGGGCTCCTTATACCTATCAGGAATCATATGATAATTCCGGACTCATTGTAGGAGATAAAGCGCAAGAAGTAAAAGGTATATTACTCAGTTTAGATGTAACAGAAAAAGTGATTGATGAAGCGATTCAACATAAATGCAATTTAATAGTGTCTCATCATCCGATTGTTTTTTCTGGGTTAAAAAGATTTACAGGGTCTGATTACGTTGAGCGTTGTGTAATAAAAGCCATAAAGAATGATATTGCTTTATTGTCAATACATACGAATTTGGATAATGTAGTGCATGGTGTGAATTTGGCACTATGTAAACAACTGGACTTTGAAGCAGTACGAGTTCTGAGTCCTCTAAAAAGTAATCTTTATAAGCTGGTTTATTTCTGTCCAATTGAGCACCATGAACGGGTACGAAAGGAAGTGTTTGCTGCAGGTGCTGGATCAATTGGTAATTATCAGGAATGTAGCTTTAACCTAGAAGGTGAAGGGACCTTTAAGCCCAACAAAAATGCTAAACCTTATACTGGTGAAATAGGAGAACTGAAAAAGGAGAATGAAATTAGAGTTGAAGTACTCGTTGAGAAACCATTGCTTTCAAAGGTACTTCAAACTCTGTTGAAAGCACATCCATATGAAGAGGTAGCTTATGATGTTTATGCACTTGAAAATATGCATCATTCAATAGGAGCAGGTATGCTAGCAAGGATTAAGCAACCACTATCCGAAGAGGCTTTTCTACAACATGTAAAGACTAAAACCGGTAGTCGGATTATTAGACATAGCCCGTTTACAGGGAACAAAGTAGAATGGGTTGCATTGTGTGGAGGAAGTGGAAGTTTTTTAACTCAAACTGCGTTATCAGCTGGTGCTCAAGCCTTTATAACTTCAGATTTTAAATATCATCAGTTTTTTGACGCCAACAATCAACTATTGATAACAGACATCGGGCATTTTGAAAGCGAATGCTTTATAATGAATGCCATACACGATTTCTTAAAGAAAAATTTTACTAATTTAGCGCTCCGTTTGACAGAGTTTAGTACTAATCCTGTAAATTATTTTTGACATGGCTGCTAAAAAAGTGGTTAAAAAAGCTGTTAAAAAGAGTCCTGTAAAAAAGACTTCTTCAAAACCTGCACAAGCAAAAAAAGCGGTTGTAAAAAAAGCGGCAAAGAAAGTGCCAGCAAAAAAAACTCCCGCTAAAAAAGTGGTTAAAAAAGCTGCTAAAAAAGCACCAGCAAAAAAAGTTGCAAAAAAAACTGCAGAGAAAAAAACTATTAAAGCTTCATCAAGCACAAAATCAAAATTATTAAAATCTAAAACAGAAGAAAAAGCAAAGAAAAAAATGACAAAGAGTACCGCAGTAGAGAAAAAAGCAACCCCAAAATCAAAATCTGTAGCCAAGAAATCTACCGAAGATGAAGTTAGAGTTACCAAAGGCCCTTTAAAAAGAGAAGTTAAAAAAACAAAGAAGGAATCTATTCTTGCAACATTGGATTTGAAGAAATCATTTTCATTTGATGTGCCTAATAAGAAGAAAGAAGATTTATCTACTGAAGATAAACTTAAAGCACTTTATCAGCTGCAATTGATCGACTCTCAAATCGATAAAATACGAATGGTTAGAGGAGAGTTGCCAATGGAAGTAATGGATTTAGAAGATGAACTTCAAGGATTGGAAACACGTATTGTAAACATTGAAGATGAATTGAAGGGGTTGGAAGAGCAGACAGCTTTTAAAAAGCAATCCATCAGCGATTCTAAAGGGATGATTAAGAAATACGAGACCCAACTTAATAATGTTAAAAATAACAGAGAGTTTGATTCATTGAACAAGGAAATTGAATTCCAAAAACTTGAAATCCAATTGTCGGAAAAGAGAATTAAGGAATACACAGCTGAATCGGCCAATAAGAATATTATTTTAGACGAGTGCAAGGAAGAGTTTAATGGCCGTAAGCAGGATTTGAAAACCAAAAAATCAGAATTGGATAATATTATTGCTGAAACAGAAAAAGAAGAACAGAATCTGATTGATTTATCTTCAAAAGCTGGAGATATTATTGAAGAACGATTGTTAACTGCATACCGTAGAATAAGACAGAATGCTCAGAATGGTTTAGGTGTTGTTAATGTAGAACGAGATTCATGTGGTGGTTGCTTTAACAAGATTCCACCTCAGCGTCAAATGGATATCAGACAGCATAAAAAAGTAATTGTTTGCGAGCATTGTGGACGAATTCTAGTGGATTACTCTACAGAGGAGCAATAAAAATTATATTTTCTCATTACATTTAAGGGGTCTATTACGACCCCTTTTTTTATAATGAAAAGATTAATAGCATTCTTATTATTTTTTTATCCCCTTTATAGCGCATTAGGTGGTTCATGGAAATGGGATAGTGACTTGAGTGAATCCTATCAACAAGTTTTTCGACTACAATTTAATGCTGCACAACTGAAATTGAGTAGTGTTACTCAACACGATCAAAACAATATTCATGTTCAGTATCTGAATTGTAAAATCGATTTTTTAAAAGCATTTATTTCTGAAGAAGATACTGAATATCAAAAATTCAAACGAAACAAAGAACGTTTTGATGCAATGATAGAATCTTCGGTTGAAGCAGATGGCTATAAGGGATACTATTTGGCTGACGTCAATCTGTTTAGTGCCATTCTCAGATTCAAAAGAGGTGAAACGGTTGGAGCTGCAATAGAATTTAGAAAAAGCTATAAGTTATTAGAAAAGAATGAAGCACGCTTTCCGGAATTTATACCCCATAAATTGTCGTTGGGTTTTCTACATAGTGTGATCGGTGCGGTTCCCGAAAATTATAAATGGATTGTAAGAGTGGCGGGCTTCAAGGGTTCTATAAAGCAGGGCTTGATGGAGATTCAAAGTGCCTCACTTAAAATCAAATCTGAATCTTCTTTATCCTATCTCAAACAAGATGCTGAAATGATGTACTTGCTAGTAAAGTATTTTCTCGACAATGATGTAAAGACGAGTGCTGCATTAATAAATAAACTTGGAGAAGACGAATCAAGTCCATTAATGGTTTTTATTGCATGCAGTTTTTACAACGCCCATGGTAAAAGTGCTTCAACCATTAGTTTATTGGATCGAAATGATAATCTATTTGATAAAGAATATTATCCCATGTATTATCTTCAACTTCAGAAGGCAAGTGCGTATCTCTATAAATTGGATAAGCGTTCGGTGGATCACTATACGTATTATGTAACCCATTATAAAGGTAATAGCTTTGTTAAAGCAGCATATCAGCGATTGGCATGGTCCAGTGCGATTGTGAATGATACTGTTGGGTTTTATAAGTACATGGCGCAAATCAAAAATCGTGGATCTACATTTACAGATGAGGATAAACAATCTCAGAAAGAATCAATTAACCCTATTTTTCCAAATGTATATTTATTGCGAGCGCGATTATTGTTTGATGGAGGGTACTATCTTAAAGCTCAAAAGGAACTTAGTCAACCCATACAGAACTTTCCAACTAACAAGGACCAAATAGAATTGGTTTATCGGATGGCGAGGATAAAAGACAAGCAAGGCGAAACGGAAAGAGCAGTAGAATATTATTCTCGAACCTATGAAATAGGAAAGAGTAAAACGTATTATTTTGCCGCAAATGCTGCCTTACAACTGGGCCTTCTGTATGAGAATAAAGGCGAGTACAAGAAAGCAAAAGCCTGGTTTCTCAAATGCTTAGAACTTAGAGATCATGAATATCAAAACAGTATTGATCAAAAAGCGGAAGCAGGCCTCAACCGGATTGACTCTTGAGTTTAATGTTTTTCAGGAGCTCTGCAACATTCATCAAGCGTAGCTCTTGCTTTGGCATTAGCTTTTACATCATCTGCATCATATCCTACATTCGAAATCACTTCTCTGATTTGCGCAGCATTTATCTTCTTCGAATTGTAGTATACTTCAACAATCGATTTTTCTAAATTTATTTTCACATCTTGAACTCCCTTAGATGTCATCAATGCATTGAACAAATTGTTTGAACAAGTTTCGCAAACAGCATTCGTTTTAATTTCAACTTTCTCTATCGGAAAGCTAAGCGCAGTAGTCCATTGAGTTGTTAGTAGGATAACTACCATTAATAATAACTTTTTCATATACTTTGTTTTTTATTTTCAATTTTAAATCTAATACCTCCATAAATCACTCGTCCCATGACTGGTCCCCAAATTAATGAAGCATCAAAATTTGAACCAAATGGATTTTCAGCATCTATAATCGGATGACCAATCGTATAGTCAAAAATATTTTCAACGCCACCATACAGATCGAGGTTTTTAATCTTATAAGTGAGTTGTGAATTGAAGAGCGAATAATATTCGGCTTGATGCAAATTATATGCAGCCGGCACTTCAGGAATTCTGGCAGGTGAAAATCCGTTGTACGTAACATTCAACTCCCATTTTTCATTCAAGGAAGCATAGTCAACAACAACTAGGAATCGATCAGGAGAAACCAAAGGCTGCTCTTTTTCTATTTGATTAAATGTAGATCGAACTAAATATTTTTTATAGGCCAACTTAGCTGTAACTGTTTTGAGCGGTTTGAACTCTCCTTCTACTTGCATCGCATGAGAATAGGACTTTCCATTTAAATTGTAAATATTCAATTCTCCAAAAGTTTCAATATCTTTTATTATCTGGTTTTCATACGATGTATAGAAATAGTCTGCAGAGATATATGCTTTCTTTCCTAAGAATCGTGTATTGTGCACCAATGAAACACCTGTATTCCATGACACCTCAGTTTTAGGTTTTTCTATAAATCGTATAATTCTTGAAGAACTAAGTATCCCACTTGATTCAGCGAATATGTTTGGATTTCTAAACCCTCTCCCACCACTTAGGCGCAAATTGGTCTCAGGCTTTATGTCATATTTAATATGTATTCTTGGACTTGAATAAAAATCATCACCGATACGATAGTCACCACGTAATCCAGCGATAAAAGTAAAATTGTCGAGATTACTATAGGTGTATTCAAAGTAGGCACCCGGATATATGATGTCATAATTAGAAATTGAATCATTATAGTTTTCCTTGTATAGATCTGCTTGTAAACTCACCCCTGTTCTGAATTTATGGCGGGTATCTCTTATGAGATTATCATAAATAAAATTGTAGTACAACATTTGTTGAGTAGCATTGTATTGATTTAATCCAAAAAAACTTTCATAATTGTGATGACGGTACAAGAACATATTGCCAATGCCTTTCCCCACGCTGTGTGGAAAAAGAAATCCTAGCTTCCCGATCACATCAAACATTTCATTTTTAATCCCAATACCATAAGCATTTTGTAACTCGGGTAATGTGTTAAACTTGAATGCATTTTGACCTGCATTTCGCTCATCACCATAATAGCGAATCATTAATTGACCCTCTCGATTATGTAAATTATCAAAATGCCATCTATTCATAAATGAATTTCTTGTGGTAAGCGGAGAATCTAAAAATCCATCTTTATTGTGATCAATTTTACTATTGTTCATACTGCTGTGAACCAATATATTAGTTTGCACCTTGTCAGAAAGGGTTAGGCCGCTATGAACATTAGCTTCCAATCGACCTTCATCACTACCATATAAATTAATATAAAGCAAATCGCTTGCCGATGGTTCCTGTATTTCAATGTTAATTTGACCCGTCATAGATTCAAATCCGTTCACAACCGATCCGCTACCTTTTGAAACAGCTATTTGGTCAATCCAAGTGCCTGGTATCATGCTCAATCCGTTTGAATTTGAGAGCCCTCTGAGGAATGGAAGATTTTCAAGTGTTATTTGACTGTAAATACCATCAAGACCCAATAACTTTATTTGCTTTGTACCTGAAACAGCATCGCTATAGCTCGCATCGATGCTGGCATTGGTCTGGAAACTCTCAGATAAATTACAGCAGGCAGCTTTGGTCAACTCTTTTTGAGTAATTAATTGCGTATTTACTGGATTGATAGTAGAAATTATTGTTGAACTTCTTTCGTCAACAATTTTGACTTCGTTTAGTAAAATGGATTTTTCCAGAATGATTTTAAAATTATACTCCGGAATTTTTTTTAATTCTATAGTATCGCTGTAATAGCCTACAAAACTAGATACCATTTTTACCGGATAACTTATCTCATGAACATCCAATTTAAATTTTCCGTTTAGATCTGTCGAAGTTGCTTTTTGGTAGCCAACCAGATGAACATTAGCGCCAATAAGAGGAATCAGATTTTTTCCTGCGCCCTGTTCAAAAACCGCCCCAGTAATTACTTGCGAATTGGCTTGATTGCCCAGCAAGATAATGGAGCATATTAAAAGTATATTTTTCATTTTTATTCATAATTATTCTTTAATAATAAAACACAAAAGGAGAATAAGAATGAAAATCAAATTCGAAGGATACTTGTAAAATCAGAATGATATTTTTCTATCACTGGTGGTGAGGTATCTGTATAAGATACAAGCGAATAGGCAACTTTAGGGCAAATAGAATAGGATTGGGAAACAACGTGATTTTCAAAAAGTAAATCTTGAATGTGAGATGATGTCTCGCAAACAGTTGTACTCACAAATTCAGGCAATTTTAGAGAAAGCTTTTCAAAACGACAGCAATCCGGTACTTCGTTTTTAGAAGAAGAGCAACAACAATTGGTTGCAGAAGTTTTAATCAAATCGCAGTTATTCTCTTCAGTACTTTTGTTCATGTTGCATTGATCAAAGGACAATACAACACCACTACTGGTAGTAATGACAATCAGTGAAAGCAAAATGGAAACAACTGTATTGATTAAATTTCTCATTAAATTCTATACAATAGAAACGAATTGATTTTAATATTGTTACTTTTCGTCAGAAAAACAAAAATACAATGGAATTTATTGATGAGCAACTGAGTGCCTATTCCGAGCGTTTTACTTCATCTGAATCTCAAATATTGGAGGAATTAAACCGATTTACCTATTCTAAGGTGTTGATGCCAAGAATGTTATCGGGGCATTTGCAGGGTCGTTTTTTGAGCATGATGAGTAAAATGATCAACCCAAAGTGTATACTAGAGATTGGAACGTATACCGGATACTCCGCAATATGTTTAGCAGAAGGACTGAACAGTGATGGTAAATTAATAACCATTGAAGTGAATGAAGAATATGAAGACCTTATTCGATCATTTATTAAAAAAGCGGGATTCGAAAATAAAATAGAGTTATGGATTGGAAATGCGAAAGAGCTCATTGGCAAAATTGAGCAGCCAATTGATTTAGTTTTTATTGATGCGGATAAGGAAAACTATTCAAACTATTTAGACTTAGTTAAAAACAAATTGCGCTCAGGAGGATATATTATAGCCGATAATGTATTATGGAGTGCAAAGGTTTTACAGAAGGAGTCTGAAATGGATAGTGAAACAAAAGCACTACATCATTTTAATATTAAGATTGCAGAAGACCCAGATTTTGAAACGGTATTACTTCCTGTGAGAGATGGTTTGATGATTGCTCGTAAAGTATAAAAATGGAAACAAATTTTATTTCGAAGAAGAAACCAATTTTCCCTGTTCCATCATCTTTACGAAAGTTTTTAAAGCATTATGGGCGGGGAATAAAACTTCCGGTCCATTACTCTGACCTTCTTCGGTTTAACAACGCAATTCCACTTTTAGATCGAAATGGAAATGATACATTGTGGGAAAGCGTGTTATTCGCACAATCTGAAATGGAGCATCTTAATCGTGCATTAACCGAGATTTATGCTCTGCTTAAAACTGCGGGCGATACTCATGCAACAGGGCATTTATATGTCGATCGGATTGATTACTGCACTTTTGGAAACAGTAAGCCGTTTCGCATTCGTATTGTTAATCACTACAACGACAACTACGATTACTTTTATGTAAAATTAGCTGATTCAAGCAGAATTTATGGCCTCGAGCTCGAACATATTCTAAGCCCAAATCGAATCAGTTATTTTGTTGATGGTGAAACATTGATCGAAGAACATATTGCCGGAATTCCCGGAGATCAGTTTATAAAATCTTGGTTAAATGATCCGCAATTGAATACCATTCGTTTGGCAAAGGAGTTTGTTAAATTTAACGAACGATGTTTTGTGCGATTATTAGGAGATATGCGTTCATACAACTATGTGATAGATATAACTCCCGATTTTGAAGATGTTCATTATCGAATTCGTGCAATTGACTTTGATCAACAGAGTTTTGAAGGTAGAAGAACATTGTATCTGCCACAATATTTTAAAGAAAACTTACCACTTGTAAAATTATGTATGGATCATATGACCACCGAAACCGTTGCACAATATCAATTGGAAGAAAGGGTACTCATGTCAAAACGGATAAAAGCTGCACGCTATATGGTAAGAGATCTGATTGAGTGCATGTCAGATGATATAATTTCGGTTCCTGAAAAAGTTGATCAATTGAAAAAGGAACTTTCATTGCATTATGATCATAAATCATTTTTAAAATGTAGGAACATGGGTGATATTGTAAAGTGCAGTTTGAAACACATGATCAGAAGAAGTATTGCACAATTCAAATTCTAGATTAAACCCTTGTTAACGAGCGAAGTCAAAATTTCAAAATCAACACATTATGAAAAAAGTCGCAGTAATCATGGCCTTGTTTTTTGGAATTTCATGCCCAACACTTGCTCAGCATGCAGAGGAGGGAAGAGAAAGAGATCCGAATATGATGGCCGAGAAAAGAACAGAAATGATGTCTCAACATCTAAGCTTAACGGAAGATCAATATTCACAGGTTAAGCAACTCAACCTAGAAACAGCAATGGAAAGACAGAAACATGGACAGAGTATTAAACTGCTCAACGATGAGTACGATCGCAAGCTAGCTTTGATTTTAAATGAAGATCAAATGCAAAAATTTGAGGAGTTAAAAAAAGAGAGGAAACACAAGAATCGAGAAAGAAATAATATCAAACCTTCCGACCAAAAATAAGTAGTTAAATGTAAAATAAGCTTTCAGAAATGAAAGCTTATTTGCTATTTTAGGCCAACCAATCAAAACTCAAATATGGCCTATCAATATACCCCCGCAACCGTTGTTGATATTCAAGACGAAACCGATGTAGTTAAACGCTTTTATATCAAAATGCCAGATGATATGGAATTTAGATTTAGGGCCGGACAATTTATAATGCTCGATCTGCCTATTGATAGTAAATATACCAATCGTAGCTATTCTATAGCCAGTGCTCCTAGCACAGATAATATTTTTGAATTGTGCATAGTGCTCAACCCAAAAGGAATGGGAACTCCATATCTGTTTGAAAAGATCAACATAGGAAGCACTTTAATGGTATCGAAAGTTCTGGGTAAATTTGTATTACCCGAAACGATTGAAACAGATATCTGTTTTATTTGCACCGGAACCGGTATTGCTCCTCTTCGTTCGCAGTTGCATGAGATTATAAATTCTGGTAAAGCGTATAAGAACTTGTATATGGTTTTTGGCAATCGTTGGGAAAAAGATATTTTGTACAGAAAGGAAATGGAAGAACTTGAAATAAAACATCCTCAATTTAAATTTTTACCAGTCTTGTCCCGAAGCAATGAAGGATGGACCGGTAAGACCGGATATGTTCATGCCATCTATGAGGAAATCTTTTCCGACAAAAGGCCTGCACTTTTTTACATTTGCGGTTGGGCAGACATGTTGAAAGAAGCTCGTACCCGTTTAAGTGAGATGGGGTACGATAAAAAAGCTATTAAATTTGAATCTTACGATTAACCTAATTTCATCGCATTTGTTTCCTATTCATGTCTGATTCAGTTACCCCTTTAGAAGATGGTTTTATTGAGATTTTTGGAGCCAGAGAACACAATCTCAGAAATATCAATGTAAATATTCCACGAAACAAATTAGTAGTTATAACCGGATTAAGTGGTAGTGGTAAATCATCTCTTGCATTTGATACTTTATATGCAGAAGGTCAACGGAGATATATGGAATCCTTTTCAGCCTATGCACGAAACTTTTTAGGCAATTTGAAGAGGCCGGACGTGGATAAAATTAATGGCCTTAGTCCTGTAATTAGTATTGAGCAAAAAACAACCAACACCAATCCAAGATCAACAGTAGGTACCGTTACAGAGATCTATGATTTTCTTCGATTGTTGTATGCACGTGCAGGCGAGGCTAGATCTTATGTTACCGGTGAAAAGATGATTCAGCACACAGAACCTGAAATTACTAACAGGATTTTAGAGGAATACAAAGGGATGAAGATCAGTATTCTTGCACCAATGGTTAAAGGTAGGAAAGGGCATTACCGCGAGTTGTTTCAACAACTCATGCAATCGGGGTATTTAAAAGTTAGAATTGATGATGAGTTAGTTGAATTGAAAAGAGGTCTTCAAACCGATCGTTATAAAACACATGACATAGAGGTTTTAATTGACCGCCTTCAACCTTCTGAAGAAATTTATGAGCGATTGCAAAACAGTGTACGTTCTGCGTTAGATAAAGGAAAAGGTTCTTTGATGATATTGATCGAAGATCAACAAACCGTTCGAAACTATAGTCAATTATTAATTTGTCCTACATCAGGTATTTCATATCAAGAACCTGCCCCAAATAGTTTTTCATTTAACTCTCCATATGGAGCTTGTAAAAAATGTAATGGCTTGGGCACCGTTCCTGAGATAGACATGAAAGCCATAATTCCGGATAAGAAATTAACTATAAAAAAAGGAGGACTTTCTCCGGTAGGTTCATATAAAGACAACTGGATTTTCAGGCAACTCGAAGCCTTAGGCAAGCACTATGATTTTAACTTAAACACACCTGTTTCTGATTTAAGCGAAGATGCACTAAAAGCCATATTGTATGGAAGCGAAGATGTTTTAAACGTTAATCGAAATTATGGAGATGGATTTTCTCATAATTATAGTCTGAGTTTCGAAGGGATAATAAATTTTATAACCAGCAGATTGGATGATGATGCATCTCCTGCCTTGAAAAAATGGGCACAAAGCTTTATGAGTCCTATTGAATGTAGCGATTGTAATGGAAGTAGATTAAATAGAGAGTCACTGCATTTTTTTATTGGCGACAGCAATATAGCAGAAGTCGCATCTATGGATATTATAGAATTAAATCAGTGGGTAGAGCAACTGGATCCTAAGTTATCTAAAAAGCAAAAATTGATTGCTCAGGAAATCTTAAAAGAAATAAAGAAGAGAATAAAATTTTTATTGGATGTAGGATTGGATTATATCTCATTAAATCGTAGTTCAAAATCACTCTCAGGAGGTGAATCGCAGAGAATTCGATTGGCTACTCAAATTGGTTCGCAATTGGTTGGAGTGCTCTATATTTTAGATGAGCCAAGCATTGGTTTACATCAAAGAGATAACATGCGGCTTATCAACTCCTTGCATGAATTGCGTGACTCCGGAAATTCTGTAATTGTAGTAGAACACGACAAGGATACAATAATGAATGCAGACTATGTTTTGGATCTTGGTCCGGGAGCAGGTTTGCATGGAGGCAAAGTGATGTCGCATGGATTGCCTTCGGATATAAAAAATAGTGATACGCTAACAGCTAAGTACTTAACCGGTAAAATGCAAATTCCAAACAGCCGGAAGCTAAAAGGGAACAAACAGGAGTTGAAAGTATTTGGAGCAAGTGGAAATAATTTAAAAGATGTTGATGTTTCCATACCATTGGGATCTCTAACCGTAGTAACAGGTGTTTCCGGAAGTGGTAAGTCCACATTAATCAATGAAACGTTGTATCCATTCTTGGCCAATCATTTTTATCACTCCAGCGTGAAGCCTCTACCATTCAAAAAAATTCAAGGCTATGAAGAGTTGGATAAAGTAATTGAAGTTGACCAATCGCCTATAGGAAGAACTCCAAGATCAAATCCTGCTACCTACACCGGTGTATTTACTGATATAAGAAATCTATTTGCTCAACTACCCGAAGCCCAAATAAGGGGATACAAGCCGGGTTCATTTTCATTTAATGTCAAGGGAGGCAGATGTGAGAATTGTCAAGGAGCCGGAATGAAAACAATTGCCATGAATTTTTTGCCAGATGTTTATGTGCCTTGTGAAGAATGTGGTGGGAATAGATACAACAGCGATATTTTAGCAGTGCGTTACAAAGGAAAAAGCATCAGCGATGTACTTAATATGAGCATTGATCATGCATGCGAATTTTTTGAGTCCATCCCGTCTATATTTAATAAATTAAAAACACTTAAAGAAGTAGGCTTAGGATATCTGAGTATTGGTCAACAATCAACTACACTTTCAGGAGGCGAAGCACAGCGAGTTAAGTTATCGACTGAGCTGTCCAAGCGCGATACTGGAAATACCATTTATATTTTAGATGAGCCAACTACCGGTCTGCATTTTGAGGATGTTAGAATATTGATGAATGTTTTATTTAAACTCATCGATAAAGGAAATACGGTATTAATAATTGAGCATAATCTTGATGTGATACTTGCTGCAGATTATATCATTGATCTTGGACCAGAGGGAGGAAGACGAGGTGGAGAAATTGTGTATCAAGGTCCTTTAGATGGAATTGTAAAATGTAAAGACAGCATTACCGGGCAGTTTGTAAAAAAAGAAATTGAGGAGAGATTGATTCTGAACTGAAATCAGAACATTTTATTTCATTAATCGTATCAGTTGTATCATCAACTGATAAACAATTTTATATGTACATGAGTTCAGAAGAAGCAAAAATCAGAAAAGCATTCAGTGAAAAAGATTGGCAAGAAGTAAAAGCCAACGATTCTTGGCAAATATTTAAAGTGATGGCTGAGATTGTTGAAGGATTCGAAAAAATGTCGAAAATCGGTCCTTGTGTTTCCATCTTTGGTTCTGCGCGTACCAGTACTGAGAACAAATATTATGTTTTGGCAGAAGAAATAGGTTTCAAATTGTGCCGAGAAGGTTACGGAGTTATTTCGGGTGGTGGCCCGGGAATAATGGAGGCAGCAAATAAAGGAGCACAAAGAGCAGGAGGAAAATCTGTTGGTCTAAACATAAAACTACCTTTCGAACAATCCTCCAATCCTTTTATCGATCATGATAAACTGATAACATTTGATTACTTTTTTGTTAGGAAACTAATGTTTATTAAATATGCTCAAGGATTTGTAGTGCTTCCTGGAGGATTTGGAACTTTAGATGAATTTTTTGAAGCACTTACATTAATTCAAACTAAGAAAATAGGAAAATTCCCTATAGTGCTTGTTGGTAAAGACTATTGGAATGGGATGTATCAGTGGATCAATACTACTATGAAAGCAGAAAAAAACATTAGTGATTCTGACCTCGATCTATTCTGCATAGCAGATACAGCTGATGAAGCAGTGAGTCATATCAATCGCTTTTATAGTAAGTATTTATTAAAGCCGAATTTCTAGAATAAATTAATCATTATAATAAAACCGGATCAGCATCCGGTTTTTTTTTGATCTAGTTTAGCTTTTTTCTTACAAACCCTCACTTTCAAAACTTTTTCGGCAACCTTTTAAATATCGGCAAGGTATAACCCTATACTTTATAAGATGAAGCCCCTTAATTATGAAGAAGATGAATAGAGAAGTAGATGAATTAATTGAGAGTTGCTCAGTTGTTTTGGACAATGAAAGTGAGTCCGTAAAAAAACTGGTGAACATTCTAAAGGAATCCATGGTAAAGTTGCGTGATGAGCTTGGTTCTACGCGTAGACTATTTGAAAACTCATTAAGAGACATGAGTGAATTGAATTCAAGACTCAGAGCAGAAAATGAAACTTTGAATAAGAAATATAAAACCGTGCTCAATGAGTTTTGTGATATTCTTAACCTTGAAGGATTTACACATGCTGATGAGGCAAATGAAAGCATGGACAAAATCATTGAATCAATAAAACTGCAGATAACCGATAAGGCAAAAGCGGAATCGGAATTGATTCGCAATAATATGGAATTGACCAAAGTCAATCGCGAACTGGATGAATTTGCTTATATCGTTTCGCATGATTTAAAAGCTCCATTGCGAGCCATTAACAGTTTGTCGTGTTGGATCGAAGACGATATTAAGCATCTATTAGCAAACGATTCCCTTAAAAACTTTGAAATCTTAAGAGGTCGTGTTACTCGTATGGAAGAATTTATCAATGCAATTCTAACGTACACAAAAACATGTAATACAAAAATGCCGATGTCAATCACAGATACCGGTTCATTGGTACAAGACATTTTT
>DAOQTX010000040.1:0-26492 GCA_035340715.1 Bacteroidia bacterium | reverse complement strand
GTATTCTATTACGGTATAGTGCAATAGGAACACTTGTAAAATGGAGTATTTGTTTTTTGAAAAACCCACTCCGGGTTCAAATGATATGGCATAGCCGGGTCTTCGATATCCTGCGTTGCTTCCAATGATGTCTGTAGAAGGAATTCCTTCTGCTCGTGCACCTAAATAAGTTGTGAGCCCTTTAGTTGAGTTGTAGAATGAACCGACTCTAAGTGCATACTGGTCGGGGCAGGAGAATTCGCTATTGCCATTTCGGGTAAGCACTCCGTTGGATTCCTGAAAATTAAACAAATAAAATATATTGGCTCCAATACCTATGTGCTGTGACAGAGGATGATACCCTTGTAGGTCGACTGTGATGCCGAATCCTCCATCGCCCGGTTGAATGGATTGGTCAACTACTTTTTCCAGATCTTGATCCTTGTTGCTGCCTTGATTATAAAAAGTATCTGTATAATCATATTTACCGGTGGGCAATTTAATTCCTAATCCGATAGAATAATTGTAGCGATGTTTGTTGGGGTTAAAAAGCCAATAGCCAAAACCAAGTCTGATATCGGAAATACCTTTTGAAGAGGTTTCGTGTCGCTCACCCAAACCGTTGGGTGGGTTGCCGCCATGTTCATACATGGAAGTGCGCTTGTGATATACAAAAGGCAAAATAATGTTGGCATAAATGCGGTGAGTAATTCCGTAGTTAAGTGCCAGATCTAAAAAGTCGGATTTATTGATTACTTCTGTACCTTCTGCTACACGGTGTTTTTCTTCTACGTCTCCTCTGAAATGACGAAAAGATTTAAAGTGTCTGTATCCAAGTTGTGCATTGAATTCTCCTTTGTTTAAGTTTAAGGTGTTTCCAAAACTATTGCCGCAGGCTGCATTTCCTCTAATGGCCACACAACCTTGCCCATAATTGTAAGCGCTGGGTGTAAGCGCTATAAGCAGTGTGATTATAAACAGATTTGTTTTCATTTTCTATTTGTTTATTGTCTTTTAAAGCAATTTGGCTTTTGGTATCGCTTCGCTTTAGATATTCGAATCTTAAATTTATTGCAATTGATTTTAAAATACCAGTATTTTTTGATATATATTTTGAATTTTGTTGTTTAGTGCCTTCGAAAAATGGCATAGCGCAGGTTGTGGTAATTTTACCACTACACTTGAAAAGAAGAAACAAACCTTAAATTCAACACTTTTCTGACTGCCAATTCCAAAGCAAGTTATGGAGCAAAAACCTTGATGATGGAATTTCACGTGCCTTAAGCAGTAACCAATATTACCTATTTGCATCGATTGGCGAAACGGCATAGCGGTTTATTTTAAACTTTACTTCATAAAATATTTGGGCATTGTGCAAAAAAAATCCCTGCCAAAACACACAAAGGCAGGGATGCAAGTAGAGATAGTTGATTCAGATATTAATGTGCGTGTTCTTCTTGTGCTTGTTTTTCGTAATCATCGTGCAGTTTCTTTTGCATATCGCCCGGTACGGGGGCATACTCTGCAAAGTCCGATTTCATTCGTGCGCGCCCTTGTGTAACGTTGCGCAATGAGTAGCTGAGTTTGTCCACTTCGGCCAATGGAGTGCGTGCTTTTATAATCTGATTTCCGTTGCGGCTGTCCATACCCATTATGATGCTTCGGTGGCTTTGCAGTTCGGTCATTACATCGCCCATCAAGTTTTCGGGCATCTCAACCTCCACATCGTGTATGGGTTCGAGCAGTTGCGGTTGTGCATTGTGAAAGGCATCTTTAAAGGCCATCATGCCGGCTATTTTAAACGAAATATCGTTGCTGTCAACCGGGTGCATTTTTCCGTCATATACACTTACCCGTATGTCGCGCACAAAGGAACCGGTAAGCGGACCTTCGTTCATTTTTTCCATCACACCTTTAAGTATGCTCGGTATAAAACGGGCATCAATTACACCACCGGTTATGCAATTGTGAAATACCAGTTTTCCGCCCCAGGGCAAATCGTGTTCTTCTTTATCGCGCAGTGTGAATTCACTTTTCTCTGGCATGCCTTCGTACCAGGGTTCAATTTTCATATACACTTCGCCAAATTGTCCGGCACCGCCCGATTGCTTTTTGTGTCGGTAGTTTGCCAATGCCGGCTTTTGTATGGTTTCGCGATAGGCAATGCGGGGCGCAATAAATTCAACATCTATATTGTAAAGATTTTTCATTCTCCACTTGGCCACATTCAAATGCAGTTCGCCTTGTGCATGCAGCACCGTCTCTTTGGTTTCGCGAGAGTAGTCCAATACCAATGTAGGGTCTTCGGTTTGAAGGTCGTGCAACACCTCGTTTATTTTTTCTTCATCGGCTTTGTTTTTCACTTTCACTGCCACACGCATGCGCGATGGTGGAAAGTTGATGGGAAGAATATTTTCTTCACTTCCTTTTCCGTTGAGGGTATGATTGGTAGTGGTGTTTTTCAATTTAAGGGTGCAACCTATATCGCCCGCCTGTAGTTTGTTAATCGGGTTTCGGTTTTTACCGTCCATAATAAAGAGGCTTCCAATTTTTTCGGCTGTATCGGTTTTGTAGTTGTACAGTTCGTTTCCGGTTTCAACGGTTCCGCTGCATACTTTGAAAAAACTAAGCTTGCCCACATGCGGTTCAACCAATGTTTTGAATACAAATAGGGTAGTGGGTTCGGTTGTGAGGCATTTAATTTCTTTTCCGCTTTCGGTTTGCTCGGCATGCATTTCAATAGCCGATGGGGCTACATTATCAATAAAACCCATCATGCGTCCGCTGCCCATATTGTTGAGTGCTGATAGGCAAAACACAGGAAACACATCGTGCTTTAACATACCTAACTTTAATCCGTAGCGCATTTGATCTTCGTCCAACTCACCTTTTTCAAAGTAGAGTTCCATCAGCTTCTCATCGTTTTCGGCAGCTTTTTCTACCAATGCATTGTGCAGTTCATTGGCTCTTTCTTTTTCGCTTTCTGGTATTGGATTTTTTTCGGGCTTGCCACCATCTTTCGGAAAAGTGTACATCACCATTTTTAATAAATCGATGATGGAGTTGAAACCATTGCCGCTTTGCAAAGGGTATTGCATAAGGGTGACCCCATTTCCAAAGAACGATTTCATTTCATCTATGCATTTCCAAAAATCGGCTTTATCGTGATCTATTTGATTGACAGCAAAAATAGTTGGCTTCTTATAATCATCAATGTAGTTCCATATCAGTTCGGCACCTACTTCAATTCCGTGTTGAGCATTGATGGTCATAATAGCGGTATCGCACACACGAATGCTTGAGGCCACTTCACCCACAAAGTCATCAAGTCCGGGAGTATCAATAATGTTTATTTTATAATCTCTCCATTCGGTGTGCATAGAAGTAGAGTAAACCGAGCTTCCACGTTCGTGTTCAATATCGTGATAATCGGAGATGGTATTTTTTTCTTCCACGCTGCCTCGTCTTTTAATGATTCCGGCTTCAAACATCATAGTTTCGGCAAGCGTAGTCTTACCGCTTTTTGCAGCGCCCACGAGCACTACATTCTTAATGTGTTTATCATCGTATGCTTTCATATAAGGTTGGATTAAAATGGTTAGTCAATACGGGTGAGGACAAAGAACTTTTTTCTTATCCGAAATTTAAGAAAAATATCTTGTTTTATGCAAGGTCAAAAAGCATAATTTAATGAAAGAGGGATATGATACACCTCATTGTTAGATGAATGTAAAACTATTTGCGGGGTCCGGTGGCTTTGTAGGCGCGTACATAATCTACTTCAAACAGGGCAGGCAATAGGGCGTTTCCGCTTTTCAAATCCTCATTGTTTTGCACTGCATTGTTTATGGTAATGTGCATAGGGTATTTAAATTCGGCCGTATCGTTTTTTTGTTTACGGATCAATATATCATCAAAGTACCATCTGATTTCTTTCTCGTTCCACTCGCATCCATATACATGAAACTGCGCTGCGGGGTCGGGTAGTTTGTGTTCTTTCTCCTTCCACTGATTAGGTCTTTTCTTTTTCTTGGAAGTACTACGCCAATGCAAGTTGCTGTACAATTTACGTTTGTGTCGGCTGGTATAAAATTCAAAAATATCAATCTCGGGTGGCCATGCATAGCGCGACACCAGCCAAAAGGCAGGCCATAGTGCAGGTCCCTCGGGTATGCGGCATCGTATTTCAAAATATCCATACTGCTGATCGAATACTTTATAATTGTCGAGCAAACCCACTCCGTAAGGAATACTTAAAGTGTCGAATTTTTTTTCTTGTTGGATGACAGGTATAAATATGGTGCTATCGCTAAACGTAAAACAATCATCGCAATAATATTGGTACGTATGCGATGGATGATATGGTAAGCCGAAATAGGGTACAGTACTCCATTTATCTTTGTCTAATTTCTTGTCGTTAAATTCATCCTGAAACGTAAGCATCCAACCTTTTCGTTCAATGCTATTGGGTTGGCCATGTAGCAAGTGTGGTTTGAAAGTGCGCACATAAGCCAAGCGAGAGCAAGAAGCAGAAAGAGATGAAATAATAAGCGTAAGTAAGAGAAGTTTTATTCGCATGATTAAAAGTAGAAATTAAAATATACTTTTAAATGCTTTTCATTTTTATTAATTTTAAAATCACAACCTAAAACTAAAGTACTATGCATCGATTGGATGAAAAAGATCCGGTATTGTGGGAGATGGCGCGGCAGCGCGCTTCTTTCAAGCGTCACTTGTTTACCTATGTTGTTATGATCAGTTTTTTCTGGGTCATTTATTTAATGAGTGGTAACTACGGCAATCGTGGTATTCCGTGGCCGGTTTGGGCTATGGTAGGATGGGGTATAGGCCTTGCTTTTCACTTCTTCAAAGCTTATGCGGGTACCCCTGATCATTTGGCTAAGAAAGAGTATGAAAAGTTGAAAGACAAATCATGATATAGGTATATAGTCGGTATGATTTTGTTCATAATTTAATAAAAAGAGAATGAGTAATTTGAAGCAATAAAAATTTAGAACAATGAAGTACGAAAACTTTTATGGTGAAGTAGGTAAACTGCTCTATGCCGTAGCCGACATTGATGGTAAAATCAGCAAGCAAGAGAAAAACACTTTAATTGATTTGGTGATGAACAAAATGGTACCTGCCGAATCGCATACCGATGAGTTTGGCACCGACTCCGCTTACTATACCTTGTTTGCATTCGACACTGCCGAAGAAAATATCTTATCTGCCGAAGATGCGTTTCAATCCTTTATTCAATATGTTGAAGAGCATAAAACTGCCTTTGATCAAAACATGCTTGACAGTTGTTTGATGCTGAGTGAAAAAATGGCGTCTGCCTATAAGGGAACGAATAAAAAGGAGAGCGAGTTATTGCATCGTTTGAAAGAACATTTGGATGCAATAGTGTTGAACTAAAATTGAAATCCAATACCACCTGTGCTCACTCCCAGGCCAAAGCCGCTGCCTCTTCTGCTTTTGTAATAGTGTATATCGAATCCCTTTAACTGAGCGCCATCTCCGGCCTCAACTCTGGCATGGAAAGACTTTCGGTTTTTTCGGGTATAAATAATTCGTTGCGGAAAATCGTGCGCTAAATTAATAGCGGTGAACCCATTCTTATGCAGATCGATGATTTCAAATTCGACAAACTCTGCTTTATTGACTTTAGCCGCAAAATAATATTTCTGATTTCGTTTAAATATTTTCAATTGCTCACTACTTAGAGTATCGCTTTTAGTGAGTTCGGTTCCGTTTCCAATCATTTGCACGGCAGAGATAAAGGCCCATTGCTCAAAGTAATCTGATTGATCGCCTTGAGCGGTCCAATTGCCATCCAACCATTTAATCAACTGAAGATCTTGCGCCATTGATATTGACTGATAAAAAACAACAGCAATGATCATTACAAATGTTTTCTTAATCATGTTGATTGGGAATGTCCTCGGGTTTCAATTCAAAATGATCGTCTTCTTCTTTATAGCGCATTACCTGTTCAAGTGCATCGGGCACTACATCAGAACAAATGGTAATGAAAGCGCCTTTGGGAGCACGTTTTAATGCATAATCAATCGCTTCGCTTTCTTTTTGTATTACGGTATATTTTTTTCCGGGCGAATGACTTTCAATTCCTTCCAACATCAAATTAATAATGTCTTCTTCACTGCGACCTCTTAAGTTTCTATCCTGTCGGATGATCACCTCATCAAACATCTGTGCCGATAGCGAACCTAACTGAATTATATCTTCGTCTCTACGATCTCCCACACCTGCTATGATGCCAATTTTTGGGAAGGCATCAATGCGTTCGAGAAATCTGGCAATGGCTTGAAAGCCTGCAGGGTTATGCGCATAATCGACCATAACCTGAAAGTTGTTGAACTGAAACAGATTCATTCGTCCGGGTGTTTGTGCCGGTGATGGAATAAATGTTTCTAAGGCCAATTTCAATTCTTCGGGTTTGCATCCTTTTAAAAATCCTGCTAATACAGCCGGTAAAATATTTTGAATATTGAATACAGCTTTGCCCGAAAAGGTTAATGGTATGTTTACGATCTTGTCCACTCGAATTTTCCAAGTGCCTTTGCAAATCGTTACATAACCATTCTCGACAATAGCAGCCAAGCCACCTTGCGCGGTATGTTTTTTAATGATTGGATTGTTTTCATCAAGACTAAAATACGCCACTTTACTTTGAACATTTTTAGCCATTGAAAACACCAATTCATCATCGGCATTTAAAATAGAATAGCCATCAGGCATCACACTCTCAACCACCACACCTTTAACACGTGCCATATCATCGAGGGTATTGATGCCTTTCAATCCCAAGTGATCGGCTGCAATATTGGTTACAATTCCAATATCACAAGTATGAAATCCGAGTCCGGCACGTAGAATACCACCACGTGCACATTCGAGAACCGCAAAGTTTACGGTAGGATCTTTAAGAACAAACTCTGCACTGGCCGGTCCGGTGCAGTCGCCTCGCTGCATCAAATGATTTTGAATGTAAATGCCATCCGTAGTGGTATAACCCACTTTGTATCCCATCGTTTTTACGATATGCGCAATGAGTCGGGTAGTAGTTGTTTTTCCGTTAGTACCGGTTACCGCTATAATTGGAATTCTTGAATTGGACCCGGGCGGAAAGAGCATATCCACAACCGGTTCAGCAACATTACGTGGCAATCCGAGAGCAGGTTCAATATGCATTCTAAATCCGGGAGCTGCATTCACTTCAAGCACTGCTCCGCCTGTTTCCGTTAAAGGTAGGCTGATATCATTGGTCATAATATCTATACCGCAAATGTCTAATCCTACAATTCGTGCAATTCGTTCGCACATAAAAATATTGTAAGGGTGAATATTTTCCGTTACATCTTCGGAGGTACCACCGGTACTGAGGTTTGCGGTTTTCTTTAAGAAAAGTTCTTCGTCTTTCTTTAAAACAGTTTCTAATGTGTATCCCTTTTCTTCGAGAATACTTTCAGTCATTTCATCTACTTTAATGGCGGTTAATACTTTTTCATGACCATATCCTCTTCTTGGATCGCTGTTTACTTTGTCAATTAATTGTTGAATGTTTGATCTGCCATCACCTATAACACAAGCCGGAGTACGCTTTGCCGCACAAATAAATTTGTAGTTGATTACTAAAGCTCTGAAGTCGTAACCTGTGATAAAGCTTTCAACAATTACAGCACGGCTAACTTTTTTTGCAGCTGCCAATGCTTCAATAGCTTCTTCGCGGTTTTGAATATTGATGGTAGCTCCACGTCCATGATTTCCTGAAATAGGTTTTATTACTAATGGAAATCCGATTCTATCGATAGCATTATTGAGATCTTCTTCATCATAAACTATTTTACCTTTTGGAACCGGCACGCCCGACTCTTCGAGAAGGTTTTTAGTGTCTTCCTTATCGCAAGCTATTTCAACGGCTATACTACCGGTAGTGCTAGCCACCGTTGCTTGTATGCGTCTTTGATTCATTCCATAACCTAACTGCACTAATGAATATCGATTGAGACGCACCCAAGGAATTCCTCTTTTTTGTGCTTCCTCAACAATACTTCCGGTGCTAGGGCCCAATCGATTGTTTTCACGTATCTCGCGCATTTGTTGTATGTCCTCATCCAAATTGTAGGTTTCATTATTGGCTATAGCTAATGCAATTCGAACGGAAGCTTTAGCGGCATAGATGCCAACTTTTTCTTCCATATAGTTGAATACCACATTATATACTCCTGTTTCGCCCGTTCCTCTGGTTCGGCCAAATCCGCAATCCATTCCGGCTAAAGTTTGTATCTCCAAGGCGATATGTTCGATCACATGGCCCATCCAAGTGCCTTCTTTCACTCGCTTAAAAAATCCGCCTTCATGATTTTCAGAACAACGATGCGAAATCATAGAAGGGAAGAATTTCTCCAATCTTTCTGAAAAACCATCTATTTTATGGGTAGGCAACTCTTCATATTGTTGCAAATCTAATTTCATTACTATGAGCTTATGTCTGCGAATGGACCAATAGTTTGGACCTCGCATAGCTCTGATTTCAAGTATCTCCATGTTTTACGGTTTAAGGCTTTGTGGAATAATTGTGGAATAAAAATTTCGTTTCAAATTTCCCTCAAGGTAAAAATTGTTTTATTTACACCCAAATTACAAATTAAGAACCATTTAGACATGCATCTTACACCTAAGGGGAAACTCATTGCAATCGGGGGGGCAGAAGATAAAGGTACTGAATACGAAAACGGACTTACTCATCATACCAATCTTAATTTTTTTGAATTACAAATTCTTAGCCGCGTTAAAATGGAAGCGGGTGGAGAACATTCCAAAATTGAAGTGATTACTTCGGCCAGTAGTATTCCAGAAGAAGTAGGCGAGAACTATATGAGTGCTTTTGGAAAATTGGGCTGCAACAATGCCGGAGTGATTCATATTAAATCGCGCGAAGAGGCTAATGATCCTGCATATTTAAAACGATTGGAGCAATGTGATGCGGTATTGTTCAGCGGAGGGAATCAGCTAAAACTTAGTTCTATCTTGGGAGGAACCGAAGCTATACGCATTATCCAACAGCGATACTTTGAAGAGGAATTTGTAGTTGCCGGTACCAGTGCCGGAGCTATGGCTATGTCGAACACAATGATTTATCAAGGAAGCAGTAGTGGAGCCTTATTGAAAGGTGAAGTGAAGTTGACTGCCGGACTTGGGTTTATCAGTCGTGTAATTATTGACTCTCATTTTGATAAGCGCGGACGATTTGGTCGATTGGCAATGGCAGTTGCCAGTAACCCCAATTGTATTGGAATTGGATTGGGAGAAGATACAGGCGTGATGATTCGCGAAAACAATTATATGGAAGCCATAGGAAGTGGCTTGGTCGTTATTTTTGACGGACATGAAATTAAACACAGCAATATTGCCGATCAATTGGATGGTTCACCAATATCTATAGAGAATTTAATCATACATGTGATGACCAAAGGCAACCACTATACATTGAAAGAAAGAAAATTTACGGCAAGTGTGGTTGTGTAATTAGAAAATCAGTGCATCAAATTGGTAACCTAGTGTAAAGATATATTCGAAAGAAAACCAATGTTGACGGGCATTTCCATCACCATATAAAAATACGCGACTGTAATTGGCATAAGCAAACTTTCCTGAAGTTTCGATATGAAATCGTCTTAGAAAGTCGTATCGAAATCCAAGATCGATTCCGGTAACATATCCGGCTATATGATATATTTCATTACGTCTGTTGTTAAAAATATACGTATCGCTTCTTGGAACAACAGGACCTGCACCTACCTTAGCTATAGCGCTTAGCCAATGTTTGGTATTTGGACTGTGCAAAAGTGAGAACCTTCTAACCGCATTCAGCATAAAATAGTTTGCACCATTGGTATGTTCATATTGAATAAAATCTCTGTGAAGCACAGTATCGGTATCGTACCAAACATCATGTATTTGTCCTTTTAAGCGGACGGTCTGATCTTGTATTGCAATGTATTTCGTATGATCGTAATTTATTTCAACGGCCCAATCCGGGTGTTTAGAAAAGTAATAACCCAATCGATAGGAGTATTGTGGTATGGATATATTTTGATGAAAAATATCTTTGATTCCAGGATAATCTTTTGACTTTACGTCATATAATGTGAAATCATAATTATCACCCTTGTTGTTTTTAAAATGAATATCACTAGGTGTGTACCAATCTAGGTTATAGCCAAATGAAATATAAAATTTTCCTTTCCCTTCTTTGCTCATAGAGGCTGAGGAATAAAGTGAAGAATTTGTTTCTTGAGCAATTGCTTGAGTACAGACTAGGAATAAAAGAATGATAAAACGCATTGATGTCATAATAAAAACAAAAGCCGGAACGAAGTGCTGTTCCGGCTATATAATAAGTGATAGGATTATTGTTTAATGAACTTAAAGGTTCTAGAAGACTCTTGATTTTGTATCTGAATAAAGTACATCCCTTGAGCTAGTTCTTGTACAGGAATTTCAAAAGGATTGTATCCATTACTCACTTTTACTGCTCGATTGTAAATTTGTTTACCTCTGATATCGAATAACATTAGTTCTGCTTCAAATTGTTCTTCACTTGTGATGATTAGTGAAAGTACCTCACTAACTGGGTTTGGATAATAGGATATAGTTGCATTTCCCAAATAATCATTTATGCCAACAAACTGATTGATCAATAAGGTATCCACAGCCGTACATCCATTGGCTGCAGTAACAATTACCCAATAAACTCCCGAAGCAGTAGCGTTAATACTTTGAGAGGTATCGCCAGTTGACCACAGATAAGATGCAAATCCCGCTCCGGCATCCAATGGAATAGAGAAAGGAGGTGTGATAATGGTATCGTTACCTAAATAAACACTAGGTGCTGCTAATAGCTGAACTTCAACCTCAACTCTTGGACTGGCGCAAGCACCTGTTCCACAATTGACGAATGGATATTGAATATTGGTGTTTTGAATTCCTTTAGATACATTGGTACAAGTCCAATCGCTCGCATCATCGTTATCGGTATTGCCAATTCGAGTGAAAGAGTTTCCGGTACAAGCTGCAGGCACACCATTTCCATTCCATGGGATCATAGCTCCTGTAATATTGTAACCGTTTATAGTAAAATTGATGGTTTGAATATCAGCAGCCTGCCATCCCCAAAATATTGCATCAACCACATTTCCTTGATTATCGATAATCATAGCCCATGAATTTGAACCAGGATTCCAGAAAAGATTTGTTCCCCAATAATTATCATTAGTTAAATCTGTTTTGTATTTCACTTCACCGGGTGCAAATACATCTAAATTCCAAACGGTAGTTAATACAAGATTTATATCCGTATAACTATTCGAACTGACAGCAATCCAACCTGTTGCATCTACAGGAGTAGGAGAAAGGTTTTGAATTTCGTAAAAATCACCGGGGCCATTATCACCGGGATCAATCTCAGTGATGCGCAAACAACCTGAACCACCTGTTCCGGCACGTGACTCTACATAAAAAGTAGTATCTGAAGTTATTAATGGACTGAAGGAATTTCCAACAAACAAAGGCAAGTTAGATGAAGGAGAATCAAACCAAACAGCAATATCGCCAGGAGCTGTTGTAACGGTAAGATTCACATTGTTATCGCAAACAGAAACAGGGCTATTTGCAATAGGTGCAGCAGGAATACCGATGATCACTCTTGTACTTCTAATGGTATCATTGTCTGGTACCTGATCGCCATTTAATTCGGTATAGCAAGTAAATATAATCGTATCACCCGCATACGTATTGAAACCGCTAATGTCGATGGTGTCCACTTGAGTTGATGCTAAAGATCCGGTATAGGTTCCGCTTAAAGTTTGTGGAAATGGTAAATTAATGCTGACGCTTACCGGAAAATTCGATTGAGTTGCGGTTCCATAATTTTTAACCACTACACGCACGGTGGTAGATGAGTCGCCACAGGAGAAATCTTCTGGTGAAACCAAAGCATAAGCTCCTACATTTAGTGCTGGAGGAGAGAATTCATCCGCGCCAATATCAGGCGTTGTAAGTGAACGTAAATCACCATCGATATCATCAGATATTAGCGCAAGAACAACACCAAGATCATTAATGTCAATATTGTTGGTATGCAAATCGGTAGGAGAATTAAACTCGGGATCAAAATTTAATGAGTTTGATTCCTTACCGGTTGCCGCTTGCCAAGAACTTAATGAAGTATGATTTACAGTAGTGATGGAAGCAAGATTAGTTCCGCTGGTGTACAAGTTGTTGTAATCCAACTCAACCGCAACGGAAGATGATACATCAAAAACTTCGGCATATCCACCTCCCGGATTTGAGAAAATATTGTTCCTGATATCCAATCCTCCGGCAGAAATTCCAGTTACAAAAAATGCAGTTGAAGCAGTGTTTGAATTGCTTATGTTCACAGAGTTGTGTGCTACCAAAGCATTTTGCACTGAATTCAGATACATGCCCGATAATTGGTTTGTTCCTCCAGCAAAGAAGAAATTATTAGAAATGATCATTTGACTAACCACTCCACCAACACAATTGCTGGCAAATAATCCTCTACCATTAATGAAACTACCTACCTTATTTTTACTAATATTAATTGCATTATTACTATTAGTGATATATATCCCATAATAACTGGAATTAACACTACTGCTGCTTACGGTGTTTCCGGTAACGGTAATGGCATCTTGATTACCTATGATGATGGACGATGCATAATGGTTGGTTAAAATGTTTTGATCGATAACATTACCTGTTTCTTTTACAGCCAAGGTACCATACAAATAAATTCCATAAGAACCGCTACTCAGTGTGTTGTTCGTTATGAAACAATTGTTGTTGTTGGTAGCTGGAGAACTGCTTGAAAAAATATTGGCATTGTTGGGAGCAACTCCTGTAGCACTGCTACCACTGATGATACAGTCATTAATGGTTATATCAGAACTTGTTCCTGCAATTTCAATCACTGTACCATTATTAAAAGAACCTGTACGGTTGATGGTCATTGATGCCAGAGTGATGTACGAAGCATTATTTAAAAGTACGGTGTAATTGTCTGTGCTTGTAATAGCAGAAGGGTGCTCCCATATAACCGATGAGGCTACCCCTGACTCGGATGTAATGGTTATGGAATTTGCCAGTGAAGCACCAGTAATGGTTCCTATACTGATTTGCTCGGTATAAGTGCCGGGTCTGATATTAAAGGTAACAGCTCCATTCACACCCATTGAATTTAAATCGGCAACGGCATCGCTAATGGTGTTATAATCGGGACTTGTACCACCAATAGTGTAAGTACCACTTAACTGACCAAATGTGTTAAAACTTAACACGGATAAAAGAAAAATAAATAAAACAGAGTAAATCTTCTTCATATTAGGTTGTTTTTAAATTCTGAACTAAACAAATATAGCAATTATTGGAATTTCATTGTTTTTTCGTGAGGCTCTATACATACCGGTTGAATTAAAACACAATTCAATATTTCCAAACTGATCGACAGCTATAAGTCCACCTTCACCACCAAAGTTTTTCAATTTATTATGAACCACTTCGTTGCAGGCTTGTTGCAAGCTAAAATTCTTGTATTCCATAAGACAGGAAATATCATAAGCAGTGACAGATCGAATAAAATATTCTCCATGTCCGGTGCACGAAACAGCACAGGTCTTATTATTGGCATAGGTACCGCTGCCAATTATAGGAGTGTCGCCAATTCTATTATAACGCTTATTGGTCATCCCTCCGGTAGAAGTTGCTGCAGCCAAATTGCCATGTACGTCAAGTGCAACTGCTCCTACGGTACCAAATTTCTTCTCGGAGCTATGATCCAATTGGGTTTTGGTACTGCCTTGCAACTGTTTCCATTGTTGATGTCGAAAGGCACTGTAAAAATATTCATCATCTTTAAATGCTACATGATGTGTTTTTGCAAATTCCTCAGCACCAGCAGATGAAAGCATTACAAACTCACTTTCTTCCATCACTTTTCGACTGAGTACAATGGGATTTTTAATTTGCGTTACACAAGTAACTGCGCCTGCATTTAGAGTTTTGCCGCACATGATTGAGGCATCCATTTCATGCTTTTCTTCATACGTAAAAACAGACCCTCTTCCGGCATTAAACAAAGGACAATCTTCTAAAGAAATTACTGCGGCTTCAACCGCATCTATTGCTGATCCATTTTCAGCTAATATCTGATGACCTGCACTCAAAGCAATTTCAAGTGCATGCAGATACTCATTTTCCAGTTCTTTGCTTAAACTCTCTTTGTCAATTGTACCGGCTCCACCATGTATGGCTATGCTGAAATTCTTACTTTTCATTTATAAGTGACTTTAATCAAAAAAAAATATGATAGTGCTCAATTAGGAAAATTAAGAAATATTATATATTTCTCAATCACGTATCAAACGAAACAAAGATGAAAAAAAAGATTGTGATCTGGATGGATCAAAAGAAAGCCAGACTTTTTGAAAAAACACGTTCAGGGCTTAAGGAGGAAGTTATTGTGTCTCCTTTGGAAAAGAGAGTTCGAATAGAAGGAGAGAAGGCAGATCGAACACGATTTGGCAGCTCCTATTTCTCGAATAATGAAGATCGAAAGAATAATAAAGAAGAGACCAATACCCTTAAGTATTTTAAACTACTTGAATCGCATATAAAACAACAAGATGCCATTGGACTAATAGGTCCGGGCATGCATAGGGTAAAGTTTTATAATTACTTGGTTGAAAAGAATGCTTTTAAAAATAAGCGATATATAATGGAATCAACAAATAAGTTGACGGAAAATCAATTGCTTTCTAAAGTAAAAAACTTATTGGGTTCTTAGTGATCGAATAGGGCGGAACCAATGCGGATCATATTGCTTCCATTGGCTAAAGCAATTTTATAGTCGGAGCTCATTCCCATGCTCAATGTATCAAACCATGGACGATCTTTCTGAATTTCTTCATAAAGCTGTCGAAGTTGTTTGAACTCTTTTTCAATTTGTGAGGTATCATTACTTAAAGTAGCCATACCCATCAATCCTCTTATGTTGATATGATGATATTTTTTATCGTTTTGTGTATCAAAAAAATCTTTGAGTTCGTTGAGGTCAAATCCAAATTTTGATTCTTCCTGAGCAATATGCGCTTGCAGTAAAACATTAACTTTCTTCCCGGCTCGCATGGCTTCTTTTTCAATAGTCTGAAGCAGTTTGACACTATCAACCGAGTGAATTAAGTAAACAAAAGGAATAATCTGTTTTACTTTATTGCTTTGTAAATGACCAATTTGGTGCCAACGAATGGATTCCGGAAGTGAAGGTTGTTTCTTTAGCAACTCTTGTACTCTGTTTTCACCAAAGTCATTTTGTCCCGCTCTGTATATTTCTTCAATAAGCTCAATACTTCTGTTTTTGCTCACCGCAACAAGAGTTGCTTTGTAGGTCAGCAATTCAGAAATGAGGTCAATAAAATATTTTTTATTGAATGAATTTTTCATTTGAGTGAGTGGACAATTAAACCACTGCGCAATTTGGGTTCAAACCAGGTTGTTTTTGGAGGCATTATTTGACCGCTGTCCGCAATATCAATCAATTGCTTCATACTTACCGGATAAAGAGCAAACGCTACCTTCATTTCACCACTGTTTACTCTTTTTTCCAATTCTTTTAATCCTCTTAAACCTCCGACAAAGTCAATGCGTTTATCGGTTCTTAAATCCTTAATGTTTAGTAATGAACTTAAGACACAATTGCTTAAAATAGTCACATCCAATACTCCAATTGGATCTGAATCATCATAGGTATGCTTCTTTGCTTCGAGCTTATACCATTTTTGATTGAGATACATACCAAAGGTATGGAGTTGTTCAGGCTTGTAAATTTCCTTTTCCTGAGGAATGATATCAAAGTTTTCAGACAATTTTGATAAAAATTCCTCTTCGCTTAAATGATTCAAATCTTTTACCACTCTGTTGTAATCCATTATCTGGAGCTGATCATCGGGGAAGTGAACGGCTAAAAAGTAGTTATAATGTTCATTTCCGCTATGGTTCGGATTCGCATCTCTCATTTCTTTTCCAACTAAAGCGGCTGCTGCTGTTCGGTGATGTCCATCGGCTACATAAGTATTACCAATTTCGTCAAACAATAAAATCAATCGAGCGATAACGGTACTATCGTTGATGACCCACAATCTATGAGCTATTCCGTCTTCTGCTGTAAAATCAAACTCCGGCTTATTTTGTTGTATGATCTTGTCTACAATTACATCAACTTCATTGTTCTTTTTGTAAGAAAAGAAGACCGGTTCTGCATTCATTTTTCCGTAACGAACGTGGTTCTTTCTATCTTCTTCTTTATCGGGACGAGTAAGTTCATGTTTTTTGATTACATCGTTAAAGTAATCGTCTATTGCCGCGCAAGCGACCAATCCATTTTGCTTTCTGCCATTCATTTCTTGCTGATAGATATACATACTATCAGTCTCATCTTGCATCATCCACTGCTGATCGATCATGGCCTTAAAATTTGATGCTCCTTTTTCGTAAACTTCAGGAACATAGTAGCTGCTTAAGTGAAGCAAATCTATCTCTGGTTTTACAACATGATAAAAACTATATGGATTGTCTTTAGCTTCTTCGTTTGCTTCCTTTTCATTTAAAACATCATAGGGTTTGGAAGCTATTTTCTGAGCAAGGTTGTTTTTGGGTCTGATTCCTTTAAACGCTTTGATAATGGCCATAACTGTACTCTAATTTTTTATTGTGCGCAAATATAGACATATCATTAAGAAAGCAATAGGTCGAATAGCTTGTGTTTGAGTGTACTAGGCTCATTTATTTAAACCGACTTGAGAAACCTACCGAGATATAATAACTTTTATCTTTTTCACTAATTCCGGTTCCAGCTGAAATATCTAATTGAGTATTGCTACTTAACAAATAGGTAAATCCTGCGTCTAATCCATTTATGGTTTCTCCTTTTAAAATCAATCCAAACACCTCAGCATAGGTGCCAAAATGGTCACTTATAGAATAGCCAATAGCCACAGTATACAATCCATTATTCTTACCGGTATATCCATCCCATTCTAGCCCGATATTGTAGCCAAGAGAAAATTGCTCGGTGAGCGTGTGACTTAAAGATGCTCTTATATCGGGAGCAAAATAATTTTGTCTGAAGATCTCAGAAGCGGCATCTTTTATAGAAACATGACCTAAAATGGCCACTTCAGGAATAACTCCATTTTCTTGAAGCACATTAACTTTAGACCCAACGGCAATAGGGGCCAAACCGCTTTGGCTTGCCGACTTATCTTTAAACGATAAATATTCGGTGATCAATCTTGCTTCAATTCTGGGTGTGATACCATATCTAAAAAGAGCGGAAGGTATTGCATAGATATCTATTGGAAATTTATCATTGGTATTTCCATACAGCAATCCGATTTCAGCTTGAAAAAATCCTTTCGGAACGGTTGAAGATCCTTCTGTTTGGTCAGGACGATCCGTACTGATTGGGTCAACTTCTTGTCCAAATGTGACGCATGTATTTATCAATAAGCATAGGACTATAATAAAAACTCTTTTCATACTATAAATTTTATCAAATATACAGTTATGCATAGAAATATCTAAAACTATATTTAGATATGTCTAAAAATTATTTTTTTTACTCTTTACAACAATGTGTATCCTTTAAACGTTAACACAGCATCTAAGGCATAAAGAAGATGAGTTTTCATCTACCAACCGAGCACTAAAGCCACGGTGGTAATTAAAATGCGGACATAGCTGTCAAAAAAAATGAATCTACAGTGTTGTGTGCTTTTATTGGGGGTCTTCCGGTATGCTTAGAAAAAGGTAATACTGAATAACAAATAATAAACACACTATGACATCAACTTATGTAAGCGGAAAAGATTTTATCAAAGAATCTCGGTACCAAAGTTTTAGAGTAATCGAAATCAAAGGCCATCGGTTCATTATTCACAAAAACAAACTATTTGCTCATGCTAAGGATTTAGTGTATCGAAAATTTACAAGCGAAACAATGCCGATAAATTATAGCAAAACACATATAGTACGTGGAAAAAAGCTAAAAATATGGTTACATTATCGGTATCATCACATTCAATTCGAAGCTTACTATTATAAATGGTGCATTGGTAAATTTTACAAGATTATAAAAATTGGTGGAGCTCAACAAGGTTTTTGGCCTTCACATTATGGTAATGATTTTTTAATCTATTTACAAGCGGATTGGATAATGAATTCTGATAGAAATGAGGGTATATTTCGAATTGAAGTTTTTAATCAAATAAAAAAAGGAAAAAAAAATTGGCGAATAGCAATCGCTTTACATGAAGAAATTCGAAAAACCAGAAAAGCAAGTAATATAAGAATGACTTTAGATGATATTAGGGAAAATAGATTTGTATTAGCGGAATTAGAGTTGAAGGATAGTAATGATGCAAATAAGACTTTTAAAATCAGACACTGTGTGTATCCCGGTTATATCAGCACAGAAGAAATTTGTCACGAACAAAAACCAAAAATATTCATTGAAACAGATCACGAGAAAATGCTTTCAACCATACAGATTGAAGAACAAAATGGAGATATCATCGAATTCATTGGTCCTAGAGATGATGGTTTATTGACGAATACTTCACTTTCACTAGAACAAAAATGGCATTATCTTGGTTTGATTCGTTAATAGACCTCTTGTTCAGCCATCCATTTGGCATCTATGATCATCATTTCTTCAAATGTTTTATTTCGTTCAGCTGCTTTTTGTCTAATGCTCTCACTCCATTGAGGATCTGTAATCATTGCATCCATATATTTGGGGATAAGCCGATAGGTTTGCTTTACCTTTTCGTCACCAAATAAAATGGCATTGGCATGCTCGATAAATGAATAGAAGGTAAATTGAAGATTTGATTCGTTGAAAAGTAGAATAAACAAATCGCTGGTATCGAACTCATCAACCAGATTTTTTTGGAATACATATTTTTTCCCGGTTTGAGGCCACTCAAAGAGTTCAATCATGTAATAATAAAACTGAAGATTTTGAATGACTTCGGGCGTAAATTTATTATTAACTAAATTCCAAAAAAAGCTGTCAGCGATCACCATTGTTTTTAATTGTCTGGAATTGCTGTCCGATTCGCTATGCAAAATGGGGTAGGCCATTTTTTGAGTTTCAAGCGGATATAATAGGTTTAAAGCTTGTCCCATGTCGTAATCAGCACCTCTATACTCATGTACTACTTCAAGAGAATCAAGTATCAATTTTGGCAAATCAACATTCGTACGTGCTGAGATATATCGTAACAATGAATCCAAAGACAAATAAGATCCATATGAACTCCAGTGGGTTCCATATTTTGGTAACATAGGATAACTGGCAGTGTCCATTGCAATTTTAAAAAATGCTTGAAAGTCAATAAGATTCAATTGATTTTCATTTGCGTACTTAACAAAGTAATCGTAATTGGTTTTTCCGCGAATAACAGTGTCATATTTTTCCGGTAAAAACTGTTGTTTTAAAGAAGCTGTTCCCGGAGCAATAGCAACAATAAGTTTTTTTCCTCTTCGATCCAATTCGTCTGATATACGTTTTAATTTTATGGCAGTATTTCGAAGTGAATCTTCACCAATAAAATTATAACCTAAATACGAGAAAATATAATCGCTCCCATATAGATAATCTTCTTTACCAATAACCACTCCGGAGATGCGATTGATTTTAAAAAAGGAATAGAAAATTTGGTTGTTCAGGCGTACAAGTGTGTTTCTAAAACCAAAATTTTCTTTCAGGTAATTCTCTTTTCCCGTTTGAAATGAAGCATCGTGCCATGTTTTCCATTTTCCTGATACATCTTGGGCATAAACAAAAGATCCTTTTAAAGCCTCTTCACGATGAAGCATAAATTGTGATTGAAGAAATGGTATAAGCAATACGATAAGAACAAAACCATAGAGAAAAGTAAAGTATCTATATTTCAATGGACTTTCTTTCATCAGAATCGGAAATAAATAAATGGATTGAAACTAGAGGTAGTGATTAAGCTCAAACAAAATATAAAGAAAACCAATGAGAGAATAACTCCCACAGTAAGTTGAGTTGTTTTCTGTGCATCTCTTTTAAATACCAATTGCTCAAAATTTAAAAAAGGTTTGATAGAAGTGAAGAAGGAGAAGAATAAAGCTAATCCAAATATCAATTTTGTGTACAAGTTCAATTCACCGGTAAATCCAAAATTGAATGAAAACATGCATTGTATAAACTGAAATGCTTGCCCAATATCTTCTATTCTAAAAAAGACCCAACCAATGATCACAACCAAAAAAGTAAATAGGGTTGAAATTAATTTTCCACTTTTGTTGAGCAGTTTAATCAAAAACAAACGGTCGAGGATTAGAAAAAACCCATGATACAAACCCCATAGAATAAAACTCCAGGAAGCTCCGTGCCAAAACCCGGACACGGTAAACACAAATATGAGATTGAAATACATACGGCTAGTGCTGGCTCTGTTTCCACCTAAAGGGATGTATAAATAATCGCGCATCCAACGACCCAGAGTAATATGCCATCTTCGCCAAAACTCTGTAATACTGGTAGAGATGTAAGGATTGTTGAAATTCTCAGGAAATTGAAAACCCATCATTAATCCCAATCCGATGGCCATATCTGAATAGCCGGAGAAGTCGAAATATATTTGAAAAGTATAAGCCAAAATTCCCAGCCAAGCCTGAGAAGAATTTAATAGGTCAACATTGGAGTTCATGATGGGATCAGCAAATTCACCCATAGTATTAGCGATGATCACTTTTTTTGATAGACCAATACAGAAACGAATGAATCCATTAATTCTTAAAACATTATTCTCCGTTCGTTCTGTTATCTGATCGGCAATTTCATTGAATCGAACGATTGGTCCTGCAATCAACTGAGGGAAACAAATGATGTATAATATATAGTTGCTCAATTTTTTTAGAGGAGCATGTTTCTTTTGGTATACATCAACGGTATAGGTTAAGGATTGGAAGGTGAAGAATGATATACCTATTGGCAAAACAATTTTTGTCCAAGAGATGGAATTGCCACCCCAAGTTGAAAGCAATAGATTTATATTATCGATAAAAAAATTGGCGTACTTGAAGTAGAGTAATAATCCAACATTAAGCGTTATGGAAAGCCAAAAAAATGTGAGTCGTAGCCTGCCTTTAGGCAGTGCGTCCATTTTATAAACCAACCAAAAATTCAGCGCGCAGGAGAGCAGAATGAGATAGATAAACTGTGGACCTCCCCATGCATAAAACAAAATACTTCCGGCTAAGAGAATATAGTTTTTATATTTTCTGTCAGCGAAATGATACAACAGAAAGAAAAATGGCAAGAAGTAAACCAGAAAAACTACACTGCTAAATACCATATATTGAGCAGAACTACTTCTGCGAATTTATTCTATGCCAAATGTATTATTTACTTTTGAATGGAAATTTTCTTTTGCATCAATTTGCCATTCGACTCAAACATCACCATATATATTCCGGATGATAAATGGCTTAAATCCAAATCGAAAACTTCTGCTTTAAAATTTTTCTTTTTGAGTAGCGCGACTTGCTCACCCATCAAGTTCAGAACTTTAATATCCAAATCATTATTCGAAGGTAAAATCATATCCATTTGAAAAATTCCTGAACTCGGATTCGGAAACACATTCCAAAAAATATCTTTAGTTACATCACTTGCTTCAATTCCGGTGGTGTAGCCCACTGTGAATCGGTATGAGATCTGTGTTCCAAAATCGGCTTGAAAATAATTGTATACTGTTCCTGTACCATCAATAGGCATCAATCGGGCGTATCCGGTTCCATCATTATTGGCAAAAAACTGAAGTCCATTTTTTCCGCTGTCGTATATGGTTAAATCGTAACAACCGGGATTAAGCAGAAAAGTGTCGCGATAAATGGTGTTGGCTACCATTGTTCCATTTTGATAAAGTATGGTTCCTGTTAAAGCATCTTTCAGTTGCCAGGTTGTTTCCCAGGGTTTGGTATTGGTTCGCAATACCATATGAAATCCTGTAGGTAATTCTGGTGTAAACAATACCTCTGTTCTAATCGTATCGTTATAAGGGTAATCATCAGTCATGCCGTTGATATTATGAACATAGCATTTAAATACTTCAGAATTGGTACCACCCCAAACCATGTTATCTAAAGTAACAGTTGAGGTTTGATAAGGACCCAACAGTCCATACCAGGTATAGTCGGTCATGGTACCTCCTTCAAGACCATACGTGATGGTGGCGCTGGTTAAGTTGGTATTTCCGGTATTCTTTAATATAACAATGGGCTTTCCACAAATTGGGTTAAAGCGGTTGTAATGAAAATTTTTGTTGGGAGCAATCACTTCCTCTATAGTAGCATCCAAATTAAAATTGTTGGCTCCATAAGTAATCAACTGAGAGTTGATATTATAACTAGCGCTTCCGGTTCCGGTATAGGCGGTCAAATTCAAATCGACTGTAACCGGAACACCAGGGGTAATAAAGTTCGTCAAGTCGTGATCGCGCGTAGTTACTTTTTCTCCCGGGCACCAGTTTGCTCGGTCGTATAACCATGTACCTGCCTGGTGATATAAAGAATTCATACCACAATCAGAACGCCAAATCGTTTGTGTATATCGTTGCAAACCATCAACTAAAACATAATATTGTTTTATACAAAATTCAGCACAGTTGGTATTGTCTGCACCATGTCCCGATGGGGTTACTCTAAATGAAGCTTGAACTTCAGTTGAATCTAAATTGTATGTTTTTGGAACCAAATAATTCTCAACCGGATTGTTTACATTTCCGTAAGGGATACCTTTATTATATACTGAGTGAATATTTTTTACTTCTCTTGCCGGAGTGCCTTCAATAAAATAGAATGTAGTGGTTAGTGCAAAGCCGTCAGACCAACCTTCATACAATGCACGTAGTTGAACGGAATCTACTAAGAACTTAGCATACTCCGTTATGTCGTATCTCCATGTATGACTCCATCCGGGATTAAAATAACCTCCATAAGGGGTAATTACTCTAGCCAATTCATAATCAACAATAATTTCAAAAGGAGTATAAACATTAGTGAAATAGTTAATAATGCTGGTAGAATATCCAACCCATATTGAATCTAGTATCACACCAGATGCACTGAAATAGTAGTTGTAGTAATTTGCAGGATAGGCAGTAATCGAATCGGTTGCTGTTGTTGGATTCAAAGTATCACCTCGTTCATAAATGTAATAGCTATTGGACAAAGTTGAATCGGTAACCATATTTAAGGTGTCAAAGAAGGTTACGTAATATGGTGTTGAATTGTAAAAGATGGTATCGCTGCCATTGTTGTTGACTACATACATGGGCACCAAACTTAGTGTAGAATCGAAAGTGCCTGTTCTATGTCTAGCATCAATATCAACCGTATAATCCCACTGACTGCAATCGGTTGGTGGACATCCTAAAGTAACATCCATAATGATTTTATGATATGAATTTCCAGCAGGAGGAAATAAAGTCCATGCATCATAATTGCCATACCAACTCATATGAGCTTGATTATGACCTTGTACCATTATGGTATCACCAATACCTGAAAAAGATGATGAATAAATAAATAAAAATGTGAGTGCTAGTAGAATTCGTTTCATAAATATTATTTTGGTTATGAAAAATACAAAAAAACATTAAACGGTTTGATGGTCAAAACTGGAAAAGTCTCTGACGTGGAATTTAAACTTTAGGGATTGATGATGATCAATTTGTTTATTCCTAAGGTTTGATTATTGTATTTAAAAACGCACGTATAAATTCCGGATGGAACTGATGGAATAGTAAAGGATTGCTGATGTCCAAAAGTATACTCAGAAATCAAATAAGTATATTTTAGTTTACCCATTATATCAAACAGTTGTATTTGATCCAAAGCGTGAGAATAATTTGATGAATAGAATAGCGAACCGTCATTGTACCAAGTATTAAAAGATGATTGTTTTATTTCAACTGAAGAAGTAAGAGGATCGAATACTTCAACCCAATCCAACATTACATCATTAGCATCATATCCACCCATTGCATAAATTTTATTATTGAGAGTAACTGCACTTAAATTCTCTCTCGGATTGGGTAGAGCAGGGGAGTTGCTCCAAGAATTGGTAGAAGGGTCGTAAACATGCACAGATGACAGAGTTTGATTGCCATCGTTTCCTCCTATGACAAAAAGTTTATTTTGCATCACACAAAACCCGGCACGTCTTATGCTGGCAGGCATAGGCGTTTTAATGCTGTATGAATCCGAGCTGAAGTCGTACTCTAAAACTTCATTGGTAGGACCTCCAGGACCATCTCCTCCAGCAATATAAATCTTATTGTTTATAGTACCAATCGCTGCATACTTTCTTTCGGATGGTAAATTACTTTTAGTTGTCCATCCATTTGTACTGATATCATAGGCTTCATTTTTAATGCCAGCATTAACGGTTCCAATGCCTCCAAAAACAAAAATTTTTCCATCCACTATTTCAGCCATGTGTTCCCGTCTTCCGTTCGGTAAGTTTGGCATCGGAAACCAATTTAAATTCACCGGATGAAATGCTTCCATCTTAGATAGAGGAATGGGATCAAATCCACCGCCAATGACATAAAATATGTTGAACAAATTTACAACGGCTAATTCCTCTCTTGGGGTTGGCATGTTTGAGATAAAAGACCAAGACGCATTAGAAGGATCATAAGAATGAACACTTGATAGTGCATTCATTGAAGTATCCGTTCCACCAAAAATATAAACTTTGTTATTGTAAGTTGAGGCAGCAAATTCTGTTCGGGCAAAGGGTAGAGGAGTGGTGCTGCTCCATGATCCTTGTGCAAATAGATTGTAAGTGAAAAACATACAGAACAATATTATGTACACACTATTCTTCATTTCCCCATCAATGTATTTGAGTGTTTACACTAACGAAGATACTAAATCGAAAAGTTTGAACCAAAAAATTATAAAGGAGTATATCTTTTCCTATAATCTATAGGTGTTACACCGGAGATTTTTTTAAAAATGTTTCTGAATGCTTTTGGATCCGAATAGCCAACCAAATTCATAACCTGATCGACATGTGAATGGTAACGTTCAAATAGCTTTTTGGCTGCTTCTACTTTTACTCGTTGCAGATAGTCATGAGGAGTTGTTTTGGTAGCTTTTTTAAAACGTCTAATAAAATTACGTCTACTAAAGTTGCAGTAGTCTGCTAATTCTTCAACGCTCAAGTCTTTATAAAAGTTGAATTCAATATAATTCTGAGCATTAATGATCTCTATGTCGTTATGATCTTTCATTCCATCAAATATGGCCGCATTCAAAGAGTCAGTTCTGCTCATATCAAGATCATAAATCTTTGCAATCCATAAAGCAGTGTCTCTTCCGCAAAAGCGTTCGATTATATTTAAGATCATAGCTATGAATTGATAAGTTGAGCCGCAAGTGGTTATTCCATCATAGTCACAAAAGTCCAAGCCTTCGTTAAATATTATTTCCGGATATGCATTATGCAATTGATCGGCACCAAGCCATTTGAAACTAATGGGTTTACCATCCAGCAATCCTGCAGCAGCTAGGAAGTATATTCCGCTACCGGCTGCTGCAATTTGAGCCATGTTTCTTTTATATTGATCCCGAATAAAATCAATGGTTGCTTGATTTTGAGAAATGCACACGTCAAGGTCATCTTCCGTAAAAGGGACTACAATTAGATCTGTGCTTGCAATGTCTTTAATTAAATTATGGCAATGAAACTCAATCGCACCATCGTATTGTTTCATATGCTTTCTACTGCCAATAAACTCAACTTTGAATGGAATATGTTTGCCTTGATTTAGGTAAAAACGATTCACTTCTAAAAAAATCTTGTAAGCACCCATTAGCGGAGCGGCTAATAAAGAGCCATTAGGAATTAAAATACTAATGTGTTTCATGGAGAGGTTTATTAATCTTGAATCAAATTTAAGTAAATTTTAATAAATGGCACTTTTGACCCGCATATTTGGCATTAATGACCACCATAAATAGTGAAAATAGGCTGTACATTTGTATCTGAAAAACGTACAAAAGGAAGAGAAACTTCATTATACTCTTGTTTAACAAGGTATATGCTTTTCAAAATCCATCAACCAAGCAGTAGGTTGATTTCATAAAAGTTCGAAGCTAACGGGAAAGTAATGAACCATGAAGGTTTTTACGGGAACGCGTTGTAGGGGCATTGTGAAGTAAGATACCCGGCATTACTTTCCGCTTCGAATATTTTTTAAATACAAGTTTAATCTGTTTTCTTTACAAACTCTGATTTTAGAGCCATTGATCCAAATCCCGGTATTTTGCAATCAATATTATGATCGCCATCAACC